>NZ_JBITFY010000002.1:0-186256 GCF_044456585.1 Streptosporangium sp. NPDC050855
GACGCGCAGGCCTACGCCCGGATGGGCATCTCCGGCATGAACGGCCTGTCCGACCAGCAGGA
Source organism: Streptosporangium sp. NPDC050855 (assembly GCF_044456585.1). Lineage (NCBI taxonomy): Bacteria > Bacillati > Actinomycetota > Actinomycetes > Streptosporangiales > Streptosporangiaceae > Streptosporangium > Streptosporangium sp. NPDC050855. The sequence continues at coordinate 63 of NZ_JBITFY010000002.1, forward strand.
ACTGACCACGGTGGCGGCCTGGACCCAGATCCGTGACTGGGCCCGCTCCAAGGGCCTGACCCGTTTCGCCTACTGGTCGGTCAACCGCGACCGTCCCTGCCCCGGCGGCGGGGTGACCTCCAACTGCAGCGGCATCGCCCAGGCCGACTGGGACTTCACCCGCGTCACCGCCGGCTTCTAGACCATGGCACCCCCCGCCGGTCGACACCGGTCCGAAAGGAACAGCCCATGATCTCCACCGTCCCGACCCCCTCCCCGGCCTACCCGGCCTCCCCGGGCGGCCGACGACGCGCGCGCGGACCGCTCGCGCGGATCGGCGGCCTGCTGACGGCGACGCTGCTCGCCCTCACCTCCGCCGCCCTGGTCCCCTCCCCGGCGAGCGCGACCGGCCCCCAGGCCGTCACCGCCCGCGCCTCGGCCGCCCCCGGCCCGCTCGTCTGGTCCGACGAGTTCAACGCCGCCGCGGGCACCGCCCCGGACGCCGCCAAGTGGCGCCACGACGTGGGCGGCGGCGGCTGGGGCAACAACGAGCGGCAGTACTACACCACGGGCACCCAGAACATCGCCCACGACGGCGCCGGCAACCTGGTCATCACCGCGCGCAAGGGCAACCCGTCCGGTTACGGCTGCTGGTACGGCTCCTGCGAGTACACCTCCGGCAAGCTGACCACGGCCACGACGTTCACCCGCACCTACGGCCGCTTCGAGGCGCGGATGAAGCTCCCGCGCGGCAAGGGCATGTGGCCGGCGTTCTGGATGCTGGGCACCGGGGGCGCCGGCTGGCCGGCCAACGGCGAGATCGACATCATGGAGAACGTCGGCAGTGTCCCCGGGCAGGTGCTCGGCAGCCTGCACGGCCCCGGCTACTCCGGGGGCAACCCGCTGAGCGGCAGTTACGACCTGCCCGCCGGGCAGGCGTTCGCCGACGCCTTCCACACCTTCACCGTCGACTGGGAGCCCGGCTCGGTGACCTGGTACGTCGACGGCGTGCAGTACTCCAGGAAGACGCCCGCCGACACCAGGGGCAACCCCTGGGTCTACGACCACCCGTTCTACATGATCCTCAACCTGGCCGTGGGCGGGAACTGGCCCGGCTCCCCGGACGCGTCCACGACCTTCCCGCAGCAGCTCACCGTCGACTACGTCCGCGTCTACGCCCAGGGCGGCACCGGTGGCCGCACCGGTCAGATCACCGGCATCGCCGGCAAGTGTGTGGACGTCGCGGGCGCCAACAGCGCCAACGGCACCCCGGTGCAGCTCTACGACTGCAACGGCACCGGCGCCCAGCAGTGGACGATCGGCACCGACGGCACGATCCGTGCCCTGGGCAAGTGCCTGGACGTGACCGCGGCCTCCACCGCCGACGGGGCGCAGATCCAGCTCTACGACTGCAACGGCACCTCCGCCCAGCAGTGGGTCCACAGCGGTGCACGTGACCTGGTCAACCCGGCCGCCAACAAGTGCCTGGACGCCACCGGCCAGTCCAGCGCCAACGGCACCCGCCTGCAGATCTGGACCTGCGGCGGCACCGCCAACCAGAAGTGGAACATCCCGGCCTGACCCCGCCCGCGGGCCGGAACGTCCCCGTTCCGGCCCGCGGCAGGCCCGTCCCCGTCCGGCCCGTCCCCCGTCCGGGCCGCGGCGGGCTCACCCCCCGAGCCCGTCCCCGGCGGGCTCGCGCCGGTCCACGGCGGGCCGCCGCTGCCCGCCGTGGCTCAGAGCAGGCGCCTGATGTCGCCGTACGCGCGGTAGAAACCGCCTCGCTCGGAGAAGCGGACGCCCTCGACGAGGTAGCGGGCCCCGGCCTCGCGCACGCCCTTGGGGAACTGCACGTTGCGCCGCGCGTCGTAACCCTCGCTGATCACCCGCACCCGCAGCCGCTCGCCCTCGCGGAAGCACTCGACCACCACGCCGTCACCGCCGTCGGGAACGGCGTCGAAGGTCACGGTCTCCAGCGTCGTGGCAGGCTCCACCACGGCCAGTCCCGCGGCGGCCTTGACGTCGACCGGCGTGGGGACGGTGCCGGCCTGTGCCGCCCTGATCGCCTCCTCGCTCGCGTCGACGCAGGCCAGCGTGCCGTCGGTGGTCACGATGTAGAGGCGCTCGTCGAGGTACTGCATGGAGAAGGCCGACCCGCAGCCGGTGGCCAGCTTCCACAGCCGCTCGCCGCCCTCGTCGAAGCAGTAGATCGAGGAGTGGTCGTCGGCGGCGAAGACGTACCGGCCGCCGGGGGCGGTGGCGCAGGAGAAGACGGTGGCGTCGCAGCGGTAGACCGCCTGGGAGACGCCGTCTGACTTGCGCAGGCGGTGCACGGCGCCGCGCGCGGTGCCCGCGTACACCGCGTCGGCCTCCTGCCAGCCGAAGAGCACCGCGCCGTTGACGGGCGTCTCCCAGACGGGCGTGCCGTCGGCGGCGTCGTAGCGGGCCACCCCGGTGGAGTGGCCGTGGTAGACGGCCTCGTCGTCGCAGCGCACCATCCAGCCCGCGTCACCCCTGCCCTTGCGGGCCCACTGGAACTCGTCCTCGTGGTCGATGGTGGTGATCCGGCCCGCCCGGTCGGAGACGCCCAGCACGCCCTCGTGGATGTCGAGCCAGTAGATGTCGACGTCCTCGGCGATCTCGTACGCGACCCGCGGGACCTTGCCGCCGAGGTCGTAGACCTTGCCGTCGTCGGCGCCCGCGTAGATCCAGAAGTCGTCGGCGACGATGCACTTGACCCCGTCCGGCAGCCGGAAGCGGCCGGTGACGGTGCCGTCGTGGGTGACGGTGTAGACGTCGCCGCGCTGGTTGCCGACCCAGCAGCGCTCGGCGTCGACGAAGATGCCGAACGCGGCCGCGCCGCTGGCGAAGCGCCACAGCACCGGCGCCTGGGTGGCGGTGGAACGGCTGCTCTGCACGCTGCGCCGGGTGACCGCGCGGCGCTGGCGCACCCCCTGCACGGCCGGGGCGTACCCCCGGCGGACCTTCTCCCCGATCTTCTTCGCGGCGGCGGCCGCGGCCTTCTCCGCGCTGGCGAAGGCCGACGCCTTGGTCTGGCCGGGCTCGCCGATGCGGCCGTACCTGATCGTCACCTCGGTCCCGTCGAGCACGACCTCGTAGAACTTGTGCGAGCTCCCGTCCTCCTCCGAGAGCTCCAGGTACGTGCTGCGTGCGGTCATGCTCCACCCCTCGCGTCGATCGGTTCCCCGGAGCGTACGGGAGGCGTATGACAAACGACGAAATGTCAGGAGAAGTAGCGTCGGGGGTTGTCGACGAGCATCCGGTCGATCTGCCCGTCGGTCACCCCGGCCTCGCGCAGGGCCGGGAGCACGTCGTCGTGGACGTGGTCGAACCGCCAGTTCGGCGCGACCAGCGGGATGTCCTCGTCCCAGGCCCCGCCGAAGTAGTCCATGAAGCACGCGGTGTCGTGGCTGAGCACCATCCGGTCGGCGTACCCGCGCTCGCACAGTGCCGCGATCGTGGCGACCCGGGACGGCGTGGGGTTGTACGCGTCCAGCCCGAAGCGGTCCATGCCGAGCGTCGCCCCGGTATCGGCCAGCCGCATCAGGTGGTCCAGGTCGTTGGTGTCGCCCGAGTGCCCGAGCACGACCTTCGCCGGGTCGACCCCCTCCCGGCGGAACAGCTCCAGGGCGAGCAGGCCGGTCCCGGCCGAGGGGTTGGTGTGCACGGTGATCGGCACGCCGGTCTCCAGGTGGGTCCTGGCGACCGCCCGGCAGATCCGCTCGACGCCGGGGGTGAGGCCCTTGCCCTCGACCACGCACTTGAGGAACGCGGCCCGGACCCCGGTGTCGGCGATGCCGTCGGCGATGTCGCGGGTGAAGTCCTCGACCATCGGCTCGGGCACGTCCATCATCAGGCCGGGCCCGCGGTGCAGGTAGTGGAACGGGACCTCGTCGTAGGAGTAGATGCCGGTGGCGACGACGATGTTCAGCTCCGGCACCTGCTCGGCGACCCGCTGGACGCGCGGGATGTAGCGGCCCAGCCCCCACACGGTCGGGTCGACGATGGTCCGCACCCCCTTGGCCGCCACCGCCCTGAGCTTGGCGACCGCGTCGGCCACCCGGAACTCCTCGTCCCACCAGGCTCCCCTGCCGTGGTTGTCGACGTGCTCGGGGGAGATCACGAAGACGTGCTCGTGCATCAGGGTCTGCCCCAGGTCGGCGACGTCGACGGGACCTCGGACGGTGTTCACGACCGGCATGCGCGTCCTTCCGGATCGGCCCGACCGGCGGTCACCCACCGAGCGGTCGCTTCCTGCGAAGGTAGGGCGGGCGCACCGGGCCGTCAACCGGGCACGCGACACCGGGAGCGGCCGGTCCGCATCGGGATCCTCAATACTTTGCCCTTGCGCTAAGTGTTTCGATGAACGACACTTAGCCGAATGGCACAGTATCCGGCAGAGCGCACGGGGCCCGCGGAGTCCGCGGAGCTCGACGGCGTGCTCGTCGCTCTCGCCGACCCGACCCGACGCGGTGTCATCCGGCGCCTCGGACGCGGTCCGGCGAGCGTGGGCGATCTCGCCCGCGAGTTCCCGATGACCCTTCCCTCCTTCATGAAGCACGTGCGGACGCTGGAGGCGAACGGCCTCATCCGCACGGTCAAGTCGGGCCGGGTGCGCACCTGCGTGCTCGACCGCGACCGCCTGGCACTCGTCGACGGCTGGCTCGCCGAGCAGCGCCGGATCTGGGAAGAGCGCACCGACCGGCTCGAACGCCTCGTCACCGATCCGAAAGAGGAACGTCTTTGAACCCCGATCTCGACCTGTCCCTGCGACGGGTCATCCGCGCCCCCCGCGCAGCGGTGTGGAGCGCGTGGACCGACCCCTCCCGCTTCGAGAAGTGGTGGGTCCCGGCGCCGGCCGTGTGCCGCGTCGACCGCCTGGACGCCCGGCCCGGCGGCGCGCTGGTGACACGGATGAGCGAAGACGGGGTGGACTTCGTCCCGCACGTCGACGCGAGCTTCCTGGTCGTCGACGAGCTCGAACGGATCGTGTTCACGAACGCGATCGACAGCGCCTGGCGCCCCGCGAGCCCCGCGCCGGTGCTCATGACGGCTGAGATCACGATGGGCGACCATCCGGACGGCACCGACTACCGGACCGTCGTCCGGCACGGCGATCCGGCCGCCCGCGCCCACCACGAGACACTGGGCTTCTTCGAGGGATGGGGCTCGGTCATCGGGCAGCTCGCCGCGTTCGCGGAGAGCCGGGCCGTCCGATGAGGATCGCTCTCATGCAGTTCGTCACCCTCGACGGGGTCAGCCAGGGCCCCGGCTCGCCGACCGAGGACACGAGCGACGGCTTCACCCGGGGCGGCTGGCTCGTGCCCCACCTGGACGAGCTCTTCGTCCGGCGCACCTCCGAGTGGCTGGACCTCGCCGACGGCCTGCTGCTCGGGCGGCGGACCTACGAGGCGTTCGCCCGGGACTGGCCGCGGGTCACCGACCCGGGCGACCCGTTCGCCGCGCGGATGAACTCGCTACCGAAGTACGTGGTGACCGGCACCCTCACCGAGGGGAACTGGAACCCCACGACCGTGCTCCGCGGCGACCCGTTCCGGACCGTCGGGGAGCTCAGGGCACGTCCGGGGAGGGAACTCCAGATCCACGGGAGTGCGCGGCTCGGCAACGCCCTGCTGGCGGCGGGCCTCGTCGACACACTCCGGCTCGTCGTCGCACCGGTCGTGACCGGTTCCGGGCGGCGGCTGTTCGACCACCCGGGCAGGCCCACCGGCCTTCGGCTCGTCCACCACGAGGTGACGGCGAGCGGCCTGGTGCTGCTCCGGTACGAGACCACCGGCGTCGCCTCGTCGGGGGAGTACGAGGGCGTCACGGCCTTCGTCCAGGGTGGCGATCAGGACCCGGCGACCCGCTAGGAGACCCCGGCCATCCGCCGGGAGGTCGCGACGACCCGCTGGGAGGTCACGGCCACCCGCCGAGGGGTCGCGGCCACCCGCCGGGTGGTTCTGGCGACCAGGCCCAGCAGGGTCAGCACGGCGACCTCCAGGCCCACCACCAGCCGCTGGGTCACCCCCGCGGGGATGTCGTCGTTGGTCACCTCCATGCCGAACGTCCGCAGCACGTACGGGAGGATCACCAGGACCAGCACCCCCAGCGAGGCCAGGCTGAGCAGGCGGACCGCGCGGGCGTACCGGCCGGACGCGAGCCGCCGCGCCATGATCAGCCCGGCGACCGGCATGGTGAGGAAGGCCACGAACGCGGCGTAGCGGTGGATGCCACCGGACATCGACAGCGGCAGGCCGGGCTCGTCGGTGGGGAAGGCGCCGATCAGCAGCATGCACAGGCCCCAGGTACCGACCAGCAGCGCGGCCCCGCGGTTCCCGGAGTCCCTGCCGAGCATGGCCGCGATGACCGTCGCGGCGGCCGCGAAGAGGGTGAGGGAGAGCGGCAGCAGCCACCCGTCCGCCTCGAACGCGTACTCGCTGATCACGGTGTGCACCGGGTCGAGACCGGTGACCACGTGCAGCCCGAGCATCGTGGTGGCCCCGGCGCCGATCGCCGCGTGACCGCCGAGGATGACCATGGATCCCGTGAACGCCTGACTTCCCATGGCCTCAACGATGGCGGCGGGCGGGGTCGCCGGACATCGGAGACAGCCCCCGGCCGCCCCTGAGCGACCCCGGAGACACCCCGGGAGCACCGAGGACCGGCCACCCCGGGACGCCGGCCAGGTCATGTCCCTGACCTGGGCGGAAGCGGACGGGGGTAGGGCCTGCCCCCTCAGGGTCGCCCCGGTCGGGGGCCGGCCCCGGGGGTGCCCTGGGGCGGGGTCCGGCCTCAGGGGGCCCCGTTTGACTTCGAGCGCGCTCGAAGGAGCACAGTTGTCCCATGGGGATCACCATCCAGGAGGCCTCGCGCACCTCGGGGCTGAGCGCGCACACGCTGCGTTACTACGAGCGCATCGGGCTCATCCACCAGGTGGACCGGAGCGTGAGCGGGCACCGCGTCTACACCGAGCCCGACCTCGACTGGCTCGTCTTCCTCACCAGGCTGCGCTCGACGGGCATGCCGATCGCCGACATGTGCCACTACGCCGAGCTGCGCAGGCGGGGGCCGGAGACCTCCGCCGAGCGGCGGAGGATCCTGGCGGCCCATCGCGAGCGGGTGAGGGAGCGGATCGCGCGCCTGACCGAGGACCTGGGGGTCCTCGACATGAAGATCGAGATGTACGACACCAAGGAGCATCCATGAACAAGCGTCATCTCGGCCGGGGCGGCCCGGAGGTCTCGGCCATCGGGCTCGGCTGCATGGGCATGTCGGAGTTCTACGGCACGACCGACGAGAGCGAGTCGATCGCGGTCCTGCACCGCGCCCTCGACCTGGGGGTGAACTTCCTCGACACGGCCGACATGTACGGCAACGGCCACAACGAGGAGCTGGTGGGACGGGCGATCTCCGGCCGCAGGGACGAGGTGTTCCTGGCCACCAAGTTCGGCATCGTCCGGGGCGAGAACCCGGCCGACCGGCGTATCGACGGCAGTCCCGAGTACGTGCGCAGGGCCGCCGACGCCTCGCTCAGGCGGCTGGGCACCGACCACATCGACCTGTACTACCTGCACCGCCGCGACACCGGGGTGCCCATCGAGGAGACCGTCGGCGCGATGGCCGAGCTGGTCGAGGCGGGCAAGGTCGGCCGACTGGGGCTGTCGGAGGTGAACGCCGAGACGCTGCGCAGGGCGCACGCCACGCACCCGATCTCCGCCCTGCAGAACGAGTACTCGCTGTTCACCCGCGACCCGGAGGAGATCCTGCCGGTGACCCGGGAGCTGGGCGTCACGCTGGTGGCCTACTCACCGATCAGCCGGGGACTGCTGGGCGGCACGCTGGAGCCGGCCGAGAAGCTGTCGGACGACGACTTCCGCAAGCACCACCCCCGCTTCACCGGGGAGGCCGGGGCGGCCAACGAGGCGCTCGTCGCGAGGATCCGCGACATCGCCGCCGAGGTGGGCTGCACCCCGGCCCAGCTCTCCCTGGCCTGGCTGCTGTCCCGGGGCGAGGACGTCATCCCCATCCCGGGCACCAAGCGGCTGCGCTACCTGGAGGAGAACACCGCCGCGGCCGGCATCACGCTGACCCCGGCCCAGCTCGACGCGCTGGAGGCGGCCGTGCCCGCGGGCGCGGTCAGGGGCGAGCGGTACGCGGACATGTCGTCGATCGGGAAGTGACCGTCCGGCGGCTCCCGGAAGTACCCGGAAGGGTTCAGAAGGCGAAGAACACGGTCTCGTCCTCACCCTGGAGCCGGACGTCGAACCGGTAGGAGCGCTCCCCCTCCTTCCGGGCGACGAGCGTGCCGCGCCGCGCCGGGTCCACCTCGGCGAGGAACGGCGCGTCCCCGCTGAGGTAGACCCGGGTCCAGACCGGCTTGAGCAGGCCGCGCCCGAAGACCAGCAGGGGGATGTAGCCGTCCGTCCGGGCCGTGCGGAAGCGGTAGGAGCCGTCGGCACCGGTCTCGCACCGGCCGAACAGGCCGGGCTGGCAGATCTCCAGCAGCGCGTCGGGCACCGGTTCCCCGGCGCCGTCGGTCACCCGGCCGTGCAGCTCGATCGCGTCCGGGTGGTCCTCGGGCACCACGAGGGGCCCCTCGGCGTACGGCAGGGCGTGGGCGAAGAACGGGCCCACGGTCTGCGACGGGGTCGGGACCATCACGGTCTGCGAGGGGGTCGGGACCATCACTCCTCCTCGAAGGGGGTCGTGCCCAGGACGACGTCCCAGCGGTAGCCGAGCGCCCACTCCGGCTCGGTGACGTCCAGGTCGAAGGCGCTGACCAGCCGCTCGCGGTCCCTGGGGTCCGGGACGGACTGCAGGATCGGGTCGTGGGGGAACAGCGGGTCCCCGGGGAAGTACATCTGGGTGATCAGCCGCTGGGTGAAGGCGGTGCCGAACACCGAGAAGTGGATGTGCGCGGGCCGCCAGGCGTTGGGGTGGTTGCGCCAGGGGTAGGCGCCCGGCTTGATCGTGACGAACCGGTAGCGGCCCTCGGCGTCGGTCAGGCAGCGGCCGAACCCGGTGAAGTTGGGGTCCAGCGGGGCCGGGTGCCGGTCCAGCGGGTGGGCGTACCTGCCGGTGGCGGCCGCCTGCCACACCTCCACCAGCGTGTTCGGTACGGGCCTGCCCCGGCCGTCGAGGATCCGGCCGGTGACGATGATGCGCTCGCCGATCGGCTCGCCCGCGTGCTGCCGGGTCAGGTCGTGGTCCAGCTCCCCGACCGGCCGGTGGCCGTAGACGGGGTCGAGCAGCTCCGCGGCCTCGGGGTCGAGGGCGGGCCGCAGCGGCGGGTGCGAGGGGGCCCGCAGCACGGTGCTGCGGTACCCGGGGCTGAGGTGGGGCGGGTGCGGGTCGGCGGGACGCGCGGAGGACGCGGACGGGGACGGGGACGCGGACGGGCCGACGGGGCCCGTCGGGGAAGGGCGGTCGATGGCGGTCACGGTCGGGCTCCGAAGTCGAAGGGCAGGCCGACGTAGTTCTCCGCGAGCGTGGTCGCGGCGGCCTCGGACGAGGTGACGTAGTCGAGGTGGGAGAGCTGCAGGCGCCGCCCGTAGGGGTCGTCGTCGAAGGTGTGCAGCAGGGTGGTCATCCACCAGGAGAAGTGCTGCGCGCGCCAGACCCGCTTCAGGCAGCTGCTTGAGTAGGCGTCCAGCAGGGCGGTCGAGCCCGTCGCGTAGAACTCGGCCAGCGCGGCGGTCAGCAGCCGGACGTCCGCGACGGCCAGGTTGAGCCCCTTGGCGCCGGTGGGCGGCACGATGTGGGCGGCGTCACCGGCCAGGTAGAGGGTGCCGTACCGCATGGGCTCGGCGACGAACGAGCGCATCGCCGACACGTCCCTGGAGATGATCGGCCCCTCGGCCAGGGTGAATCCCGGGACCGTCTCCAGGCGGGCCCGCAGCTCGGCCCAGATCCGCTCGTCCGGCCAGTCCTCCAGGGAGGTATCCGGGGGGACCTGGAGGTAGAAGCGGCTGATCTCCGGCGAGCGCATGCTGTGCAGCGCGAACCCCCGGTCGCTGTGGGCGTAGATCAGCTCCTCGGCCGAGGGCGGGACCTCGGCGAGGACGCCGAGCCAGGCGAACGGGTACTCCCGCCGGAAGACCGTCAGGACCCCCTCGGGGATCGACGGCCGCGAGACGCCGTGGAAGCCGTCGCACCCGGCGATGACGTCGCAGTCCAGGCGCTCGCCCGAGAAGGTGATGTACGGGTCCTTCTCCAGCGAGTGCAGGGCGACGTCCGGCACGTCGAAGAGGATCGTCCCGCCGTCGGCCAGCCGCCTGGCGATGAGGTCCTTGACGACCTCCTGCTGGCCGTAGACGGTGATGGCCCGGCCGGGGACGAGCCGCTCGAACGGGACGCGGTGCCCGCCGCCGCCGTAGCGCAGCTCGATGCCGTGGTGCGGCAGCCCCTCGGCGCGCATCCGCTCCCCCACGCCCGCCTCGTCGAGCACGTCCACGGTGCCCTGCTCCAGCACGCCCGCCCGCACCCGCTGCTCGACGTACCGCCTGCTCCGCGACTCCAGGACCACCGAGTCGATGCCCCGCAGGTGGAGCAGGTGGGACAGCAGCAGCCCGGCGGGTCCGGCGCCGACGATCCCTACCTGAGTTCGCATTCCCCGAGCATCGCGCACGGTCCGGCCGCGCACGCCCGGCACTTCCGCTCAGCGGAAACACCGTCGTCCACCGGCACGGCCCGCGGGGGCCGCAGGGGGCGCCGGGACCGTGGGGGCGCGGGGGCCGCACGGCGCGGCCCCGGGCGTCTCACCGGCCCGAGGCGGCCAGGTCGCGGGAGAGGTCGCGGGCCGCGGCCTGCACGGCGGGCACCAGCCTGCGCAGGTCGGCGTTGTGCCGCCAGGCCACCAGCGACAGCGCCGCCACCACCGTGCCGTCCGCTCCCCGTACCGGGACCGCGACCGAGCAGGTGCCCACCGACATCTCCTCCTGCGTGCAGGCGACCCCGGTGCGGCGGACCTCCTCCAGCTCGGCCCGCAGCCGTACCGGGTCGACCACGGTGTTCGGCGTGTGCGAGGTGAGCTCCCCGGCCAGCACCCGCTCCACCGTCTCGGGGGCGGCGAAGGCCAGCAGGACCTTGCCGACACCGGTCGCGTGCAGCGGCAGGTCCCCGGCCACCCGCGAGACGATCGGCACCGAGGTGCGCCCGCGCAGCCGTTCGACGTACAACGCCCGGTCGTCGTGCAGCACCGCGAGCTGCACGTTCTCGCGGGTGGTGGCGTAGAGGTCCTCCATGTACGGCAGGGCCAGCTCGCGCAGCTCCCTCGGCCCGCCGGCCTGGGCGCCGATCTGCCACAGCAGCGTCCCGACCCGGTAGGAGCCGTCCGGGAGCCGCTCGACGAACCCGCCCTCCACCAGCTCCTTGACCAGGCGGTGGCCGGTGGCGGGGGGCAGCTCGGCCCGGCGGCAGATCTCGGTGAGCGTCAGCCGCACGTCTCCGGGCAGGAACGCGGCCAGGATCGCCATGACCTTCCCGGTGACCGTGGGAGCCCTCACACGTCCACCCTAGGCCAGCGGGCGGCCCGCGGCCCGGAGGGCACCCGCCGCCCGCCCGGGAGCGTCCCCGTTCAGGACCGCGCGGGGAGTCCCTATGGAGAGGCCGTGACGGGCTCGGCCATGTACCAGCGGGCGTTGTGCTCGCCCCGGGTGAGGGAGTCGAGCCTGCGGGGCAGCTCACGGCGGGAGAAGGGGTCGGCGGAGGCGTTGCGGATGTGGATGCCCACCGCGTAGACGTCCCGGACCTCCATCAGCGTGGAGTAGCCCGGCCAGGAACGCAGGTCGCTGCCGTAGGCGTCGGCGAAGGCGTCCACGTCGGCGGCGGTCAGGCCGAAGCGGCGCTGGCCGTGGTAGGTGTGCACCAGGTCCCACTCGCGGGGGCCGACCGCGACGCCGTCCCAGTCGCAGAGCACCACGTGGCCGTCCGCGCAGCGCAGCAGGTTGTCGATCCAGGCGTCGCCGTGCAGCAGCACCGGCGCGTCGTCCATCTCCAGGTCCGACCAGCGCTCGGTCAGCTCGGCGATGCGGTCGCTCAGCCAGGCGCGCTGGCAGCCGGTGAGCTCCTCGGAGCGGTCCACGGCGCGGCGTACCTCGCAGAGCGGGTCGGCGAACCGCCGCAGCGCCACCGGCGGCACCGGCAGCAGGTGCAGGCTGCGCAGGATCCCGCCCAACTCGGTGGTGGTGGGCCGCCCGCTGGCCGGTACGTAGTGCCAGAACGTGACGACCCTGCCGTCGTGCACCACGGGCTGCCGGGAGATCTCGTCGGCCGGGCGCACCGCGGGGAAGCCCTGCTCGGCGAGCCAGCGGGCCACCGCGAGCACCAGCGGCAGCCGGGTCAGCGCGTTGGGCGCGGTGGCGATCCTGACCACGATCTCGCCGCGCAGCTTGAAGACGGCGTTGCTGCGCACCCGCAGCAGCTCCGCGTCCCGGTGGTCGATGCCGAGGTCCTCGCAGACCTCGCGCAGGACGGTGAACGCCTCCTCGGCGAGCGAGCCCATCAGCTGACCGGCGCCGTGGCGGCGACGAGATCGGCCAGGCGGCGTACGGCCGCCGCCCGGTGCCGGGTCTGCGGCACCTCCGACAACAGCGCCCGGGCGCGGTTGACCACGATCGAGGTGCGGTGCTCGGGCGGGACCTGCAGCAGGGCCTTCTCGGCCAGCTCGCAGGCGTCGTCGGCCCTTCCCTGGCGCAGGACGTGCGCGGCCTGGTCGAGCAGGATGAGCACCGGGTCGATGGCGTACGGCCCCGGAGGCCCGGAGAGCCCGGTGGGTCCCGGTTTCCAGTCCACGTCCTCGCCCAGCTCGATCAGGGTGCCGATGCGGTAGAACTGCAGCCGCCGTTCGGAGAAGCGGAAGGCCAGGTGGTCGTGGCCCTCGGGGGGCATCCTGGCGAAGATCCGCTCCGCCTCGGCGAGGGCGACCCTGGCGGCCTTGTGCTCGCCCATCCTGGCCAGTGCCCGCGCCTCGGCCGCCGCGCCGAGCGCGGCCGGGGAGCTGGGCGCGCTGCCCGCGAGCATCCGGGCCTCCCGCGCCAGCCGCACGGTCTCGGCCAGGTCGCCGTAGTAGTACGGCAGCATCGCCTGCTGTGCCCTGACCAGGGCGCGCAGCCGCACGTCGCCCATGTCGTCGGCGGCGTTGCGCGCGGTGCCGTACCAGGCGTGGGCCTGGCGGGTGTCGCCGAGCTTCATCAGCGCGTCGGCCGAGAGCAGCGCCAGCATGACGGTCGCGTTGAGCAGGCGGCGCTGGGTCATCGCTGGCTGGCGGGCCAGCGAGAGCGTCCGCACGTCCGACAGCTCCAGCATCAGCCGGTAGAGCATCGGCAGCGGGGCGCTGCTGATGTACTCGCGCCGGTAGCTCAGCACCTGCTCGTCCAGCCGGTCGAGCTGCTCCTCGGAGACGGTGGTGACCGCGAGCGTGCGGTCCAGGTCCTGGCGGGTGCGCTCGACCTCGGCCAGCAGGCGGCCGGTCATCACCGACCCGGGCCCGAGCAGCGCGTGGTGGAACAGCGCGCGCCGCTCCATGTCCTCCTCGGACCGTTCCCGCTCCTCGGCCCGGTACGGCGAGCGGGCCTCCCCGCCGGAGACGACCACCACCTTGGCGCCGCCCTCGCCGTCGTCGCAGTAGTCGCCGGCCAGGCCGAGCCTGACGGCGTTGGCCCGGTAGAGTCGGGCCAGCAGGTCGATGGTCTGCGGGCGCGGCCTGGCCCGGTTGTTCTCCCAGGCGTTGAGCAGGTCGATGCTGGCCCGTGCCTCACCCAGGCTCTGGCGCTCGCACAGCTCCTCCAGCTCCTGGACGGACTGCCTGGCCGACCACCCCCTGGCCAGGCGGTGGGCCTTGAGGAGGCTGACCCCGCAGCATCCGTGGATGGCCTGCGCGGTCTGCCAGTGGGTCCACTGCCGCGACGCGGCCTGTTCGCGCCAGCGGCGCGCGCACGCGGGCGAATGCTCACCTCGGGCCACGGCGCTCCTCCCGGGACTGTTCACGCAACATTAACAAGAGCGCACCATGCTCTTAGCGCACCTGTGCATTGCATTCCCTTTATTCGTGGTTTCCCCACGGAACAGCGGCCGGTTTCTGCTCTATTCCACTGATCCGGGGAGATGCCGCGAAAGGACCGATTGCCTCAGATGCCACAAAACCGCACGCTGCAGAGAAGCAACCATCGGCGTCCGCGGGAGTGATCCGGATGAGGGCAGAGAGCGGCGAGGCCGTCGACCACCTGCGGCGGCTGGCCGCACAGCTGGAGGCGCACGCCTTCCAGGTACGCCTGAGGTCGCCCACCGGGCTCTATCCCAGGCTGCACGTGATCAACCCGATGATGCCCGCCAGGACCGAGGACGTGCTCGCGGCCCACGAGGAGGACGGCGAGTGGTGGTTCTGGCTGTCCTGGGCGGGCCGCATCGGGCACGCCGAGGACGTGGCGACGGCAGCGGAGCGTGTGGCCAGTGTTCTTCATGTGATACGGAGATAGGTGATTCCTTGCCGCCGCATGGGTACCACTTGGTGATCAAGACGAGCACGGAGGCGGAGCAGTGAAAAAGATCCAGGTCGTGCAACGTCCGCGCCCTCCCCGGGAGGTCACCCCCCTCGACCTGCGCACTCCGTCGGGACGTATACTCCCTTTTTGACGGTCCATAAAGCGACCTTCTCACTGTCCAAAAGGAGAGGTCATGCTTCAGGACCGTTCGTCTGCGTCAGGCTTGCAAGAGGTTGGCAAGTGGCCTGCAGGCGCCCCGGTGCATCGTTCGACCATGAACAGTGCCCCTTTCGCCTTCAGTGTCAGTGTGGTCGTCCCCGCCATGAACGAGGCGGAGAACCTGCCTCACGTCTTCGCGACCCTGCCGTCCTGGATCGATGAGGTGATCCTCGTCGACGGGAACTCGGTCGACGACACGGTGGCCGTCGCCAGATCCCTCCGTCCCGGCCTCCGCGTCGTCCGGCAGACCGGCAAGGGCAAGGGCAACGCCCTCACCGAGGGGTTCGCCGCCGCGACCGGCGACATCATCGTCATGATCGACGCCGACGGGTCCACCGACGGCCGGGAGATCCACTCCTTCGTGACCGCGCTGGTCGAGGGAGCCGACTTCGCCAAGGGGTCCCGCTGCGCCCCCGGAGGCGGGTCCGACGACATCAGCCCGATCCGCTCGATGGGCAACACCGCCCTCACCAAGATCACCAATTGGCTGTACGGCACCTCGTACACCGACCTGTGCTACGGCTACAACGCCTTCTGGGCCCGCCACCTCGACGCGCTCGACCTCGACTGCGACGGCTTCGAGATCGAGACCCTGATGAACATCCGCGCCGCCCAGGCCGGCCTCGTCATCCGCGAGGTGCCCAGCCACGAGCGCAGCCGCATCCACGGCGCCAGCAACCTGCACGCCGTCCGCGACGGCCTGCGGGTGCTCCGCACCATCCTGCGCGAGCGTGACGGCCGCGTCGCCGCCCCGGCCCGGCTCCGCCAGGAGCACGCCACCGCCGCCTGACCCTCGTCCGAAAACCACCGAACACAAGCCGGAACCCGTCCGGAACCCCAGTCATCAACCCGGCCGTGCCCTCCCCGGCCGGGGACGCCTCAGGCGGCCTCCAGCGCGTCGGCCACCGAGGGGAACACCTCGAACACCGGCAGCAGCCCGGCCAGGGTGAGCCGCCGGGCCAGATTCCCCTGGATGCCGGTGAGGATCACCCGCACGCCCTCGGTCAGGCCGTGGTGACGCACCTGGAGCAGCTCGCCGATCCCCGAGGAGTCGCAGAAGGTCAGGGCGGACAGGTCCAGGATGAGGATCGGCGAACGCAGGGTGTTCCAGGCCCTGGACATCTCCTCCCGCAGCACCGGGGTCCGGTAGTGGTCCAGCTCCCCGCTCGCCCTGATCACGAGCGTCGTACCGTGCAGCCCGGACGTGGCGGTGAACACCGGCTCCGGCTCATTTCCCGCGAACATGACCAACCCTCTGAACGATCCTGCGCAAGAACACAACTGTCTCATACGGCGCGGATCGGACCGGTACGACGGAGCCTTCACTCCCGTCACCGGCACGGGCTCACGTCGCCTCGGGAAACGTCTCCATCGCCTCCTCGACGGTACGGCGGGTCTCGAACAGCTCGGCCACCCCGAGGCGGTTCAGCCGGTTCCGCATCACGGCGGACGTGCCGACCAGCACGAGCGAGCCGGCGAGCCGGCGGACCCGGGTGAGGGCGTACATCAGCACGCCGTACCCGGTGGAGTCGCAGAAGGTGACCTCGCTGAGGTCGATCACCAGCCGGGGACGGTCCATGGCGCCCAGGGCGGCGTCGGCCTCCCGCTTCAGCAGCGGGGAGGAGGCGTAGTCCAGCGCGCCCACCGCGTGCAGGGCGGTGAAACGGCCGTGCCTGTCGGCCCGGACGCGAAACCTCACAGCCTCTTCTTCGGCCCTTGACATCGGTATCCTCTCCGCCTACGTCCCAGGTGCCCCGGCCAGGAGGTTCTAATCCTGGCGGGCACGGCCCGGGGACGGGCGCATGGGCGAGAATGAGGACATGCCGAATCCGCGCCCGGTGGCGGCCCTGGTCGCCGGAACGCTCCTGCTGGCCGCCTGCGGCGCGGGCCGCACGACGCCCGCCCCCACCGCCGCCCCGGCACCGGGCACCGCCACGCCCCGGCCCGCGACCCCCCGGGACGGCACCCCGCCCGTGCCCTCGCCGGGCGGGACCGGGTCGTCCGCTCCCGTCACGGACCCCTCGGCCACCGCGGCCCCCTCCGCCACCGGGCAGGTCGCCGCCTCCTCCGCCTGGACGGGCGTCGAGGGGGCGGACCTGCCGGGGAGCACGGCGCTGCTCGACGTGGCCGCGACCGGGCCCCGCGACGCCTGGGCCGTGGGGTACCAGGACGGCGCCGAGGACCGGGAGGGCACCCCCGCCGTGCTGCGCTGGAACGGGAGCCGCTGGCGCGAGGTGGCCGTTGGGGACGACACCGGCGCCCATCACCTGGAGGGGGTCAGCGCGGGCGGGCCGCGTGACGTGTGGGTGGTGGGCAACGGCCCGAGCGCGTTCGCCGCGCACTGGGACGGGCGGGACTGGACCCCGTACCAGCCCTTCGGGGTGGCCGAGGACTACCGGCTGGCCGACGTCGCCACGAGCGACGGCGGCGCCTGGTTCGCCGCGAACGGCCCCTCGGGCGCGGTCGTGCTGGAGGCCGGGGACGGCGGGTTCCGCAACGCGCTGAGCACCGAGGGCACCCTGCGCGGGATCACCTCCCGCCAGGGTCACGTCTGGGCGGTGGGGACGAGCGCCGCCCGCACCCCGCTGGTCTGGCACGGCACGGCCGGGTCGTGGGAGAGCCCCGGGACGCCCCCGGTTCCCGGCGGCGTCCTCAACCGGGTCTGGCAGGTCTCGCCGACGGAGGTCTGGGCGGTCGGGCAGGTCTCCGCCTCCGCGCGGGCCCGGCCCCCGGCCGAGGACGCGAACCCCCTGGTCATGCGCTGGGACGGGAGCCGCTGGACCCGGGTCGAGGTGCCGGTCGCCCGCGGGGCGCTGCACGGCGTCACCGCCACCGGCCCCGGCGACGTGTGGATCAGCGGCGTCGACGCCGACCACGCCGGGCAGGTGCTCGTCCTGCACTTCGACGGGACCTCCTGGTCCCGCGAGTACGGCCCGCTGCTGCGCGCCCACGCCTCCGGCCAGCAGTACGAGGGGACCGACGACATCGCCGCCACCGGCCTCACCCGGGTGCCGGGCACCGGCACGCTCTGGGCGGTGGGCTCGGTCGGGGTGGGCGACGACGAGAAGGCGTTCGTCCTCCGCCGCTGAGACCCCCGCTGAGACCTCCGCCGCTGAGACCTCCCCCGCGAGACCTTCGCCACCGAGAGCTCCGTCGCCGAGGCCACCGGCTCCGGGATCGCCGGAACCGCCGGGATCTCCGGCCCCTGAGACCCCGGGCTCCGCGACCACCGTCGAGACCGCCGGCCGCACCGCGGGCGGCCCCCGCCGGGCCTCACACCGTCTCCGACCTCGGGCTCCTCCCGGCCCGTCCCGGCGGGGCCCGGAACGTACCCGGCAAAAAATCACAGAAAAAGTCGGTCAACTGACGTAGTCTCTCTCAAACTCCAACAAAGAGGGAGTCGACATGAAAAAGGTCCTGATTCTCACCAAGCCTCGCCCGCCCCGGAAACCCGTGCCCCTCGACCTGCGCACCCCCTCAGGACGCGCCCTTCCGTTCTGACACGAACAACCGGTTGACGAACCACAGGAGTGCCCCGATCGCGAGCAGGACCCCCGCTCGCAGATAGACGTCCGCCGCCCTGCCGGCGATGGGCAGGACCAGCACGAGACAGACCAGCGCCCCCAGGACGGGCATCCAACTCGGTGCCCGGAAGTGATCGTGGTCCACCCGGTCCCTGCGCAGGACCAGCACGGCCACGTTGACCATCGCGAACACGCACAGCAGCAGGAGCACGGTGGTGTCCGCGAGGTTCTTCACGTCCCCGGTGGCGACCAGCACCGCGGCCACGCACACCGTGAAGACGATGGAGACCCACGGGGTCGCCCTCGACGCGTGCACGGTCGCGAAGACCCGCGGCACGATCCCCTCCCGCGCCATGCCGTAGACCAGGCGCGAGGCCATCAGCATGTTGATCAGCGCGGTGTTGCCCACCGCGAGCAGCGCGATCAGGGCGAACAGCTTGGGCGGGAACGCCAGCCCGGCCACCTTGACGACCTCCAGCAGCGGGCCGGAGGAGTCCACCAGCGTCTTGGTGTCGACCAGCATGGTGGCGGTGAACGCCACCGCCAGGTAGACGACCCCCGCGACGGCCAGGCCACCGAAGAGCGCGCGCGGGAAGTCGCGCTGCGGCTCCTTGGCCTCCTCCGCGAGGTTGACCGAGTCCTCGAAGCCCAGCAGCGCGTAGAAGGCCAGGGCCGTTCCGCCCAGGACGCCGAGGAAGGCACCGTTGGCCGGGTGGAACTCCAGGGCCCGGGACGGCTCGCCGTCACCGGCGATCAGGGCGTAGATCCCGATCGCGATGATCACCAGCAGCCCGAAGATCTCGATGATCGTCAGCACCACGTTCACCTTGACGGACTCGGAGATGCCCGCGAGGTTCACCAGCGTGATCAGGCCGAGGAAGAGGAACGCGCCCACGATGACCGGGATCGAGACGAACTCCGCCAGGTAGTCGCCGCCGAACGCGCGGGCCGCGGCGCTCGCCGAGGTGATCCCGCTCATCAGCACCGCGAACGCCACGATGAACGTGACGAACGGGATGTTGAACGCCTTGTTCGTGTAGAGCGCCGCTCCGGCGGCCTGCGGGTACTTCCCGACGAGTTCGGCGTAGGCGGTCGCCGTCAGGGCGGCCAGCACGAAGGCGATCAGGAAGGGCACCCAGAGCGCCCCGCCGACGTTCCCGGCGACCTTGCCGACCAGGGCGTAGATGCCCGCGCCCAGGATGTCGCCCACCACGAACAGCAGCAGCACCTTGCGGCCGATGACCCGCTTGAGCGAGTGCTGACCGGAGCCCGGATCGACGTTCGCCTCAGCCATTCCCGTCTCTTACCCAGAGCCCGGATGGAATCACGTCAGGTCACAGGAGTCACTTCTGTAAGCAAGGTGAAAGTGGCCCGCAAGGTCACCCTTCTAGGGTCTCCACTGTCACGAACTGCAATGAAGGGTACAAATTGTTCCGCGCACTCTCCTCCCGCCGTATCGCCGTCGCCGTCGCGGGAGCCGCCCTCTTCACGATGACCGCCGCCTGTGGCAGCGCCGCCAACGACGAGGTCTGCACCGGTACCGCCTTGACGAAGTCCTTCAACGACTTCACCACCGCCGCCACCGGTAGCGCGGGTGACCCGGCGAAGTTCAACGCCGCGACCGCCAAGCTCGGCACCGACCTCAAGGCCCAGGCGGCGAACGCCGACGGTGACGTGGCCGCCGCCCTGAACGACATGGCGACCTCGTTCGAGGCGGTCAAGATCGACGCCAACGACCCGGCCGCCGCGGCCGCCGCCATGGGGCCGCTGACGTCGAAGATGCAGGAGGCCAGCTCCAAGCTCGCCGCCGCCTGCTCCTGACGGCCCTCCCGCCGGTGCCCGTGCCTCCTGACGACGGGGAGGCACCCGGGCCCGGCCGGGACGGCAACGGTACGGCCGCCGCTCCGCCTGCGGGGGGCAGTGCGGCGCGGCGGCCGTACCGGACACCCGAAGACCCCCGCCATCGCACGGCGGGGGTCTTCGGGTTTTCCCGGCCCTTCACGACCGGCCGCCCTTCACGACCGGCCGCCCTTCCCGGCCGGCCACCCCTCGCGACCGGCCACCCCTTGCGATCGGCCACCCCTTGCGATCGGCCGCATTTCACGGTCGGTCGCCCTTCGCGGCGCTCCCGTCAGGTCCGGATGGAGCGGGCCTGCTCGTAGCAGCGTTCGAAACCCTCCAGCACGGCCGGCCAGGAACTGCGGACCGGCTCGGTCTCCCGGTTGTGCGCCGCGATCGACTCGCGCAGCTCCCGGTCCCGCACCAGCCTGGCCACCGACGTGACCAGATCGTCGAAACTCCGCCCGAGCAACCCCTCCTTGCCGGGCCGGACGAAGTCGGCCACCCCGCTCTGCGCGCGGGCCACCACCGGCACCCCGGCCGCCCTGGCCTCCAGCGCGGCCAGCCCGAAGGACTCGCGCGGCGCGGGCGCGACGAACACGTCCGTCGAGGCGAGCAGCTCGCGGATCCGCTCCCGGCTGTAGCGGCCCGGGAGGGAGACCCAGCCGGTCATCCCGTTGACCCTCAGGTAGCGCTCCATCCGGGACCGGGCCGGGCCGTCCCCGACGACGGTGGCCCGCATCGGTATCTCCGCCGGCACCTGGGCGCGGGCCTGGCGCAGCAGCCGCAGCAACCGCAGCGGCTGCTTGCGGGGCGCCAGCCGTCCCACCGCCACCACGTGCACGGGCGCGGGCCCTTCGTCCGGTCCGGTCCGTACGGGATCGTCCCCCGGACCAAAGGACGGCCCGGCGCCGGGATCGAGGCCCGGACCGGACCCTCCTCCGGGCAGCGCCGTAGCGGGGTCGTCGGCCGGTGCGCCGAAGGGGGCGGAGCGCCAGCCGGAGACGTCCAGGCCGTTGGAGACCACGTGCACCGGCACGCGGGGTCCGGCCACCGCGCGGATCGGCAGGGCCGCGGCCTCGCTCACCGCGGTGCCGACCAGGCCCCAACGGTGCCAGCCCGACAGCAGCCGCAGCCCCCGGTACACGGCCCGGGTGACCGGGTCCCACATGCTGTGCACGGTGACGACCACGGGCAGCCCGGCCCGCGCCGCCGCCCGCACGCCCATCCAGGCGAACGGCGAGACCGCCCCGGCGTGCACGTGCACCACGTCGGGGCGCCGCGCCCTCATCAGGCGGAGCAGGTACCCCGTCCCCAGAGGGTGGACCGGCAGGTCGAAGGGGAGACGCGCGACGATCCTGTGCACTCCGGCCAGGGGTTCACCCGGGGTGGCCGTGGCCACCTCGACCTGGTGACCCGCCTGCCGCTGCATCCGGATCAGATCGGCGACCTGCACCTCGATCCCGCCCAGGCGCGGCAGGTAACAGTCACTGATGTGGAGGATCCTCACCGTGCCAGCGTAGACCCGCGTGAGATCATGCCTGCGTGCCCATGAGGGCGCATCCGAGCCGCGAACGGAGTGAACCCGATCAGCACCGCCAGGACAGCAGTGTTCTTCCATGCCCACCCCGACGACGAGGCCCTGCTGACCGCGGGCACCATGGCGATGCTCGCCGCCGAGGGGCACCGGGTGGTGCTCGTCGTGGCGACCTCGGGTGAACGCGGCCAGGCCGACGTCGAACCCGGCGAGGCGCTGGGCGCCACCAGGATGGCCGAGCTGTACGCCTCGGCGGCGGCGCTCGGCTGCGCCCGGGTGGTGAACCTCGGCTACGCCGACTCCGGGCTCGCCCCCGGCGGCGGGGTCGCCGACGACCGCCCGGACGGCGCCTTCATCGACGCCGACGTCGAGGAGGCCGCGGGCCGGCTGGCCGCCGTCCTCACCGAGGAGAAGGCCGACCTGCTCACCACCTACGACCCCGCGGGCGGCTACGGTCACCCCGACCACGTCCAGGTGCACCGGGTCGGCGGCCGGGCCGCCGAGATCGCCGGGACCCCGATCGTGCTGGAGGCCACGGTCAACCGCGACCCCCTGCTGCGCGGGCTGAGGCTGGCCCGGCGGTTCTACCCGCAGCTCGACATCCGGGCCTTCGAGCGGGCCTACTCCCCCGGCGACGTGATCACCCACCGGGTCGCCGTGCGGCGCTTCGCCCGGCAGAAGCGGGCGAGCATGGCCGCCCACGCCTCCCAGGCCACCGGCGCCGACACCCGCACGCTCGGGGTGATGCTCAAGATCCCTCAGCCGCTCTACCGCCTGATCTTCGGCACCGAGTGGTACGTCCGCCGGGACGCCCCCCTGGGCTCCCGGCTGAGGCACCCCTTCGAAGTTCCTCCCAAAGGATGAGGACGGGACCGGCAGACTTGGTCGGGGTCGTCCCATGACGAGGGGGTGTGGCAGATGAGGAACAGGTGGGTGCAGGTCGGGCTGTCGGTCGCGTCGCTGGCGCTGGCCGTCACGCTCGTGGTCTTCATGCCCCAGGTGGTGGGCGCCCTGACCGGCAAGCAGGTCTCCTGGCCGCAGATCGGCGCCCAGTTCGCCGCGCTGGGGCCCGGGGAGATCGCGCTGATGGCCGCGGTCTGGCTGCTCAGCCTGCTGTCCTACACGTTCGTGCTGACCGCCTCCCTGCCCGGCCTGAACCACCTGCAGGCCCTGACGCTGAACGCGGGCGGCAGCGCGGTGAGCAACCTGCTGCCCTTCGGCGGCGCGGCCGGGGTCGCGGTGACGTTCGCGATGACCAAGGGGTGGGGTTTCCCGGCCAGGGCGGTGGTGGTCTCCACCCTGACCACCGGCATCTGGAACACGCTGTTCCGCTTCCTGCTGCCCGCGGCGGGCATCGTGGCCCTGCTCCTCAGCGGGCAGGCCCTCAGCCCGGCGGTGACCCGCGCGGGCTGGGCGGGCGCGCTCTCCATCCTCGTCCTGGTCGCGGTGGTGGCCGCCGCGCTCTACTGGGACCGCGCCGCCGCCCTGCTGGGCCGGGGCCTGGACGTGCTGGCCCGGCTGCTGCCGCGCCGCGTCCGGCCCGGTGAGCACGCCGCCTCCGAGGCGCTGGGCAGGCTGCGGGCCGACACCTCCGAGGTCGTACGGCACCGCTGGGCCGGGCTGACCCTGGGCATGGCCTTCTTCCTGGGGTTCCAGTGGCTGATCCTGGTCGTCTGCCTGCAGGCCACCGGCGCGTACCCGGGGCTGGCCCAGTCGATCGCCGCGTTCGCCCTCTCCCGGGTCCTCACCACGGCCCTGGTCACCCCGAGCGGTACGGGGATAATGGAGGCCGGGACCATCGGCGCCCTGGTCTTCTTCGGCGCCCCGCTGGACTCGGCCACCGCCGCCGCACTGCTTTTCGGCTTCTGGACCTACACTGTCGAAATCCCCTTCGGCGGGCTGGCGCTCGGCGCGTGGACGTTCCTGCGCCGGCGTGAGAACGCCGCACCGGCCCCTGAAAAGGAGTCGATCAGCCGCTAGATTGGGAAATACCTTGTGCGCGATCCGAAGGCCCGCATAGCGTGACGGCTGACATGGTGGCGTTCCGAGTTCTCGGCCCGGTCGAGGCGTACTCCGGCGAGGACGAGCTCGACCTGGGCGGGCTGCGTCAGCGTGCGGTCCTGGCCCGCCTGCTCGTGGCACGCGGTCAGGTGGTGCCCGTCGACTCGCTGCTGTACGACCTCTGGGACGACGACGCGGCCAAGGGCGCGCAGTCCGGCCTGCAGGTGTACATCTCCCGGCTGCGGAGGGTGCTGGAGCCCGGCCGCCCGCGGGGCGGGCCCAACCGGCTCCTGGTGACCGTCGCCTCGGGGTACGCGCTGCGCGCCGCCCCCGACCAGGTCGACGCGTTGCGCTTCGAGACGCTGGTCCGCAGCGCCGGTGAGCGGCTGGAGGCCGACGAGCCGGCCCCGGCGCGGGCCCGCCTGGAGAAGGCCCTGGGCCTGTGGCGCGGCACGCCGTACTCCGACTTCGCCGACCAGCCGTGGGCCGAGGCCGAGGTCAACCGGCTCACCGAGCTGCGCCTGGTGGCCCGCGAGCGGCACGCCGACAGCGGCCTGAGGATGGGCCTGCCCGCCGAGTCCGTGCCCGACCTGGAGGCGCTGACCACCGAGCACCCGCTCCGCGAGGAGGGCTGGCGGCTGCTCGCCCTGGGCCTTTACCGGTGCGGGCGCCAGGGCGACGCGCTGGCCGCGCTGCGCAGGGCGCGCACGATCCTCTCCGACGAGCTGGGCATCGACCCCGGCCCCGCGCTGCGCAAGCTGGAGTCCGACATCCTGTCGCAGGACCCGGGCCTGCAGCTCGCCGTGTCACCGCAGGCCAGGCAGCGCCCGCAGGCGGTGTCCGCCGACACCTGGCCGCCCAGGCCGACGATCGCCCAGGTGGAGCTCCCGCCGCTGGAGCCCGAGCCGTTCGTCGGCCGCGACGCCGAGCTGGGCAGGCTCACCACCGCGGCCGCCAGGACCGGCCGCTTCACCGTCGCGATCATCAGCGGGGACGCCGGGGCGGGCAAGACCACCCTGGTCCGCCAGCTCATCAGGCGGCTGTCGCAGGACGGCTGGGGCATCTCCTCGGGCGCCTGCCCCGACAGCAGCGCCACGCCCCCGGGCTGGGCCTGGGTGGAGATCCTGCGCACCCTGGTGAACGCGGCCGGTCCTGGCGAGTACGCCTCGCTGCTGGCCCCGCTCCTGGACGACGCGGCCCCCGAGCCCGACGACGACCAGGCCTCGGGAGGCTTCCGGCTGCACCGGGCGGTGGGCGGCTACCTCGCCGCGGTCGCCAAGGAGACGCCGATCCTGCTGACCCTGGAGGACCTGCACTGGGCCGACGACCAGACGCTGGCGCTGCTGCGCGCGCTGCCCAGCCTGCTGGCCACCAGCCGGGTGCTGCTCGTGGTGACCTGCCGCGACAGCGAGCTGACCGACCAGCAGGCCGACGTGCTGGCCGCGCTGGCCAGGCTCGGCCCGGTCCGGGTCGGCCTGACCGGCCTGGACACCAAGGCGGTGGCCGAGCTGGTGCGGGCCACCTGCGTGCGCGAGGTCGACGAGGACGCGGTGAACAGCATCGTCGAGCGCACCGGCGGCAACCCGTTCTTCGTCCGCGAGACGGTCCGCCTGCTCGACGCCGAGGCGGTCAGCGACCGCGCCACGGCCGCCGAGGTGATCTCCGGTGTGCCCTCGGGCGTCCGCGACGTGCTGCGGCGGCGGATCTCCCGCCTGCCGCAGTCCGCCCAGCAGATCCTGCTGCAGGCCGCGGTGATCGGCCGCGACGTGGACGTGGACGTGCTGGTCGACGTGGCCGGTGACGAGGAGGCCGTGGTCGACGCGGTGGAGGCGGCGCTGCTGGCCGGGCTGGTCACCGAGCCGGGGCCGGGCCTGCTCCGCTTCGACCACGACCTGGTGCGCGACACCCTGTACTCCGACGCCTCCCGGTTGCGCCGCTCCCGGCTGCACGCGGCGGTGGCCGCGGTGATCGAGCGCAGGAACCCCGGGGACGTGGCCGCGCTGGCCCACCACTACGCCTCGGCGGGGACCAGCGAGACCGCCATCAAGACGGTGCACTACGCCGGGCTCGCCGCCGAGCAGGCCGAGCGCCGCTTCGCCCACCGCGAGGCCGCGACCCTGTGGGAGCAGGCCATCGACGCCTTCGACCGGTCGGGCATCACCCACACCCCCGAGAGCACCCGCGACCGCCTGCTGCTCACCCTGCGGCTGATCAAGGCCCTGGCGCTCTGCGGTGACATGGCCGCGGCCCGCAGACGGCGGCGCGAGGCGATGGACGCGGCGCTGCCGCTGGGCAACCTCGAACTCACCGCCCGGGTGGCCGCCTCGCTGGCCGTGCCGCACAAGGGCATGGCCCGCGACTTCACCCGTACCGCCTGGGAGATCGTCGACGTCGCCGAGCAGGCGCTGGTCGAGCTGCCCCCGGGCGAGCAGTCGCTGCGGGCGAGCCTGCTGGCCACGCTCGCCCTGGAGCTGGAGGGCTCGGCCACCCCGCGCGGCGAGCAGGCCTCGCTGGAGGCCGAGGAGCTGGCCCGGCGCTCGGGCGACCCGGCCCTGCTGGCGACCGCGCTGAGCGGGCGGCTGCGCCAGTCGTACGCCATCACCCCGGTGGGCGAGCGCGAGGTCATCGGCAGGGAGCTGCTGGAGGTCGGCAGGGCGAGCGGGCAGGTCTCGGTGCAGGCCCTGGCGCACCTGGTGCTGATGGAGTGCGCGGCCGCCTCGGGCGCGTTCGCCGAGGCCGACGCGCACGTGGCCACCGCCGAGCAGCTGGCCAGGCAGTACGGCCTGTCCGCGCCCGCCGCCGTGGTCGCCTGGTACGCCGGGCAGCGCCTGATGATCGCCGGTGACTTCGCCGGGGCGACGCGCGCCTACCGCGACGCCGCCCGGCTGACCGCCAAGGCCGGGATGCTGGAGGGCCGCCAGGACCTGCCGCTGATCACCACCTTCTGCCTGCACCTGGTCAACGGGCGGGCCGCCGAGATGGTCGAGCCGCTGGCCGAGGCGCACCAGCGCGGGGCCAAGTGGACGCTGGACGCCTACGCGGTGGCGCTCGCCTCGGCCGGTCACCACCGCGACGCCAGGGCCGTCATCGCGGTGAAGACGCCCGTCCGGCCGGACTTCCTCTACGAGCTGGCGATGGTCTGGCGGGCCCTGGCCGGGATGCTGCTGGAGGACCGCGAGCGGATGGTCGAGGCGTACGACACGCTGAAGCCGTTCGCCGACCGGATCGCGGGCGCGGGCACCGGCGTGGTGGCGCTCTGGCCGGTCGCCCTGACCCTGGGCGACCTGGCGCTGCGGCTGGGCTTCACCGACGCGGTCAGGCCGCACTACGAGAACGCCCTCGCGGTGGCCCAGCGGGTCGGCGTGAGCCGCTGGGTGGAGGCGGCACAGCGTTCCCTGGGCGGCTGAGCCGTCCGGCGCCCGGCGCGTTCGCGGCCGGTCAGCAGGTGACGAGGAACCGCTCGCTGCGCAGCGGGCGCTCGTCCTCGACCGAGAGCACGACGCGGTACCAGCCGGGGTTGTCGACGATCCGGGGGCGCCACTCGACGACCTGGTCCTCGCCGGTGAAACCGGCCCCGGCGTTGAGGTAGGTGTGCCAGCGGTGGGTGGCCGCGCTCCACCGCTCCAGGCGCCAGGCGTAGGAGACGACGGCCCGCGGGTCCTCGTTGCCGACGACCGTCCGGGCCAGGTACGGGCTGTCGCAGGGGCCGAGCGCGCCGCCCTCGCCGACGGAGATCCTGCCCGCCACCGTGACCCGCCCGACGGCGGCCGGGTCCTTCGCGGCCGGGGTGTTCGGGGTCTTCGGGGCCGCGTCCGTGCCGGCGTTCGTCCTGGCGGCCCGTGTCCTGGCGGCCGGGTCGTTCACGGCCGGGGTCTTCGCGGACGGGGTCTTCGCGGACGGGGTCGCGTCGGCCGGGGTCGATCGTGAGGCGAGCAGCACCGTGCGTACCGCCCCCCGGTCCGTCACCTCGGCCGAGGCCGACACCGGAGCCTGGGCCGGGACACCGGGCGTGCCCCACACGCCCAGGTAGACACCGGCGAAGGCGAGGGTGGCGACGAGCAGCCTGACGACGCTCGCGACCCCACCGGTCAGTACCGGGACCACACTGCCACGCGGACTCATGACGGACACCTTTCTTCGCTACCTCCAGGTGTACGCCCCCGTCCTTGCCCGGGAGTTGACGTCCGCTTGCAGCGGGTGAACATCCGAGGGCCGCCCACCCTCGCTCAGGGCCGCCCGGGGGCACCGATCCACCGACGCGCCGGCGAATCCCGAGGGCCGCCGGATCGCAGGGCCACCGCCCGCGTCCGCGCACATGACTTTCCAAATGCGCAAGTCATAGATAGAGTTGCCGACATGGAAAACGACTTCCGCCCCGACGGCGGCGAGGGCCCCCTCACCTCGTCCCAGGCACGCGACACCCTGGACCGTCTCGGCCTGGACGGTGCCAGGCTCGCCGAGCGGGTGGTCACGCCATGGTGGTACCACCCCGTCCTCGGTCTGATCGTGGGGGTGCTCACCGGCGCCCAGGCACTGCCGGGGGTGGCGTCCTTCATCGTCATGGCCCTCGGCATCGTCGCGATCCCCCTGCTCATCACCACCTACAACCGGCGCTACGGGATCTCCATCACCCAGCCGGCGGGTCCCCGCGGCAGGCGCCTGTCGCACACGATGCTCGGAGTGCTCGTCCTCGCCATGCTCGCCGCTCTGGTCGTCAAGTTCACCGGTACCGCGCCATGGTGGGGGCTGTTGCCGGCGGCCTTCGCCTTCGGTGTGATCGTCGTGTTCGGCCGACGCTATGACGACGTCCTCCGCGATGAGCTCGCCCATGGCGCCGGCGGGCGCGCATGAGCGCCCCGCCCACCCCCGCGTTCAACGAGGTCATCCACTCACCGGTGCGCCTGCGTATCTGCGGGCTGCTGCGGCGCATGTCGGAACTCGAGTTCGCCCTCATCAGGGACACCCTCGGACTGAACGACGCGAACCTGTCCAAGAACCTCAGGGTGCTCGTCGAGGCCGGCTTCGTCACGGTACGCAAGGAGAGCTCACCTGTCCGAGCGGATGCCCGCCGGCTCACCTGGGTGGCACTCACCGCCGAGGGGAGAAGCGCCCTGGAGGACCACCTGGCCGCGCTCGCCCGGATCGCCGAGGGCAGCCCCGACGTCGCGGGCTGAACAGGAGGAGGACCTCCCCGGCGGGGCCACGAGGCCGATCCTCGCCCACGTGGCCGTGGCGCGTGGCGTGGCGTGGCGGATGATGCGGCGTGATGGAGCCGGGCGTTCGGGGGGCTCCGCCCGGCCGTTCCAGGTAAGCCTGGCCTAATATCGGTACAGGCAGGTGAGACGACCCTGGTGGTGATGTTCGGAGTGCGACCTGTTGTGGCGGGCATCCCCGACCCGACGTCCGCGTCGTTCCTGGGCATGCCCCTGTGGCTCTGGGTGGTCGTCGGCGGCGTGGCCCTGTTCGGCGCGTTCCAGGCGTACTACTGGATCGGCCACGTGCTGGGCTCCCGGCTCTACGCCTCGCGGCTGGGTCTCAGGATCGGCCAGGAGAACATCACCCGGGTCGAGAACGTGGTGCGGAAGTGGGGCGCGCTCGCCGTCTACGCCTGCTTCTGGGTGCCCGGCCTGCGCCACACCCTGCCCTGGGTGGCCGGGGTGCTGCGGATCTCCTACCCGTGGTACGTCGTGGCCAGCGCGCTCGGCTGCCTGACCTGGGTGCCGGTGACGTCCTTCGGCCTGTACTCGGTGATCTGGGGCTGGCTGGGGCTGGCCGCGCGGTCGCCGCTGCTCGCCGCCCTGGCCGCGCTGGCGGTGGTCGCGGTGATCGTCGTCCTCGTCCGGCGGCGCCGGCGCCTGCGGGCCGCCCGTCGCGAGGCCGACGCCGAGGCGGAGCGGATCACCGCCGCCTGATGTGACACCGATACCGATTTTCGATGGTAAATGGCTGACTTTCGAACATGACAGGTCGTCTCTGTCACCATGTCCTCATGCATAACGGGGGAATCCGGCTCATCGCCCATGCCGCGCTGGCCACCGCGACCGTCCTGGCCACGGCCTCTCCGGCCGGCGCCCTGACCCCGGCGACCGGGACGTCCGCCCCGGCCCGTCCGGCTCTGGCGCATCCCGCGGCAGGGGGCCGGGGCGCACCCGCGCCGATCACCGCTCCGGCGGCGCTCGCGGCGTTCTCGGCGCCCGCCGCCTCCGCCCCGGCCGCCGCCGGGGAGCGGCGCGGCGAGGCGCCGGCCGTTCCCGGACGGGCCGCGTACCTGTTCGACCCCGTCGCGGGAACGGTCCATCTGAGCAGGCAGGCCGCGAAACGGATGCCGGTGGCCAGCCTGACGAAGATCATGACGACGTACGTCATGCTCAGGACGGCGCGGCTGGACGACGTCGTCACGATCCGGGCCGAGGACGTGCGGTACGCGGCGGTGAACGGCGCGACGCACGCCTCGCTGCGCGCCGGGGAGCGGCTGACCGTCAGGGACCTGCTGTACGCGGTGATGCTCCCCTCTGGAGCGGACGCCTCCCACGCGCTGGCCCGCGTCTACGGGCCGGGGACCAGGAGGTTCGTGGCGAGGATGAACGCCACGGCCCGCTCCATGGGACTGGCCGACACCGTCTACACCAACCCCGACGGCCTTCCGAAGCCGGCTCCCGGCCACTCCACCGCGCTGGACCAGGCGAAGCTCGCCGACATCGCGCTGCGCGACCCGGTGATGCGGACGATCGCCTCCACCGGCAGGCACGTGGTGTCCAGGACGAAGGTGCACCGGGCGCACACCTGGATCAACTCCAACAAGCTGCTCGGCAGGACGCCCGGGGTCATCGGGCTCAAGACCGGTTACACGCGGGCCGCCGGGTACTGCCTGTCGTTCGCCGCCGACGCCGACGGACGCCGGCTCGTCGGCGTCATCCTCGGCGAGACCAACGGCGACCGACGCTTCAGGAGCGCGGAGCGGCTGCTGGAGTGGGCGGGCGAACCGGCACCGCCGCAGCCGTGGGAGTCCGACGCGAAGTGACCGGCCGACCGTCCCGGCCGGCCCTTCGCTCCGGGACGGTCAGCCGTGGTCCGGGGACGTCCGCGCGGCCCGCATCAGTCCGTGGCAGGCGATGGCGGCGGCGGCCACCACGTTGAGGGAGTCGACGCCCAGCCCCATCGCGTCCGGGCTCATCGGGATGCAGACCGCCTCGTCGGCCTCGCGCAGCCAGCGGGAGGAGAGCCCGTCCCCCTCGGAGCCGAGCAGCAGCGCCACCCGGTCGGCCATGGCGACCCGGTCCAGGGGCACGGCGGACTGGTCGGGGGTGAGCGCCAGTGTCCGGAAGCCCGCCTCGCGCAGCTCGGCCAGGCCCGCGTACCAGTCGGTCATCCGGGCGTACGGGATCGCGAAGACCGCGCCCATGGAGACCTTCACCGAGCGCCGGTAGAGGGGGTCGGCGCAGCGGGGGGACAGGACCACCGCCTGCACGCCCAGCGCGGCGGCGCAGCGGAAGATGGCGCCGACGTTGCCGTGGTCGACGAGGTCCTCCAGGACCAGGATGCGGCGGGGCGGCACCGGGACGCCTCCCGGGGCGGCCCGGCCGGACAGCACGTCCCGCACCTCGGGCATGGGGAGCCGTTCCATCGCGGCCAGTGCCCCCCGGTGGACCTGGAAACCGGCGACGCCCTCCATGGTGGCGTCGTCGACGACGTGCACCCGGTCGCCGAGGGGGGCCAGCAGGTCCGCCAGGGGCTCGGCCCAGCGCGGGGTGAGCAGCACGGATCGCACCGGGTGACCCGCCGCGACCGCGCGGCGGATGACCTTCTCCCCCTCGGCGATGAAGAGGCCGTGCTCGGCCTCCAGGCTCTTGCGCAGCTCGACGTCGCGCAGGCCGGCGTAGTCGGCCAGGTGACCGGCCGGATCGGCGGGCCGTCCGGACGGATCGGCGGATCGGCCGGCCGGACGGGCGACCCGGTCGGAGGGCCGGTCGGCGGTGCGGTCGGAGGGCCGGTCGGCCGGATCGGCGGCGGGCCGGGGGCGGGTGGGCTCAGGCACCCTCGAATACTGCCATGGCGCGCCTGAGCTGCCATATCAGCGCGTACACGAGCAGCATGGCCGAGCAGCCGACGACCACTCCCGCGCCCACCCGCGTCATGAGCTCGGCCTTGGTCCCGGAGGGGAAGGCGGTCGTCCAGGCGACCGCGCCCAGCACGATCGACACGGCGGTGGCCACCAGGACGGCCGCGCGCTCCCCCGCGGGCAGGACCAGCCGTTCGGGCACCGGCCTCGGCTCCATGGCGGTCAGCCCGCGCCAGGCCCACCAGACCACCACCGCCAGGCCGACCACGGTGGAGGTGTACTGCAGCAGGCGGAAGACGGAGATCACGTCCCCGACCCGGCCGTCCAGCCAGCTCCAGCCCCACAGCGCCGCGCTGTAGGAGTGGGTGAAGGAGTCCCAGACCTTGTGGGTGAGGGCTCCCACGACGCCTCCGGCGACCACGGCGGGCAGCCTGCGCCACCCGTACATGCCGGGTGTCAGCGCGGCGGCGCGGCCGGCCAGTGCGGGGGGCAGCAGCGCGGTCAGCGGGTCGCGGAGCAGCAGGTGGAAGACGGCGAGCAGCACGACCACGGCGAACGGGTCGATGGTCACGACACCCTTGAGGGAGTGCCAGATCATGTAGTCCGGCAGGAACGGGAAGAAGATCGGCAGGTCGGGCACCATGGCCCCCAGCGCGAGGGCCCAGGGGTCGAGCAGGCGGCGGGCCCGTTCCGAGGAGATCAGCGGCAGCACCGCGGCGACGTGACTGGGCGTGAACGGCACGGACTTCCCCCCGACGGTTCTGCTGGCGGCCTCCGATCCCCTGGCGCGGCGGCCTGACGAGGATACGGCGCCGCCGCGGCGGGAACCCCGCCTCCCGGCGTCACCCCGTCGCGCGACGTATACATTACCCATCGTCACCGAACGTCACCCAGCGCCACCGATCGGATTCCCGGTCGGGCACCCGGAGGCCGCCTTGACCGAGCAGACCGCGCCGGCGCCGCCCGGCGCCGAGTGGCTGCGCGACGCCCGCAGGGCCCGCGCCCTGTCCCTGGCCACCCTGGTGTGGCTGGGCGCCGAGAGCGTGCTCGGCATCGCCGCGGGGCTGGGCGCGCACTCGGTCGCCCTGATCGGCTGGGGCGCGACGGCCCTGGTGGAGGCGGCGGCCAGCCTGATCGTGGTCTGGCGCTTCACCGGTACGAGGACCTCCTCCGCGCACGCCGAGGAGCGGGCCCGCAAGGCCGTCGCGGTCAGCTTCTGGCTGCTGGCGCCGTACCTGGTGCTGCACGTGGCGCACGACCTGGACGCGGGCCACCGCGCCGTGCCGAGCACGCTGGGGATCGTGGTGACGGCGGCCAGCGTGGTCGGCATGCCGCTGCTGGGCACGGCCAAGCGGCGGCTGGGCGCCCGGCTGGGGTCGGCGGCGACGGCGGGCGAGGGCACCCAGAACCTGATGTGCGCCGCGCTCGCGGCGGGGGTGCTCGCCGGGCTCGCGCTGAACGCCGCCGGATGGTGGTGGATCGATCCCGCCATGGCGGTGCTGCTGGCGGCGGTGGCGGCGCGGGAGGGGGCCCGGGCGTGGCGCGGGGACCCATGTTGCCACTGAGCTGGGGCTGGACGATCGGGACGCACGGTGCCCGGATCGGCACACGTGGTGATAGCACCAGCAAAATGCGTGTTTTGCCACAGTAACCGTTCCAAGTACAGTTCCGTGAATATTGCGGAGAACCTCCCGGTAGGGTGGCGCGCTCCGGCTCCATGACATCGACAGCTAAGAGGGCATCGTGGGCGGACGTCACCGGACGGATGAGCTCGAGGACGGCTACACCCCCTACAACGAGCCCCAGCAACGACGCCGTCGCACCGGGCGCGGCGGGGTCCTGGTCCCGCTGGCCGGTTCCGTCGCCCTGGCGGTACTGCTCGGCGTGGCCGCGTTCGTGATCATCAACCGCGACCGCGGGTGCGCGGGCGACGCCCTGCCGCTGCGGGTCACCGCGGCCCCGGACATCCAGCCCGCCGTCTCCCGGATCGCCGAGCGGTTCACCCGGGCGGCCCACGAGATCGACGGCCGGTGCGCCACGGTCACGGTGACCAAGGGCCTCCCCTCGGCCGTGGCCTCGGCGCTGGGCGGGGCCGGTGGCAAGGCCCCCGCGATGGACCTGTGGATCCCGGACTCGGGGCTGTGGGTGACGAACCTGCGGGCGAGGAACCCCGACGTGCCCGAGGCGAGTGCGTCCGTGGCCCGCTCCCCCATCGTCATGGTGGCCTCGGGGTCGGTGGTGCCCGTCCTGCGCAAGAGCTTCGGCAAGGCGAGCTGGGGCGGCATGATCGACGCCGCCAACGTGGCCAACGTGGACGGCCCCGGCCGCAAGGTCCGGGTGCTGGTGCCGGACCCCTCGCTCAACGCGGCCGGGCTCGGCGCGCTGCTGGCCGCCGCCGGGGTCGCCACGGCCTCGGGAGTGGGCGAGGAGCAGCTCGTCGGCGCGCTCAAGAACCTGTCGGGCTCGACCTCGACGGTCCGCGACCAGGGCGCGCTGCTGTCCAGCCTGGGAGTCAAGGGCAGCAAGGCCCCCCTGGGCATCGCCTCGGAACAGAGCGTGTGGACGTTCAACAGGACCAGGAAGCCCGAGGTCCCGGCGGTGCCGCTGTACCCGGCCGAGGGGACCGTCGACCTGGACTACCCGGTGGTGATCACCACCGGGGACGCCACGGTCCGCAAGGCGGCCGAGGCGTTCCGGAAGGAGCTGGGCGGCGAGCAGGCCCGTAGGACCTTCCAGGAGCTGGGTTTCCGTACCCCCGACGGCAAGGGGGCCAAGGCCGTCACCGGCTCCGGGGGCTTCCAGGCCGCGGCCCCGAAGGCGATCGCGGTGCCCGACGCCAGGACCGTCGCGAGGATGTCCCAGACCTGGTCGCGGATCAAGCTCGGCACCAGGCTCCTGACCCTGCTGGACGTCTCGGGGACCATGGCCCTGCCGGTGCCCGGCACCGGCCTGACCCGGATGCAGGCGATCACGAGGATCGCCGTCGAGGGCATGAGGCTCTTCCCGGTCAAGAGCGAGCTGGGCCTGTGGGAGTTCTCCACCCACCTGGACGGCAGGGGGGTGGACTACCGCAAGACGGTCCCGGTCGGCCCGCTCACCGAGGAGCTGGACGGGGGCCTGCGCAGGGACGTGATCAACCAGAGGCTGGTGTCCACCCGGGCCCGCTCGACCGGCGAC
Source organism: Streptosporangium sp. NPDC050855 (assembly GCF_044456585.1). Lineage (NCBI taxonomy): Bacteria > Bacillati > Actinomycetota > Actinomycetes > Streptosporangiales > Streptosporangiaceae > Streptosporangium > Streptosporangium sp. NPDC050855. The sequence goes on from NZ_JBITFY010000002.1 coordinate 34,902, forward strand.
ACCGGGCTCAACGACACCCTGGCCGCCGCCTACGAGCAGATGACGAAGGAGTACCAGAGCGACAAGATCAACACGGTGCTGATCCTCACCGACGGGGCCGGCAACGACGACCCGGACGGCGGGATCGGCAACCAGCAGATCCTGAAGCGGCTGAAGGAGCAGTTCGACCCGGAGAAGCCGGTCAGCGTGCTGATCATCGCCTTCGGGCCGGACGCCCCCAAGGGCAAGCGCCAGATGGACGCCCTGGCCAAGGCGACCGCCGGTGACGCGTACATCGCCAAGGACATCCTGGAGGTCAGGAAGTTCTTCCTGGAGGGCATGAAGCGGCGGCTCTGCTCGCCCAACTGCTGACCCTCGCGCACCACGATCATCCGGTACGACAACCGTCACATCTGTCCCTTTCGTAGGCAGTTTTACCAGGTCATACCGGGTGGGCATACATTCCGCCCATCCGGTCAACCGGTTGCGGGGAGGTGGCGTCCTACGCGTGTGGGGCCTGGACCGGGCAGGGGTGATGCCCGGGAACGAGCCCGTCCCGCGGGGAGGAATGTCCGTGCCCGGATGGCCGACCGTCGGCCGAACCGACGATCAGAATCTCGTTGAGGCGCTGCGGCGTGCCGACACAACGGCGCCCGCGAGCCTCTACGACTCCTACTCCGAACGTCTCGGTGACTACGCCCACTCGCTGCTGGGCGACCGTGAGGCCGCCGCGGAGGCCGTGCACGACGCGCTGGTGACGGCCCAGGGCAGGGTGGACCGCCTGCGCGAGCCCGGCCGCCTGCGCGCCTGGCTGTACGCGCTCGTCCGGGTCCGGTGCGCGGCCGGCGCGCGGGGACCGCGGACGACGACGGTCCCGCCCGACGTGCACGACGACCCGAACGAGAGGGAGCTGGCCGCGCTGGTGCACGAGGCGATGGCCGAGCTGAGCGTGCAGGAGCGCGAGGTGCTGGAGCTCTCGCTCCGGCACGACCTCGGCACCGGCGAGGTCGGCGCGGTGCTCGGGCTGAGCTCGCGGCAGGTCGCGGCGCGGCTCGGCCGGGCCAGGGACCACCTGGAGAACGCCGCCGCCGCCGTGGTGCTCGCCAAGGTCGGCCGGGCGCACTGCCCGGACCTGTCGGCGATGGTGGACTGCTGGGAGGGGCCGCTCACCACGATGCTGCGCAGGCGGCTCTCGGCCCACATCGGCCGCTGCGAGGTCTGCGTGGAGCGCAGGGACCGGCACGTCTCGGCGGGGCGGCTGCTGGACCTGGTGCCGCTCGCCTACCCGCCGCTCTCGCTGCGCCGCCGGGTGATCGAGACCTGCGTGGACCCGCGGCTGCGCGAGGCGCGCGCCGCCGTCCTCGCCGAGAACGGCCACTTCGACCGGGCCGGTTTCCCGGTGGCCGCTCCCCGGCGGTCCGGGGGCCGCCGCTGGACGGGGCGCAGGGAAAGCACGGACGTCCCCGGCTCCACGGGTTCCCGGGGTTCTCGCGGCTCCCGTGGCTCCCACGGCTCCCGTGGCCCGGACGACGGGCGGGCCCGCGACGAGGGAGCCCACCGGCCGGGCGCGGCCACGCCCGCCTCGGGTATCCCGGGCTCGGGCACCCCGGCCACGGGCACACCCGCCACCGGCACCCCGGCCGTGGGCGCCCTGGTCACGGAAGGGCGCTTCCGGCACGCAGCCCCGGCCGAGCAGGACGCGCGACCGTGGCCCGTGGAGCCGAGCGGGCGGGCCTGGCCCGCCGAGCAGGCCGAGAGCGTCCGGCCCGCGGAGCCGGCCGGGCGGGCCCGGCCCGCCGGTCAGGGCCAGGACCCGGGCCCGGGCCCGGACCCGGGCCCGGACCTCGAGGCATGGCCCTCGGAGCAGAGCATCGGGGCCTGGCTCGCGGAAGGGGACGGTGTCACACCGGCCACGGAGATCTGGCACGCCTCCGCCGGTACCGGACAGGGCCGGGCCGGCGGGACGTACGAGCCGGGCGACGCCTGGGAGGACACCCCCGCCGGAGGCACCGCGGCCCGTCGTACGCCGGGTTCGGGAAGTCCGGCGGGTTCGGCGGGCGCGGCGGTCTCGTCGGGCGAGGGCCGGCACGCAGGGACGCAGGCCCAGCGGCGCAGGCGCAGGCCACGGCGCGGTCCCCTGCTGCTGGCCGCGGTCTGCCTGCTGGCGGCCACCGGAGCGGTGGTCGTGGTGGGCGGGCAGGAGCTGACCGGCGGGGCTCCGGAGAACCCACAGGCCGCGCCGTCGACGCGACCCGCCCTGATCACGACGGAGCCCGGGCCGGAGCCGACGCCCGAGCCGTCACCGGAGACCACCGGGGAGGATCCGCAGGAGTCGCAGGAGCCGGACGAGGCCGGGCCGACCCCCACCGAGGGCCCGGACACCGCCGCGCCCGCCCCCTCGGCCACGCGGACGGCACCGGCGCGCAGGAGCACGGCCGCGCGCCCCCGTCCCACCCGCGCCGCCCCCCGGCGTCCCGTGACCGGACGGCTGGTCGTCTCCTGCCCGTCCGACATCGGCCAGGGTGCCGGGCAGATCCGGCTCGCGGCCCGCGGCGCCGCGCTCTCCTGGTCGGCCACCACCTCCGGCGGCCTGAGCGTGCAGCCGTCACGGGGACGGCTGGGGGCGGGGTCCTCGGGCGTGATTTGGGTCACCGCCTCCGACCCCTCGGAGAGCGGGTCCGGCCGGGTGGCGTTCAGGTCCGCCGGGGGCAACACGGCCTGCTCCATCTCGTGGGAAAGCCCTGCTCCAGAGGCCTCGGACCCTCCCGAGGACCCCGGCCCCGAGCCGACGCCGACCGCCTCGGCGGGTACGGAGTCCGAGGTGGAGACGGACTGATCCCTTCCCCTCGTTTTACCCAACGCCGAGACTTCTTCCAGGGATCCGGTAAACCATGGGCTGGTGCCGAGCGTCGGCATTGACGTCCATGCGAAGTGATTGGTCACATGAGGACGCGATCAGTCACTTCATCACCAACCTGGAGTTCGGAAGATGTCGATCAACCGCAGGGTGCTCACGTGGGCACTCGTCCTGGCATGCGTCACGGGAGCCGTGATCGCCTTAGCGGGCATCGACACGCCTTTACGCCTGGTTCTCACCCCCCTGTTCCTGTTGGTGGTTCCGGGCGCCGCGGTGGTGGGACTGTTGCGTGATCGTGACCCTCTTGAGGCACTATCAGTGGGGGCAGCCGCGAGCCTGGTGGTCAACGTTCTCCTGGCCGCTGCCATGCTTACCTTTGACGCATGGTCACCCCGTGCCGGAGTGGCGACGATCGCGGTGCTCGGCGGCTTCATCTACGTACTACGCGTGTTGTATCGGGGGAGCGGGAGCTTGCAGACCGAACAGGGGGTCAGGTGACGGTGAACATCGTCGTCGTTCGCCCGGGAGACCTCGGAGCGTCGGAGATCTCCCGGTGGCGCGAGCTGCAGGTCGCCGACCCCTCCCTGGACAACCCCTTCCTCTCCGTCGAGTTCGCCCTGGCCATGGGGCGCCTGCGCGACTACGTCCGCGTCGCGGTCGTCCAGGACGGCGGCAAGATCGTGGGGTTCTTCCCCTACGAGCGCCACAGTTTCGGGATCGGCAAGCCGCTGGGCGGTTTCCTCACCACCTGCCACGGGCTGATCTCCGTGCCCGGGCTGCAGCTGGACGTCCGGACCCTGCTGCGCGCCTGCAAGCTCTCCGTCTTCGACTTCGACCACCTGGTGCCCGGCCAGCCGACGTTCGCCCCGTACGAGTCCGACGTGCGGCCCGCGCCGGTGATGGACCTCAGCGTGGGGTTCGAGACCTACATCGAGCGGGTCAGGGCCAACTCGCCGAAGAACCTCAAGACCGTCCGCTACAAGGAGCGCAAGCTCGGCCGCGAGCAGGGCGAGATCCGGTTCGAGTGGTACTCGACCGACGCGGGCACGCTCCGCACGCTCACCAACTGGAAGTCCGACCAGTACCGCAGGACCGGACGGGTCGACCGGTTCGCCCAGCCGTGGATCGTCCAGCTTCTCGACGAGATGCACGCCGAGAGGTCGGAGAGCTTCGCGGGCGTCCTGACCATGGTCTACGCCGGGGACAGGCCCGTGGCCGGGCACTTCGGGCTGCGGACGGCCACCACCCTGGTGGGCTGGTTCCCCGCCTACGACACCGAGTTCGCCAAGTACTCGCCCGGTATCGTCCACCACCTGCACATGGCCGAGCACGCCGCCGCCTCCGGGCTCCGGCAGGTCGACATGGGCAAGGGCGGACGGGAGTACAAGAGCTGGCTGAAGAGCGGCGACCTGTTCGTCGCGGAGGGCCGCGTCTCGCGCCCCTCCCCCGCCGCCGCGGTCCACTGGCTGGGCCGTACCCCGGTCAACAAGGCACGAACGATCGTCACCGATCGCCCGCAGTTGTACAGACTTGCCGACCGCGTGCTGAAGGGTTTCGGCCGCATGCGCACCCCCTCGCAGAACCAATCCGGTACGCCGGTCGTCAAGGAACCATGGGGAGTGGGTTAAGCCGCTCCCGTCACGTCCCACCACCCGCCAGGACCCTCGCATGCATCCCTCACCGCATTCGCCATTCCCCCCGGTCGTCCCGATCGGTCATGGCCACGGGTCCGTCCGCCAGTCATCTCTGACGACCGACCGCGAAGGACACTCGTCATCATGAGTCCCGAGATCACCAAGCACTACAACGGCAAGCCACCGCTCAGGGCGGTGCCTCCCATCGAACGGTTCACCCCCATCACCCCGCACATGGCGATCTCCCCCACCGTCAGCGTCGTCGTACCGGCCATGAACGAGGCGGAGAACCTTCCGCACGTGTTCGCGACGCTGCCGCAGTGGATCGACGAGATCGTCCTGGTGGACGGCAACTCCAAGGACGACACCGTCGCCGTGGCCAGGAAGCTGCGTCCCAACGTCCGCGTGGTCCACCAGACCGGCAAGGGCAAGGGGGACGCGCTCTCGGCCGGTTTCGCCGCCTGCACCGGCGACATCATCGTGATGATCGACGCCGACGGCTCCACCGACGGCCGGGAGATCATCCAGTTCGTGGGCGCGCTGGTCACCGGCGCCGACTTCGTCAAGGGCTCGCGGTACGCGGCCGGGGGCGGCAGCGACGACCTGACCTTCACCCGCACGTTCGGCAACAAGGCGCTGACCGCGCTGGTCAACAAGATGTACGGCACCAGCTACAGTGACCTGTGCTATGGCTACAACGCGTTCTGGGCCCGTCACCTGGACGTCCTCAACCTCGACTGTGACGGCTTCGAGATCGAGACCCTGATGAACATCCGGGCCTTCAAGGCCGGCCTCAAGGTGCACGAGGTCCCCAGCCACGAGCGCTGCCGCATCCACGGCGAGAGCAACCTGCACGCCGTCCGCGACGGCATCCGGGTGCTCAAGACCATCATCCGTGAGTGGCGGAGCACCCCGGCCCCGGTCGTGCACGAGCCGGCCGCCGCCGCCCGGGCCGCCGACCAGGGCGCTGCGTAGCCATGAGAAGCAGTGTCGTCATCTGCGTCTACACCGAGGATCGCTGGGAGGACATCCGGCAGGCCGTCGAGTCGGTCGAGAACCAGACCCGAAGGCCGCACGAGATCATCCTGGTCGTCGACTACAACCCGGAGCTCCATCTTCGGCTGAAGAAGGAGTACCCCGGCGCGATCGTGGTGGAGAACGCTCAGGAGAAGGGCCTGTCCGGTGGCAAGAACACCGGCGCGCAGATCGCCTCCGGCGACATCGTGGCCTACCTGGACGACGACGCCATAGCGGAACCCGGCTGGCTGGAAGCGCTGGAGGAGGGCTTCCAGGACCCGACCATCGTGGGGGTGGGCGGGCTGACCAGGCCGCTGTGGGGCACCGGGCACCGGCCCGGCTGGTATCCGTACGAGTTCGACTGGACCGTGGGCTGCAGCTACCGGGGCATGCCCACGGAGCGGGCGCGGATCCGCAACGTGATGGGCGGGAACGCGGCCTTCCGCAGGGAGCCGATCGGCGCGGTCGGCGGCTTCCACACCGGTATCGGGCGCAGCGTGCAGGGGCGCAAGCCCCGCCCGCTGGGCTGTGAGGAGACCGAGTTCTGCATCCGGCTCTCGCAGCGGATGCCGGGCTCGGGCATGCTGTTCGAGCCCGCCGCGGTGATCGGCCACAAGGTGCCCGCCGCTCGGGCCACGTTCCGCTACTTCCGCTCGCGCTGCTACGCCGAGGGCCTGTCCAAGGCGCTGGTCACGCAGAGCGTGGGGGCGGGAGACGGGCTGGCGAGCGAGCGGGCGCACGCGCTGAAGGCGCTGCCGCTGGGCGCGCTGCGCGGTGTCGGCGAGGCCCTCCGGGGCGACGTGTCCGGCCTGGGCAGGGCCGGCGCGATCGTCGTCGGTCTCGCCTGGACCACCTGGGGTTACGTTGTCGGGTCCCTTCGGCTGAAGAAGAAGCGAGGGCGTGCATGATCCGTGTACCGATCCTGATGTACCACTCGATCTCCGACCGGCCCAACGCCGAGACGAAGCCGCTGTCGGTACGGCCCTCGGTCTTCGCCGACCAGCTGGCCTACCTCAAGGAGAAGCGGTTCACCCCGCTGACCGTGGCCGACCTGGTCGCCTCGCTGCACAAGAACAACGGCCGCGCCCTGCCGGAGCGGCCGGTCGTGGTGACCTTCGACGATGGGTACGCCGACTTCCACAGCGAGGCGCTGCCCCTGCTCGAACGGTACGACTTCCCCGCCACGGTCTTCCTGACCAGCGGGTGGGTCCGTGACGCGGGCAAGGACGCGGCGGGCAGGCCGCTGGACACCATGCTGTCCTGGAGCCAGGCCCGCGAGGCCGCCTCCTGCGGGGTGGAGATCGGCGGGCACAGCCACAGCCACCCCCAGCTCGACCAGCTGCCCGAGGACGAGCTCCGCCAGGAGCTGCGGCGCAACAAGGCCCTGCTGGAGGACAAGATCGGTTCTCTGGTCTCGACGATGGCCTACCCGTACGGCTACTCCAACGTGCGGGTGCGGCGTGAGGTCAGGCGGGCCGGGTACTGGGCCGCCTGCGCGGTGAGCAACGCCATCGCCGCCGACCGGCACGACGTGCTCGCGCTGCCACGCCTGACCGTGGCCGAGGGCACGTCGATGCGGATGTTCAGCCGCGCGGTCGAGGGCAACCAGGTCCCCCTGATCTACATGCGGGAACGGGTCCTGACGAAGGGGTACGCCGTCGTCAGGCGTACCCGGTACGGCCTGCGCCGGGTACGCGGCCAGGTGTGAGACCGGTCGTCCCGGGGACGCGTGATCTCCGGGACGGTCGGCGGAACCGGTGTCCGCCCGGGGGTGTCCCGGGACGGTCGCCGCCGATGTCGGCACCCTCTCCGCGGGGTGCGGACGGCGGGACGGGTGCCGTCGGGTGGGAATCCTGGTCGTGGTTTTGCCGTTCAAGGATCTACGCAAAACACCCAAACATGACGAAACTTCTCGCTTGTTCGTCGCACCTCGGTCCGCGTAGCCGCCATGATGTTAGACGTGAGGCAACGGGCAGGTAATGACGTGACGACGCCGAAGGCGGCGGAGGCCGCCGAGACCGGGAGGACCGGTCTCACCCCTCCCGCGCCTTCCGACGGAACGCCTGCCGTGGCCGGCGGCGAGCCCGGCGGCGCGACACCCCCCGAGGACCGCGACGGCGTTCCCGGGGCTCCCGGGGCTCCCGATGTCGTCGCCGACGGCACTCCCGGCAGCGTTCCCGAGGGTGGTCCCGACGGTGGTCCCGGTGGCGGCACCGATCGTGGTCACGAGGACGGGCCCGAGGACGACGCGGAGACCGGCACGGAGACCGGCACGGAGACCGGCACGGAGACCCGTGACGGGCGTGACGAGGAGAGGCCCGGGACGCCGGACGACGAGATCACCGGTGAGCCCCCCGGCCGGATCTTCGCCGCCCCCGTCGCGGACGCCCCCGAGGACGACCACCGGGACACCGCCCACGACGACGCCCGGGACGGGACCCGGAACGAATCGCAGGACGAGAACCGGGACGAATCCCAGGTTGGGAACCGGGGCGAGATCCAGGACGACCTCGGGGACGAGGCCCACGACGAGAACCGGGGCGACAGGGCTCGGGACGGTCTTCAGGACGACCCCGAGGACGAACCCGACTACGACCCCGACGTCACCGCCGTCATCCGGCTCCCCCTGCGCCCCCTCCCCCCGCCCCGGACCGACGATGCCCCCGGAGCGGGCGTCCCCGAAGACGACACCCCCGGCCATGTCGCAGACGGTGCCACGGACGACGCCACGGACGACGCCCTGGAGAAGGACGCCCCCGCGGGCGCCGCACCCGCGGACGAGGACGCCTCCTGGAACGACGAGGACGACGAGGACGACGAGGACGACGAGGACGACGAGGACGACAGGGACGGCGAGGACGACGAGGACGACAGGGACGGCGAGAACGCCAGGGACGGCGAGAACGCCAGGGACGCCAGGGACGGCGAGAACGCCGACGCCGAGGACACGAGCGACACCACCGCGGAGATCCGCCTCCCCTCGGCCCCGCCCCGTCCGGGCCCGGCCGGACGCCTCGCACCCCGGGCCCCGGACGCGAAGCCCGGCTCCACGGACGAGGACACCGGCTTCCCGGACGAGGACGACGCCCTCCCGGGTGAGGACACCGATCCCCCGGACGAGGACGACGACCCCTCGGACAAGGACCCGAGGTCCCCGGCCCCCTCGGCGTCGCCCTGGAAGGCGTCGCCCTGGGAGAGCGAGGAGGAGCCGGAGACCTCCGGGCTCCCGGAGACCGTCCCCGCCGTACGCCCCCCGGCGGTCGCGTACGCACCGGCCGGTCACCCGGCGGCCGGTCACGCGCAGGACCGGAGCGCGGCGACGCCCGCCGGCGCCGCAGCCCCTGCCCCCGCGGCCGCCCCCTCCCGGATGGCGTCCCTGGTGCGCACGGCCATGGTGTGGCTGCCGCCCCTCCTGACCGTCGAGGGCCTGATCATGTACGTGCTGGCCCTGCGCGTGCCGCCGGGTCCGCTCTGGGGCGTCGACCTGAACAAGATCGACGGTGTGGGCCTGATCTCGGCCATGCCGCCGACCGCGTTCGCGGCGATCCTGCTGATGCTCGTGGCGTTCTTCGTCACGATCGCGCAGAACACCGACCGGAAGTTCCTGCTGCTCTTCCAGATCGCGGCGATCACCTTCGCCCTGCACGGGGGCGCGGCCCTGATCGAGGACGAGGCCAGGTTCCACACGGCCTACGTGCACGCCGGGTTCGTCGAGTACATCAACCGCACGGGCGAGGCGTCGGCCATCCTCGACGCCCGCCTGGCCTGGCCTGGGTTCTTCGCGCTGGTGGGGTTCGTCACCAAGGCCGCCGGGGTCACCGACCTGACGACGATCATGCGGTGGACCCCGCTGCTGTCGAACCTGCTCTACCTGCTGCCGTTCGTGCTTATCCTGCGCCAGGTGGTCGCCACCACCAGGGCCCGCTGGTTCGCCGCGCTGCTGTTCGTCATCGTCCAGTGGATCGGCCAGGACTACTTCTCCTCCCAGGGCTTCACGTACGCGATCTACCTGGCCTTCGTGGCGATCGTGCTGCGCTGGTTCGGCAAGGTCGAGCCGCGGACCAGGCCGATGCCGGTCAAGGGGCCCGTCCGGCGGCTGCTGGCCCGGCTGGACGGCCTGACGCCCGGGGAGCTGCCCCACTCGACCGGCGTCTACGACCGGACGATCATGCTGATCGTGCTGATCGGCCTGTTCGCCACGGCGACCGCCTCGCACCAGATCACGCCGTTCATGATGCTCGGCGCGCTGACCGGCCTGATCCTGCTCCGGCGCTCCTCGTTGAGCTGGGGGTTCCCGTTCTTCCTGGGCCTGATGGTGCTGGCCTGGATCAGCTACCAGACGGTCACCTTCTGGAGCGGCCACATCGACCAGCTCTTCGGCGGTCTGGGCCGGATCCTGGAGAACCTGCAGCGCAACACCGGCGACCGGATCGACGGCAGCGACCCCAAGCACGCGCTCGTCCTGATGGCCCGCCTCGGCATCTGCGGCGTGATCCTGACCCTGGCCGCGGCCGGCCTGTTCCGGCGGCTGCGGCGCGGCGTGGGCGACCGCGCGGCGTTGCTGCTGCTGTGCATCCCGGTGCTGGCCCTGGGCCTGCAGAACTACGGCGGCGAGATCGGCCTGCGGATCTACCTGTTCGCGCTTCCCGGCGCCTGCATCCTGGCCGCGTACGCCTTCTTCCCGAACCTCCCGGCGGGCACCGAGGACGCGCCGGAGGAGACGGTGCCGATCCGCAAGCGCAACATCCGGTTCAACCCGGAGCTGACGCGCCGGATCTCGCTGCTGCTGGCCGCGGGGTGCGCGATGGCGCTGGCCATGGTCTTCCTGGTGGCGCGCTACGGCAACGAGCAGTTCGAGCGGGTCTCGGCCAGCGAGGTCGCGGCGATGCACTACGTCTACGAGCACGACGAGCCCAGCGCCCGCGTCCTGTACCTGGTCCCGCTGCTCGGCGAGGAGGTCACGCCGAGCATCCCGTGGGGCGAGCGCGACTTCGACAGGATCGCCTACGAGCAGGTGCTGGTGGACAAGAATCCGGCCGAGCTCACCTCGGTGATCGCCAAACTTCGCGCGTCGCCGCCGAACACCTACCTGGTGGCCACCCGCGGCCAGGCCGGTTACCTGCAGCTCAACCACGGCTTCCCGACGGACTGGGCACCGCGCTTCCGTGCCGCGCTGGACGCCAGCAAGGAGCTCAAGCGGGTCTTCAACGGCGAGGACGCGGCCGTGTACACGCTGCGGTCCTTCCCCAAGGGCACCACGATCCCCGAGCGCGCGGCGCCGGTCGGCGGCAACGACCCGACCTCGCCGTTGACGCCGGTCGGCCTGGCCGCGCTGGGGGTGACGTGGATCGCGCTCTTCGTCTACGAGGTGTTCCTGCTGCGCGGCCGCGGACGGTCGAACAGGACCCGCAGGCGCATCCTGTTCGTCGCGATACCCGCGTTCGTGCTGGCGGTGGGCGTGATCGCCGAACGCTTCGTGGTCATCGGCTACCAACTCCAATAAAGGACAAGGTCCTCCGGCGTACGGCCGTCCCGGGCCATACTGGGCACCGTTTCGCAGGGAGGACTCGCGTCCCGGAACGCACGAAGGACGAATCGGATGCTCGCAGGGGAACCCCGTGGCGGCGGGGCGGGGGCCCCGGCACGGGTCTCGGGACGCCGGATCGAGGCGGTCGACGCGCTCCGCGGCTTCGCGCTGTTCGGCATCGTGGTGGTCAACATGACCTACCTGGCCTCGGGGTACCGGATGGCGGGGCTGGCCGCGCCGATGTTCTCCACCCCGCTGGACTGGGGGACGCGCTGGTTCGTCTCGGTGCTCTTCGAGAACAAGTTCTATCTGCTCTTCGCGTTCCTGTTCGGCTACAGCTTCACCCTCCAGGTCGACTCGGCGGCCCGGGCCGGGACGCCGTTCGTACCCCGGTTCCTGCGCCGCCTGGGCGGGCTCCTGCTGCTCGGCGTCGCCCACGGCGTCCTGCTGTTCCCCGGTGACATCCTGGCCACGTACGCGCTGGTGGGGCTGGTCCTGCTGGTGGTGCGGCGGATCACCCCGCGCGCCGCGGTGATCGCGGCGGTGGCGCTGACGGTCGCGCTCGCCGCGGGCGTGCTGCTGCTGGCCGGGCTGGCGATGCTGGGCGCGGACGCCTCCGGGGCGGTCTCCGGGAACGCCACCGAGGCGGCCCTGTCCGACCGCGCACTGCACGGCTCCGCATCCATGATCATCGATGAGCACCTGCACCGGCTCGCCAAGATCCTGCTGCTGCGGGTCTTCCTCCAGGGGCCCACGGTGCTCGCCGCCTGCCTGGTCGGGATGGCCCTGGGCAAGCTGAGGCTGCTCTCCGACCTGTCGGGGTACACGACCGCGCTGCGACGGCTGCAGTGGGCGGGGTTCACCGCAGGGCTCGCCGGGGCCCTGGTCTACGCGCACTCCACCTGGTCGGGCGGGGGGCAGGCGTACCACATGGTCGGGCAGTCGGTGAACCTGGTCACCGCGCCGCTGCTGGCCGCCGCCTACGCCGCCACCCTGCTGCGGCTGCTCCCGCACAGGCCGCGCCTGAACGGTCTGCTCGCGCCCCCGGGCAGGCTGGCGCTGACGAACTACCTGGGGCAGTCGCTGGTCGGCTCACTGATCTTCACCGGGTACGGGTTGAGCCTGGTGGACCGGCTCGGCCCGTTACCGGCGGTGTCGATCGGCGTCGCGGTCTTCGCCGTCCAGGCCGCATGGAGCCGGTGGTGGCTGCGACGGCACCGGTACGGGCCGATGGAGTGGTTGCTGCGCTGGTTCACCAACTGGCGCCGGCCCGGCCGCCCACCGGTCTCCCCCGCCCTCGGATCGTCCTCCGCACCGGACGACGGCCGGGGAACCGGGTGAGGGCTCAGGCGGGGCCGAGCAGGTCCCAGCGGTTCCCGGCGATGTCGGTGAAGACCGCGATCCGGCCGTAGGGCTCGGTGCGCGGCACGGTCACGAACTCGACCCCGGCCGCCGTCATCCGCGCGTGGGCCGCGTCGAAGTCGTCCACCCGCAGGCAGAAGCCCACCCGGCCGGCGATCTGGTTCCCGACGACGGCGGCCTGGTGCGCACCGTCCGCACGGGCCAGCAGGATGCCGGTCTCCCCGCCGGGCGGGCGCACGACGACCCAGCGCTTCGGGCGGCCGTCGTTCGTCAGCGAGGGCGAGTCGTCGACGAGGTCGAACCCCAGGGCCTCGACGAAGAACGCGATGGCCGGGTCGTAGTCGTCCACGACGATCGTGACCAGGTCGACTCTCATCCTGGTGATCGTAGTGTCCCCCGGCGGCCGGGCGGCCGTACCCGCGGGGCCGGGCGGCGTCCCGGGAGAACCGGACGGCCGTACCCGCGAGGCCGGGCGGGGCCCCGGAAGAGCCCCTTAGGCCACGGCGCGCTCGCTCCACCTGACCTCGTACGGCCTCAGCTGCACCTGTCTGCCGTCCACGACGGTGCTCACGGCCACGTTCGCGGTGTTGACCATCACGAGCTGGCGCTCCTGGGCCAGGACGCGCACCCTGGGGTCGGAGGAGGCGACCGTCTGCAGCGTGACCCCGAGCGGGAACCACTTGGCGAAGCCGCTCAGGACGCCCGCCATGGGCAGCTCGGCGCCGGTGTCGGGATCCCAGAGGCAGCCCCGGCAGGGCTCGTCGTCACCGGCGGACTTGAGCTGGGGGTTCCAGTAGAGCGAGGTGGTGACGCCGCTGGTGGCGAACTCCATCATCGCGGCCGTCTGGACGGCGATCCGGCGTTCCTCGGTCCAGTCCCTGCTGGCGGGCTCGACGTACCACTCGGCCCACCAGACCGGCAGGCCGCCGCTCTTCTGCCGCAGCCAGGTGCTGAGGGCGCCGAACTTGCCGAGAGCGGTGAACTCGTCGGGGTAGGCCCCGGCCTCCTTGGTGACCGAGGCGCCGTCCACCACGATGAAGTCGGCGCCCTTCTTGTTCTGGATCCAGTACTGGATCGCCTCCAGGTCGCGCTGGTCGATGCTGCCCCAGGGGCCCTGCAGCTCCGCTCCTGCGGGGCGGGTGCTGCTGCTGCCCACCGACACGTACGGGCCGCCGACCTGGATGTCCTCGTCGACGGCCTTGAGCGCCGTGTAGACCTTGTTGTAGAAGTCGGTGTAGCCCTCGATGTCCCATCGGTTCTGGGCCGGGTTCCAGAAACCCTTCAGCTCGTTCCACACCATGAAGTGCTTGACCGTGGGGTAGCGCCTGGCCACGGTCGCGGCGAGCTCGGCGTAGTCGTCGAAGTGCTCGCGCAGCGGCGCGGTCTCCAGCTGCGACCAGTCGGTCCGGCCGGTGGTGCCGCCCTTCATCCAGTCGGGCGAGCAGCAGAGCGTGATGATCGGAAGGGCCTTGGAGTCGGCCATGAACATGATGCGGCGGTCCAGGTCGCGGAAGTCGTTCTTGCCCGGCGCGGGTTCGGGGTTCCCTGCGCCCCAGCCCATGATGTGCTGGTTCTGCAGGAACGGCACCCGGCTGAGGACGTGCGAGGCCGCCTCGGCGACCTTGCGGCTCGCGTTGTCGGCGCTGAACTGCGTATGGGTGATGCCCCAGCGCGGCCACCGCTCGACGGTGGGGGGCTGCTCCAGCGTCGGGGCCGCCTGCGACGGGGGGATGGTCATCTTCTGCCCGCGGGGGACGTCGGGCCTGGCCGCCAGGGTGATGATGCTCACCACGAGCACCACCGTCACGACCAACGCCCCCAGTGCGACCGGCCAGGCCGGGCGCCGTCGCTGGTGCCGTCCGCTAGTCGGTATCACCGGTTCCTCGATCCTCGCAGGTCAACGAATGTAGCGTTCCACGGTGGCGGCGGTCGTGACGGCCCCCGGGACCGGTTCACAGGTAAGCGTTACCGACCGCCTCACCAGCGTATCGAGAGCCGCTTGCGCGACGCTTGAAACTTCTACCGTAGGTGCCCGCCGCCCCTGGATTCGCCGGTCGGCGCCGTACCGGTGATCGAACGGGCGCCGGGCGCGCGGGTCAGCCCTCCAGGACCCGCAGGGCCCGGTCGAGGAGGGTGGGGACGGCGGCGCCGATGTTCTCGAAGCCCTCGCCGACGGTCTTGCCCTGCCTGAACCTGGCGTGGATGCCCTCCACGATGACGGCGAGCTTGTAGTTGCCGAAGGCGACGTAGAAGTCCAGGTCGGTCAGGTCAGCCCCGGAGACCCGGGCGTAGTGGGCGGCGAACTCGCGGGCGGTGAGGAAGCCCGGGGCCACGGTGACGTCCCCCGCGACCGGGATCGAGGCCCGTTCCTCGTCACCGGGGTCGTGCCAGTAGGTCAGGGTGAGGCCGAGATCGGCCAGCGGGTCGCCGAGGGTGGACATCTCCCAGTCGACGACGGCGAGGATCTCCGGATCCGGCGAGAGCCGTACGAGCGTGTTGTCGAGCCGGTAGTCGCCGTGCACCAGCGTCGAGGCCGAGCGCGCGGGCAGCCGCTCGCGCAGCCGGGCCACCAGGCGGTCGCACGCGGGCGACTCGGCGGTCCTCGACCGCTCCCACTGCTGCCCCCAGCGCTCCAGCTGGCGGGCCATGTACCCCTCTGGCCGGCCGAAGTCGGCCAGGCCGGCCCGCTCGTGGTCGACCGCGTGGATCGCGGCGAGCACCTCGGCCAGCCGCTCCGACAGCCTCCGGGTCTGCCCGGGACCGAGGTCCCGGACGTCCTGGCGGCTCCGTACGGCCGCGCCGTCCACGTACGCCATCAGGTAGAACGGCGCGCCGATCACGTCGGGGTCGGCGCAGAAGGCGACCGGCTCGGGCACCGGGACGCCGGTCGGCGCGAGCGCCGAGATCACCCGCCACTCCCGCCTCATGTCGTGGGCGGTCGGCAGCACGTGTCCCAGCGGGGGGCGGCGGAGCACCAGGCGTCGGGCGGGGGTCTCGACGACGTACGTCAGGTTCGACCTGCCCCCGGCGATCAGGGAGATCCCGGCCGGCTCCCCGAGGTCGGGGAGGTTGGCCGCCATCCACCCGACGAGACGGGACCGGTCGATGCCAGGGGTGCTCATGGCCATCAATTAGAACGCCACTCGGGCGAGCCGCGCCAGCCGGGCCCGCACAATGAGATCCCGAACCGTTGCCTTCCCCCGGGTCTTCACCATGCGGCGCGTCCTTTATCGTTACATTACGCGCCTACCCGCATGCTTGGGCTTGCGGCATCCTTCTCAGGATGACGTAGGGGAACCCGCACACCCCAGTAGGAGCTCATGCGCGTTTCAATCGTTCAGCCCCGTGATCTCGGACCGGCCGACATCGACCGGTGGCGGACTCTGCAGGGGGCCGACCCGGCCTTCGACAGCCCGTTCCTGTCGCCCGAGTTCACCGTCACCGTCGGCGCCCTGCAGGAGCGCGTCCGGGTGGCGATCCTGCACGACGGGCCGGACACGGTGGGGTTCTTCCCCTTCGAACGTCATCCGCTGGGCATCGGCATGCCGGTGGCCGCGGGCCTGACCGACGCACAAGGGCTGATCCACTCCAAGGACGTGGAGATCGACCCGCAAATGCTGATCAAGGCGTGCGGCCTGGCCGTCTTCGAGTTCGACCATCTGATCGCCGGTCAGCCGCTGCTGCTGCCCGGACACGAGCGGCACCCCTCGCCCATCATCGACCTGCGCGACGGCTTCGAGGCGTACGTCGAGACGATCAAGGTGCGCTCCGGCAAGACGTACCGCTCGACGGCCTACAAGAGCCGCAAGCTCCAGCGCGACGTCGGCCCGCTCCGGCACGACTACGCCGTCACCGACCTGGCGCCGCTGCGCACCCTGCTCGGCTGGAAGACCGAGCAGTACCGCCGCACCGGCCGCAGCGACCGGTTCGCCAAGCCCTGGATCGTGGAGCTGGTCGAGCGGCTGCTCGCCACCGACACCGAGCACTTCGGCGGGGTCCTGGACATGCTGTACGTGGACGGGAAGCCGGTCGCCGGGCACTTCGGGCTGCGCACCGCCACCACGCTCGCCGGCTGGTTCCCCGCCTACGACACCGCGTTCGCGAAGTACTCCCCCGGTCTGATCCACCACCTGGCCATGGCCGAGAAGGCGGCCGGGGCCGGTATCCGGGTCATCGACATGGGCCGCGGCGAGAAGGAGTACAAAGAAAAGCTCAAGAACGGCGAGTACGAGGTCGCCGAGGGCCGTGTCGCCCGGATGAGCGCCGGTGCCGGGGTGCACTGGATGCTCCGGGTGCCGGTGCGCAAGGCGCGCGGCACGGTCCTGGCGAACCCGCTGCTGCGCACGACCGCCGACCGCGCCCTGAAGACCTACGGCAGGCTCCGGACGTCGCTGCAGTCCTGACGACCCTCATCGCGGGGTGGGAACGTTCCCACGCGGTCCCGCGAGCTCCGTGGGCTCCGTGGGCTCCGTGGGCCTCGCGGGACCGGCAAGGCCCGGCAGGCCCGGAGGCTCCGCGAGTCTCACGGGCTCCGCGTGCCCGGTGCCTCTCGCGAGCTCCGCGAGCTCCGCGACCAGTGACAGGCCCCGCCGGATCTCCGCCGGGGACTCCGCGCCGTAACCGATGACCAGGCCGTGCCGCAGCGGCGGCCCGTGGTAGTGGCGTTCCAGCGAGTCCAGCAGCACGCCGTGGGCGGCGGCGGCCTCGACCAGGGGGGCGACCACGTGCTCCGGCAGCTCCACCAGGACGTGCAGGCCCGCGGTCTCTCCGGTCACCCCCGGTCCGAGGACGTCGACGACCGTGGCGCGGCGGCGCGCGTACTCCAGCCGCATCCGGCGCAGGTGACGGTTCAGGTCCCCCCGCTCCAGCAGGATCGTCACCGCCTGCTGGGCCGGTCCGCTGGTCCGGTCGGCCAGGTCGTCCCGGGTGACGGCGACGGCCTCGACCAGCTCCGGTGAGGCGACCAGCCAGCCGACGCCGATGTCGGGGGTCAGCGCCTTGCTCAGGCTGCCCAGCAGCACCACCCGCCCGGGGTCGAGGCCGTACAGGGCGGGCAGCGGGGCGACGTCGTAGCGGAACTCGGCGTCGTAGTCGTCCTCCACCACGATCGCGCCGGTACGGCGGGCCCAGGCCAGCAACCGCTCCCGGCGCGCGACGGGCAGGCGTCCGCCGAGCGGGTACTGGTGGGCCGGGGTGGTGTAGAGCAGGCGCAGGTCGTCCGGGAGGGCCTCCACGATGACGCCGTCGTCGTCGACCGGGCAGGGCACCACCCGCGCGCCGCGTCCGGCGAAGGCGTTCCTGGCGACGCGGTAGCCGGGTTCCTCGACACCGGCGCGGTCACCGGGCCGCAGCAGGGTGGCCGCGATCAGGTCGAGCCCGTTCCCGGTGCCCCGGGTGACCATGACGCCCGACGGCCCGACCGGGATGGCCCTGGTCCTACGGAGGTGCTCGGCCAGGGCCTCGCGGAGCCGGGGCAGGCCGCGCTGGTCGGGGTCGATCGCCGGGGGCAGGTCGGCCGCGCCGCGCCAGGCCCGGCGCCAGGCGGCCCTGTCGTAGTCGTGGACCCACGGCATGCCGGGACGCAGGTCGATCACGCGTCCCTCGCCCGTCCGGGGCGCGGCCTGCCGCCGCACGGGCCTGGCGGCGCGCCCGCTCCCGGAGGGCGGCGCCGCCTCTCCGGCACCCCGGGGGCCGCCGGGACGATCCCCCGCCGGGGCCGGGGACGGGAGCACTCCCGGGGACACCGGGGACACCGGCGCCGCGGGCACGATCACGTCGGCCACATAGGTGCCGGAGCCGTGCCGGCCGTCGAGCCAGCCCTCGGCGTAGAGCTGCTGGTAGGCCTCGGTGACGACGGTGCGGCTGACCCCGAGCTGACGGGCGAGGGCGCGGCTGGAGGGCAGGCGCTCCCCCGAGACGAGGGCGCCCCCGCGCATGGCGTCCCTGAGGCTGTCGCCCAGCTGGACGGCGAGCGGCCTGCCGGCCTCGCGGTCCAGGGTGACGGGCAGGTCGACGGCGGGGCGCGGCAAAGTGGTCTCCTGTAAGCGCGTGAGAGTGGACGTGTCGTCCATGTCCACTTCTTCCTAGGGTAGTGCCATGCTCTCTACGACTCCCCGCACCACCCTCGGCCGCGCCAAGGACAGGGGCCGCACCTGTCGCGAGGACCTGTACGCGGTGCTCGACGCCGGGCTGGTCTGCCACCTGGGCGTCGTGGCCGGAGGCGTCCCGATGGTCGTCCCCACCGGCTACGGCCGGATCGGCGACACCCTCTACCTGCACGGTTCGACCGGCGCCACCTCGCTGCGGGCGGAGGGGGAGGTCTGCGTGACCGTGACCCACCTGGACGGCATCGTGCTGGCCCGCTCGTCCTTCCACCACTCGATGAACTACCGCTGCGCCATGGTCTACGGCCGTCCCCGCCGGGTGAAGGACGCCGAGGAGCGGCTGGCCGCGCTGCGGGCGATCACCGAGCAGCTCGCCCCGGGCCGCTGGGACGCCACCCGCAAGCCGACCCCCAAGGAGCTCGCCGCGACCGCGGTGCTGGCCCTGTCGCTCTCCGAGGCGTCGGTCAAGGTGCGCCAGGGCCCGCCGCTGGACGACGAGGAGGACTACGCGCTGCCGGTCTGGGCCGGGGTCCTCCCGCTCCACCAGTCCTGGGGGACACCGGAACCCGACCCGGCGATGACGGCCGACCTGCCCGTCCCCGACCACGTGGCGTCCCGAACCATACCCGTTCGGTAAGGGACGACGGCCAACCGGCCCCGTGCGTCACGCGTCTCCCATCTGCGAGGGCCGCATCCGGCCCCGCGGACCATGGAGGCGTCATGACGGCCAGCGGCTGGACACCGCCCGGCTACACCGAGCTGAGCGAGCTCGGCGCCGGCGGCGGCGGGCGGGTGGTCCTCGCCCGCCACGACGAGTCGGGCACCCGGGTGGCCGTGAAGTACCTTTCCGAGCGCCTCCGGGAGGAGCCGGGCTTCCTGGCGGGCTTCCGCGAGGAGGCCAGGCTGCTGGTGGAGCTGGGCGACGAGAACGTGGCCCGGCTGTACGAGTACGTGGAGACGCCCCTCGGGGCCGCCATCGTCATGGAGGCCGTGGACGGCGCCTGCCTGCGCGCGATCCTGCGCGAGCACGGCTCGACCGGGCCCGAGGCGGCGCTGGCCGTGCTCAAGGGCTCGCTCCTGGGGCTGGCCGCGGCGCACGGGGCCGGGCTGGTGCACCGCGACTACAAGCCGGAGAACGTGCTCGTCCGGCGCGACGGGGTCAGCAAGCTCGTCGACTTCGGCATCGCGGTGCGGGCGGGGCGGGGCGCCCCGGCGGCGGGCACCCCGCCGTACATGGCGCCCGAGCAGTGGACGGGCGGGCCGGCCTCCCCCGCCTCGGACGTCTACGCCGCCACGGCCGTCTTCTTCGAGTGCCTGACCGGTCACCCCCCCTACCGGGCCGGTGAGCGGGTGGTGCTGATGCACCGGCACCTGACCGCGCCGATCCCGGTGGACGAGGTGCCCGAGCAGGTCAGGGAGCTGGTCGCCAGGGGCATGGCCAAGGATCCCCGGGACCGGCCGGCCGGTGCCCGGGAGTTCGTCGCCGAGCTGGAGCGCGTCGCGACCGCCGGCTACGGCGAGGAGTGGGAGGAGCGCGGCCGGTCCCGGCTGGCCGCGCTGGCGCTGCTGTTCCCGGCGCTGCTCGGGGCGGACCCTCCGGCGCCGTCGGCCGGGACCACGCTGTTCCGTACCGTGCTGGACTCGCTCCGGCGCAGGCCCGCCGGTGCGGCGGCGGGCGCCGCCGTCCTGGCGCTGGTGGTGGGCGGCGCCGGGGTGTACGCGCTGGCCTCCGACCGTCCGGCCCGGTCCCGCCAGGCGGCCGCGCCGGCCGCGGCCCCTCCCGCGTCGTCCTCCCCGCTCGCGCGCGGCCGCCTGCTCCCGACGCCGTCCACCGCGGGGCCCTCCGGCGGGCCGGGATCACCCTCGGCCCCCGCGTCCCCGGCCACGCCCTCGGCGGGTCCCCTCGGTCCCACCGGGGCCACCACCTCGGCGGGGCCGCTCCCCTCCTCCGCGCCGCCCTCGCCCGGCGCCCCCACCGGGAAGACCGGCACCCCGGCCCCGACGGGCGGGGCGACCACCTCGCCGCCCGCCTCGGCGACCCCCTCCCCGGCTCCCTCGCGGACGCCCGCGCCGACCTCCCCCGCGCCCTCCCCCTCTGCACCGCCGACGGCCACGCCGACCCCGACGACCCCGGGGTCGTCCCGGGCTCGGGTACGCCGGGTGCAGATCCTGCGGGCGGGCGTCGACGCGCGGGGCGCGGCGTCGATCTCCGTCTCGGTACGGGCCGCGAACACCCGCGCGGTGCGGCTGCGCGTGGTCTTCCGCGCGGGCCGGGCCGTGCGGAGGACCGTCGTGCCGCTGTCCGCGGCGACGGACTACACCCCCGCCGTCGCGTTCGCCTTCCCGAGGTCGGTGTGCGGGACCGCCTGGAGCGCGGTGGCGACCGGCCTGCCCTCGGGCGTAACGAGCACCGCGAGCGGCACCGTGCCCGCCTGCGCCGGGCCGGCGCGCAGGCCGAGACCGGCCCCGGTCACCTCCCCCGCCCCCGGGCCCGTCCCGGAACCGGCGGCCGGCCGCACGACCCGTGCCGTCCCCGGGGCCGTGCTCACCCCCGCCGCGCGCCCGGCCGTGGAGTCGCGGTCCACCTCGCGGCCGCGCGCCACCGGCGACGCGAGGCCCGGCCCCGTGATCTCGGTCGTCTCCCCAGCGAGGACGGGGTCCGCGGGCTCCACCGGCTGATCGCCGGGCACCGCGGCCATGAGAGTGATTCGTGAATAAGGCGTGGAAGATGTTTATATGTGGCTAAGCTGCGGTCCGTCTGTTGTGGGTGGGGGGCCCGACGACTGAGGAGACCAGTTATGTACGGCACGCCATCGGCATGGCGAGTCCCGGGGTATACCGAGATCCGCGAGCTGGGGGCCGGTGCCACCGGGCGCGTGGTGATGGCGCGTCACGACGCCGACGGCGTCATGGTGGCCATCAAGTACCTTTCCGAGGAGCTCAGGAGCGACGTCGGTTTCGTGGCGCGCTTCCGGCACGAGGCCCGGGTGCTCAACACGCTGACCAGCCCGCACTCGGTCCGGCTCTACGACTACGTCGAGACCGGCGAGGGCGCCGCCATCGTCATGGAGCTGGTCGACGGGGTCGCCCTGCGGGCGCTGCTGCGCTCGGAGGGGCCGACCGGCCCGGAGGCGGCGCTGGTCGTCCTCAAGGGCTCGCTCCTGGGGCTGGCCGCCGCGCACTCCGCGCGGGTGGTGCACCGCGACTTCAAGCCCGAGAACGTGATGGTGGAGGCCGACGGGGCGAGCAAGCTCGTCGACTTCGGCATCGCGGTCCGCTCGGGCGACGACGACCTCCCGGCCGGGACGCCGCCGTACATGGCGCCCGAGCAGTGGATGGGCGGGCCCGCGGGGCCCGCCACCGACGTCTACGCGGCCACCGTGGTGTTCTTCGAGTGCCTCACCGGCACCCGGCCCTACCGGGCCACGAACATCGCCGCGCTGGCCCGCCAGCACCAGACCGCGCCCCCTCCGATCGAGGAGGTGCCCGCGGGCCTGCGCGGCCTGGTCGAGCGCGGCCTGGCCAAGCACCCCGCCGACCGGCCGCCGACCGCCGCCGCCTTCCTGACCGAGCTGGAGGCCGTGGCCGCCGAGTCGTACGGGCCGGACTGGCAGGAGCGCGGACGGCACCGCCTGGCCGCGATGGCCGGGCTGCTGGCGGCGCTGTTCCCGCTGGACGCGCCGCCACCTCCGGGCGCCGACTCCTCGCTGGCCATGACCGAGCTCGGCGACGGCGACCACGACCGCGACTACGACGACGCCGACCGTTCGGAGGGGTCCTCCTCGATCCGCAGGCTGGGCGTGAAGATCCTCGTCGGGGTCGGCTGCGTGGCGGTGATCGGCGGGCTGGCCACGTTCCTGGTGCGCTCGGGCGACCCCACCGAGGTCAAGTCGCAGAGTTCCGTCACGACGCAGAGCCC
Organism: Streptosporangium sp. NPDC050855; assembly: GCF_044456585.1. NCBI lineage: Bacteria > Bacillati > Actinomycetota > Actinomycetes > Streptosporangiales > Streptosporangiaceae > Streptosporangium > Streptosporangium sp. NPDC050855. The sequence goes on from NZ_JBITFY010000002.1 coordinate 57,301, forward strand.
GTCCCCGGCCGAGACGGTCGTTCCCGCGGAGGAGACCGAGGAACCGGTCGAGGAGCCTCCGGCCGAGGACACGGCCGATCCGACGCCGTCCCCGAGCACCACCTCCACCGCGGCCCTGCCGCCGGTCGCCGAACCGGCCACCACTACCGGCCCGTCGGCGACGCGCACCGCCCGCCCGACCACCCGGCCCACCACCCGCCCGACCAGGCGGGCGACCACCCGCCCGACCGCCGCGCCCGCCCCGGAGGAGGAGCCCACGCCGGAGGAGGACGCCACCCTGGGCGACCCCGGTCCGGGCACGCCGACGACCAGGCAGCCGTCCGCCACGCCGGACTCTCCGCGCCCGACGAACTCCCCGACCCGGACACAGCCGACGAGCACCCCCACCGAGACCGGCGGCTCCAGTCCCGACCCCACCACGACGACCACCCCCACCGGAGGCGTCGGGCTCACCTCCTCGCCCTCGCCGCTCGAGACGGCGCCTGCGGCGTTCCTCGCGCTGGGCCTGGTGACGAGCGGCGCCGTACCGTTCACACTGGTGGTCGGGCGTGGCATGGCGGGACGGCACCGGAGACGCCGGTAGGCGGGAGATCGAGCACGACCATGAGCCGAGCATGAGCACCGGACCGGGAGACCTCGGCGGCTTCCGGCTGACCGGTCGTAGCCGGGCCGACGACCTCGGGGTCTGGTCGTCGGTCGTCTCGGCCGACGGGAGGCCGGGGAGCGCGCTCAGGTTCGACCCGCGGTCGGTCGCCGACCCCGCGGCGCGTGAGCGGCTGGTCGCGGCCGTGGTCGCCGACCGCAGGCTCGCGCAGGGCGGCCCGAACGGCCTGGTCCCGGTCGCCGACCTGCTCATGGCCCGGGGCGAGGTGTGGCTGATCACGTCCCTGCCGGTCGTGCCGACGCTGGGCGACCTGTTGTCCGGCGTGCCGGGGGCACCGGCCCCCGACGCGGGCAGCGCGGCCACCGTGCTGGTGGAGACGGCGCAGGCGCTGCTGGCCCTGCACGCCGCCGGTCTGGCCCACGGCGAGTTCCACCCGGGCACCGTGGTGATCGCCTCGGACGGGTCGGCGCTGCTCGCGAAGCGGGGTCTGGCCGACGCGCTGTCCGGCAGGCCGTCCCTGCCGGAGCGGGACGTGGCGGCCTGGGCGTCGCTCGCCCGCGGGCTGGCCGCCGGCTGGGCCTCGGACGATCCGGAGGGGGCCCGGCTGCTGGAGCGGGTGGCGGCCAGGGCCTCCGCCCGCGGGCTCGCCCCCGCCCGCGACGCCCTGGTCGCCGGACGTGAGGTGCTGCCGCCCGGGTTCGCCACCCGCGACCGGCTCGTACAGGCCCTGCACCGCTGGTCGGCGCTGGAGGCCGGGCGCCCGGCCTCCGGGCGGGCGGATCCCGGGCATCGGTCACCGGGGCATCCGGCGACCGGCCAGCCGGTACCGGGATACCCGGCGCCCGAGTATCCGGTGTCCGTACCGGACGAGGGGGAGATCGTCACCCTGCTGCGCGTCCCGGGCGAGGCGGAGCGGCACGGCCCGCCGTCCCCGGAACGGCCGCCCGGCGCGGAGCGGAGCGAGGACGTGGTCATGCGGTTCGGCCCGGGGGTGCCCTCGGAGACCACGGCCGCCCAGCTCTGGCGGGCCGGCCGGGACCTCCAGCAGACCCAGCCCCCCGCCGAGAGGCTCAGGGCCGTCGCGGCCCCTCGCGAACGGCGGCGTCGCGGCCGTACGGTCCTCGCCTCGGTGATCCTCGCGCTGATGGTCGTGGCGGCGCTGGCGCTCTGGCTGTTCCGTGGCCCGGCGACGCCGCTGGAGGTGACGGGGGTCAGCGTCAGCGCCCCGGAGGGGACGCAGGGATGCGACGCCAAGATCCGTATCGTCGGCGTCCTGACCACCAACGGCTCGGCGGGAGAGGTCCGCTACCAGTGGAAACGCAGCGACCGCAAGAAGCCGATCGTGCAGAGCGACCGGCTCGCGGCCGGGACGACCTCGCACGAGGTGGTCCTGGACTGGACGGTCAAGGGCGAGGGGGACTTCCGGGGAACCGCCACCCTGCTGCTGCTCTCCCCCACCCCCGCGACCGGGAAGATCCAGGACAGGGCCAGTTTCACCTATGAATGTTGACGGGGGACCGCAAGGTCCACAATGCAGCACAAAGCCGTTCTTACTACTCTGGCGGCCATGACCACGCAGATCCCATCCGGCTGGTATCCCGATCCCTACGGCTCGCCGCTGCTGCGGTGGTGGGACGGTAGCCAGTGGACCGACGCCACCCATCAGGCGGACGCCTCCGCCGGGCAGGACGGTCCCCAGGGGCCGCAGACGGGCCCCTCCCCCCAGCAGCATCACACCGGCCCCGGGCGGACCGGGCCGTTCTCCGGGCAGGGAGGGCCGGGAGGCCCCGCCGGACCGGGAGCCACCGGCCCGGGATCCGCGATGCCGGGACCGGGCGGTCAGGGTCCCGGCGGTCAGGGACCCGGTGGGCCGGGCGGTCAGGGACCCGCGCTGCCGGGACAGGGCGGCACCGGACCGGGACCCGTCTGGGCGGGACCGGGCGGACCCGGTGGGCCGAACGGACCTGGTGGGCCGGGGGGAACCGGTCCCGGGCCGGTCTGGGCGGGACCGGGCGGACCCGGAGCGCCGGGAGCTCCGGGGGCGCCGTACGGGACGGGTCCCGCCGGGCAGGCCGGGCCCGGGGGACCGTGGGACCGGCAGCCCGTCCAGCACCAGGCGCAGGGCGGCCCCCAGGGACCGGCGTGGGGCGGCCCGCCCAACGGCACCGCGCAGATGCCCCTGCCGCCCTTCGGGACCTACCCGGCGGGGCCGCCTCCGCGCAAGCGCGGCCCGCTCCCGTGGATCCTGGGCGGTGGCGGCGTGCTGGTCCTCGTCGTCGTGCTGGTGGTCGCCGCGATGTACCTGCTCGACCCGTCCAACAGGAACGTGGCGAGCCCGTCCGTCCCCCCGTACACGCCGCCCCCTTCGGCGACGCGGGAGCCCTCCCCCGAACCCAGCCTGGAGCCGAGCCCGGACCCGTCGGCCTCGCGGGGTGCCGCGCTGCCCGAGCCCGTGGACGGGCGCGTCACGGATCCGGTGACCGGCCTGTCGTACGAGGTGCCGGAGGGTCCCTGGAAGGTGCCGCCGAACGTCGGCGGCGGGCTCGGGTTCACCTGGACCAGCGCGGTCGTGGCCGTCGCCCAGGAGAACTACAACGGCCAGGGCGGTGACTGGCTCGGCAACGTCATGACCGCCGAGCTCCCCTCGCCGTACGGCTACCAGGGGCCCGCCAGCATGCGCTCGACCGCCGCGACGCTGCTGCAGATCATCGAACCGGCCTTCTACACGCCCCCGCACACCCGGAAGATCATCGAGGACAAGGCGATCAAGGTGGACGGCAGGGACGCCTGGTTGCTGGAGTTCGACCTCGACTTCTCCGACGAGGCCGAGGCCAACGACTGGAAGTGGAAGAGCGAGCGGGCCGCGTTCGTCATCGTCGACCGGGGCCAGAACGAGCGCCCGGCGCTGGTCTACATCTCCGTACCGGACAATCTCGACACCTCGGTGGTCGACAAGGTGATCAAGTCGTTCAGGATGTCGTGAGAGTGGGGACTACCCTGAGGGCTATGAGTGACCTGCTGGTCTGGATCGACTGTGAGATGACCGGGCTCGACCTCGGCCGGGACGCGCTCGTCGAGGTGGCCTGCGTGGTCACCGACGGTGAGCTCAACCGGCTCGACGAGGGGGTGGACGTGGTCATCAAGCCGCCGCCCGAGTCCCTGGAGCAGATGTCGGACGTGGTGCGCGAGATGCACACCGCGTCCGGCCTGCTGGAGGCGCTGGGGAGCGGGGTCACGCTGGCCGAGGCCGAGTCCCTGGTGCTCGACTACATCAAGGGCCACGTCCGGGAGCCGAAGAAGGCCCCGCTGTGCGGGAACTCCATCTCCACGGACCGCTCCTTCCTGTCCCGGGACATGCCGGCGGTGGACGCGTTCCTGCACTACCGGATGATCGACGTCTCGTCGGTGAAGGAGCTGGCCCGGCGCTGGTACCCGCGGGTCTACTTCGCCTCGCCCGAGAAGCAGGGCGGCCATCGGGCGCTCGCGGACATCGTCGAGAGCATCCGGGAGTTGCGCTACTACCGCGCGGCGGTCTTCGTACCCCAGCCGGGCCCGGATTCCGCCGCCGCGCGGCGGCTGGCCGAGGACGTGTCCACCGGCGACTCCTGAGCGGTTCACGCGAAACCCGGTACGAAACGACTCCCAAAGACCGCTACACTTTTCATGTGCTGCCACGGCGGCGATGGTGGGCGTAGCTCAGTTGGCAGAGCGCTAGGTTGTGGTCCTAGATGCCGGGGGTTCAAGTCCCCTCGCTCACCCCACGAGAACGGCCGGTCCCCAGGGACCGGCCGTTCCGCATTTCCCGGTCCTCACTTACCCCCTAAAAATGGATATTACGGGTTATGCTCGCTGCTATCGCTACGCCGTAAGAACCGGGGGTTTCGGCGACCTGACCGTGTTTGCAGCCACGGAGGCCGGATGAGAGTCGACGACGCCCCGTTCGACGCAGGACCCAGCGTCGCGGCGGGTTTGAGCAGGCGTGAGGCCGAGGTCATGGAACTGATCGCGACGGGCCGCTCCAACGGGCAGATCGCGCAGCACCTGTTCCTCAGTGAGAAGACCGTGAAGAACCATGTGAACCGCATCTACGCCAAACTCGGCGCCGACTCGCGGGGGGCCGCGATCGACATGTGGCGGGAGAGGACCCCCTGCCCGGCCGACGCCCTCCGGGAGGGGGAGGCCTAGGCCGGCAGCCGGCAACGGGAGCTCTCCAGGGCGTGGGCGATGGCGGACGTGCCCTCCCCCAGTTCCTCGGAGGTGATCGAGAGCGCGGGCCGCAGCCGTACCGAACGTTCACCGCAGGGCAGCACCAGCACGCCCTCCTCGTTCCTGAGCCTGGCCACCAGCAGGTCGCGCTCGGCGGCGTCCGGCAGGTCGAAGGCGCACATCAGGCCGCGCCCGCGGGCGTTCTCCACCAGGCCGGGAAAGCGCGCCTGGATCTCCCGCAGCGTGCCGAGCAGCTCGGCGCCGAGCCTGCCCGCCCGCGGGATCAGGCCGTCGCGTTCGATGATCTCCAGGATCCTGCGGGAGCGGACCATGTCGACCAGCCCGCCGCCCCAGGTGGAGTTGATCCTGCCGCTGGTCTCGAACACGTTGCCGGGCACCGTGTCCACCCTGCGGCCCGCCATGATCCCGCCCACCTGGATCTTCTTGGCGAAGGCCACCACGTCGGGCCGCAGTCCCAGCTGCTGGTACGCCCACGGGGTGCCGGTGGTCCCGCCACCGGTCTGCACCTCGTCCAGGACGAACAGGGCGTCGTGCTCGTGGCAGAGCCGTTCCATGGCCAGCAGGAACTCCGGCCGCATGTGGTTGTCGCCCCCCTCGCCCTGGACGGGTTCGGCGATGAAGCAGGCGATGTCGTGGGGATGGCGCTCGAAGGCCGCCCGCGCCGCGGCCAGCGACCTCTCCTCGGCCGCCTCGACGTCGCCGAGGTGGACGGCGGGCACCGCGATCCTGGGCCAGTCGAACGCCGGGAAGCGGTCGGTCTTGACCGGGTCGGTGTTGGTCAGCGAGAGCGTGTAGCCGCTGCGCCCGTGGAAGGCCCGGGTGAGATGGAGCACCCGGGTGCCGAGCTCCCGGCCGAGCCCCCGCGACTCGTTCAGGCGGCTCTTCCAGTCGAAGGCGCACTTCAACGCGTTCTCCACGGCCAGGGCGCCGCCCTCCACGAAGAACAGGTGCGGCAGGTCGGGGTCGCCGAGGACGCGGGCGAAGGTGTCGGCGAAGTCCGCGAGGTGGGCGGTGTACAGGTCGGAGTTGGCGGGCTTGTTGGCCGCGACCCTGCCGAGGAGCGCCAGGAACTCCGGATCGTCGTCGAACGGGTTCACCCCGAGCGGGGCGGAGGCGAAGAAGCTGTAGAAGTCCAGATAGCTCCGGCCGGTACGGGCGTCCACGAGCCGGGCTCCCCGGCTCCGGTCCAGATCCAGCACCAGCCGGTAGCCGTCCACGAGCAGATGACGGGCCAGACGGTCGTGCACGTCCATGTCCCCTCCAGGGCCACCGGAAAGACGATCCCCCGCTTCAGTGACATGTACCCGGAAACATTACGTACTCGAACCGCATCCGGCGAAGATTCTCCCGGACCTGTCGGCGGGGCGCGCGGTGTCCGGATGGCGCCCCGGCGGCAGGCGTCCCGGCGGTGGGCATCCCGGCGGTGGGCATCCCGGCAGTAGGTGTCCCTACGGCAGGTGTCCCGACGGCAGGTGTCCCGGCGGCACGAGCTCCGGCGGTACGCCCTTCGGCGCCCGGTCGCGGGTCCGCCGGTGACCGTTCTCTTCCCGGCCCTCTTCCCCGGCGAGACCATCACCCGGCCAAATTCCGATATTTCGTATCAAGACGGACGGCCGTCGCTCGTAGGACACGCCCCCCGGGGGTCACACCGCCGCGTAGACGACCAGCGAGACGCCCGCGTACTGGACCAGGTAGGCGGCGACGGTGAAGGCGTGGAAGACCTCGTGGAAGCCGAACCAGCGCGGGGAGGGGTCGGGGCGGCGCATGCCGTACACGATGCCGCCCGCCGTGTAGAGCACCCCGCCGACGAAGATCAGGGCGACCGCGACGACCCCGGCCCCCTCCAGGAGCTGGGGGAGCACGAACACGGCCGTCCAGCCGAGGCCGATGTAGAGCGCGGTCGAGAGCCAGCGGGGGGCGCCGGTCCACAGCACGCGGAAGAGCACCCCCGCGATCGCGCCCGTCCAGACCACGCCGAGCACCACCGCGGCGGCGGGACCGTCCAGGGCGAGCAGCGCGAACGGCGTGTAGGTGCCCGCGATGATCAGGTAGATGTTGGCGTGGTCGAGACGGCGCAGCACCTCCTCCAGCCGCGGGGAGAGCGTGCCCCGGTGGTAGGTCGCCGAGATGCCGAAGAGCAGCCCGGAGGTGATCGCGTAGATCGCGGCGGCGAGCCGGGCCTGCAGGGTGGGTCCCAGCGCGACGAGGACGAAGCCCGCGACGAGCGCCACGGGCAGCGCCCCGGCGTGCAGCCAGCCGCGCAGGCGAGGCTTGACGGACTCGGCGGGAGCGAGCCTTTCCGTGATGGTGGCCATGAACCTACGCTAGCGTAAGTTACGTGATCGTAGGTTGTGATCCTTCCTACACCGGCTCCCGTGCCGGCAGGCCCGGCCTCACCGTCACCGTTCACTCCCGGGCGAGCATACGGTTTCCTGCGTGGCCTCCCCCGGGCTCCCCGGGAAGGGCCGGCGCACACCAGGACGAGAGGAACGGGCCGATGACCGGACGGGAAGCGCGCGCGCCGATGCCGGGACGGTACCCGGTGACGTTCGGCGAGGTCGACCTGCTGCAGGACCTCGACCGGTCCTCCGGCTGGGTGATCTCCAAGGACGGCGTGCCGCAGTCCTACGTCGACCTGGACGACCCCGTCTACCTCGACTTCGAGTACGTCCGGCTGATGGCCCACGTGATCGACCTGCTGGACGAGGGGCCGCTGGACGTCGTGCACGTCGGCGGCTGCGCCTGCACGCTGCCCCGCTACGTCGCGGCGACCCGGCCGGGGTCCCGGCAGATCGTCGCCGAGCCCGACGCCGGGCTCGTCCAGCTCGTCCGGGACCACCTCAGGCTCAAGTCGGTGCCCCGGCTGAAGGTCAGGATCCTCGACGGCCGTACCGCCACCGCCGGTCTTGAGGACGACTTCGCCGACCTGCTCGTGCTGGACGCCTTCAGCGGTGCCACGATGCCGATCGAGCTGGCCACCTCCGAGTACATGCGGGACGTCGCCCGCGTCCTGCGCCCGGCCGGCACCGTGCTGATCAACGTCGCCGACGGCAAGGGGCTGGCCTTCACCCGCCGGGTGCTGGCCACCGTCCGCGACGCGTTCCCGCAGGTGGTGCTGCTCGCCGAGCCCGGCGTGCTGCGCGGGCGCCGCTTCGGCAACCTCATCGTCGCCGCCTCCCGCGTGCCGCTGCCCGTGTCCGGCCTGACCCGCAGGGCCGCGGGCGGCCTCACCCAGGCCCGCTGCGTGGACGGCGAGGACGTCGTCCGGTTCATCGCCGGAGCCAGGCCGCTGAACGACGGCGACGCCGTCCTCATCCCCGTCCCCCCGCCCGCGGTCTTCGGCTGACGGAACGGCCCGCCGCGGGGAACGACTCGGCCGGAGGGACACGGCCACACCCGATTTCCGGGGTACGTACGGTGAACCGGACCATGGCGACCAACGGGCCGTTCGCCCAGGTGGTCCCCCTTCCGGCCGGGGAGGGGAACGGGCCGGGTCCCGGTGCGGCGTACGGTTTCGCGGGTTTCGCGGGGAGATCACCGGGGAGGTTGCCGCGACGCAGGAGAACGTCCGAAGGAGCACCTGATGCGGTCACCGTCCCGATCGAAGCGTCTGCCGGCCCTCGCCATCGCCGTCGCCGCCGTCGTACCGGTGACGGCCCTGCCCGCGGCCGCCGCCCCCGCCGTCGTCGCCCCCGCGGCCGCCGCGTCCGCCCGAACCGCACCCGGCGCGGTCGTACCCGGCACCCTCTCGTCCGGTACCGTCGCATCCGGCACCCTCTCCTCCGGCACCGTCGCGTCCCGCACCGTCGTACCGGCCGTGACGACCGGCGCCGAGCCGAAGATCCCGGACAGCCCGGCGGGACGGCAGCTGCGCTGGTTCCTCGGCGCGACGGATCGGGCGCCCGTGGCCGAGCACGAGCTGCGGGAGCACTTCAACGCCGGTTACCTCTCCTCGCTGACCCTCGACGGCGTCAACGCCTTCCTGAAGGCGGCGAAGGGGTTCCGCCTGGAGAGACTGACCAGGGTCACGCCGTCGTCGCTGGCCGGGGCCGGGAGGATCGGCGAGAAGGACTTCGTCGTCCAGCTCGGCGTGGACGGCGACGGAAGGATCAACCTGGCCGGGGTCACCCCTCCGGCCCCCTCCGTGCCCGCCGCACCGCGGACCTGGAAGCAGCTCGACGCCCGGCTCCGCAAGGTCGCCCCGCGGACCGGCCTCCTGGCCGCGGAGATCGACTCCCGGGGCAGGTGCGACGTCGCGCACGCCGTGGCGCCGGACACGGTCCGGCCACTGGGGTCGGTCTTCAAGCTGTACGTGCTGGGCGCCGTGGCCGAGAAGATCCGTGACGGCGGGCTGAGCTGGAACACCAAGATCACGATCAGGCCCGAGTGGAAGAGCCTGGGCGAGGACGGGCTGACGACCCGCCCGGACGGCAGCACCGTCACGGTCAGCGAGGCCGCCAAGCTGATGATCTCCATCAGCGACAACACCGCCACCGACGTCCTGATCCACACGGTCGGCCGCAAGGCCGTGGAGGCAACGGTACGTCGCTGGTCGGGTCACGCCGGGCGGAACACCCCCTTCCTCACCACCCGCGAGGCCTTCCTGCTCAAGGGCGTGAACCACCCCGACCAGGCCCGCACCTACCTGGCGCTGGACGCCGCGGGCCGGCGTGCCTACCTGGCGAACACGGTCGCGAAGCAGTCGCTCTCGGACATCACGCTCTGGGAGAGGCCCAGGGAGATCGACACGCTGGAGTGGTTCGGCTCGCCCCGCGACGTCTGCCGCGCCTACGCGGGCCTGCTCCGCTCGAAGAGCGGGCGGGTCGGCGAGATCATGTCGGTCAACGACCTCGGGCTGAAGCTCGACCGGAAGAAGTGGCCCGCGGTCTGGGCCAAGGGCGGTTCCGAGGTGGGCGTGCTGAACCTGTCGTACGCGGCCCGCTCGGCCTCGGGGAGGACCCACGTCGTCACCGTGTTCGCCTCCGACCCCGGTGCCGCGCTGGACGAGCAGGTGGTCGCCGCCGAGCTGATCTCGCTGAGCCGGGGCGGTTTCGCCCTGGCCGACGACGAGTGACCTCCCGCGGTTCCTCCTCCGCGACGGGCCCCTCCCCGGACCCCTTCCCCGGCTGATACGGGCCGGGTCGCGCACCCCGCCGATCATGATCGTTCTTCGAGGCCGTGGCATCCCGGTGCCACGGCCTCTTTCGCCAAGGAATAGTTGAAACATCAACTGAGTTGTCACGGGCGAACACCGAGGAAGGAACCCGAGATGCCCGCCGTGACCGTAGAGAACCCGCTGACCCTGCCCCGCCTGCCGCAGCCGCTCGACGCGGTCCGCGAGCGTCAGGTGCTGGCCGTGACCACCGCCCCGAGCGGATTCGAGGGAGAGGGCTTCCCGGTCCGCAAGGCACTGGCGACGATCAGGCCGCAGTACCTGGACCCGTTCATCATGATGGACCAGATGGGCGAGGTCGACTACGCGCCGGGCGAGCCCAAGGGCACCCCCTGGCACCCGCACCGGGGCTTCGAGACCGTCACCTACATGATCGACGGGGTGATGGAGCACGCCGACTCGCACGGCGGCGGAGGCACGATCTCCGACGGCGACACCCAGTGGATGACGGCCGGTGGCGGCATCCTGCACCGGGAGGCCCCGCCGGAGTGGCTGGTGAACAAGGGCGGCCTGTTCCACGGGATCCAGCTCTGGGTCAACCTGCCGGGCCGCGAGAAGATGGTCGCGCCCGCGTACCAGGACATCGGCCGGAGCAACGTCGTCCTGCTGAGCAGCCACGACGGCGGGGCGCTGGTCCGCCTGATCGCGGGCGAGGTCGCCGGGTTCACCGGCCCCGGCTCCACCCGGACGCCGATCACCCTGCTGCACGCCTCGCTCAGCCCCGGCTCGCGGCTGACGCTCCCCTGGCGCAAGGACTTCAACGCGCTCGCGTACGTCCTGTCCGGCCGCGGCGGCGTCGGAGCCGACCGGCAGCCGATCGAGTCGGGCCAGCTGGCCGTCTTCGAGGGCTTCGGCACCCTTCCGGGGCTGGGCACCGACGGGGAGACCGTCACGCTCGCCGCGGCGGGAACCCAGGACGGCCGCAGCCCCAACCTGGAGGTCATCGTGCTCGGCGGCCTGCCGATCGGCGAGCCGGTCGCGCACTACGGGCCGTTCGTGATGAACACCCAGGAGGAGCTCGTCAAGGCGTTCGAGGACTACCAGGCGGGCCGCCTCGGCAGCATCCCCGCCGGTCACGCCTGACCCCGGACGCCACCCGGATCCCGGGCGCCCGGACCAGGCGCGTCCGAATCCGGCGCGTCCGGACCAGGACACATTCGAACCAGGACACATTCGAACCGGAACACGTCCGAACCCTAGGACATCCGAATCGAACAACGAGGCCCGGCACCGGTTTCCGGTGCCGGGCCTCGGCATTGAAGTCTTGGCGTTGAAGTCTCGGCACTGAAGTCCCGACGCCGGGGTCTCAGCATTGAAGCCTCGGCGTTGAGGTCTTGGCGCCGGGGTCTCAGCGTTGGACGAGGGTGACGCAGGCGACCCGGGGACCCGCGTTGCCGGCCTCGGCGCCCGCGGTACGGGTCGGCTCGGCGTGGATCACCAGGGACCGGGGCGGCCGTCCGGGACTGAACGCCCAGTCCTGGGTGGCGGTGGCGGTGGCGCCGCCGCGGGCGTCGGTGGTGAAGTCGAGCCAGACCTCGTTCTCGGCGCTCGCGTGGGTGTGGGCGTGCCGGTAGTGCGGCCCGGCGTCGTCCGGCTCGGGGCCGCACGGATTGACGTGCAGGTGCACCCCGTAGGCGCGCGCCGGGAGCATGCCCTTGGCGGTGACCGTGGAGGTGGAGAGCACCGCCCCCGACTCCGCGGTGACCGTGACCTCGGCCCCCGCGGGCACCAGCGCCGTGTCGTAGACGATCGCGGAGGCGCGCTGCGCCGGGGCGGTGAGCGTGCCGCCCCCGGCGAGACGGATCCCGGCGTCGGTCGCGCCGCTCGCGCTCGCGCCGGAGCGATGCCCGGCAGGGTGCTGCGCGTCGACCTGATCGCCGCAGCCCGCGCAGAGCAGGAGGGCGGCGACGAGAACTCCCAGGGTGCGCACAATGATCTCCCTGACCGGGCCGACGAGGAACAGCGTCCACCCTAATCGTGATCTCGTGATCACACAGGGTGTTGGCCGCTTCCGGTCAGTGGGTGCCGTAGCCCTCGGCGACGATGACCTTGGCCATCTCCGCGTACCCGGCGGGGTCGTCGGGGGCGAACGTGCCCAGGCCGTCGACGTAGCGGTTGAACATGCAGAACGCCGCCGCGATGAGCACCGTGTCGTGGATCTCCAGGTCGGTGGCGCCCTCCGCCCTGGCGGCCTCGACGTGCTTGTCGGAGACCTCCTGCCCGCCCTGCTGCACGGCCGCCGCGATGGCCAGCAGCGCCTTCGTCTTCGCCGGAATCGGCGCGCCGTCCGGATCCGCGCGCACCTGCTCCACCAGCGTCATCCCCTCGGGCAGCTGCGCGGCGGCGAACGCGGCGTGCGAGGAGAAGCAGAACCGGCAGCTGTTCAGCGACGACACGTACGCCGCGATCAGCTCGCGTTCCCCGCGCGACAGCGTGCTGTCGCCGCGGAGCAGGACCTCCACGAGCTGGTTGAGCGGCCCTGCCGTCTCCGGGCGGAACCGGAAGAGGCCGAGGATCCCGGGCTCGTCGGTGGGGAGGGTGATGTGGGGCATGGGGGGCTCCCTGCGCTGATGAAGGAGAGGATCTCTCGCTCGTCCGTCACGAGAAGGGGGTCTCGTGAACGCCTTCATGGTCCGCACGGCCGGATGCGCCCGTCAATGACCGATCTTGCTCACCGTCCCCCTGCCGTCCTGTGAAACCCACCGCCCCCCCGCCGTCCCGTGAAGGCCCCCCGCCGTCCCGTGAAGGCCCCCCGCCGTCCCGTGAAGGCCCCCGACCGGCCGGGCGCTCAGGCGCCGGCGGCTATCTCGTCGATCCGGGCGGCCAGGGTGAAGTCCAGCTCGGTCAGGCCGCCGGCGTCGTGCGTGGTCAGCGCAAGGTGCAGGGTGCGCCAGCGGATGTCGATGTCGGGGTGGTGGTTGAGCTTCTCGGCCTCGACCGCGATCTCGTCCACGATGCGGATCGCGGCCGGGAAGTCGGCGGCGGTGATCGTGCGGCGGATCTCGTCGCCCTCGCGCCGCCACTCGGGCACTGCGGTGAGCCTGTCGCGCACCGCGGAGTCGTCAAGCAGGTTCATCCCGCCAGGAGATCACGTCCGGGGTGAGGACGCCAAGCCGGGGCAGGGTTCCGGCGCGCCGGGCCATGGCCAGGATGTCCCGGGCCATCGAGGTGGCGTGGCTGGCCCGGTCGAGCAGGGGCTCCAGCTCGGGCAGCAGGCCGGGCAGCCGGGTGAGGCTCCAGGCGTGCCAGTCCGACAGGCGGGTACCGCCGCCGTCCGGGTCCTCGGCGCGGTGGGCGGCCAGGATCGGGCACTCCCGGTCGATGCGCAGCAGCCAGTCCTCGATGTCGGCGTTGAGGGCGGCGACCCGGGAGGGGGCCGCGTGCAGCCAGCCGTCGTCGTCGATCCGGTCGGAGTCGCCGTCGGCGGCCGGGTAGGAGCGGACCAGCGCGCCGTGCAGGGACAGGCCGCTGGAGACCATCAGCTGGCGTCCCTCGCACCAGTCGATCGCCCCGCGCAGCGGGGCCGGGACGGTGTCGGTGATGACCGCCCGCTGGGAGGCCGAGGGTTCCCGGGCGAAGCGCACGTGCACCTCTGCCCACATGTAGTAGCTTGCCTCCCCCGCGCCGAAGAACGGGAAGGGGAAGTCCTGGTCGGGATGGGCCATGGTGTCCGGTGCTCCGCGGGAAGGGGACGGGAGTCGCTTACGCCTATGAACGACTCCCGGCACCCCTTCCGGGATTACTCCGCGGGACCGGTGATCTGACCGGATCCGGTCATCCGGTGGTCGCCGGACGGCTCGGGCTCACTTGACGGCGCCGGAGGTGAGGCCCGACTGGATCTGGCGCTGGAAGATGATGTAGACGATCATGACGGGCACGATGGCCATGCTCAGCGCGGCGAACAGGCCGGGCCAGTCGGCCTCGTACCCGGCGTTGGTGGAGATGTTGGCGACGCCCTGGGTGATCAGCCACTTGTCCTCGACGTTGCCGGTGAGCAGCACGATCGGCAGCAGGTACTGGTTCCACTGGCCCAGGATGTTGAAGATCGTGATGCTGACCAGGCCCGGCTTGGCCATGGGCACCATGATCTGGAAGAACGTCCGGGTGTGCGAGCAGCCGTCCATCATCGCCGCCTCGGCCACCGAGGTGGGCAGCGTCTTGAAGAACGCCGACAGGAAGAAGACCGTGAACGGCAGCGAGTAGGCGATGTAGACCAGGATCACGCCGAGGTGGGTGTCGAGCAGGCCGAGGTTCTTGACCACGAAGAACAGCGGGACCAGCGCGAGGAAGACCGGGAACGTCATCCCCGACACGAACAGGAAGTAGATGAGCCTGTTGCCGGGGAAGGTGTAGCGCGCCAGCACGTACGCCGCCATCGAGCCCAGCAGCATGGTGCCGGCCGTGGCGCACGCCACCACGAAGACGGTGTTCAGCATGTACTGCCCGATGTGGGCCTTCTCCCAGGCCCGTCCCCAGGCGTCCCAGCCGAACGAGGCCGGCAGCGTGACGGCGTCCCCGAAGATCTCGGTGTTGGTCTTGAAGGAGGACAGGAACGTCCACAGGATCGGGCCGACGATCAGGATCGCCCAGACCAGCAGCGCCAGGTGGGAGAGCACCCCGAAGGCGCCGATCGGGTTCCTCCTGCGGCGCCTCACGTGCGCCGGGGCGGAAGGGCGGGTGGCGGGCTTGCGAGCCGTGTCCGTGGCCATCAGAACTCGATCCTCTCGCGCCGGGTCACGCGCAGGGTGAGGGCGGCGAACGTGATGGTCAGGAAGAACAGCGCCACGCCCATCGCCGAGGCGTAGCCGAACTTGGAGAAGTTGAACGCGGTGCGCCAGATCTCCATCGGCAGCACCGTGGTGGAGTTGTCCGGCCCGCCGCGGTCGACCGAGAGCACCTGGACCAGAGCGAAGGCGTCGAAGGCGGCGATGCCGAGGTAGACCCAGGCGACCTGCATGGTGTCCCAGAGCAGCGGGACCGTGATCCGGAAGAACAGGGTGAACCGGCCGGCGCCGTCCAGCGCGGCGGCCTCGAACACGTCCGCCGGGATCGACGACATGCCGGCCGAGAACAGCACCACGTAGAAGCCGACCGCCTGCCAGACCATCACGCCGATGATCGACAGCAGGGCGATGTCCGGGTCGATGAGCCAGCCGACCGGGTCGATGCCGACCTTGCCGAGCAGGCTGTTGAGCACGCCGGTCTCGTCCGGGCGGTAGATCGCCTGGAAGAGGACGCCGACGATGGCCACGGCCAGGACCTGGGGCAGGAAGAAGATCACACGATAGACCTTCGAGCCCCAGATCCCGGCCATCCGGCCGCCGTGCTGCCCGCCGCCCAGGTTGAGCAGGAAGGAGAAGAACAGCGCGATCACGAGCGTGGCCAGCGGCATGACAAGCAGCAGAACACCGTGGTGACGCACCGCAGCCCAGAAGACCTCGTCGTCAAAGAGCCTGGTGAAGTTCTCCAGGCCGATGAACCGGGGGTTCGCCGAGATGCCCTTCCAGTCGGTCAGCGAGATGTAGAAAGCCTGGACGTACGGGCTGACCACGAAGACCACGTAGAGGAGGACGGGCGCGGCGAGAAAGCCGACGATGAACGGGTACTTGCCCTGCCGCATGGGGAGCTACACCGTCCGCTTCTGCTTGGTGACGGACGAGTCGGCCTTGGTCTTGTCGGCGGCCTTCTGCACCTTCTCGCAGAACTCGTCGGCGGAGATGCGGCCGAACATCAGGGCGTTGGTCTGCTTGCGCAGCTCGGTCTCGAACTCCTTGTACCAGTTCTCGAAGCTGCTGAAGGTGACGATGTTCTGGCCCGCGGCGCTCTGGGCGGCGCTGAGGCTCGCGTTGCCGGGGGTCAGCTCCAGGCCGTCGGCGGCACCGGTCACGACGGTGATGTTGCCGGACTTCTCGGTGAAGCCCTTGGCGCCCTCCTTGGAGAGCATGATGCGCAGGTACTCCAGGCCGCCCCGGGGGTTCTTGGCCTTGGCGGGGACGATGTAGGCCTCGCCGGCCGCGGCGCGGATGGCCTCGAAAGGCATCTTGTCGGCCGCGGTGACGCTGGGGGTGGGCGTCAGCGCGTACTTGAACTCCTTGGGCGTCTGCGCCTTCTGCTCGTTCTCCAGCCAGGAGCCCGACGGGTACAGCGCGACCTTGCCCTGGTTCTGGCGGAGCTGCACCTCGGTGTGGATCAGGCCCTCGAAGGACTTGTCCATGTGCTTGCCGATCTCGGCCCAGGCGGCGGCGGACTGCTTCATGGCGTCGCGCTGCCAGACGCCGTCGACGAGGTTGTCGACGTCGACCAGGATCTGGTTGCCCTCGATCTTGGCGGCGGAGATGAGGATCATCCAGTACGCGTAGTAGGCGGCGTTCTTGCCGGCGTACGCGAACGGGGTGATCCCGGCGGCCTTGGCCGTCTCGGCGAAGGTCTTGAACTCGTCGAAGGTCTTCGGCGGCGTCCAGCCCTTCTCCTCGAACAGCGCGGAGTCGTACCAGAGACCGTACGCGGAGAAGACGTAGTTCATCAGGTACGGCTTGCCGTCGATGAGGCCGGACTCGACGGTGCCCGGCGCGACCATGTCGCGCACCTTCTTGCTCGGGTCGTCGATCGAGGGGGCGTCCCAGAGCTCGGTGAGCTCCAGCAGCTGGCCCTCCTTCTGCAGGGCGGCGTTGTCCATCAGGTCGGTGCCGGAGTTGGCGATCATGTCGGGGACGTCGCCGCCGGCGAACCGCGGCTGCAGGGTCTGCGCGATCTGCTGGGTGGCGACGTGCTTGATCTGCGCCTGCGGGAAGGCCTTCTTGTACAGCGGCTCGTGGACCTCCACGGCGTAGCCGTCACCGAGGCCGCCCTTGAAGATCACGACCTCGAGGGGCGCGTTCGCGGGGACGCCGAACGGGTTCTTCGCGGACACCGCGCCGCCCGCCGAGGCGGCCGGCGAGGCGCTGGAGGCGGGAGCCGCGCCACCGCCGGTGGCGCAGGCGGTGAGCAGCCCGGCGCCGGGACCGGCGATCAGGGCGCTCATGCCGATCCGGCGGAGCATCTGCCGCCGGGTGATGTCTCCGGGCGTACCGGCCGAATGGGACATGCAACCCTCCTGAACGGGGGATGAATTAGGAAAGTTTCCTAAACGTTTGCCCGAAGGTACGTACCCCGGAGTCCACCGTCAAGGGTTCGCAGCCGGTCTAGACCGAGCCGTGATGTCCCCGCGACCTATCCGGTAGCCGTCGGACGCCGAGGAAGCACGATCCGCTGACAGAACGGCACACGGTAGCCGATATTCTCCCGATGACCATTGACGTTCGCACGTCAGGGAGGTAAAGGAACCGCACCTTCCGGTCACCTGGGAGCGGCAACCGGTCTAGACCAGATAATGGGGGTTTGCCGCCCGGTACCGCAAGCCCCTACTTTTGGGACATGTTGCTGGCCGAGCAGCGCCGCCTGCTGTGTGAGTACGGCCACCGCGCCGCCGCGTCCGGTCTGGTGGTAGGGACCGCGGGGAACCTCAGCGTCCGCGCGGGCGACCTGGTGGCGGTGACGCCCGGCGGCGTCCCCCTCGACCGGCTGGAGCCCGAGGCCTGTCCCGTCGTCGACGTCGGGGGCCACCTCGTGGACGGTGACCTGTCCCCCTCCTCCGAGACGCCCATGCACCTGGCGGTCTACGCGGCCACCGGGGCCGGTGCCGTGGTGCACACCCACTCGGTCTTCGGCACCGTGGTCGCCACCACCATGGGCGAGCTGCCGCCGATCCACTACAACGCCCTGCTGCTGGGCGGGACCGTCCGCGTCGCGGACTACGCCACCTACGGCACCCCCGAGCTGGCGGCCTCCGTACGGGAGGCCCTGGCCGGCAAGCGCGCCGCGCTGATGGCCAACCACGGCGGGGTCACGATCGGCGACGACCTGGACGGCGCCTTCGAGGCGACCCGGTTGCTGGAGTGGCTCTGCGAGGTCTACGTGCGCGCCAGGTCCGTCGGCGAGCCGCGCGTGCTCACCGAGGAGCAGCTCGCCGACGTGGTCCGGCGCGCCTTCGACCCGCCCACCTTCCCCCGTCGCGAGGACTGACCCGATGCCCCTGCAGCTCACCGGCGCCCCGAGCGATCCGGACCTCATCCGCCTGCCCTGGGACGTCCCGCTGGAGAACTGGCCCGAGCACCGCCTGGTCTCCCTGCCGCGCGGCATCTCCCGGCACGTGGTGCGCTTCACCCGGCTCTCGGGCAAGGTGTACGCGATCAAGGAGATCAGCGAGTACTACGCCAAGCGCGAGTACCGCCTGCTGTGGGACCTGTCCAGGATGGACACCCCGTCCGTCGAGCCGGTGGCCGTGGTCACCGGGCGCGCCGACGCCTCGGGCGAGCCGCTCGACTCCGCGCTCATCACCCAGCACCTGCAGTTCTCCCTGCCCTACCGGGCGGTCATGTCCGGGACGGTACGGCCCGAGACGCTCAACCGGCTGCTCGACGCCCTGGCCGTGCTGCTGGTACGGCTGCACATCAGCGGCTTCTACTGGGGCGACTGCTCGCTGTCGAACATCCTGTTCCGCCGGGACGCGGGCTCGTTCGCCGCCTACCTGGTCGACGCCGAGACCGGCGAGCTGCACCCCATGATCAGCGAGGGGCAGCGGCTGTACGACATCGAGGTGGCGCACACCAACATCTTCGGCGAGATGCTCGACCTGGAGGCCGGTGGGCTGCTGCACCCCACCATCGACCCGGAGCGGGTCGCCGACTCCATCTGCGAGCGCTACCACCGCCTGTGGGGCGAGCTGACCTCCGACGACATCATCGAGGAGGTCGACTGGCACATGATCGACCAGCGGATCCGGCGGCTGAACTCGCTGGGCTTCGACGTCGCCGAGATGATGGTCCGCCGCAAGGCCGGCACCGGCCGCCTGATCGTCCGGCCCAAGGTGGTGGACGCCGGGCACCACCAGCGCAGGCTGCTCCGGCTCACCGGCCTGGACGTGGAGGAGAACCAGGCCAGGCGGCTGCTGAACGACCTCGACTCCTTCCGGGTCTCGGTCGGCCTGCGCCACGAGGACGAGGCGATCGTGGCCCACCGCTGGCTGGCCGAGGTCTTCCAGCCCACGGTGGAGGCCGTGCCGCAGGAGCTGCGGGGCAAGCTGGAGCCGGCCCAGTTCTTCCACGAGGTGCTCGACCACCGCTGGTACATGTCGGAGGAGGCCGGGGCCGATGTCGGGCTGCCCGCCGCGGTGGATTCCTATGTGAAGAACATTCTTGTTTTCAAGCCGGACGAAAAGGCTCTCATCACCGACGATTTGGAGGATTGATTCCACCCGGAGTGTGTCTTTTCCCACCCGGTTAATGAATCGTATGTCTTTTCCGGCCATATCAACTGATGAGCCGGAGTATTCCCCGTGCTTTTCCCTACGCTGTCCGGGCGATGCGTGACATCACCGGCGAGGGAGAGCACGTGCTCGGAATCGAAGACTGCCTGACCGAGGTGATGGCCATCCCCGGTGCCCTGGACGCGATCCTCATCGACCAGACCAGCGGGACGGCCGTGGCGGCCGGCGGCGCGAGCCGTCACACCGGCGTGGAGGGCGTGGAGAGGTCGGCCGCGGGACTGAACGAGACCCTGCGCGCGACGCTGGACGGGCTGGCCGTCGTCTCCCCCGGCGGCACGGTCCGGATCGACGACATGATGGTGACCACCGACGGCGGCCACCACGTGCTGAGGCCGCTGGAGACGCCCTTCGACGGCCCGCTCGTCATCTACGTCCGGCTCGACCGGGACCGCTCGAACCTCGCGCTGGCCCGGCACCGGCTCCAGGTGCTCTCCGGCCGTCTGACATCGACGTGAGCCCGTGCCGAGCGTCGAGAGCGTCCGCACTACCGGTACCCCCAGCGCCCGCAGTGCCCAGGGGGTCCTCGGCGTCCTCGACGGGCTCGCCGCCGACCGCGCCACCGGCTCGCTCCGCCTCGGCCGGGCGGGGGTCCTCTACCTCACCGACGGACGGGTCACCTACGCCCAGAGCGCGGCGGCCCCCCGGCTGGAGGACCTGCTCGTCACCGGCGCCGGGGTCCCCGCCGGGCTCCTGCGCAGCGTCAGGCGCGCCGCCGCGGCCGAGCTGCGGGAGGGGACGGCCCGCGGCCCTCTGGTCTCCGGTGGAGAGCGGCTGGTCGAGCAGGGCCTGCTGACCAGGGGCGAGCTGGAGTTCTGCGTGCTGAGCGCGGTGCTCGACGCCGCGTACTTCCTGCTGGGGACGACCACGGGCAGGCCGCGGTTCCGGCCCGGCGAGCGGCACTGGCTCGGGCCGCAGTGGCACGTCGACGTGACCGGCCTGCTTCGGGAGTGCGAGCGGAGGAGGGAACGGTTGGAACGGACCTGGCCGTCGGCGGAGCTGGACACGCTCCCGGTCGTCCCGCTGCGGCGCATCGGCGCCCAGCGGGTGATGCTGAGCCCGTTGCAGTGGGAGGTGCTGGTCGGCGCGGACCGCACCGCGACCCCGGCCGAGCTGGCCCGCAGGCTGGGCCGCCCCGCCTACTCGGTGCTGCTGGCCGTACGGCAGCTCGCCTCCTCGGGACTGCTCCAGAGACCGGCCTCGACTCCCGCTCCTGCTCCGGCCCCGCCTCCGGCCCCGGGCGCCGCTCCGGGTCCGGGTTCGGCTCCGGGGTCGGGGTCGGGGTCGGGGTCGGGGTCGGGCGAGGTTCCCGGCGAGCCCGACGCGCGGGATTCGCTGCCCAGGCGGGCCAGGGGCGCCACGGACATCCCGCACGCCCCGGCGGGTTCCATGCGGACGGCGGAGTGGCTGCCCAGGGCGAACGGGGACCCGGCCGACGTGAACCTGCTCATCCGGCTCAGGAACGCATTGGAGGCACTGACATGAGCCCGGTTCGATGCCGATAAGGCTGCGGACACCGAAGCTGATCGGAAGGAGGGTGCCGGTGGAACTGCGTGAGCAGGTACGCCGTGAGATGGCGCTGCTGCGCGAGCGCATCCCCGACGTCGACGGGAGCATCGCGAGCAGCGTCGACGGCCTGACCATAGCGAGCGACCTGAACGACGAGACCGAGCAGACCGGCGCGCTCTCCTCCGCGTTGCTGGCCCTGAGCCGTCGGATGACGGGCATGACCGGCAAGGGCGGCTTCGAGGAGACGCTGATCTCCGGCACCAACGGCCACGCGGCCCTCTACGCCGCCGGCCCCACGATCGTCCTCACAGTGCTGGCGCGCCCGGGGACCAACCTCGGGCTGCTCAGGCTGGAGGGCAGGAAGACGGCGGCCCGGCTGGCCGCCATCACCTCGCGTACGTCGATATCCCAGTGAACATCCAGTGAGCGGAGGCAGGAATGGGCAACATGGACATCTCTCTCAAGGAGATGATGGCGATCGACGGCGCCATCGGCGCGGTGATCGTCGACTACGGCAGCGGGATGGCGCTGGGCGCGCTCGGCGGTTCCAAGGACCTCGACCTTCAGGTGGCCGCGGCCGGCAACACCGAGGTCGTCAAGGCCAAGATGCGGACCATGGACTCGCTCGGCCTCAAGGACGGCATCGAGGACATCCTCATCACGCTCGGTACGCAGTACCACGTGATCCGCCCGCTCACCGGCCGGAACGGCAAGGGTCTCTTCATGTACCTGGCCCTCGACCGGAACCGGTCCAACCTGGCGCTCGCCCGGCACACCCTCCGGAGCATCGAGGAGAAGATCGAGGTCTGAACCTCCCGGCGCGTCCCGGGCGCACGTCCCGGCGGTCTGGGTTGCGGCGGTCTGGGTTGCGGCGGTCCGGGTTCCCGGAGCCCGTGTGCCGTCGGGTCGTTCGTCGACGGGTCGTCCGTCGGCGGCCGGGCCCCGGGGCGTACGGTCCCGGGCCCGGGACGCCGGGTCCTCAGCGTGCCGCGGCGGCGGCCTGGTCGGCGGAGCCGGTGAGCTCCTCGATCGCGTCGGCGAAGGCCGTCCAGAGTTCGCGGGGCAGGTCGTGGCCCATGCCGGGGAAGGTGAGCAGGCGCGCGCCCGGGATCGCCTCGGCCGTGGCGATCCCCCCGGAGACCGGGACGAGCTGGTCGTCCTCCCCGTGCAGGACGAGGGCCAGCACCGTCAGCTTCGCCAGCAGCGGGGCGCGGTCCTCGGAGGCCATGATCGCGGCCAGTTGCCTGGCGGTGCCCGGCGGGTCGTAGGCCCTGTCGTAGCTCAGGGCGGCGACCCTCGCGATCCGCTCGCGGTCGGCCGGGTAACCGGGTGAGCCGATGACGTCCCAGGTCGCGACGGCCCGCCGGATCGCCGCCTCGCGGTCGGGCGAGGGCGGCGACATGAGCGCGGCCATCGCGGCCTCGGTCGGGGGCGCCGCCCGCGGGCTGGGGGTGGACATGATCGAGGTGAGGCTGCGCACCCGGTGCGGGTGGCGGATCGCCAGCGACTGCGCGATCATCCCGCCCATCGAGACGCCCACCACGTGCGCGGAGTCCAGGCCGAGTGCCTCCAGCAGCCCCGCGGCGTCGTCGGCCATGTCGCCGACCAGGTAGGGGACCCGGCCGTTCCAGCCGGGTCCGGGTGCTCCGGCCTCGTGCAGGTGGGTGCTCTCACCGACGTCACGGTTGTCGAAACGCACCACGTGGTGCCCGCGCCCGGCGAGCAGCCCGCAGAAGTCCTCGTCCCAGTGGATCATCTGGGAGCCGAGTCCCATGATCAACAGGAGCGGGCGGTCCTCGGGGGAGCCGAAGGTGTCGTAGGCGATCTCGATGCCGTTCGCCCGGGTTCGCAGAGTCGTCATGGCACTCCTACCGTGTTGATCCTGCGAAACAGAATGCCATTCTGTAGAGGATCCGGCACCGGCGGGGCCGGTCGCGACGACCGGCTACCAGACGACGGCGCCCGGCTCCCGCACGCTCAGCCCGGCCGCGGAGAGGGCTTCGGCCATGACCTTGGGCTTGGCCGACATCGGCGCGGCGCTCACCTGCTCGGTCCCGGTGACCTTCTTCGGCCGTCCGGACTTGGCCAGCACGGTCTTGGGCGGATCGGCCGGGTTGGGGTCCTTGCGGCCCCAGGCACCGGTGGAGAAGGCCACGGGGTGGTTCTTCCTGCCCACGCCGTCGCCCCACCGGGTGATCACGTACTCGACGTCGATGTGGCCCATGCCACCGTTGCCGTCCACACCGAGCGTGCCGGCGTTGAAGGTGCCGCCGGTCAGGTCGGCGAAGGTCTTGGCGTCGATGTCGAGCATGATGCCGCGGTTGGAGGGCACCCCGGGGCCGCGGTCGCCGACGAAGAACTTGGCCCGCTTGCCCTTGTAGAGGATGTAGCCCTCGGTGAGCAGCGGCCAGCTCGGGCTGGCGATCATGCCCTTCTGCATCGGCTTGCCACTGGCCGGCAGGCCGGTGTCCCCGGCGCGGCCGGAGGAGTCGTCCCAGAAGTAGGAGGCGCGGGTGGATCCGTGGAGCAGGACTGCCTCGACGCCGTCCTCGGGGCCGCTCACCGCGGAGGTGGTGGCGGCGGCGAGGGACGGAGAGGCGGGGAGTGCGGAGGCGACGCCCGCGGAGGCGAGCACGCTCACCCCGACGAGGGCGGCTGCGGCCAGGCGGTTCTTGTGCATGCCAAAGAAGAGGTTCATGGGGGAAAGGCTCTTTCGCGAGGGAACGGGGCTACCGCGTGCGACACGCCGAAAAGGGGCGCACGGGCGAGGGCGCGCTGTCGGAGAAAAGGCGTAACCGGACGAACCAGTCGTTACGCAGAGCGCTGCCTGGAAATGCCGCGATCAGGCGCGGCGCGAAAGGTACGGGGGATGGGGGACGGGGGGCAGGGGAAGGTTCAGGTGGTCGGCGCGGACAGGGGGTGCACCGACGCGGTGACGCGGTCATCCATGAGGGGGTCTCCTCTCCATCTCGTCTACCGGGTTAGCTGACGGGTTCGGGCGGTGGAGTTGCCCTACCGCCGCATGAGCGGCGGATTCACCCCGGAAAATGGGTCCCCGGTTCCCGCGGCATCCGGCCTGCGGGATTCGACGTCGGGCGGTCGCTCCCTCTTGTGAAGGGCAGGTCACCGGCCGATAACAGGGGACACTACCCACGAGAACCAGACAAAGCAAAGCAAAGACCACGAAAACCCCAGAAGATCTACCTTGTTGGCAAAAAGTCCCCTAAAGCACTCAACATCCAGGATTGCTCGGACGGGCGTCTCGCGGCCCCACAGGCCCGCCCGCTACGGGGATCGCGGCCCCCCGGCCCCGGGACGGCTCAGTCCCACCAGAACGACCAGGCGTTCCTGCCCTTGATCTGCTCGGCGTAGTCGATGAGGGTCCCCGCGCCCTGGATGATGCTGTCGGGGCAGAACGTCCAGTGCTCCGCGGCGACCTGCAGGGCGTGCTCGAAGGTCGTCGGCGGGGCCGCCACGCTGACGTCGAGGGTGTTGAACCCCATCCCGACCACCCGCACCCCGAACCTGTCCTCCCAGCTGCGCACGACGGCCGCGAGCGGGACCATCCACTCGTTGTGGTTCAGCGCGCCCTGCCAGCCCATGACGGCCAGGGCGTCGGCACCGCGGTCGACCGCGACGAGCCCGAGCGGCGTCCTGCGCTCGGCCACCATCCCCGCGTACCAGTCCGCGACCACCCCGGGGTCGGCGGCGAGCCTGCCCGCGGGGGCCGGGCCGGGGCACTCCGGGCCGAAGGGGTCGAGCAGTTCGAGCTGGTCGACGTGGGCCCTGGCGATCCAGTCGGACCACACCTCGGCCATGAACGCCTCGACGTGGTAGTTGTCGATCTCGGCCGCCGCGTCCGGGGCGATCTGACCGGCCGACCAGGGCTGGACGGAGTCCTCCAGCAGCACCGGCCACAGCCCCGACCGCTCGTGCTCGGCCCGCAGCCGCGCCCAGTACTCCCCCGAGACCGTCACCTCGCTGAGCCAGAAGGCCGGACGGTGACGGATCGCGAGCTGAGCGTAACCGGGGTCGGGCCAGACCAGCTCACCCGGCGGCAGGTCCACCGAGAGCCTCCTGCCCTCACCTCCGCTCATCCCGCGAGCTCCGTCGGCTCCGTCGGCGAACAACTGGCGCAGAACGGGCGGAAGCTTCCCCTGCTCGCAATCGTTCATCTCTACCGATCCGATCCTGACCACGGATCAATTTTGGCCTGTCAAGCACCCCGAGGGACAGTTGTGCCCTGGACCGAGCAAAAATTAGAGGAAGATCCATGCCGCTCGACGGCCGTCCGGTAGAGGACGTTATGCTGCTCGATGGCCGCGAGAAAGCGCTATCCACTCCCTTGACCTGGTATTCGGCGTACCGGATCATCCCGGGAGGACCGGCGGACGGCCGGGTACGACCGATCACCGACCCCGCTGCGTGAGGAGCCCCTTCCATGACCGACCTGGTCACGCTCGGCGAGAGCATGGCACTGTTCAGCGCGCGGCGCACCGGCCCGCTCAGGCACGCCCGCGACTTCGGGCTGGGCGTGGGGGGCGCGGAGTCGAACGTGGCCATCGGCGTCTCCCGGCTCGGCGGGCGCTCGGCCTGGATCGGCAGGGTGGGCGACGACGAGTTCGGGGAACTGCTCCGCTCGACGCTGGCGGGCGAGGGCGTCGACGTACGGGGGATGCGGGTCGACCCGGACACGCCCACCGGCCTGATGATCAAGAGCAGGCGCACGGCCGAGGTGGTGGACGTGCGCTACTACCGCTCGGCGAGCGCCGGATCCCGGCTCTGCCCGGCCGACCTGGACACCTCGATGATCCGTTCGGCCCGCGTGCTGCACGTCACCGGCATCACCCCGGCCCTGTCGGCCTCCGCCGCCGAGGCGGTCCGGGCCGCGATCGCCGAGGCCCGCGACGCGGGGGTGACCGTGTCGATGGACGTCAACTACCGCCGGGCACTGTGGACGCCCGCCGAGGCGTCCGCCGTGCTGCGGGAGATCGTCCCGACGGTGGACGTCATGTTCGCGACCGAGGCCGAGGCCCGGCTGGTCGTGGAGGGCAACGACCAGCTCGCCCTGGCCCGCGCCCTGGCCGACCTCGGCCCGCGCCACGTCCTCGTCAAGCGCGGCTCGCTGGGCGCGATGGAACTCTCCGACGGCGTCGTACGGCACGCCGAGCCGCACCGGGTCACCGAGGTCGACCCGGTGGGCGCCGGGGACGCCTTCGCCGCGGGCTGGATCGCCGAGACCCTCGCGGGAGCCGATCCACAGGAGCGCCTGGCCACGGCGTCGGCCGCCGGGGCCTTCGCGGTCACCGCCGACGGCGACTGGGAGAGCCTCCCCCGCCGCTCCGACCTCGGCCTGCTGCGCCCGTCCGGCGACGCGGTCAGCCGCTGAGCGGCCTCACCGCGCCGACCGGCACCGACCCGCACCGACCCGCACCGACCGGCGCCGACCGGCTCGTCGCGCCGTACGACGCGAAGGGCCCGCGACGGCTCGTGAGGCACCCCTACGGCTCGAAGATCACCAGCGGGTGCCGCCAGGACATCTCCAGCACGACCCGGCACACCTCCCCGGCCCGGGGGAAGACCGCGCTCATCAGCACGAAGTCCTCCCCCACGCTCAACGGCTCGGACCACGGCGAGGTCGCGTAGTTCTCGGCGGTCAGGTCGGGGAAGACCGACGTCAGCTCCTCGTAGAAGGCCGCCACCTCCGGGCTCGGCTCGCCGCAGGCGATCTCGCTCCCGGTCCGGAGGAGGTACCGGCGGAGGGCCTCGGCCGCGGTGAGCGGTTCGGTTCCGAGCCAGACTCCGAGATCAAAACTCACACCGCGCCCTCGCCGTCCTCGTCTCCGCCGTACCTGCCCGGCCGTCGGATCCTACGTGCCCCGCGGGCGCCCGATATGCGCGACCGGCACGGAAGCGTCAGCCCTTGCATACCGGCTCCGGTCCGGCGGTGATCCTGTCGGTGGCGGGCCATAGGGTGGCGGCATGATCATTGTTTCAGGCTGGATCCGCGTCGACCCCGACGCCCGGGACGACTACCTGCGAGGGTGCGTGCCCGTGGTCGAGCAGGCCCGCGCCGCGTCCGGCTGCCTCGACTTCACGCTCGGCGCCGACCTCGTCGAGACCGGGCGGATCAACGTCTACGAGCGGTGGGAGTCGAAGGAGGCCCTGGAGGCGTTCCGGGGCTCCGGCCCGGAGGACGACCGGTCCGCGATGATCCGCGACGCCGACGTGTCCCGCTACCAGATCTCCGGGGTCGGCCCCGCCTGATCGGCCGGAAGAGGACCGCGGGGGAGGTTCCGGTCCCAGGACGGGCTCAGGTCACGGCCGAGCACTGGCTCCGGCCCGTCCGGCAGGCGGATACTGCGTTCCTGGGAAGCACCCGGCGGTTCCTCTCCCCCGATACCGTGACGTCTCCCGTGCAGGAGGATCGATGCGCACCCCGGCAGAGAACACGACGGCGCCACGCGCCACCCTTCCCTACCTGTGCGGGGTGGCCGCCGGCCTCCTGTTCGTCACCGCGTTCCTGATCGAGGGGGCCACCCGCGCCGGCTACGACCCGATGCGCCATCCGGTCAGCTCCCTGTCCCTGGGTCCGTACGGATGGACGCAGGTCGCCAACTTCGTCGTCACCGGTCTGCTGATGCTGGTCTTCGCCGTCGGCCTGCGCCGGGATCTCCGTACGCCCGGACGGCGCTCGACCTGGGGGCCGCTGCTGATCGGTGCGAGCGCGATCGGGTTGATCGGCGCCGGTGTCTTCCCGACCGACCCGATCGGCGGCTATCCGCCCGGCACGGCCGCGCGGGGCGTCTCCACCTGGCAGGGCCGTCTCCACGACGTCCCGTTCTCGTTGCTCTTCTTCGCCGCGCTGGCCGCCGCGTGCTTCGTGTTCGCCCGCCGCTTCGCCGGATGGGGCGAGACCGGCTGGGCGGTCTACTCGGCGGCCGGCGGGCTGGTGTTCCTCGTCTCGTTCGTGCTCGCCGGGATGGGGTTCTCCGGGGCCGAGGGCTTCGCCGGTCTCGGTGGCCTGATGCAGCGGATCTCGATCGCGACCGGTTTCTGCTGGCTCGGCCTCCTGGCCGTCCACCTGCTGCGGACCCGCCCGGACCCCGTGTCGGCACGCCCCACCGCCGCCGACCTCCCCTGACCCGTCCCCGTCCATCCCTGTTCGTCCCATCCGTGTCCCGTCCGTGCCCGTCCAGTGCCCCGGACGATCCCGGGGCGGTGGCCGACGGCCCGGATCCGGGCTGCGGCAGACTGGTCACGAGAGAAAGGGGTGCCCACCATGACCGACAAGCCCGTTCTTCAGCCCAGCGCCAAGCATCCGATCACGATCACGGCGAACCCGGCCCGGGTCGTCGTCTCGGTCTCCGGCCGGGTGGTCGCCGACTCGCAGCGCGTGCTGACGCTGCAGGAGGCCTCGTACCCGCCCGTTCAGTACATCCCGATCGACGACGTCGACCGCTCGCTGCTGGAGCGGACCGACACCGCCACCTACTGCCCGTTCAAGGGCGACGCGAGCTACTACACCGTCACGGTGGACGGCGAGCAGGTGGTGGACGCTTTGTGGGTCTACGAGTCGCCGCACCCGGCCGTCGCCGAGATCAAGGACCACGTCGCCTTCTACCCCGAGCGCGTCGACTCCATCGACGAGCAGCCGGTCGCCTGACCGTCTCCCCCGTCGGGCGACGGATCTCGGGGCCGGCCTCAGGTCGTCGAGCGGCCGACCGTGTGATCGTCTGTGATCGTCTGTGATCGTCTCCCGCTGCGAGTCCGACGGGGAGGAACGGGGCCGTCGGTCCGGTCCCACGACGTCCTGCGTCCGGGCGTGCGGGCATCGGTGACGCCCGCACGCCCGGACGGGACAGGAACCCCGCCGGTTGCCCGCACGTCCTACAGACCATGGATCACGCGCGGTTCCTCCGGCCGATCGCCGTCACGATGACCTCCGTCATCGCGGCCGGCGCGCTCTCCGCGTGCACGGCCACCGTCGCCGACCACAGGTCGCCGACCCCGTCCAGGTCCGCCACACCGCCGAAGCCGCAGCAGCCGTCGTCCGGCGACACCCCCGGCGCGGGTACGACCTCGACCGAGACGGGAACGGGTGCCGGAAAGGCACGGACGGAGATCGCGGGTCCGGGACAGGCTCGGGTCAGGAGGGAACTACGCGGGCTGGAGAAGTCCTTCAAGGGGCGCATCGGCGCGTACGCCCTGGACACGGCGACCGGCAGGACGGTGACGTACCGGGCGGGCGAGCGTTTCCCGATGCTGTCCACCTTCAAGGCACCCCTGTGCGCGAACGTGCTGCACAGGGCGCGCACCTCCGAACCCGGACTGATGAACAGGGTCGTCAGGTGGACGGCCGCCGACATGACGCCCAACTCGCCGGTCACCGAGAAGCACCTCAGGGACGGCCTGACCGTCACCCGGCTGTGCGAGGCGGCCATGAATCAGAGCGACGGCACCGCGTCCAACCTGCTGCTCACACTGGTCGGCGGGCCCGCGGGCCTGACGAGGTACTTCCGCGGGCTGAAGGATCCGGTCTCCCGCATGGACCGCCGCCACCCCGGGCTCAACGACTGGACCCCGAAGGAGAGGCGCGACACCACCACGCCCAAGGCCATCGGCCGCGACCTGCGCGTGCTCACGACCGGCCGGGCGTTGCACGCCAAGGACCGTGAACGGTTCGTCGCCTGGCTGCTCGCGAACAGGACCGGTGACGAGCGCATCAGGGCGGGCCTGCCCAGGACATGGATCGTCGGCGACAAGACCGGCACCAACTCCGACGGGTTCGGCGGCGGGAACGACATCGCCGTCATCTGGCCTGCCAGGGGTGCGGCTCCCATCATCATGGCGATCTACACCAACCGCACCCCGGGTCTTCCCACCGACGACCCGACCATCGCGAAGACCGCCACCGTCCTGGCCCGCGGGCTCGGCAGGCTCTGAGACGCAGGCCGGGAACGAACCGGGTCCCGGACGGCACGCGTCGCGGCGGAACTCGACGTGGACGTCAACGTGCCGGTGACGGTGACGGTGACACCGTTGCGCCGGACCGCCGGAGCCGTTCCCACTCGTCGCGGGTGAGCTCGTACTCGACATCGCCGTGCTCGGAACCCTCGATCGCCTCCGGCCAGTCCCCGGTGAAGGTCCGGACGAACGACAGGCCGGCCTTCTCCATCACGCGCCGGGAGCGCGTGTTGACGGCCATGGTGTTCGCGGTCACCCGCTCCACGCCGAGATCCGTGAACCCCTTGCGGATCAGGGCCCGCGCCCCCTCCGTCGCATGACCGGCCCCCCAGGCGGACCTGTTCAGCCGGTAGCCGAGTTCGACCACGCGGGGATCGTGGTCGTCCAGGGGACGGAACTCGAACCAGCCCAGAAAGGCTCCGGTGGCCCTCTCCTCCGCGGCCCAGTAGCCGCGGGTGCCGAAGCACGGATGGTCGTGGAGGAGCCGCGGCAGGGTGCTCGTCAGGATCGCCTCGCGGCTCGTCGGGCGGCCCCCGTCGATGAAGCGCATCACCTCGGGGTCGCCGTCCAGCGCGAGCAGGTGGTCGGTGTCGGCCTCGGTGAACGCGCGGAGCACGAGCCGGTCGGTCTCCAGGAGGATGCGCATACCGGAAATCCTCACCATCGGCGCCCGGGGGCGCCACCGGATATCGGGCCGGTGAGGGACGAGGGGTTGGAGCGTGACTCGTCTGCCGACCGGTGGCAGCAGACGAGTCACGCCCTCAGCGCCTGGTGCGGGGACTCAGCAGGCCTTCATCCCTCTGACGCTCGCCCAGCCCGCGATGACACGCGACGACGAAACGGTCCTTCCGCCAGGAATGGTGTGACACGACCCGTCCGTGGTCCCGGCGATCTCCAGCTTGCGCTGGACCGTGTAGGAGTGGCAGTTGCGAATCGTGTAGTAGACGATCTTCAGGGGGCCGCCGGGCAGGTCACCCGTCGAGTGGGTGAGACCGCACGGCACCGCGGACACCTTGGCCTGGAGCGCCACCGCCGTCCTCGCCGCGGGCGTGACGGCGGCCTCGGCGGACGCGGACGCCGTCATCGTGAGGCTGCCGGCGAGAGCCGCCACCGTCGCGACCGAAGCGGCGGCCCACCTGACTTTTCCTGTGTTCTGCATTTTGATTCTCCTTTTGTGTTCCTACGCGGGCGGCGTTTCCGCCCGCTGGGGCGTTTCAACCGCGCGGGCCGGACCATTCGACCGAACGCCGCCCGACCGGCTTCCCGAGAAAGGAGATCATCGCTCGGCCCGAACCGTAAAGGCCTTCCTCGAAAAACAACTCAAATGCAAATGGCAACGCCCGTGACCTGGCCGAACGCAATTGCATTGCAAATGCAATCGCATTTGCGGGCAGCGGTCGGACGCGTTCCGCGGAAGAAGCGGCGAGGAGCCGGGACACGATACGGTGGACGTGAAATGTCCTGACTTGCCCATAGAGAACCAGGGAGTCGAACGAGGCATGGTCGGAACTAATCGGACATCGAGCGAGAAAGATGACACGATTACGGAGTTCTTCGACCGCTTCTTCGGGTACGTGGAGGAGGCGGCGCGACGCTCGGAGCATGTGAAACAACGGCAGGCCCGTCGTGACGGCGACGGAAAGCCATTGGACGTCGACCTTGCCAAGGCGCTGGACCTGAGCCCTTCCACAATCGGACACTGGCGCAAGGAGCGGCATTTCCCGCGTCAGACATTGATCTCCTCCGTGCTCGTCCGAGCGGGACTGGACGTCGAGCACGGCGAGCACACCGCCTTCCTCGGCCTCGCGCGTCGCGCTCATCGTGCGTGGACGATGCGCGAATCGGCCACCGCCGGCTCGGGAAGGGCCGTGCCCGCCGAAGCCAGGGCGTACGACACCGTCAACGCCCCCATTCGCAGCACCGGCGCGCACGGCATCTCTGAGCAGATACCCGACAGAAGAGATGAAACGGCAGACCCAGCACGCGATACGAGGGAGGAGTTCGAACCCGGCCTGCCACAGGAAAGGCGTCCGGAAACGGCGGCCTTTCCCCCACCCCTCATTCAGGAGCGACGCTGCTCGGATCCGGACGACATTCTTCTTTCGGGGACGGTGGCTGAGGGCGAGGTTCGCGTCCGGCTGGCCAGGGCGGCCAACGCGCTGGCGAGAAAGCTGCGGGCGCAGTGGGAGGAGGAGGCGGCCGATCGCGGACTGGACAACCCGCCGCCGATCCCACCGCGCTGGGTGAGAACCTCCCGGCCCGTCGCCAGCCGGTTGCGGGTGGCTCTGGACGATCCGCAGCGTCCCCGCTTCATGCCGCTGCCCGGCACCCGGCAGGCGACGGCACAGGCGGTCGAGGGCGGTGGGCTCGCCGGGTTGTTCGACCTGTACGCGGGGCTGGGCTCAGGCCGCATCGTCGTCATGGGTCACCGCGGCACCGGCAAGAGCGCGACAGCCATCCTGTTACTGCTGGAGGCACTGGATCACCGGGTCCGCCTGCCCCTTCCGCAGGCCATGAGAACGCCGGTCCCGGTGCTGCTGAACGCCTGCGACTGGGATCCCCGACGCCACGGTCTCGACGACTGGTTCGCCCGGCAGCTCGCCACCGCCTACACCTTCCTCGCCTCGCCCGAATACGGCCCGGACGCGGCGGGCGAGCTGGTTCGCCACGGCATGGTCTCGCTGCTCCTGGACGGCTTCGACGAGATGGACCGATCCCGCCAGGTACAGGCGTTGCAGCACATCAACCGCCGGCGCCGTTCCTTCCGGCTGCTGGTGCTGGCCCGCACCGACGACTTCACCGCCGCCGTACAGGCCGAGACCAGGCCGCTGCACGGCGCCGCGGCGGTGGAGCTCCTGCCGGTCACGGGCGAGCAGGCGATCGGATATCTGCAGGACCACCGGCCGGACCCACCTCCCCACGGCGATCCCGTGAGCCGGCTGATCGACCGGCTCCGGCAGCACCCCGACGACCCGGTCAGCCGGGCACTGGACACGCCGCTGACCCTCACCCTCCTGCGCGAGGACCCGCACGCCGCCGCCGACCTGCTCCGGCCAGGTCGCTTCACCACGCGCGAGCAGGCCGAGGACCACCTGCTCGACCGCGTCGTTCCCACCGCCTACCCGCCCCACCGGCCCGGCCCTTCGGCGGAGCAGGCCCGCAGGTGGCTCGGCTTTCTGGCCACCCGGATGGGCCGCGGTGACCTGGCATGGTGGCGGATGCACCACTGGGCACCGATGTGGGAGCGCTGCCTGATCAACGCCCTTGCCGGGACGCTGTTGATGAGCGGGATCGGCGCCGTGGTGTTCGGCCCGATCGGGCGGTACACGGTCGCCGGTGACACCGGAGCGGCTTTCGGCGTGTGGTACGGCGCCCTCATGGGCGGGTGTTTCGGGTTGCTGGCCGGTCTGGTCTCCGAACTGCGCGATCCTCCTCCCGACTGGACGGACAGGCTCGGCACCGTCTTCGGCGGGCGGCTCGCCCGCCTGCTGCGCCGACGGCCGCGCTCGGTGTTCAACACCGCGGTCGGATCGGCGATCTTCATGGTGGTGACCATGGCCGTGGGCAACCAGAGCACCTACTCCTGCGGCCTGGCCGCCGGGATCGTCGCGGCGGCCGCCGCCGGGCACGCGGCCACCCGCGTCCGCCCCACGTCCAGCACCGGCTCCCGGTGGGGCAGGCTGCGTCCGGGCGGCGTCGATCTGCTGGCCGCCGCGACCATCGGGGGGCCGATCGGGCTGGCCTACGGCGTGAGCAAGACGCCGTTGCACGGAACGTTCGCCGGGCTGATCGCCGCCTTCGGGTTCGGGCTCATGGTCAGCGTGGCCCGCCCGATCGCCGACATCGACACCCCGCCCACCCCCGGCATGCGCCGGCGCCTGGACCGCCGGCGCGCCCTGCTGGTGGCGTGCAGCGCCGCGATCCCCATCGGCCTGGCGCTGGGCTTCCAGAACGGCCGTACCCACGGCCTGGCGGCCGGGATCGTCACCGCCACCGGGTTCGGCGTCATGATCGCCCTCGGTTCCGTCGCGGCGATCTCCGACATCTGGCGCACCGGCCTGCTCTTCGCCCAGCTCCGGATGCGCGGGCTGTTCCCTCTGCGTGGGATGCGGTTCCTCGAAGACGCCCGCCGACGTCATGTGCTGCGCACCGCCGGGGCCAGATACCAGTTCAAACACGATCGGCTCCGAGCCACCCTCGCCGGCGACCGTCGACACTCCGACCCGCCGCCGCACTGAATGCGCGACTCACGGGAGGGACGGCGTGAGCTTTCTCGGCCCGCCGGGCACCGGCAAGGCCCGCTCGGCGGCCGGTCCGGCGATCCGGGCCTGTCGGGCCGGGCCTGTCGGGCCGGGCCTGTCGGGCCGGGCATCGGGTGAGCAGGGAGCTACGTCCGTTCACGGTGGATGAGGAGGCGGTGTCCCTCCTGGATGCCTTCCGGCAGGTCGTCCGGTGCGAACCATCCTGCCTCCAGGATCTCGAAGTCGTCGATCTCGATCGTGCCACCGGCGAACTCGGCCTCGTAGGCCACCTCCGCACGCAGCCTGTAGCCGCTCTTCAGATGGGCGATCCCGCCGACGCGCACCGTCAGCCCGGTCTCCTCCAGCACTTCGCGACGGACCGTGTCCTCGAAGGTCTCCGACGCCTTGGCGTATCCGGTCGGAAGCCCCCACTGCCCGCCTTCGGGCCAGAAACGATGCCTCAGAAGAAGAACTCTGCCGTCCCTGTCGCGCACTATCCCGGTCACTCCGACCATGAACTTGGCGTTGCGGAACCAGAGGACGCGCCACTGGAGCGAGCCGTTGGTGAGTCTCCAGAGCCGGGCGATCATGTTCTTCACGATGAGTCCCATCCCACGAGCCGAGGCGGAGGCCGGAGGCATCTTCGATCAGCGACGAGTCGCGGCCCAGTCGTAGACGACCTGGGCGGTCTCGCCGGTAAGGCCGGAGCCGGGCAACTCGTCGGGCGTGATCCACCGGTACGACTCGTGTTCGCCGACCACGAGTTTCTGGATTCCGTCGCGGCCGGCGTCATCGACGAGGTGCTGGAGGTCGGTCACCTGCCGAGGTTAGCGCTCCCGTCGCTTCACGCATCACCTTCAGCGTGCTCGCTCCATTGAGGATGGTCAGGCCAGATCGTCGAAACGGCCCACCTTGACTTCACCGATGAAAGCTCGCCCCTGGGCGAGGAGAAAGAGCAGGTTGGGACCTTCACGGTCCTTACCATCACGAACGACCACCAGATCGGGCACATTGGTGGCAACTTCGACGCACTGTCCTCCGTTGCCGGAGGAGCGCCGCAGGCCGACACGCGGCCGACGTCGTCATGTCGGCGGTGGCCGCGTGAGGGCGGAGGAGGAGCCGCCTCGGGAAAGGCCCGGATGTCAGGACGGGAACGCCCTGCCGGGGACGTGCCGCGCGGACGGGGCGTACAAAACGGACGGGCCGTACCGTGCGAACGGGTCGTGCAACGCGTGGCGGGGGTCTTCCCAGGCAGGGTG
Organism: Streptosporangium sp. NPDC050855; assembly: GCF_044456585.1. NCBI lineage: Bacteria > Bacillati > Actinomycetota > Actinomycetes > Streptosporangiales > Streptosporangiaceae > Streptosporangium > Streptosporangium sp. NPDC050855. The sequence continues at coordinate 92,642 of NZ_JBITFY010000002.1, forward strand.
GCGGCCGTGCCGGAGGTGCGGGCCTGGGCGCGCGGCCTGCTGGCCGGGCGGCTCACGGCCCCGGTGCTCGACGACGAGCTGCTCCTGCTCAGCGAGCCGGCCACGAACGCGGTGACCCACTCCGACTCCGGGCGCGGGGCGGACGGGAGGGTGACGGTGTACGTGGCCCGCCTTCCCGGGACGGTCCACGTGGAGGTCACCGACGAGGGATCGGACACGAGCGCGCCCGCCGTGCGCGTCCCGGGGACGGACGACGACGGCGGGCGGGGGCTGTGGCTGGTGGAGGCGGTCGCGGCCGGGTGGGGGTCGTACCGTGACGAGAGGGGCGGGTCGGTCTGGTTCCGGGTGACGGGGTGGCGCGCCGCAGGTCAGCGAGTCTGGGCGGCGTTCTCCAAGATACGCGGGTCGGCGGCCCCGGGCTGTGTTCTCCGAGACGCGCGGGTCGCGGTGCTCTCCAGAACACGCGGGTCCCGGTGTTCTCCGAAACGCGCGGTCAGCGGGCCCAGACGGCGTTCTTCAGGATCCTGTCCAGCCCGGGGGTGGACCACTTGTCGACGACGAGGATCTTCGACGTCGGCAGGTACCACTCGCGCTGTGCGAAGGTCGACTTCTGCACGGCGCCGTTGTACGTGATGCACCGGCCCGGCCACACCCGGTAGTGCGCCCTGTGCCCGGCGCCGACGCTTCGATAGCCGACCGTGGTCGCCTTGCCGATGACATGACCGTACCTGGGGTCGGCCGGGCAGGGCGGTACGTCGCCCGCCGGGAAGAACGGTCCCTGGGTGGGGTCGTAGCGCCGCAGTCCCTCTCCCCCGTTCTTCAGCGCCTTGGGTCCCATGACCCAGAAGCTGTCGCATCGGGGCTGGAAGAAGTCGCCGCCGGGACGCGCGCAGGCTCCGGTCACCACCCGGACCCGGTCGGCTGTCCCGTACACCCGCCATGAGGCCGGGATCTCCAGGGTCAGCCCGCCGCGCAGGCGCAGCAGCGCGGTGGCCGAGGTCGCGGACGGGAACGCGGTGATCGCGGACGCGGAGGTCACGGTCGCGATGGACCCGGACGTGGTGGATCCGGACGTGGTGGACCCGGACGTGGTGGACCCGGACGCGGAGGTCGCGGACGCGGTGGATCCGGTCGTGGTGGTCGCGGACGCGGTCGCGGGGAGCTGGGTCGTCATCGTGAGCGCACCGGCGGCGACGGCCGCGGCAAGTGTGATCGTTCTTCTCGTCATGACGGCGATGCTAGGGACCGTGACTTGCGATCCGTTTGCGTTCCTCTTGCCGTCGCGCTGGACGCCGACGGACGGCCGGACGCCGCCGGTCCCGCTCGGCCGGCTCGTACCGGGATCCGGCGTCGGTGGGCGGAGGAGCACGAAGTACCCTCGCTGACGTGAGCGGCGGGCGTGCGCCGAGGCTGCCGCCGACCGTGAGCGGCGGGCACACCCGAGGCGGTCGTCGCCCGTGACATCGGCAGGACCAGCGAGAGGAGCCGGGCGTGTACACCGCTCCGGGCAATCCCGAGTCCGTCTTCACCTACGGCGCCCCCGCCCTGAAGTTCGGGCCGGGCGCCTCGGCCGAGATCGGCTTCGATCTCGGGCAGTACGGCGTCCGCCGCGTCCTCGTCGTCACCGACCCCGGGGTGGCGGAGACCGGGGCACCGGCGCGGATCGCCGAACAGATCGAGGGCTTCGGCATGGAGGCGTCGGTGTACGACGGCGTACGCGTCGAGCCGACGGACGAGAGCCTGCTCGCGGCCGTCGAGCACGCCCGCGCCTCCGGTCCCTGGGACGCCTTCGTCGCCGTCGGGGGCGGGTCGAGCATCGACACGGCCAAGGCGGTCAACCTGCTCGTCACCAATCCCGGTGAGCTGATGGACTACGTCAACGCCCCGGTGGGCGGCGGGCTGGCACCCTCCCGGCCGCTCAAGCCGCTGGTGGCGGTGCCCACGACCACCGGCACCGGCGCGGAGAGCACCACGATCTGCGTGCTCGACGTGCTCGACCTGAAGGTCAAGACCGGTATCAGCCACGCCCGGCTCCGCCCGGTCCTGGCGGTCGTCGATCCCGACCTGACGATGTCCCAGCCCCCCGAGGTCACCGCGGCCTCCGGGATGGACATCCTCTGCCACGCCCTGGAGAGCTACACGGCCCGGCCCTACACCTCCTACGAGCGCAAACGTCCCGAGGAGCGGGTGCCGTACTGCGGTTCGAACCCGGTGGCCGACATGTGGTCCGAACGCGCCCTGCAGTTGCTCGCGCACTCCTTCAGAGCGGCCGTACGCGACGGGGATGACGTGGACGCGAGGGCACGGATGGCGCTGGCGGCGACCTTCGCAGGGCTGGGGTTCGGCAACGCGGGGGTGCACATCCCGCACGCCAACGCCTACCCGATCGCCGGGCGCGTCAGGGACTTCCACCCCTCGGGATACCCGGCCGGTGAGCCGATGGTGCCGCACGGCATGGCCGTGGCGCTGACCGCCCCGGAGGCGTTCAGGTTCACCTTCGAGGCGCGGCCGGAACGGCACCTGCGCGCGGCCGAGCTGCTCGACCCGTCGGCCGTCAGGCCGGACGACCCGGCGGAGTTCCTGCCGGCCGTGCTGACGAGACTGATGCGGGACGTCGGCCTGCCCAACGGCGTGGGCGGTGTCGGCTACACCGAGGCGGACGTCCCGGCACTGGCGGAGGGGGCGATGAGGCAGCAGCGGTTGCTTACCACCGCGCCCCGGCCGGTCACCGAGGAGGACGTCACCGGCATCCTGCGGCGTTCCCTCACGCTCTGGTGAGGGAACGGCGGGTCAGGCTCCGGAGGCGGGCAGGGCCGGAGGCGCGGGCCGGACGGAGACCGGGCCGGACCGGGGAACGCGTGGGACCGGTCGGGGTCAGGATCCGGCGGCGGCCGCGGTCAGCGCCTCGCCGGCCGCGCCCTCCTCGGTGTCCGGCGGGATCACCCGCAGGTTGACGGGTTCCATGTTCGCGCCGATCAGGGTGACCACGTGGGCGTCCATGTGGCGGAACCAGCCGATCTTGACCTGACGGCCGGGGGCGGCGATGCGGTGCGGGATGTCGTCCCAGGAGTCCAGCGGAAGGCCCACCCGCAGGACGGGCCGGTCCAGCCTGCGGTCGATGTCCGCGATGAGACCGGGCAGTTCCGCGGCGGCGTCCCTGGAGCGCGGCCACCAGGCCCCGTCCACGGCACCCTCGCGGCCGAGGGCGGGGGCCAGGCTGACGCGGGCCGGTGAGGCGGCGTCGGGCGTGGCGCTCGTGGTGGTCGCGGGGGCGGTCTCCGGGGCGGTCCCGTGGTCGATGCCCGCGACGGCGTTGAGGAGCGTGTGGAGAGGAGAGCGCTTCGGCGCCATGATCGGCCGGCCCGTCTCGGTCCCGTGGGAACCGGGGTTGCCTATCGCCTTGGGCGACGCCGGCCTGAATGCCGGCGCGCGAGATGTCCTTGGTCTCTCCACCCTACCCCGCCGTGTCCCGGTTCCGAGGTGATGGCGCCCCTACGACGACCGATATACGACAGATGCCGAAAAGCTGGGAATGCACCAAGACATATCTAGAAAAACAGGAAAAATCATTAGAAGGTGAGCAAAGGGCGGTCTCTAGGGATTCCGCCGGGTTCAACAGGTTCCATGCCGACGTACGACCTCCGCGGAGTCCGGGCGGCGACACGGTCGCCGGGCCGTGACGCGCGGAGAACGACGAGAGGAAGATCATGGCCCAGACCACCGCCGCCCTCCTGGTGCTCGCCTCCCTCCTGTCCGGTGGGACGGCGGCCGGCGGCACGCCGCAGGCGTCCCCGGAGCGGGTACGGGTGAGCGCGCAGGCGGCCGCTCCGAACCTGCGCGCCTGCTACGACGGGAGGTGCAGGCTCACCCTGTCGAAGACCGCGAGGTTCCGGGTCAGCCCGCGGTTCGGCGTGACCCGGCTGTCCATCTCCTTCACCTCGCGTCTCGTACGGGTGAAGGCCACCGGCCCTGGCGTGACCTCGCAGGCGGTGTTCGGTACCGGGGGCTCGGGCACGGTCAACGGCATCAGCGTGCGGGTGGTGTCGCTCTCCAAGGGCAAGGCGGTGCTGAGGCTCACCCCGGTGCGCTGACCGCGTCGGCGTGGCGAGCGGCTTTCCTCCCCTGGCCGGTGTCAGCTGATTTAGGGTGGTGGCGCCCGCATCGCACATCCGCCGGCGACACAAGGCGATCTCCCCTCGAACGCTCCGGAAGCCGAGATCGAGGAGAGACCACATGTCCCGCAAGCACGTCGTCGCCACGGGATGCGTCCTGACGATCACCGCTCTCGCCCTGGCCGCCGTCCCGGCGGGCGCCGACCACCGGCCGGACGCCCCCGCCGATTCCGCATCACCCCTGTCGCGAGCACCGGGCGCGACGGGGACGGAGAGGGTGACGGGTACGGAGGGGGTGCGAGCGGCGGTCGTGGCACCACCGGGCATGCTGGAGGCCCTTCAGCGTGACCTGGGACTGACCGCGGAACAGGCCGAGGAGCGGTTGCTCAACGAGACGCGCCTCGCGCCGATCGTGGAGAAGATGACGAGGATGCTCGGTACCCGCTTCGGCGGCGCCTGGCTTCGGGCCAAGACCGCGAACACGCTGGTGGTGTCGTCCACCAGCGCGGCCGACATTCCGGCCATCGTCGCCGCGGGCGCGCAGGCCGAGATCGTCCCCCGGTCGCTGACGCAACTCTCCGCGATCAAGGCGAAGCTCGACGTCACGCTGCCGCCGAGACCGCTGGTCTCCAGCGTGCGCTACATCGACGTCAAGCGGAACAAGGTGGTCGTGCTGACCACCGAACCCCAGGTCGCCCAGAACTTCGTGCAGGCCTCCGACGTGGAGCAGAACGCGGTGGTCGTGCTGCCCTCCAACGAGGCGCCGCAACCGCTGTACGAGCTGGTCGGCGGCGCCGCCTACTACGTCGGCGTCGCCAGCCGCTGCTCGATCGGTTTCTCGGTCACCAAGGGGGTCCAGACCGGCTTCGTCACCGCAGGCCACTGCGGCAAGAAGGGCGCGGCCACCAGCGGCTTCAACCGTGTCGCCCAGGGAGTCTTCCAGGCGTCCAGCTTTCCCCTCGACGACCACGCCTGGGTCGCGGCCAATCCGGGCTGGACGGCCATCGCGGCCGTCGACAACGGGGCGGGCGCCACCCTGCCCGTCACCGGGGCCAGGGCCGCCATCGAGGGAGCCTCGGTCTGCCGGTCCGGTTCCACCAGCGACTTCCACTGCGGCCTCATCCAGCAGCGCGACGCCAGCGTCACCTACCCCCAGGGCACCGTCTTCGGGCTGACCCGCACCAGCGTCTGCGCCGAGCCCGGCGACTCGGGCGGCTCGTTCATCGCCATCGACCAGGCCCAGGGCGTCACCTCCGGGGGCTCGGGCGACTGCGGCGCCGGCGGCGTCACCTACTTCCAGCCGATCACCGAGATCCTCACCACCTACGGCCTGACCCTGAAGACCACCACCGCCCCCACCCGGGCCCCCGTGAATCCGGACGCCTGCGTCGGGTATCTCACGACCTACCAGGACACCCTGGCCGTCGGCCAGTCCGCCCTCCAGCCGAGGGGCGTCTACTACCGGGCCAGGAAGGGCGGGCTCCACTCCGGCTGCCTGAACGGTCCCACCGGCGCGGACTTCGATCTGGAGCTGCTGCGATGGAACGGCTCCACCTGGCGGGTCGTCGCCTCCTCCGACGGTCCCGGCCCGAACAAGAAGATCGCCTACACCGGTACACCGGGCCGGTACCGCTTCCGGGTGACCGCCACGGCCGGCTCCGGCGTCTACGCCCTGGCGTTCACCGCTCCCTGAGCCGACTCTGAGCCGCCTCTGAACCGCTCCTGAGCCGACTCTGAGTTCCTAGCCTCACCGAACCCGTTCAGGTCGACACGTCATGAAATCTCCCCGCGTGGCGCGTGGCCTCTAGGGTCTTGACCGGCGACGACTGCATTAGGGTGACGTTGCCCGCATGATCCGGCCGGTCGGTGACATGCGGTGATCTCCCCCCTCAGCTCTGGAAGCCGAGGTCGAGGAGAGACCCAATGTCCCGCAGACACGCCGTCACCGCCGGGTGCGTCCTGGCGATATCCGCGCTCACCCTGGCCACCGTCCCGGCCGGCGCGAACGGCCGGACGGTGAGCCCGTCGCCTCTTCCGACGGCCGCGAAAGCGATGAAGCCGCCACCGGGCATGCTGGGGACCCTGCAGCGTGACCTGGGTCTGACCCGGGCCGAGGCCGAGGCCCGGCTGGTCAACGAGATCAGGCTGATGCCGATCGCGGAGCAGTTGAGCAGGAATCTCGGCGCCCGTTTCGGCGGTGCCTGGCTGCGGACCAAGACGGCGAGCACCCTGGTGGTGGCCAGCACCAGGGCCACCGACATCCCCCAGATCGTCGCCGCTGGCGCGCAGGCCGAGGTCGTCCCCCGGTCACTGGCGGAACTCTCCGCGATCAAGGCGAAGCTCGACGCCACCCTGCCGCCGAGACCGGCGGTCTCCAGCGTGCGTTACGTCGACGTCAAGCGGAACAAGGTGGTCGTGCTGACCACCGAACCCCAGGTCGCCGAGAACTTCGTGCAGGCCTCCGACGTGGAGCAGAACGCGGTGGTCGTGCTGGCCTCCAGCGAGGCACCGCAGCCGTTGTACGACCTGGTCGGCGGCACCGCTTACTACGTCGGCACCGCCAGCCGCTGTTCGGTCGGTTTCTCGGTCACCAAGGGGGTCCAGACCGGCTTCGTCACCGCAGGCCACTGCGGCGGACAGGGCGCGGCCACCACCGGCTTCAACCGCCTGGCCCAGGGGGTGTTCCAGGGGTCGTCCTTTCCCGGCAACGACTACGCCTGGGTCGCGGTCAACAACAACTGGGCGGCCAAACCCGCGGTGGACAACGGCCAGGGCGGTACGGTGCCCGTCGCCGGGGCCAGGATCGCCATCGAGGGAGCCTCGGTCTGCCGGTCGGGCTCCACCACCGAATGGCACTGCGGCCTCATCCAGCAGCGCGACGCCAGCGTCACCTACCCCCAGGGCGCCGTCCTGGAGCTGACCCGTACCAGCGTCTGCGCCGAGCCCGGCGACTCGGGCGGCTCGTTCATCGCCATCGACCAGGCCCAGGGCGTCACCTCCGGGGGATCGGGCGACTGCGCCTCGGGAGGCGTCACCTACTTCCAGCCGATCGCCGAGATCCTCACCACCTACGGCCTGGCCCTGACGACCACCGCTGCCGGTGGCGGTGGTGGCACCACCCCGCCCGCGCCGCCGGCCGCGGCCGGCTGCACCGGGTACGCCAGCACCCCCACCGGCACCCTGATCGTCCGCCAGTCCGCCTACCTGCCGAGGAACGCCTACTACCCGGCGAAGGTCACCGGGGTTCACTCCGGCTGCCTGGACGGTCCCACCGGTGCGGACTTCGACCTGTACCTGCAGAAGTGGACGGGCTCCGCCTGGCAGGTCGTCGCCTCTTCCGACGGTCCCGGCCCGGACGAGAGGCTCGCCTACACCGGCACCCCCGGTTTCTACCGCTACCGGGTGGTCAGCGCGACCGGTGCCGGCGCGTACACCGTGGGGTTCACGGCTCCCTGACCCGTTCCGCGAGCTCTCCACGACCGAGGGCCCCGGCTCCGCCCGCGAGGGACAGGGCCGGGGCCCTCGTCGTCACACCGCATCCCGGTCACGAGATCCGTCACACCGCGGCCCGGTCACGGGATCCGTCACACCGCGGCCTCGTCGGGCCGGGTCAGACGACACCGGCCGCGGCGGGGAAGCGGTCCCAGATCCGGTGCTCCGCGAGCAGCCGGACGACCTCCGCCAGAACGGCCTCTCCGCTGCCGCCCACGACCACGCCGGGCGCCACGGGGTCGACCCCGGCCGCGGTGAGCGCCGGTCCGGCGTCGCCCCAGCCGCCGATCGGCTTGGCGTGCCGGAACGCCTCGCCGAGCATCAGCAGCACCCGCGGATCGACGGGCGCCCCCGCCGGCGTGCCGTTCCCGGCCTTGGCGTCCCGCGCGCCGTAGGCGTCCGCGCCGGGCGCGGGCGTACCGGCGAGCAGCAGCGCGTCGAACTCGACCGACCGGGCGGTGGCGAACGTGCGCTGCACGGTGACGGGAGTGCCGCCGTCCGCGGCGAGCGTGCCGCCCACCGGGGCGATCACCAGCGGCACCATGCCACCGTCCAGGACGGCCTGCCGGACGGTGCGGACCGCGTCCAGGTCACCGTCCGGGCCGACGACGATGCCGATGATCCGTCCGGTGACCGGCCAGGCCTTCCCGAGCTGCGACAGGGCGGGGCTGGGCATGGGGGACGGCAGCGGGCCCGACGGCTCCGGGACCGGCAGGCCCAGTCCCTGCGCCACCTGCTCGCACAGGTACGGGTCGATCCGGGCGAGCACCTTCAGGGTGCGCTCCTTGATCGCCTGCTCGTAGACCTTGCCGAGCTCGAAGGTGTACGCGGCGATGACGTGCTCGCGCTCGGTCGGGGTCAGGCTCAGCCAGAACAGGCGAGGCTGGCCGAAGTGGTCGTCGAACGACGCCGGGGCCTCGCGCACCTTCCGCGCCGCGGGCACCTGGACGGGCGTCTCCGCGTACCCGCCCTCCTGGCTCCCGGCGAAGAAGGGGCAGCCGCCGTCCAGCGAGTTGGGCTTGTAGGGCGCGACCCCGGCGTGCACGGCCGTCTGGTGGAAGCCGTCGCGCAGCATGTCGTTGACCGGGGCGTGCGTCCGGTTGATCGGGATCTGCCCGAAGTTGGGGCCGCCCAGCCGGGTGAGCTGGGTGTCGAGGTAGGAGAAGAGCCGCCCGGCCAGCAGCGGGTCGTCGGTGACGTCGATGCCCGGCACCAGGTGGCCGGGGTGGAAGGCGACCTGCTCGGTCTCGGCGAAGAAGTTCGTCGGGTTGGCGTTGAGGGTGAGCAGGCCGATCGGCTGCACCGGGGCCAGCTCCTCGGGCACGATCTTCGTCGGGTCCAGCAGGTCGATGCCCTCGAAGGTCTGCTCGGGGGTGTCGGGGAAGACCTGGATGCCCAGCTCCCACTGCGGGTACGCGCCGGCCTCGATGGCGTCGGCGAGGTCGCGCCGGTGGAAGTCCGGGTCCACGCCGTTGATGATCTGCGCCTCCTCCCACACGAGCGAGTGCACCCCGGCCTTGGGCTTCCAGTGGAACTTCACCAGCGTCGTCTCCCCGGCGGCGTCGACCAGCCGGAAGGTGTGGACGCCGAAGCCCTCCATCGTCCGGTACGAGCGGGGGATGCCGCGGTCGGACATGTTCCACAGCGTGTGGTGGGTGGCCTCGGTGTGCAGGGAGACGAAGTCCCAGAACGTGTCGTGCGCGCTCTGTGCCTGGGGGATCTCACGGTCCGGGTGCGGCTTGGCCGCGTGGACGACGTCGGGGAACTTGATGGCGTCCTGGACGAAGAACACCGGGATGTTGTTGGCGACCAGGTCGAAGACGCCCTCGGAGGTGTAGAACTTCGTGGCGAACCCTCGCGTGTCGCGTACCGTGTCGGCCGACCCGCGCGAGCCCAGCACGGTGGAGAAGCGCACGAAGACCGGCGTCTCGACGCCCTCGGCGAGGAACGCCGCCCGGGTCACCGTCGAGGCGGTGCCGTACCCGCGGAAGACGCCGTGCGCGGCGGCGCCGCGGGCGTGCACGACGCGCTCGGGGATGCGCTCGTGGTCGAAATGCATGATCTTCTCGCGCAGGTGGTGGTCCTGCAGCAGCACCGGGCCCCGGGGGCCGGCCTTGAGCGAGTGGTCGCTGTCCGGCAGCCGCAGGCCCTGGGCCGTCGTCAGGTACTCCCCGCTCTGGGAGCGCGTCGTCCGCGGCTCGTCGACGGGCCGCCCCGTGGCGCTGAACACGTCCGGCGCGCTCTGGTCGGGCTTGGGCGGCAGGGGCGGGCGGGGCTCGGTCGGCTCCTGGAGCGACGGCGGCTCGCTGCCCGGCCGGCCGGGGATCTCTCCGGCGTGCTCGTCGCCGGACACGGCGCCGACCACCGTGTCGATCACCTTGTGAACCGTTTCCTTCACCGGGTGGGACTCTTCCATCGTCCATCCATCCCCTCCGGCCGCGGTGCGGGGGACCGCCACCGCGACCGAGAATCGCGTTCGGGTAGAAGCAGATCCGCGCGCCGGGACGGGAGACCCCGACCGGCGCAGCGCTACGCCATACCCTCGATCAGACCCTCGATTCCCGTGACCTGGCCGGATGCGGCGTGTCGTGCGCCGCCCTCCAGGGCCGGGCCGGACGAGGTACGGGTGGCGCGGGGTGTGCGGACCTGCGGGACATCGGCGCCCGCGTGGCGCGCCGCCTTCACCGGCCCGGTCCCCGTCCGATGATCTAGGGTGGCGGTGTCCGTGTCATGTGGTCCGCCGACGACATGGGGCGAATCCCCTCGAAGACTCCGCACGCAGAGGTCGAGGAGAAGGCCCATGTCTCGCAGCCGCACCATGGCGGGATGCGTCCTGGCGATCGTCGCGCTCGCCCTGGCCGCCGTTCCCGCGGTCGCCGACCATCGGACGACCGGCTCCGCCGGCAGGGCGGCCACCGTACCGGGGACATCGGTCTCGCCGGGGACGGAGGGCGCGACCTGGACACCGGCCGCCCGGACCGGCCGGGGCGTCGCACCACCGCCGGGCATGCTGGAGGCCCTGCAGCGCGATCTCGGCCTGAACGCCGAGCAGGCCCAGGCCCGGCTGCTGAACGAGGCCCGCCTCACCCCGGTCGCGGAACGGCTGGGCAAGGTGCTCGGTCCCCGCTTCGCCGGCGCGTGGCTGCGCGGCAACAGCGCGCACACGCTGGTGGTGGCCACCACCAGCGCCGCCGACATCCCGGTGATCCTCGCCGCGGGCGCCCAGGCCGACGTGGTCACCAGGTCGTTGACGGTCCTCAAGACCGTCAAGGAGAGAGTCGACGCCACTCTCCCACCCAAACCGCTGGTCTCCAGCGTCCGCTACGTCGACGTCCGGGGCAACAGGGTGGTCGTGCTGACCCCGCGCCCCGACGAGGCCGAGACCGTCATCGAGGGCACCGGCATCGACACCGGCGCGGTGCTGGTGCTGCCCTCCACCGAGGTTCCACTGCCGCTGTTCGACCTGGTCGGCGGCAACGCCTACTACATCGGCGTCACCCGCCGCTGCTCGATCGCCTTCTCCGTCCTGAAGGACACCCGGGCCGGGTTCGTCACCGCGGGCCATTGCGGGGTGAAGGGGGCGGTCACCACCGGCTTCAACCGCGTCGCCCAGGGCGTCTTCCAGGCGTCGGACTTCCCCGGCGACGACTACGCCTGGGTCAGCGTCAACTCCGCCTGGACGGCCACGCCCGCGGTGGACAACGGCCAGGGCGGCACGGTGCCGGTCGCCGGGGCCAAGGTCGCCATCGAGGGAGCCTCGGTCTGCCGGGCCGGCTCCACCACCGACTTCCACTGCGGTCTCATCCAGCAGCGCGACGCCAGCGTCACCTACCCCCAGGGCACCGTCTTCGGGCTGACGCGCACCACCGTCTGCGCCGAGGGCGGCGACTCGGGCGGGGCGTTCATCTCCGCCGACCAGGCCCAGGGCATCGCCTCGGGCGGCTCGGGCGACTGCAACCTGGGCGGCGTCACCTACTTCCAGCCGATCCTTGAGGTCCTGTCCGCCTACGGCCTGGAGCTGAGGACGACCGCGGGCAACCCCCCGCCGCCGACCACCGGCACCTGCACCGGCTACTCCAGCACCTACGACGGAACCGTGAAAGCCGGGGAGTCCGCCTACCAGCCGAGGAACGTCCACTACACGACGAGGGTCACCGGACCTCACGCCGGCTGCCTGGACGGTCCCCCCGGCTCCGACCTCGACCTGTACCTGCAGAAGCTGGTCGGCAGAACCTGGACGACCGTGGCCACCTCCGGCGGCGCCGGTCCCGACGAGAAGATCGGCTACACCGGCACGGCGGGCCGCTACCGCTACAAGGTGACCGCCACGGCCGGTTCGGGTGCCTACACGCTGGGGTTCAACGCCCCCTGACCCGTCTTCCGGCCCCCGCCTTCCGGCCCCCGCCTTCCGGCCCCCGTCTCTGGGGTCCGTCTCCGGGGTCCGTCTCCGGGGTCCGGGGGACGACCTGCTCGAGCGTCCCGGGCAGGTCGTCCCCCCGGGGTCCCGTCGTTCCGCGCCCGGTGCGGCGGGATACGGTGAGCGGTGCCCGCCGGGCCGGCGTCCCGCGGAACGGGAACCCGCGCGGCGGGACCCGACGGGACAGGGCCGGTCCGGGAGCACGGAGCCGGGTCGCGAGAGGCGGGATGCGATGAGACGGGTGCCGTTCCTGACGTCGGGGATGTGCAGTGTCACCTACCGGCCGCTGAGCGCGGACCGGATCGTCGAGCTGGCCGCCGGTGCCGGGCTCGACCGCGTCGAGTGGGGCCAGGACGCGCACGTCCCGCTGGGCGACGAGGCCGAGGCGCGGCGCGTGGCCGAGGCGACCAGGGCCGCGGGCCTGGAGGTGTCGGCCCTGGGCTCCTACTACCGGGCGGGCGTCGTCACCGACCCGGAGGAGGACCGGCGCGTGTGGCGGCAGGTCCTCGGCGCGGCGCGCGCGCTCGGCGCCCCGCGCATCAGGGTCTGGGCCGGGAACACAGCCTCGGCGGCCGTGGACGCGGCCGGGCGCCGCCGGATCGTGGACGGCCTGAGACGGTGCGTCGACAGCGCGGCGGAGACGACGACGGACGGCGGGACCGGCATCACCGTCGCCACCGAGTTCCACGACGGCACCCTCACCGACGAGATCGTCTCGGCCCGGTCGATGCTGGACGAGGTCCCGGGCCTGCGGACCTACTGGCAGCCGCCGAACGGGATGCCGGACGAGCAGGCCCTGGCGGGGCTGGAGGCCGTACTGGACCGGGTGGACGGGGTGCACGTGTTCAGCTGGTGGCCGACGCCGCGGGAGCGGTGGCCGCTGGAGCACCGGGAGGCGCTGTGGCGCCGCGCCCTGGCCACGGTCGCGGCGACGGGACGGCGGATCGACACGTCCCTGGAGTTCGTCCCGGGCGACGATCCCGCGGTGCTGTCGCGGGAGGCGGCGACCCTGCGGCGCTACCTGCTGGACGTCTCCGCGGGAGACGACGCGGGCCGTCCGGCCTGAGGAGACGACACGGGCACCCCGGCCTGAGGCCGGGGTGCCCGTGTCGTCGAGGTGCGCCGCCAGGGACTCGAACCCCGGACCCGCTGATTAAGAGTCAGCTGCTCTAACCAACTGAGCTAGCGGCGCGTGAAGCCCTTGAAGGATAGCGCACATCGGGCAGGGCTTCGAAATCCGGGACGATCACCCGCTAAGCTAGAACAAAATTCGGTCCTGTACTGGGAGCTCACATGTGGTTCGCCTCGCCCTCCGACGCCGGTGAGCGGCTCGGTGCCGTCGACTACCTCTCCGACGACTCCATCTCGACCTCGGTGTTCCTGGCGGGCGCGCTCGGCAAGCCACTCCTCGCCGAGGGGCCCGCGGGGGTGGGCAAGACCCAGCTCGCCAAGGCCGTGGTCGAGACCACCGGCGCGCGGCTGGTCAGGCTGCAGTGCTACGAGGGCCTGGACGAGGCCAGGGCGCTGTACGAGTGGAACTACAAGAAGCAGCTCCTGCGCATCCAGGCCGGGCAGGGCGAGGACTGGGACTCCACCCACGACGACATCTTCACCGAGGAGTTCCTGCTGGAACGGCCGCTGCTCGCCGCGATCCGGTCCGAGACGCCGGTGGTCCTGCTGATCGACGAGATCGACAAGGCCGACGTGGAGGTCGAGGGGCTGCTGCTGGAGATCCTGTCGGACTACCAGGTCACCATCCCCGAACTCGGCACGATCACCGCCGTGCGCAGGCCGTACGTGGTGCTGAGCTCCAACGCCACCCGGGAGCTGTCCGAGGCGCTCAAGCGGCGCTGCCTCTACCTGCACCTGGAGTATCCGACGCCGGAGCGCGAGCGGGACATCGTGCTGGCCCGGGTGCCCTCGATCGAGGCGAGCCTGGCCGAGCAGCTCGCCCGCACGGTCGCCACCCTGCGCACCCTGGAGCTGAAGAAGGCGCCCTCGATCGCCGAGACGATCGACTGGGCCAACACCCTGCTCGCCCTCGGCAGGACCGAGCTGGACGAGGAGGCGATCGGGGCCACCCTGGGCGTCGTGCTCAAGCACGCCTCCGACCAGACCCGGGCGCGCAAGGAACTCGCGCTGTGACCCTCGGACCGGGACCCGGACCTCGGGTGGAAGCGGGAACGGGGACGGAGCCGGGACCTCGGACGAGGCCGGGGACGGGGGCGGGAACCGGGATGAGGACGGGACCCGGGACGGGAGGGCCGCGATGAGCCTGCTCGACCGGCACGTGGGGTTCGTGCACGCGCTGCGCGAGGCCGGGCTGCCGGTCTCACCGGCCGAGGGCCTGGACGCGGCCAGGGCGCTGGAGGTGATCGACCTGGCCGAGCGGGAGTCGCTGCGCGCCGCGTACGCCGCGACGCTGGTCAAGCGGCCGTCGCACCGGCCGGGCTTCGACACGCTGTTCGACCTGTGGTTCCCCGCCTCCACGACCGGCCTGCAGGCCGCGCGCGAGGGCGGGCCGGACCTGGAGACCGCCGGGGTCCCCGAGTTGCGCGACCGGCTGGCGGAGCTGCTGCTGGAGGCCGAGGGTCAGGGCCAGGGGATGAACGCGTTCGCGCGGGCCATGGTGGGCCGCTTCGGCCGCCAGCCCGCCGGGCCCGGCAGGCAGAACTGGTTCTCCTACCCGGTGATGCGGGCCCTTTCCCCCGAGACGCTCATGGCGCGGCTGCTGGCCGAGGTCCTGGCGGGCCGGGAGCGCGGCGGGCTGGCCGAGAAGGTCGCCCGGCAGCGCATCGGCGAGAACATCGAGCGCTTCACGGAGGCGGTCTCCACCGACGTGCGCCGCCGGATCGCCGAGGACTCCGGGATCGAGCGGATCGCCCGCTCCTCCGTACGCCCGCCGCTGGAGCAGCTCGACTTCCTGCGCGTCACCAAGGCCGACCTGGCCAGGCTCCGCCGGGAGGTGCACCCGCTGGCGCGCCGCCTGGCCGCCCGGCTGACCGTCAAGCACCGGCTCGGTCACCGGGGCCGGCTGGACTTCCGCCGGACCGTACGGGCCTCGCTCTCCAGCGGCGGGGTGCCGCTGACCACCTTCAACAGGCCGCGACGGCCGCACAAGCCCGAGCTGGTCGTACTGTGCGACGCCAGCGACTCGGTCGCCTCCTTCGCGCACTTCACCCTGCTGCTGACGTACGCGCTGCGCGAGCAGTTCGCCAAGGTGCGGGCGTTCGGGTTCGTGGACACCGTCGACGAGATCACCCGGTTCTTCGTGCCGGGCGCCGACGTGGTGGAGGCGATGACCCGGCTGACGAAGGAGGCCGACATGGTGCGGTTCGGCCGGACCGACTACGGCCACGCGCTGGAGGCGTTCGCCGAACGCTACGGCGACAGCGTCGGGCCCAAGACGTCCCTGCTGATCCTGGGCGACGCCCGGTCCAACTACCAGCCTCCCGCCCTGGACACGCTGAAGCGCCTGGCCCGGGACGCCCGGCACGCCTACTGGCTCAACCCGGAACCGACCGCCCAGTGGGACACCGGCGACTCGCTGGCCACGGCGTACGGCGGGGTCGTGCCGATGTACGAGTGCCGCAACGTCGCGCAGCTCGCGGCCTTCATCGAGGAGCTCGCCTGAGCGGGTCCGCGCGGGACGCCGTCCTCCCGAAAGGACGCATCGGCTGACGCGAACGGCACCGGCCGGTCCGGGGCGCCCTCGCGGGCGGGCGGTGTCAGCTCATCCGGCGCAGCACCCGGGCGGCGGTCCTGGCCAGCAGCTCCACCTGGGTCTCGTCGAACTCGGCCCGCGGGCCGTTGCGGATCCAGCGCGCGACCAGGCGGGGCTTGAGCAGGGTGATCCCCTCCGCGGTGACCGACCGCCGAAGCCGGCCGCCGTGCACGGCGATCAGCGGCTCGATGGTCACCGGGACGCCCGACTCGCGGGAGAGCACCTCGGCCAGCGCCTCGGACACCTCGACGAGCGCCTTGGCCGTCTTCGTGCCGTACCTCTCGCCCAGGAACAGCCGGTCGCCGTACCGGGCGATCTCGGTGTCGGGGTCCCACGCCTCGTTGTCGACCACCCAGACGCCGCCGGGGCCGATGACGAGGTGGTCGATCGAGGCCTTGCCCGGGACGGAGCGGCCGTCCAGGATCCGGTACCCGGCCCTGCGCAGCCTGCGGCGGAGCAGCTTGCCGGTGATCGTCGCCCCCCTGCGCCTGCCGCGCCAGACCGCGGTGGCGTCGTACTGCCTCCAGGCCCACAGCGCGTCCCCCGCGGCGACGAGCAGGCCGCAGAGCAGGCCGACGACCGGCATGGACAGGTCGAACCGGTAGGCCAGCGCGACGCCTGCGACCAGTCCGGCCACGGCCTTGACCGCGCGCATCTTCCTGCGCTCGCCGGCCTCTTTGATCCAGAACTGTTCGTACATGACCTGGGGCGACAGGCCGTGGACCTGGTCGACCGGGGTGACGTAGATAGATCCGCCGGGCATAGCGAACCCCCATGATTGAACGGTCAAGGAAGAAAGAAGGCGGATCTGCCACGCTGAAGATCCCTGCGCTATGAAATACCCAAATTGGAGCTCCAGCTATCCCCGGCCCGCGAAGGTGACGCAACTAACACGCATTCGCCAGAGACCCACGGTGGAACCGACCAGTCGGTATGCTTTCCCTCACCACATCATGGGGGACGTATGACTCAGGACCAGGAGCCGGTACGGCAGCGACTGCTCGGCGAGGCCACCCGCCTGTTCGCCGAGCAGGGCTTCGAGAGCACCTCCGTGCAGGAGGTCGTCTCGGCGGCCGGCGTCACCAAGGGCGCGATGTACCACTACTTCGACTCCAAGGACGACCTGCTCCACGAGATCTACGGGCGCGTGCTCCGCATGCAGATGGAGCGGCTGACCCACATCGCCGACGGCCCCGGGTCGGTGTCCGAGCGCCTGCACGCCGCCGCCGCGGACGTCGTGACGACCACCGTGGACAACCTGGACGACTCCAAGATCTTCTTCCGCTCGATGCACCTGCTCGCCCCGGACACGCGCAAGGTCGTCCGGGCCGAGCGGCGCAACTACCACGAGCGTTTCCGCGACCTGGTCACCGAGGGGCAGCGCGAGGGCACCTTCAGGAACGACGTGCCCGCCGACATCGTCGTGGACTTCTTCTTCGGGTCCGTGCACCACCTGGGCACCTGGTACAGCCCCGACGGCCCCCTCTCGGGCGCCGAGCTGGGAGCCCACTTCGCCGACCTGCTCCTCACCTCGCTCCGGCCGCAGTAGCCGGGCGCGGTGACCGGCCGCGATGACCGGCCGCGCTGGTCGCGGTGACCGGCCACGCCGGCCGTTCACGCCGGCCACCCGTGCCGAACCGGTCGCGGTGACCGCCCGGGGCCGCCCCGGGCGGGACGGCCCCGGAACGAACCGGTCAGGCCGGCGCGGGCAGGTCCGCCAGGGTCGCCAGCGCCTCCCGGTGGGCCCCGGGGGTGCCGAGCGCGATCTCGGTGGCCTTGGCACGCTTGAGGTAGAGGTGCACCGGGTGCTCCCAGGTCATCCCGATCCCGCCGTGCAGCTGGACGCTCTCCTCGGCGACGTGCACCGCCACCTCCGAGCACCACGACGCGGCCACCGCGGCCGCCAGCTCGCGGTCCTCGGGCGTGTGGGCCACGTCCGCGTCCTCGGCCAGCAGGTCGGCGGCGTTCCTCGCGGCGGCGCGGGCGCGCACCACGTCCAGCCAGAGGTCGGCCATGCGGTGCTTGATCGCCTGGAAGGACCCCACCGGCCGGGCGAACTGGTGGCGCTCCTTGATGTAGGAGAGCGTGGTGTTCAGGCACCACTCGGCGACGCCGAGCTGCTCCGAGGCGAGCAGGCCCGCGCCGAAGCTCAGCAGCCGGCGCGTGTCGAGCGCGCCGACCTCCTCCCCGGCCACGCCGGAGAACGTGAGGGTGGAGACCGGCCTCGTCAGGTCGAGCGACGGCACCGTCTCGATCCGGACGTCCGCGGCCCTGACCCGGTAGAGCGCCGTCCCGACGGGCACGAGCAGCACGTCCGCCACCTCCGCGCCCGCCACCGCCCCGACCTCCCCGTTCAGGGCGCCGTCCGTGACGGTGACGGTCCCGGGCAGCGGCCGGTACGGCGAGGCCGCCAGCGACACCGCGAGCGCCGCCGTCGTCTCCCCCGAGGCGAGCTCCTGGATCAGCTCCCCCTCGCCCGCCAGCAGCAGGGCCTTGGTGGCGAGCACGGAGCTGGTGAGGAACGGCAGCGGCGCCACGGCCCGTCCCAGCTCCTCCAGCACCACCGCGACCTCCCGGGCCGACGCCCCGGCGCCGCCGTGCTCCTCCGGCACGAGCAGGCCCGCCACCCCGATCTCCCGGGACAGCGTCTTCCACAGGTCCATGTCGTACGGCGTCCCGGACTCGACGCGCCTCAGCACCGCGTCGGGCCCGCAGCGGTCCGCGAGGAGGTCGCGCACGGAGGCCCGGAGCTCCTCCTCGACCTCGGTGTACAACAGCGTCATAGGTCGCTCCCCGCTCCTCGTCCATCACGCCGGCCGTTTCCACCGGTCGCACCCGATCCGCTCGTCACCGAACCCCGCGCGCCCCGCGCGCCCGTTCCGCCCGCCGTCACCGCGGCAGGTCCTTCCAGGGCACGTCCTTGTCGACGCGGGGTTCCGAGGGCAGCCCGAGCACGCGCTCGGCCACGATGTTGCGCAGGATCTCCGAGGTGCCGCCCTCGATGGAGTTGCCCTTGGCGCGCAGGTAGCGGTACCCCGCGCCCCGGCCGAAGAAGTCGACGGTGTCGGAGCGGCGGAAGGTCCAGTCGTCGTAGGTCAGCCCCTCCTCGCCGCGCAGCTCCACGTCCAGCCCGGACAGGGCCTGGTTGAGGGAGGCGAAGGCGAGCTTCATCCCCGAGCCCTCGGGGCCCGGCTGCCCGGCGGAGAGCTGCTCGCGCAGGCGCGTCCCGGCCAAGCGGGTCACCTCGGCCTCCACCCAGAGGCGGAGCAGCCGCTGGTGCAGGTCGTGGGTACGCAGCTCGGGCCGGGAACGCCAGGTCTCCGACACCAGGCCGACCACACCGCCGCCCCGCTTGACCGGCGCGCCGCCGATCGCGACCCGCTCGTTCATCAGCGTGGTCTGCGCGACCCGCCAGCCGTCGCCGACCTCACCCAGCCGCAGGTCGTCACCGAGCCGTACGCCGGTGAGGAAGACCTCGTTGAACTCGGCCTCGCCGGTGATCTGCCGAAGCGGCCTGACCTCGACCCCCGGGGCCTGCATGTCGCACACGAAGTAGGTCATGCCGCGGTGCTTGGGCACGTCCACGTCGGTCCTGGCGACCAGGATCGCCCACCGGGAGTGGTGCGCGCCCGAGGTCCACACCTTCTGCCCGTCCACCACCCACTCGTCGCCGTCCCTGACCGCGCGGGTGCCGAGCGTGGCCAGGTCCGACCCGGCGCCGGGCTCGCTGAAGAGCTGGCACCAGATCTCCTCGCCGGTCCACAGCGGGCGCAGGAACCGCCTGCGCTGCTCCTCGGTGCCGAACGCCAGGATCGTCGGCGCCGCCATGCCCAGCCCGATCGTCTGCAGTCCCGGGTTGATCTGCGGCGTCCCGGCGAGCTCCTGCTCGACGACGTTCTGCAGCTCGCGGGCGGCCCCGAGCCCGCCCAGGCCCTCGGGGAAGTGCACCCAGGCGAGCCCGGCGTCGAACCGGGCCCGCAGGAACTCCAGCCGGTCCCCGGCCGGGTCGTGCTCGGCCAGGAACGCGGCGACGCGCTCCCTGACCGCCTTCTCGTCCAGCGCCACGGGCGCTCCCTTCGTCGATCTCCGTCGATTCGCGCGCCCCGCGGCCCCGGGACGCCCCGCCGTCACCGCCCCCGCCTCACCGCCCCGGTTCCCGTACGGCCGGGGGAGGCGAGGCGGTCAGGGCATGTACTTCTTGAGCTCCCGGTAGGCCAGGGAGCGCTTGTGGACCTCGTCGGGCCCGTCCGCGAGCCGCAGCGAGCGCGCGCCCGCCCACAGGCCGGCCAGCGGGAAGTCCTGGCTGACCCCTCCTGCGCCGTGCGCCTGGATGGCCTTGTCCAGGATCCACTCCACGTCGCGCGGGGTGGCGATCTTGATGGCCTGGATCTCGGTGTGGGCCCCCCGGTTGCCGACGGTGTCCATCAGCCAGGCGGTCTTCAGCACGAGCAGCCGCAGCTGCTCGATCCTCACCCTCGACTCGGCGATCCAGTCCTGGACGACGCCCTGCTGGGCGATCGGCCTGCCGAACGCGGTCCGCTCCAGGGTGCGGGTGCACATCAGCTCGACCGCCCGCTCGGCCATCCCGATCAGCCGCATGCAGTGGTGGATGCGTCCCGGGCCGAGGCGGGCCTGGGCGATCGCGAAGCCGCCGCCCTCCTCGCCGATCAGGTTGTCGACCGGCACCCGGGCGTCCTCGAAGACGATCTCGGCGTGCCCGCCGTGGTCGGAGTCGGAGTAGCCGAAGACGTGCATGCCCCGCCTGACGTGCATCCCTGGCGTGTCACGCGGGACGAGGATCATCGACTGCTGCCGGTGCGAGGACGCCTCGGGGTCGGTCTTGCCCATCACGATGAAGATCCTGCAGTTGGGGTTCATCGCGCCGGAGGCGAACCACTTGCGGCCGTTGACGACGTACTCGGAGCCGTCCCTGACGATCGACAGGGCGATGTTCGTGGCGTCGGAGGAGGCGGTGTCCGGCTCGGTCATGGCGAACGCCGAGCGGATCTCACCGCGCAGCAGCGGCTCCAGCCACTGCTCGCGCTGCCACCGGTTGCCGAACATGGAGAGGACCTCCATGTTGCCGGTGTCGGGGGCGGCGCAGTTGGTCGCGGCCGGGGCGATCCTGGGCGAGCGGCCCATGATCTCGGCCAGCGGCGCGTACTGGAGGTTCGTCAGACCCGCGCCGTGCTCGCCGGGCAGGAACAGGTTCCACAGGTCCCGTTTGCGCGCCTCCTCCTTGAGGTCCTCCAGCAGCGGCGGGGCGGCCCACCCGCTCTCGGCGGCCTGGGCCTCGAACGCCTCCTCCGCCGGGTAGACGCACTCGTCCATAAAGGCGAGCAGCCGTTCCCTCAGCTTCTCGGTCTGGGCGTCGAACGCGAAATCCATGGGGTCTCCTCACGGTCTCCCGTGAGCGTACCGACCGGACGGTATGAGTGTCGACAGGTCGCGAGGCCGAACCCGGCCGGTCCGTCCGCCGAGTGGTCCTCGGGAACGTGCTGCGAGTGGACCTACGGACAGGTCCACTCGGGATCCTAGAGTCGCCCCATGACCGCGAAGATGCCCGACCCCGTCGTTCTCGAGGGCGACACCGTACGACTGGAGCCGCTGACCACCGGCCACCTTCCCGACCTGTTCCTGGCCGGGGGCGGCGACGAGGAGATCTGGCGCTGGGTGACCTACGACCCCCCTCGCACCGAGGCGGAGCTGGCCGAGATCGCGACCGGTCTGATCGAGGCGCCGGACCACGTCCCGTTCGCCGTGATCCTGCGCGGGACCGGCCGCGCGGTCGGCTGGACCACCTACATGGACACCCCCGGGTACGCCGAGAGCATCGAGATCGGCTGGACCTGGTACGCCAGGTCCGTGTGGCGCTCCGCGGTGAACACCGAGTGCAAGGTCCTGCTGATCGACCACGCCTTCGACGTGCTGGGCATGAGCCGGGTGCAGCTCAAGACCGACAACCTCAACGTCCGCTCGCAGAACGCCATCGGGCGCATCGGCGGCGTCCACGAGGGCACGTTGCGCCGCCACCGCCGCCGCGCCGACGGCACCTGGCGCGACACCGTCTACTTCGGCATCCTCGACGACGAATGGCCCGCCCACCGCGCCCGCCTCACCGGCCGCTGAGGCCGTCAGGTCGGCGGTTCCCGGCCGAGCACGCCGCGCAGCAGTTCCCCGACCCCCAGCCGCAGGTCGTCCAGGCTCGGCTCGACACCGGCACCGACGACGGCGTCGAACATCACCCCTTCGCTGAAGGCGACCAGCAGGCGGGCGTGCCGTACCGGATCGGACGATCCCGCGGCGGCCAGGATCGCGACCGCGGGATCGCGGAACCGCTGCCCGGCCAGGTCGTAGATCGTGCGCAGCTCGGG
This sequence comes from Streptosporangium sp. NPDC050855, assembly GCF_044456585.1. Lineage (NCBI taxonomy): Bacteria > Bacillati > Actinomycetota > Actinomycetes > Streptosporangiales > Streptosporangiaceae > Streptosporangium > Streptosporangium sp. NPDC050855. The sequence continues at coordinate 114,761 of NZ_JBITFY010000002.1, forward strand.
ACGCCGGGTGGCCTCCAGGGCCAGCTCGTAGCGGGCGATCAGCATCTCGCGGCCGACGGTCAGCTGCGTCCGCAGCGCCTGGGCCGTCATCTCCACCAGGACGTCCACGACGTCCGTCTCCGGGGCGTTCAGCAACGGCGCGAACGCGCCGGCCTCCAGCCGGGCGAGCCGCGCGAGGGTCAGCTCCAGCAGGGCGGACCGGGTGCGGGCCAGGTTCGAGGTCGACCCCGGCGGCAGGCCCGCCGCCTCGTCCACGGCCCGGTGGGTCAGACCGCGCATGCCTCGCTCCGCCAGCAGGGTGATGGCGGTGTCGGCGACCAGGTCGGCACGCGGTGACGTCACCCTTCCATACTACATTTGTAGTTGAACTACGGATGTAGTAATTTTCACTACATCCGTAGTGAGGGGATGGGTCATGGCACACGCAGTGGTCATCGGGGCGGGCATCGGCGGGCTGACGGCGGCGGTCGCGTTACGCCGCCGGGGCTGGGAGGTGACGGTGTTCGAGCGGGCGGCGTCCCTGGAGCCGGTCGGCTCCGGCCTGGGCATCGCCGCCAACGCGCTCAGGGCGCTGGACACGATCGGCGCCGGCGACGACATCCGCGCGCTGTCGGCGGTCCAGGGCACGGGCGGCTTCCGCCGTTCCGACGGCCGGTGGCTGCTGAGGACCACCGTGGAGGCGACCGCCGCGCGCAACGGCGGCGACTCGCTGGTGCTGCTGCGCCGCTCGGACCTGGTCGACGTGCTCTTCTCCCGGCTGGAGGCGGGCACGGTCCGGCTGGGCACGCCCGTTCTCCGGGTCGATCCGGACAACGGGCTGGTGGTCCTCGCGCGGGAGCAGGTGACGGCGGACCTGGTGGTGGCGGCCGACGGCATCCACTCCCCCGTCCGGTCCGCGCTGTTCCCCGGCCACCCCGGCCCGCGCTACGCGGGCGTCACCAGCTGGCGGCTGCTCGTCCCGGCGGACCACGTCCCGGGCCGGGCCCACGAGAGCTGGGGACGCGGGAGGGTCTTCGGCGTCATGCCGCTGGCCGGGGGAAGGGTCTACTGCTACGCCACCGACACCGTCCCGGCGGGCGGCGGCCGCGCGAACGGTGACGCGAACGGTGACGGCGGGGATCAACTGGCCGAGCTGCGGCGGCTGTTCGGGGACTGGCACTCCCCGATCCCGGAGCTCCTGGCCGCGGCCTCGCCGCGGGACGTGCTGAGGAACGACGTGTACCACCTGGCCACCCCGCTGCCCGCCATGCACCGGGGCAGGGTCGTCCTGCTGGGCGACGCCGCGCACGCCATGACCCCCAACATGGGACAGGGCGCCTGCCAGGCGATCGAGGACGCGGTGGTCCTGGCCCACGCGATGGGCTCCCCCGGACACGCCGTGCCGGACGGCTCGCACGGCGGGCGGCAGAAGACCCTGGGCGGGGAGAACGGCGGGCCGGCCGCCTACACCGCCGCCCGGCTGGAGCGCACCACGAAGATCATGAACAGCTCCGCGAGGATCTGCCGCGTCAGCCGGATGCGCAACCCCCTGGCCGTACGGCTGCGTGACACCGCGATGGCGGTCGGCTGGCGGCTCGCCCCGTCGCGCGTGAACGGCGCCATGGACGAGGTGCTCGGCTGGACGCCGCCCGCGGGCTGACCCCGATCGGGAGTACCCGGGGCGAGAGGGACGCCTTCGGAAGGGAGACGTCCACGGCGGGACGGGCGTGCCTTCACCGCGGGTTCGCACGGGTTCGGCACGGGGGCGGCTACGGGGAGACGGGCTCCTTCTCGCGGACCGCGGCGGGGACGCCGTGGTCCGGCGAGAGCCTTCCCAGGGTGACCGTCCCCCAGACCAGCAGCGCGGCGGCGCCCAGCGCGGGGATCACGTTCGCCCAGCCGCGGGGGACGGCCTCGTCGAGCAGGAGCGTGCCCGCCAGGATCGAGGTGACCGGGTCCACCACCTGAACGGCCGCGTACGAGATCCCGAAATATCCCACCTCGTACGTCTTCTGCAGCAGCACGACCGCGACGATGAGCAGCACCGGGATCGCCAGGGCGAACCAGTGGACCAGCATGGACAGGTCACCCTCGAAGGTGCCGCCCACCACCCGGACGAAGGTGGAGACGCTGGCCGTCACCGCTCCCGCGCCGACCGACAGCACGAGCGCCTGGGGGGAGCCGGTCATCCTCCGTCCCAGCAGGTGCGTGACCAGCACGACCAGCCCGACACAGCCCAGGAAGCCCAGCGCCTCCTGGTTCGTCATGTGCGGCCTCACCGGATGGGACGGGACCAGCAGCATCAGGACGAGCAGTCCCACGGCCACCGCCAGCGAGCCGAGGATCTCCGCCCGGTGCGGGCGCCTGCCGTGCAGCAACGCCGCCAGCGGCACCGCGAACACCAGCGTCGCCACGCTGATCGGCTGCACCGCGATCAGCGGCGCGAAACTGAGGGCGACGGCGTGCAGGGAGGCCCCGGTGAAGCCGATGACGCCGCCGAGCCACCAGCGGGGCCGCTTCATCAGCTTGAGCGAGGCGCCCTCCGAGACGGCCTCGAACTGCTGGAGCGCGGCCCCGAGCGCGTAACCCAGCGCACCGACCAGCGCGATCGATATCCCGACCCAGGTCATCGCCACCCCCCAGAGCGGACAGGGCATACGGAAAGAAGCGATTCTCGGGTCATCCCGCAAGCTTAGGGCGCCGGAGGAACGGGTAGGGACCCCCCTTCCACCAATCGTGCGATGTCCGAGCCGTCGTCGACGGCCTCGTCCCACCCGCCCGGCCAGGACCGCTGCGTACCGGGCACCGTGCGGGCCCTCGCCTCCGCGAAGGAGGGGCCGGTACGGAACGTGGCCGTGCCGAAGAACGCCGCCCCCTCGAACGTGACCTGGCGGAATACGGCCTCACCGGTGAAGGCGGCACCGCCGAACAGCGCGGCCTCCGCGAAGACGGCCCCGCGGAAGGTCGCCCGGTCCTCGAAGTCCGCGCCGCCGAACAGCGCCGCCCCCTCGAACGTCGTGCCCGCGAAGTTCGCCCGCACCGCGAACACCGCGTCCCGGAACACCGCCTCCCGGGCGAACCGCGCGTTCCTGAAGGTCGCCGCGCGGTCGCCGTACCCTGCCGGGCCGGAGACGTTCCCCTCCCGGCCGGAGGCGCTCCTCGCCGCGCCGGAGACGTTCCCCGCCGGGCCGGAGACGGCGAAGCCGGCTCCCCCGAACACCGCCCGTTCCGCGAAGAGGGCCCCTTCGAAGCGGGCACCCCCCTCGAAGACGGCCCCGCCGAACCCCGCCCGGCGCATCCGGCAGTCGCCGAGGTCGAGCTTCACCAGCCGCGCGCCGGTGAGGTCGAGGTCGATGCCGGGCCAGAACCGGGCGGGCAGCACCGGTTCCGATCCGCTCCAGCGCAGGTGCTCGCCGAGGATCCGCTGTGCCGTGACGCGGACCTGGAGCTCCTGCGGGTCGACGGACGGGTCGGTCTCCCGCTCCTCGCCGGCCGGTTCCGCCGGTCCGGCCCAGGGAGGCATCCGCAGGTAGCCGCAGATCACGTCGACGACCGTCTGGCGATGCTCGGGGTTGTCCTGGGCGACCCGCTCCAGCGCGTACAGCCCGGCCAGCCGCACCGCGGCCCGCTCGTGGCCGAGCTGGCCGGTCGCCCCGATGTAGAGCTCGGTCACGCGCTTCTCGGCGGCGTCGTACTCCTGGTGGGCCTGCGTCCGCTCCCCGAGCCACTGCCGGCGTACGCCGAGCAGGAGCGCCACCAGCCCGGCCGCTCCCGCGCCGACGGTCAGGCCGGTCTTCACCGCGTCCAGCCGCAGCTCGACGCGCCTGGCCGCGTCCGGCGCCGTGTCGGCGAGGGAGAGCAGGAGGGCCGTGGTCCCCCAGACGGACACGGCGACGAGCACGGCTCCGGCGAGGACCCACCATCGGGACAGGACGCGCAGCACCGCGCGCCCCTGTTCGCCGGGTCGCCTCACCAGGCCCGCTCCCGCGGCCGCGAGCACCACGGCCGTCAGGGCGAGCACACCGGGCAGCGGCACGTAGGCCGCCACGTCCGGCGCCCCGGCCAGGGCCGCCACCGGCGTGGCCGTCGCCGCCGCCCCCGCCGCGACGAGCATCCCCACGCCGGCCGCCCGGCGCCCCGGCCGCCACCCCCATCGCCTCATGAGGGAAACTTCACCGCATCCCACCGGAAACGTCCACGGGAACGCCCCGGCCCGGTCACCGCGGGGACGTCCGGAAGAGCGGCCCGGTCATCCCGGGAGATCTGTCCGGCCACCGCGCGAGACGTCCGGAGGAGCGGTGCGCGGGCGGGCCGGCTACTCGGCGGCGGGCGGGCAGATGCAGAACAGATGCCCCTCCGGGTCGGCCAGGACGATCCAGTTCCCCTCGCCGGGCTGGTAGTCGGGCTTGGTGGCGCCGAGCTCCAGGTAGTCCTTGACGGCCTGGTCCACGTCGGGGACGCGCACGTCGAGGTGGAACTGCTTGTCGGGGCCGGGCCAGGCGGACGGCTTGCGGTCGAGGTTCTGCTGGAAGTAGATGGTCATCGTGCCGTCGCCGATGCCGGCGTAGGTGTCCTCGGCGTACTGGACCTCGTAACCGAGGACCGTCGCGTAGAACTCGGCCAGCCGCCTGGGGTCGGCGCAGTCGATGTTCACCGCGATGAATTGCGCTTTCGTGGTCATGTGCCGATCGTCCCGCCCGTACCTGTCACCTGATGTCAGGTTCCCGGAGGGGAACGGGGGGCGGACGGCCCCCTCCCCCGCGACCCTGGCCGTCCGGCGGACCCGGTGGCCCGGCGCGGGCGGTGGCCGGATACCTCCTGGCCCGGGGAGGCGGACCCGGTTATGGTGGCCCCGTGTTCCTGATCGTCTCTCCGCCCCCCGCCCGCTAGCGGGCGGCCCTCTCCTGACAGACCGGACCCGGGCGGTCCGGTGGGTGCTTGCCGTCCGCATACGTGCGACCTGACGACGAACACCTCATCTGGAGAGACCCTCATGACGCATGTCTCCGTACGCCGGGGCCTGCTGTACGTTTCCATCGCGGCGACCGCCTGGGGCACCGGCGGTGCCGCCGGCGCGCTGCTCGACCTGAGCGGCGGGATCGGTCCCGTCGCCGTCTCCTTCTGGCGGTTCGCCGCGGGGGCGGCCATGCTCCTGCTCGCCACCCGCCTGTTCGGCCTGGGGGGAACCCCGGGGCGCCCCTCCGGCAGGCCCCGCAACCTCGGCGGGATCCTGCTCACCGGCGCCGGGATGGCCGTCTACCAGACCGCGTACTTCGCGGCGATCGCGGACTCGGGCCTGGCCGTGGCGACCGTGGTCACCATCGGCGCCACCCCCGTCCTGGTGGCCGCCGGGGGCCGGCTGCTGCTGGGCGAACGGCTCGGCGCGGCCGGGCTGGGTTCGGTCGCGGTCGCGCTGGCCGGTCTGGTCCTGCTGACCCTGGACGACGGGTCGGGGTCCTTCTCGGCGTCCGGCACCTGGTGGGCCCTGCTGTCGGCGGCGGGCTACGCGGGGGTGACGCTGCTCAACCGGGCCTTCGCGACGGAGCCGTACGCCACCGCGACGGGCGGCTTCGTCGTCGGCGGGCTCTGCCTGCTGCCGATCGCGCTCGTCCAGGGCCTGCTGCCCTCCGGTGACCCGCTCGTCTTCTGGACGATCATCGTCTATCTCGGCGCGGTCCCGACGGCCCTGGCCTACGGCCTGTTCTTCATCGGCCTGGGCGCGGTACGCGCCACCACCGCCTCGGTGATCACGCTGGTGGAGCCGGTGGGCGCGACGCTGCTGGGGGTCCTGCTGCTCGGTGAGCGGCTCACCCCGGCGGCGGTGTGCGGCGGGTGCCTGCTGCTCGGCGCGGTGGCCCTGCCGGCCCTGAACGAGAGGGGGCGCACGGGCGTCCCGGCCTGAGGACCGGCCCTGCCGGGCCTCGGCCGAGGCCCGGCGGGGACACCGGCCGCACGGGACCTCAGCCGAACAGGTCGGGCTCGGCGGCGGTGATCTGGTCGTACAGCGGCTGGAAGTTGATCCAGCCGACCGTGTCGTTGCCGATCTGGCCGTGGGTGAGCTTGGCGTTCTCGTGGCTGATCGGGACCGTCGGGCCCGCCGCCTTGGCCAGGAGCTGGGCCTGGCACGAGCGCTCCAGCGTGATGAACCACCAGGCGGCGGCGTCCACGCTCGCGCCGACCGTCAGCAGACCGTGGTTGCGCAGGATGACCGCCTTGTTGGAGCCGAGGGCCTGGGCGATGCGGCGCCCCTCCTCGGTCTCCAGCACGACGCCGGTGTAGTCGTCGAACAGGGCGATGTCCTCGTAGAAGGCGCACGCGTCCTGGGTGAGGGGTTCCAGCAGGGTGCCCAGCGAGGACAGCGCCTTGCCGTACACCGAGTGGCTGTGCGCGGCGGCGACCACGTCCGGCCGGGCCTGGTGGACCATCGAGTGGATCGCGAACGCGGCCTGGTTGACGTGGTGACGCCCCTCGACCACCTGGCCCTCGTGGTTGACCAGGATCAGGTCGGCGATCGTGATGTGCTTGAACGACATGCCGAACGGGTTCACCCAGAAGTGGTCGGTGTGCTCGGGGTCGCGGACGGTGATGTGACCGGCCACGCCCTCCTCGAAGCCGAACCTGCCGAACAGCCGCAGTGCCGCGACCAGGCGCTCCTGCCGGTGGCGGCGCTCCTGGTCGGCGGTCGCGAACGTCTGCGGCAACCGGAAGATCAGCTGGTCGCCGGGGATCGGCTGCAGGTCGGACAGGCTCATGATGCCTCCAGGGCGGAAGGGTCGAGGCCGGCGGGGCCGTCGTGGCCCGCCAGGCCGAGGGTGAGGTCGAGTTCGGCGAGCAGTGAGCGCAGGACGTGGCGGACGCCGTCCTCCCCGCCGACCGCCAGCCCCCACACGTACGGGCGGCCCAGCAGGACGGCCCGCGCGCCGAGGGCCAGGGCCTTGACGACGTCGGAGCCGGTGCGCACCCCCGAGTCGAACAGCACGGTCAGCCGGTCGCCCACGGCCGCCGCGATCGCGGGGAGCGCGTCCAGCGACGCCGTGGCGCCGTCGACCTGGCGGCCTCCGTGGTTGGAGACGACCACGCCGTCCATGCCCGCGTCGGCGGCGCGCAGCGCGTCGTCGGCGTGCTGCACGCCCTTGAGGACGATCGGCCCTTCCCAGTTGTCGCGCAGCAGCGACAGCCGCTCCCAGGTGTGGGAGCGGCCGTTGAACATCGGCGCCCACTGGATGATCGCGGCGTTCAGGTCCTCCTCGACCGGCCGCTCCAGCCGGGAGCGGAACACCGGGTCGGAGAACGGGATCGCCAGGCCGGTGCCGCGCAGGAACGGCAGGTAGGCGAGGTCGAGGTCGCGCGGGCGCCAGGCCAGCGTCCAGGTGTCGAGGGTGACGACCAGGGTGTCGTAACCGCTCCTGGCGGCCCGTTGCAGCAGGCTGAGCGTCACCTCGTCGTCGTGCGGCCAGTAGAGCTGGAACCAGCGGGGCCCTCCGGCCTCGGCCACCTCCTCGATGGTGTGCGAGGCGGCGGTGCTGAGCACCATGGGGACGCCGAGCGAGGCGGCGGCCCTGGCGGTGGCCATCTCCCCGTCGGGGTGGACGATCGACTGCACCCCGATCGGCGCCAGCAGCAGCGGCGCGGGGTACCTCCTGCCGAACAGCTCCACGCCCAGGTCGCGGACCGAGACGTCGCGCAGCATCCGGGGCACGATCCGCCGCCGGTCGAACGCCTCGCGGTTGGCGCGCTGGGTCGCGCCGATGCCGGCCGACCCCGCCACGTACCAGTACGGTCCCGGCTCCAGCCGCTCGCGCGCCACCCGCTCCAGTTCCGCGAACGAGGTCGAGTACGGGGGCTGCCGCCCGGCGAGGCCGTCGAGGTAGATCTCGTACTGGTAATCGGAGAACGACATGTCCCAACCTTTGTGCCGATCGAGGAGAATGTCCACGCCTGGGGGACAGGTCCGGCTTCCGATCCGTTCCCGGGCGGGCGGGCCCGGCGTGTCCGGGTCCCGTCCCCGCGCGGGCGGGGATTCGGCTCGCGCGGGCGAGCCTCCACTCTGTACACGACCGATCTTTACACCACAATGTCCCAAGAGACGGAACGCGAGCCCGGGAAAGGGCGTTGGAGGGAACGTGGCCTCGATAACTCAGCTCTTCCGGCGTTTTCTGGAACGCCCCGGCACCGTGGACCTGTCGAAGTTCGAGCGGGTGGTGGCGGAGGCGGGGGCCCGCGAGGAGCGGATCCGCGCGCTCGACGAGCTCCCCCGCGCCTCGGTCGACGACCTGGCCGAGTTCTGCGCGATCGTGCGGGAGGCCGCGCGCCGCTCCCTGGACCTGCGTCCGTACGACGTGCAGCTGGTCGGCATGCTCGCGATGCTCTCGGGCAACGTCGCGGAGATGGCCACCGGCGAGGGCAAGACCCTGGCCGGCGCGATGGCCGCGGCCGGGCACGCCCTGCAGGGCAAGCGCGTCCACGTCATCTCGGTCAACGACTACCTGGCCCGGCGCGACGCCGAGTGGATGGGCCCGCTGTACGAGACGCTCGGCGTCTCCTGCGGCTGGATCGGGCAGACCTCCACCCCCGAGGAGCGCCGCGCGGCCTACGCGGCCGACGTGACGTACGGCTCGGTCAGCGAGATCGGCTTCGACGTGCTGCGCGACCGGCTCGCCACGGACGTGGACGACCTCATCGTCCCGGCCCCGGCCGTGGCGCTGGTCGACGAGGCCGACTCGGTGCTGGTCGACGAGGCCCGGGTGCCGCTGGTGCTGGCCGGGGCCGCCGACCCCGGTGACGCGGTGCCGGAGATGGCCGCGCTGGTCAGGCAGCTCGTCAAGGGCTACCACTACGAGCTCGACGACCAGGCGCGCAACGTGCACCTGACGAGCAAGGGCATCGACACCGTCGAGCAGGCGCTCGGCGTGCAGCTCTACGACACCCCCGCCACCCTCACCGAGGTCAACCTCGCCCTGCACGCCCACGCGCTGCTGACCAAGGACGTCGACTACATCGTCCGCGACGGCCGGGTGCACCTGATCAACCCGTCCCGGGGCCGGGTGGCGCTGCTGCAGCGCTGGCCGGACGGCCTGCAGGCGGCGGTGGAGGCCAAGGAGGCGCTGTCGCCGTCGGAGACCGGTGAGATCCTCGACTCGATCACCGTCCAGGCGCTGATCACCCGCTACCCGGAGAAGTGCGGCATGACCGGCACGGCCGTCGCGGTCGGCGACCAGCTCCGGGAGTTCTACGACCTCAAGGTCGCGGTGATCCCGTCCAACCGGCCGTGCGTGCGGACCGACGAGCCCGACCGGCTCTTCGAGTACCGGATGGAGAAGGACCTCGCGCTGGTCGACGAGATCGCCGAGGTGCACGCGACCGGCAGGCCGATCCTGGTCGGCACGCTGGACGTGGCCGAGTCCGAGCGCCTGGCGCTGACGCTGAGCGGCCGGGGGCTGGAGTGCGTGGTCCTCAACGCCAAGAACGACGCCGAGGAGGCGGCCATCATCTCCCGGGCCGGGGAGCGCGGCGCGCTGACGGTCTCCACCCAGATGGCCGGGCGCGGCACCGACATCCGGCTCGGCGAGGGCGTCGAGGAGCTCGGCGGCCTGTACATCATCGGTTCCGGACGGCACACCAGCAGCCGCCTGGACGACCAGCTCCGCGGGCGCGCGGGCCGTCAGGGCGACCCCGGCGGCTCGGTCTTCTTCGTCAGCGGCGAGGACGAGCTGATCACCCACTACGTCGCCGACGAGTACGCCAAGGGCGTGCCGGAGCGCTCGCTGGTGGGTCACGCCCAGCGGGTCGCCGAGGGCGTCAACATGGAGATCCACCGCAACACCTGGCGCTACACGCGGCTGCTGGAACGCCAGCGCGGCCTGCTGCTGGAACGCCGCGACAGGGTGCTGCGCGAGCGGACGGCCGGGGACGCCCTGGCCGCCGCGGCCCCCGAGCGGTGGGCGGAGCTGTCGGAGAGCGTCGGCGAGGACGTGCTGCACGAGGCCGCCCGCCAGATCGTGCTGTTCCACATCGACCGCTGCTGGGCCGACCACCTGGCCTACCTGGGAGAGCTGCGCGAGGGCATCCACCTGCGGGTGCTGGGCCGGCTCAACCCGATCGACGAGTTCCACAAGGACGCCGTCCCGGCCTACCAGCGGCTGCTGGCCGAGATCGAGACGCGCTCGGTCGAGACGTTCGAGACCGCCGAGGTCACCGCCGAGGGGCTCGACCTGGAGGGCGCGGGGCTCAAGCGTCCCACCGCCACCTGGACCTACCTGGTGCAGGAGAACCCGTTCGGCACCGAGTGGGACCGCATCCTCAACCGCCTCACCAACAAGGTCCGCCGCCGCTGACCGGACCGTCGCCACCGCACGGGACGGCCGTCATCCCCGCGGGCCGTCCCTCAGGCGCTGAGCTGGTCCACGCGCGACTTCGACAGCTCGAGCAGCGCCGCGCTGTCGCGAACGGACACGCCCGCCGCCCGGAGAGCCGCCACGGCCTCTCTCGCGGTCTCACCGAGCTGTGCGGTGACCTGGTCACGCCGGGCTCGGAGTTCCCGGTAGCTGTCGAGCACGGTGGCCGGGACACCGGCCACCTCGTACTGGTACGTCACGACCACCTCGGCGTCGGGGAGGCGCCGAGAATGAAGTGCTTGGCCGCCTCCACCTCCTCGTACAGTTCCGTGAGGGTGTCACCGGAGACGCCTCCCGCGATGGGCGCGTCCACCGGGAGCGCGATCCAGTAGTCGGTCTTGCGCACGGCCTTCATCGTGAGCCGCAGGGGTGTCCCGGTCATTCCGTCCATCCCTTTCCGAACACGTCTTCCAGGTCATGTTCCAGAGCCGCGAGCAGGTCGGGGTCCATATGGCGCATGGGGACCCTGGAACGGGCGACGACCACCTGATCGGAGTCGTAGAGCAAGAGGGATCGAGTCGTCCCGCCCGCATCGATCCGGTCGGGACGCAGGGCGTGTCGGCGCGCGAGTTCGTAGATCCGATCGCGGATCTCCGGGTATGTCCGAAGCACGCACGGAAGCTAGCGGACTGGACAGGGGGCGTCCAGCGAACTGGACAACGCGGTCTGGTTCGTCGGGGTACATGGCGGCACGTCCCGGCCAGGGCAGGGGCGATGAGACATCATGATCCTCGTTACGTCTCCGGTAATGGTTTCGCCGTCCGGTGACGGTTATCGTGGCGTACGTGACCACCACCAGCGCGTCCCGGCCGGTAGGTGAGCTTCTGCGCCAGTGGCGCGAGCGCCGGCGGATGAGCCAGATGGACCTCGCGATCCAGGCCGACATCTCCACCCGGCACCTGAGCTTCGTGGAGACCGGGCGGTCCAAACCGAGCAGGGACATGATCCTGCACCTCGCCGAGGAGCTGGACCTGCCCCTGCGTGAGCGCAACCACCTTCTCCTGTCCGGCGGGTTCGCCCCGGTGTACTCGGAGACCCCGCTCAACTCCCCGCACATGACCTCCGTGCGGGAGGCCCTGGGGCAGGTGCTCAGGGGGCACGAACCGCACCCGGCGGTGGTCGTGGACCAGCGCTGGAACCTCATCGACCGCAACTACGCCACCGGGGTGATGCTGCGCGGGGTCGCCCCCGAGCTGCTGACCCCCCCGGTCAACGTGCTCCGGCTGAGCCTGCACCCCAAGGGCATGGCGCAGCGGATCATCAACCTGGGCGAGTGGCGGGCCCACCTGCTGCACCGGCTCCGCCGCCAGATGAGCCTGACCGCCGACCCCGAGCTGGCCGCGCTCTGGCGTGAGCTCGACGACTACCCCTGCGACCAGCCCGAACCCGAGATCGACCGGCCGGGTCCCGGTGACATCGTGATCCCGCTCAAGATCCGCCGGGGCTACCGGGAGCTGACCTTCTTCAGCACCATGACGACCTTCGGCACCCCGCTGGACATCACCGTCGCCGAGCTGGCCATCGAGGCGTACTTCCCCGCCAACCCCGAGACCGCCGCCTACCTGCAGCAGCAGCACCACCCGGACTAGAGTCCCGCCGGACGGACGCGGGACGTCCGACGGGGTCATCGCCCCCGGCCGGTGACCCGCGGGACCGGCCCGGCGCGCCCGGAGAGCCGGGCGCGCCGGAGTCCTGGAGCCCTACCCGTCCACCCGGGACCGGCGGGCCCGCAACGCCGCGGTCCTGGCGAGGACGACGTCGACCACGAGGAAGGCGAGCAGCGACAGTCCCAGCAGCGGGAGGAACACCCCCACGGCGATCGCCACCGCCCCCAGGAGCAGGGTCACCCCCACGGGCAGCCGGCGCAGGCCGCCGCGCTCGTAGGGCGCCGCGAAACCGCGGGTCGGACGGCGCAGCCACCACATGCGGTACCCCCATACGATGACCGAGACGAGCGCCAGGGCGAGCACGGCCAGCAGGATCTGGTTGGCCGGGCCGAACAGCACGCCCATGTGCCCGTCGATGCCCCAGCGGGTCAGCTTGGCCGCGAGCGGGTAGTCGTCGAAGCGCAGCTCCGCGGTGACCCGGGCGTCGACGGGATCGACCGCCACCTGGTCGTTGCGCTGCGGCCAGAGCCGGTCGATCTCCTTGACGACGTACGGGCTCCCGGGCTCGGCGGGCCAGACGATCTCCAGGGGGCCGGACAGCCCGCCGCCCGCGGCGGCACGGACGACCTGGTCGGCGTCGGCGGACCTGGCGGCCGCTCCTTCCGCGTCACCGGCGGCGTGACCCCCGTGGTCACCGTGCCCACCGGAGGGGACGGGCAGCGACGGGGTGGACCAGCCGAACGACCTCTGGAGCACGTCCACGTTGGCCCCGGCGTACTTCGACCAGGTCAGGCCGGTGGCCGAGAGCGCGAGCAGGCCCACCAGCGCCCACAGGCCGACCGAACCGTGCCAGGAGAGCGTCCCGCGCAGGCCGCGGACACCGCGTTCGGGGGCGACGATCCGGCGCAGCCGCCGCTCGCCCCGGCGACGGCGGGAGAGCCAGAGCACCAGGCCGCCGAGCCCGACGAGCCAGAGCCAGCTCGCCGCCATCTCGCTGTAGACGCGTCCCGGCTCGCCCAGGTGCAGGTGACGGTGCAGCTGGGAGATCCAGGTCCGCACGGGCAGGGCACCCGAGCTGCCGTAGCTCTCCAGCGCTCCCCGGACCCGGCCGGTGTACGGGTCGACGAACACCGCGAGACGGGTGCTCTCGGCCAGGCCGGGCACGTCGAGCAGCACCTGGGTCGTCACGCCGGGCTCGTCGGAGGTGCGCACGGCCCCGACGGTCCCACCGGGGTGCGCGGCGGTGGCAGCGGCGACCTGCCGTGCCAGCGGCACCCTCTGCGCCTCGGCCGGTACGGGAGCCGTCAGCTCGTGGGAGTGGATCACGTTCTCCAGCTGGAAGGAGGCCGCGTACAGCAGGCCGGTCGTGGCCGCCACCAGCAGGAAGGGGGCGACGAGGATTCCGGCGTAGAAGTGCAGGCGGAGCAGGAGGGCGCGCAGCGTCGCCCAGGGGGAGGTCGCGGGGGGCGGGGCGGGAAGGGACGGCCCGGCCGCCGGTTGGATCTCGACGTCAGAGGTCACGGGGTTCTCCTCGGCAGGGAGCGCGCGTACCGGCAGGTACGCGCCATCGCGATACGGGGTCCGGCCCGGCTCGGGGGTGAGGACCCGGGCCGGGCGTGTGTCGACGACAGGGGAAGGAACGAAAGGACGTACCGGGGCGTACAGGGACGTCCGGAGACGTCCGGGGACGTGTGAGGACACGGATAAGGTCCGCGCGGCCGGGCACGGTGACACGGGCGCGCGAGCGGGCACGGCGGTACCGGGTCTCACCCGCCGGAACGACGCGGCGTCACCCGGGCACGGCCCGTCCCGGCGACGGCCACGGCGGCGTCCGGGCACAGGTCCCGACGACAGGACCGGGACCGATACCGGTGGCCGGACCGGTGGCGTTACCGGCGACGGTGCCGGCGACGCGTCCGGCGCCAGGGTCGGTGACGGGACCGGCACCGGTGCCGATGACGGGGCCGATGAAGGGGCCGGGCGGCGGCCGGTGACGCGGCCCCTCGGGGCACGACGGCGTCCGGGCGGAGCGGCCCGATGTCAGATGGCGTACGAGGGCGCGGGCGGGCCGCGGCGGGAGACGGCGGCGGCGAGCAGCCGCGCGACGAGCGGCACCCGGTCGGCGGGTGCGGCGGGCGGGGCGACGGGATGGTGGACGGCGGGCGCGTACCGCCACAGCACGGTGAGGATCGAGGCGAAGAGCAGGTACAGGAGCGTGGCCAGGCCACGCTCCCCCCGCTCCAGCCAGTGCGCCGACAGCAACGCCGTCACGGTGTGCACCAGCAGCATGAACAGGCCGGCGGACAGGCCGCCGTCACCGTGCTCGTGCCCGGTCGTCGGCGGCGGGACGGCGCCCGCGGTGAACCACAGGTGCATGCCGTACTGGGCGGCGAAACCCGCCCCCATCAGAACGCCGAAGCCGCACTTCCTCCGGGCGAGGACGAACGCCCCCGCCGCGGTCGGCAGCACCGCCCAGGCCAGCACGTCCGCCCCCACCGGGGCGCCACCGGCCAGCACGTGCATGGCGAGCGACACCGTCACGCACACGACCGCGAACACCGCGGCGCGAACGGAGCGGAGGACGTACATGCCGTAATGGTGACAGAGAATGGCGAATTCGCCAGCCCCTTGATTGTTTTGACGAACATGGACCGTTGCACGGTGCACGTTTCACATCGACCGGCGGCCGGGCGTTCCTCACCACCACGCCCGGCCGCTCCGTGTCACCGGGGAGACGTGACCGCCAGGGGCTCGTGCCGCCAGGGTCCCGTCGTCGAGATCCTCGCGGCAGGGATCCCCGCTGTCGGGGTCCCTGCTGCAAAGACCGACGCGATCGGGAGCGATTCCGCGGGGATCGGACCGTCAGGGCCGCATCGCCGGGGCGTCCTCGGACACGCCGTGGGAGACCTCGGGAACGCCTTCGGAGGCCGTCCCGGGAGCGGTCTCGGGAGCGGTCTCGGGAGCCCTGTCGGCGACCGCCACCTTGAGCAGCGCCGTCGAGGTCAGGACGCTCCCCGCCGGGGCCCCGGCCGTGGCCGCGTCCACCACGACGACGCGTTCCCCCAGGTAGCGGTAGGTGACGGGGTCGAAGATGTACTCGTGCCGTATCCCGCTCTCCGGGTTGGACATGGCCGCCGCGACCCCCCTGCGACCCGTGGCGTCCTCGACCCCCTCGACGGTCCGGACACCCGGGATCGTCCCGATCGCCCGGAACAGCGCGGCCCGCTGCGCGACCGGCATGTACGCCTGCGTGATCATCGCGCCGGCCCTCCCCCATGCCTCGTAGTGGTCGACGGCCCCCCCGGTCAGGCCGGTGAAGAGGTGCTCACGCATCCCGGCGGGGTCGGCGGGCAGCCGGCTCAGGTAGGCGTAGTCGGTGCGCAGGTGGTCGGGGCGGTCGTCGCGGCCGGTGACCCTGGCGGGCTCGGACCGGCTCTCCGCCCGTCGCAGCGCCTCGGCGGGCAGCGGCTCCCCCGGGTACGGCTCCGGCGGCAGGTGCCGGACCGACATGACGCCCCCGTCCAGCGGGGAGCCCTCGGCGGGGAGCCAGATCCTGTGCACGCCGCGGTCGAGGTACCGGCGTGTCCGCCCGTCCTCCTCCACCTCGACCGGGAACATGACCTGCGACTCCAGGAAGAGGAACTGGCCGGGCCGCGGGCGCAGGTCGCCCTCGGCGCTCACGGTCTCGGCGGCGCGCCGCAGGACCTCCGTCACCGCCACCGGCGCCATCCGGACGGACGGCGCCACCCGGTCGGGCCCGGCGGACGGGGAATGGACCGCGGTGACGTACACGGTTCCCGCGAGCGCGACGACCGCGGCTCCGGTCCCGACGGCCAGGCTCCGGCGCAGGTTCCCCGGCAGTGCCGCCCGCAGGCCACCGGGCCGCCTCGAACCCTCCGGCCGCTCCCCGAGGCGGCGGGTCGTGCCGGGCCGCTCGGCCGGGGAGCCGGAGGCGCGCCCGGCTCCGGGGGCGGACGCGCCCCTCGCCGCAGCGGACGCGTCCCTCGCCGTACGGGCCGGTGCGCGCGTGGCCGTACGGGCCGACGGCGCGACGGTGGCGACGGAGGCGGCGATCTCCGCGAGCAGTCGCGACTCCTCGGCACGCAGTTCCGCCGGGCCGGGCAGCGGCACCTCGGAACGCAGCCGGTTCACCTGGGTCATCTCATCCATGGACGCTCTCCTCGCTGACGGATGTGGGATCGACCCCGCCGAGATGCTCGCGCACCTTGTCCCTGGCCCGGCTGACGCGCGAACGGACCGTGCCCACCGGGACGCCCAGTGCCTGGGCCGCCTCCGGGTAGGTCAGGCCGCCCCACGCCACCAGCAGCAGCACGTCCCGGTGACCGGCGGGCAGCCCCGCCAGGGCCGCCGCCAGGCTCCGCCGTACGGCGCCCGCGCTCACCCGTTCGTCGCTGCGCTCGGTGAACGGCTCGGTCACCGGGTCGACGCCGGTCCGTTCGAGAACGCGCAGCCGCTGCAGCTCGACACGCCTGTGCCGTCTGATCAGGTTGGTCGCGATGCCGTACAGCCACGGGCGCGCGCTGGGCCGGGACGGGTCGTACCCCTCCCGGCCGCGGAACGCCACCAGGAAGGTGTCCGCCACCACGTCCTCGGCCACGTCGGCTCCCAGCCTGCGGGTGACGTAGCGCTTGATCTCCGGCGCGTGCCGGTGGAAGACCGCGGCGAACGCCTCGGGCTCGTACCGGGACCGTTCGATGACGGAGGCGTCGTCGGCCTCCGGCCCGGTCCGGCTCGTGTCGCTCATATCCGGCCTCTCGGCTCTCGGTCAGGTCACCCGTTGTTGCCTTCCCGGGCGGCAACGGTTCCCCGGACCGACACGGCGCCCCTCCGGCCGATCCCGGCCGGTCCCGTCGGCTCGTGCGCGTCCCCCTCTTCCGAACGATCCATTCTCTTCCGGTCGTACGGGCCTCTTCAGGTCGTACCGGCCTCTTCAGGTCGTACCGGCGCGCGGGTGTCAGCCGTGGCCGACGGGGGTGGTGCCGAACATCAGCGTGCGACGGCGGACGTCGTAGAAGACGGTCCCCGCGACCGAGAGCAGGTCCTGCAGGTTGTCGGCGTCGTCGGGGTCCAGGGTCAGCACCTCCTCCCAGGCGCCCTGGTCCAGGACGAGCTGCAGGGTGTACGTGCCGGACTGGCCGGGGTCTCCCGCGACCCAGCTGAACTGGTAGTGGCTCAGCTGGCGCACCGCGATGCTGTCGTCGGTGACGGGCTGGCGGACTTTGGCGGCCATCGGGTTCCTCCCAAGGTCGAGGTCGGCGGAGCGTCGTCGAGCCGGTGGCGCGGTCCCCGGAGCCCCAGGGTCCGCACCACCGGCTCCACGTGCCGGGTGACGTGCCCGCTTCCCGCTCCGCCACTCCGGCGAGGCGTCCGCCCGTACGCGAAAACCTCCCCATCACGCTTTACCGGCCCTTGGCGCCGCCCCCTTTCCCACGCGTGGTCTCACCATGGGGTCCGGCGACCTCCGCGACCTCCTTGAGCACGGCAGGCGCGGCGGGCACGGCGCCCGCGGTGACGCCGGGGCCGTCGCGCACGGGCCGGCCGCACAAGGCGGCCGCACAGATCAGCCGCACAGGGCGGTCTCGAAGGCGGCGATCAGGTGCTCGCGCTGCGCGGCCGTGCCTGCGGAGCCCGTGGTGTAGACGGTGACCTGACGTCCCCTCCGGTCGCGTCCGCTGACGACGGACACGCCGGGTACGTCACCGCCGTGGAACCAGGCCCGGCCACAGCTCAGCCGGGCATCGGCGATCCCGAAGCCGTACCGGGCGCCCGCGGGCCAGTCCGCGTTTCCGATGGGCACGGAATCGCCGATCATCGTCCGCAGCGCTCCGCGCGACAGCGTCCTACCGGCGAACACTCCCCGCCAGAACCGGTTGAGGTCGCCGGGCGTGGAGACCAGGCCACCGCCGGCACCGAACTCGTAGCCGGGCAGCCGGGTGAGGTCGACGACCCCGCCCGCGGGATCCGCGGGATGCACGCCGTACGTGCGCGCGTGCTCCCCGCGAACGTCCGTCTCGCCCCTGGCCGGCCAGTAGGTGTCCCGCATGCCCAGCGGCTCGATGACCAGATCGCGGCTGACCTCGCGGAAGTCCCGGCCGGTCACGGCACGCACGACCATGCCGGCCACCAGGTAGTTGGTGTTGGCGTAGGCGAAGCGACCGGCGGGCGTCGGCCTCCGGGTGAGCGCGAGCCCGAGGTAGTCCTGGGGGAGCTTGGACCAGTCGACCGCGTCGACGTACTCCGGCAGGCCGCTGGTCTGCCGGAGGAGATCGCGCACCGTGATCCTCCGCCCGTCGATCGCCGCGCCCGCGCCCTTTCCGCGTACGACGCCGGGCAGGTAGCGGTCGACGGGCACGTTCAACCGGATCCTGCCCTGCTCGACCAGCCGCATCACGGTCACCGCCATGACGGGCTTGGTCATGCTGCCGATCCTGAACCTCCCGTCGGCGCCGACCATCGGCCGCCCGGTGCCGCGCTCCGCGGTACCGGAGACGGTGGTCACGTCCCCGCCCCTGCGATCACGGACGTGGGCGAGTGCGCCCGGCAGCCCGTCCTCGCCGGTGAGCCGGTCCAGCCGTGCCTGGAGGGAGGCGGGGCGAGACGCCCCCGGCTCGGTGCGGGCGGACGCAGGGCTCGACGGGACCAGGGACAGGAGGAGTGCTCCGGCGACCGCGGTCGCGAGCAGCCGACGGGAGTTCTTCTGGGACATGGGTTCGCCTTAGAGATCGAAGCGCGGATGGCGCCTCCGACTCTGGCCGGTGCGGCGGGAGGGGGCAGTGACGCCCGCACCACACTTGGGGGGAGGCCTTCCCTACCGCCCCGGGTGGTGCGGGCCCACGGTGAACCGGCCCGCTCCCCAAACCGGCCTGACCTTCCGGACCAGCCGGACCGCACGACCCGGCCGGACCGCACGACCCGGCTGACGCGCCAGAACCGGTTCAACCGGCCGAACCGGCGGCACGACGCCCCGAGCGGACGTTCGTCCCGGCCCGGTCGTTCACATTGCGCAATACTCGATCACGCATCGTAACCGAACGAAGGGGGCTTCCCATGCGTGTTCATCTCGTCCTGGTCGCCGCCGCACTGCTCGCGACCACCTCCCCGGCCCTGGCGGTTCCCGCCTCGGCCTCCGCGTCCGACCCGGTCCGGCCCGGCACCTATGTGATCACCAATCCCGAGGGGCGGTGCCTGCACACCGGCGGTGACTTCAACGAGAAGGTCACCATCGGCGCGTGCGACACCAGGTGGAAGGTCGCTCCCGCCGACGACGAAGGGGCCGTCGTGATCCGGCACGCGGACACCGGCAACTGCATGGCCTACGCCCTGGAGCGGATCTATCCCCCCAGGGTCGCCACGGTGCCGTGCGAGGTGGGCGGCACGACCAACAACTGGCTCGTACGCGAGGCCGAGGCCGGGCGGGTCACCATCGCCACCCCGCAGGGAGGCGGCTACGTGACCGATACGGGCGCCGACCGGCCGCTGGTGGTGCTGCCCGGCGACGAGGAGGACCGGAGGCTGTGGACGTTCACCCTCGCCTGAGGGTGCCGGTCCCGCTCCGAGAAGCTCCGAGAGCGCGGCCCCCGGGTCGAGCCGCACCCGGGGGCGACCTCGATGCCGTCACCGATCCGGTGAAGAGGTGTACAAAGGTCGGCATGCCATGGTGTGACATTTCCGCAGAAGGTGGGCGATCGTGACGGCCGGCCCGCTCGACCGTCGTGACCGGGTGCGCGGCTGCCTGCTGGGCGGCGCGCTCGGCGACGCGCTCGGGGCGCCCGTCGAGTTCGAATCGATCGGAAGGATCCGCAGGCAGTACGGCTCCGGCGGCCTGACCGGCCCGGTCCCGGACTGGCGGGGCAAGGTCGGCCTGATCACCGACGACACACAGATGACGCTGTTCACCGTGGAGGGACTGCTCCGCGGCGGGGACGTCGACGCGGTCCGGCGGGCCTACCTGCGCTGGCTGGACACCCAGGAGCACCCTTCCCCCCCGCCCCCCGCCGTTCCCGCGGGCGCGCCGGACGACGCGTTCCGCACCGGCGCGCTGCGCGAGCAGGGCTGGCTGTACGCGCAGCGGGCCCCGGGGAACGCCTGCCTGTCGGGCCTGCGGGAACTGCGCCGTCCGCGGGCCGGCGCCCCGGCCTTCGTACCGGCGCCGTTCGGCGAGCCCGGCCCGGTGAATCCGCACTCCAAGGGCTGCGGGACCGTGATGCGCTCGGCCCCCTTCGGCCTGTGCGCGCCCGACGCCCGCCGCGCCTTCGACCTGGCCGCCGACTGCGCCCAGATCACCCACGGCCACCCCACCGGCTACCTCGCCGCCGGAGCCCTCGCCGCCCTCGTCCGTCTCCTGGTGGAGAACGAGACCTCGGGCCGGGACGAGCCCCTGGCCCGGGCCGTACGGGAGACGACGGACCTGCTGGCGACCTACCCCGCGCACGAGGAGACCACCGGGGCGCTGCGCGACGCCGTCCGTCTCGCCGCCGAGGGGGACCCGACCCCGAAGAAGGTGGAGTCGCTCGGGGGCGCCTGGGTCGCCGAGGAGGCGCTGGCGATCGCCGTGTACTGCGCCCTGCTGAACCCGGGGCCCGGCGACGTCGGACGGGCCCTGCTGCTCGCGGTCAACCACTCCGGGGACAGCGACTCCACCGGCGCCGTCTGCGGCAACCTGCTGGGCGCCCTGCACGGCGAGGCCGCCCTTCCCGGTGACTGGCTCGCCCACCTGGAGGGCCGCGACGCCATCGCCGGACTGGCCGACGACCTCGCGGCCCGCTTCGGGGACGGCCACCGGGTCACCGACGCCTGGCTCGCCCGCTACCCGGCCGGCTGACCCCTGGGCCCTGGGCCGATCCGGGAGCCGCGTCCCCGGCCGGCCCGGTGCCCCACCGGCCTACCCCGGTTCCGGCCCGCGTGCCTCGCCCCCGGCGCGTCCCGTCCCTCCGGAGCCCTTCGGTCCGCGACAATGGCCGTACCGCCCACGGATCGTCGGCACCGGCCCGCGGAGCGGTGGCACCGACCTGCCCGGCGACGGCACCGGCCCGTGGAACGAGACCGCGGGCCGCTGTGTGCACCAGTACCTTCTCGTTCCTTCCTCCCACGGTCATGGTCGGACACGACCCTGAGGAGATGAGCATGGAGAAGACAACCGAGGAGTTCACCGAGCGGATGTTCGCCTCGGCGCTCGGGACGATCGAGATCCTGTCGATGCACATCGGAGACCGGCTGGGCTGGTACCGGGCGCTCGCCGACCACGGCCCGGCCACACCCGCCGAGCTCGCGGCCCGCACCGGCTGCGCCGAACGCTACGCCCGGGAATGGCTGGAGCAGCAGGCATGCTCGACCGTCCTGACCGTCCGGGACGACGGCCGTTTCGCGTTACCGCCCGCCGCGGCGGAGGTGCTGACCGACACCACCAGCCTGTCCTACCTGGCGCCGGTGGCGCGGATGCTGGCCGGAGCCGCCGTCCAGTTGCCCGCCCTGCTGGAGGCGTACCGGACCGGCGGCGGTGTGGGCTGGTCACGGTTCGGCGCCGACGTGCGCGAGGCGGAGGCCGACATGAACCGCCCCTGGTTCGAGCGGGAGCTGGCCTCCGCCCTGGCGTCGGTCCCGGACCTGGACGCGGTGCTGGCCCGGCCCGGCGCCCGTATCGCCGACATCGGCTGCGGCGCCGGGTGGTCCACCGTCGCGCTGGCCCGCGCCTACCCGGACGCACTGCTCGAAGGCTTGGACGTGGACGCACCCTCGGTGGAGGCGGCCACCGCCAACGCCGCCACGGCCGGGCTCACGGACCGGGTGTCCTTCGCCCTACGTGACGCCGCCTCGCTGGAGGCGGGCCGCTACGACGCGGTCTTCGCGTTCGAGTGCCTGCACGACATGTCCCGTCCGGTGAGCACACTGGAGGCGGCACGCCACGCGCTCCGGCCGGGCGGGCAGGTCGTCATCATGGACGAGGCCGTCGGTGAGACCTTCACCGTGCCCGGAGACCAGACCGACCAGTTGATGTACGGGTTCAGCCTGTTCATCTGCCTGCCCGACGGGATGGCGGAGCAGCCCACGGCCGCGACCGGCACCGTGATGCGGCCGGACACGCTCCGCCGCTACGCCCTGGAGGCCGGGTTCGCCAGCATCGAGATACTACCGATCGAGGGATTCGGCCTCTGGCGCTTCTACCGCCTGCTGCCGTAGACGGCCCCGGCCCGCCCGTCCATCGCTCTGCCGACACGGACGATCCCGGCATCGTCCTCCGCTCACAGCCGTGGACGGCCCCGGCCTACCCGGGATCACCGCCGCGAACGGCCGGGGCGTACCCGGCGGCACGGGTGGTGAAGGTCCCCCGGCCCCGCACCACGCCCTCGCCCGTACGGGTCAGGTCGCGCAGCGCGGGGGCCAGGGTCGGCTCGGAGATCGCCGAGTCCGCGCAGAACTCCTCCAGCGCGAGCGGGTGCAGCTCGGCCACGGCCTCCTCCAGCGACCGGCGGCGCCGGAGCGCCTCGGGCAGCAGGGCGCCGGGCACCGGCCTCTCCTCGAACGTGCCGCCGTCCCCGGCCCAGACCAGCGACCGCAGGCGCAGCAGGTCCATCACCCCGGTGAAGGCGTCCTCGCACCCGATCGGCAGCTGGATCACCAGCGGGACCACGCCCAGCCGCTCGCGGATCGACGCGACCGCCGCGTCGAGGTCGGCGCCGGCGCGGTCCAGCTTGTTGACGAAGGCGATCCGCGGCACGCGGTCAGGTCACGCGGCCGGCCCGGGATCGCCGTGGTCGACGAAGACCAGCCCGTCGGTCCCGTCCAGGTGACCGGGGTCCAGCGGGAAGTAGCCGTGATCCGCCGACGTGTCGGTGCGCGGGGCCGGTCGCGTCCCGGCGGCGCCGAGGGCCGCTGCCAGGCCCGCCGGGTCGATGACGTGGCGGTTCCCCGGGAGCGCGGACAGGATTCCCTCCAGGGTGTCCGGACGCGGAGCCCCGAGCCCCTGGTGCGGCGCGGTTCCCAGGGCCGACGCCACGAAGGCGTACGCGTCGCCCAGCCGCGCGGAGACGATCGCGCCCGCGCTCCACCATCTCAGCGTCCGGCCCTCCAGCGGTCCCCAGCCCGGCGGCAGCCGCCAGACGCTCTCGTCCCGCTGCAGGTGGCGGTTGTGGGCGTGGACCAGCGTCGGCCCGATCCGCGACCGCTGCTCCGCGACGGCCCGCAGGTTGTCGGCCATCATCGCGTCGCGCAGGCCCATGAGCCGCACCATGCGCGTCTCGGACGTGTCGGCCATCGCGGCGTGGTAGCGCAGCAGCCCCGCCGCGCTGCGCCCGTACAGGCACGCCCGCCACCAGTCGTCGTGCGAGGTCGCGTGGATCAGACGCGGTGACTGGGCGGTGAGCGACGCCAGCAGGTCGTCCGCGACGAGACGCAGTGCCCCGGCGTCAGCGGACAGCCCCACGGAGCGGGAGGGGTCCGTGAGGATCGCGGGGTCGGTCCACCGGTCGTCGGAGCCGATCAGGTTCTCGACGACGTCCATGGTGTGCGGGACGAGGTCGGCGTCCAGCCAGGTGGAGAGGTGGTCGTGCAGCGCGACGAGCGCCCGCCGGGGGCCGTCCGGCCCGGTCATCTCGATCGGGGCGTCGAACCCGAAGAACCTGATCCTGTCCGGCACGGGACGGTCGCGGTTGTACTCCCTCATCCACCGCACCAGCTCGCGGTTCTCCGCCGACCCGGCGAACCCGGGGCTGAACCCGCGGGCCATGACGTCGTCGAGCGTTCCCGTCCCCTCCGTGACGTACGCGTCGACGATCAGGCCCGACAGGCAGTCGCTCTCCAGCGCGATCGACCGGTAGCCCTCGTGCTCGACGAGATGCCGGAAGACCTCGTTGCGCAGCCGCGTGAGCGCCTCCTCGCCGTGCATGGGCTCCCCCAGGCCGAGCAGGCGGGGCCTGGCCGGGAGCGACCGGAGCAGTCTCGTGATCGCGGAACCGAGATCGGCGTCGCTCTCGGCGGGGAAGGCCCACACGCCGTCTCGGATCGGGGGGTCGGCGGCCATGGCGGCTCCTGTCCGTTCGATGGTCCTGGCAGCACCTTCAACCGTATCGCCGAACCTTCTGTTGAGACTTTCGTCGCTCACTGCTTGGCGAAGAGGGAAAAACCTTCAACACCATGGGGAACCCGAGATCGACGGGTGGCCTGCACGGCTCGTCCTCCGCACGGTCTCGGCCGCACGATCTCGTCCGTACGGTCTCGGCCGGGCGCTCTCGGCTGGCCGGGCCTTCACGACGGGTCCTACGACGAGGCCGAGGACGCCTCGCGCGCGTCCAGAAGCTCGTCCCAGTGCTCCCGCGTCCAGGCGCACGCCGCGTCCATCGGCCCGATCATGCTGCGGCCGAGCGGCGTCAGCGCGTACTCGACCCTCTGCACGGGAGCGGGATGGGCGGTGCGGACGATCAGGCCGTCGCGCGCGAGCGTCCGGAGCGACCCGGCGAGCACCTTCGCGGTGATGCCGCGCAGCGGGACCCGAAGCTCCGAGAACCGCCGCGGACCGTCCTCGAGGCAGCGGATGATCATGCCTGCCCACTTGTCGCCGAAGCGGATCGGCGCGAGGCCGGACGGGCAGACCGGGTCGAACATGTCCGGATCAAGAGGCTCTGTCACGACTCCACGGTAACCGGTATCCCATCGGTAACCACCTGCTCAGGTACCTTTCCGGCAGTGGCCGGTGATCGGATCCGGCCGTGAACACGGGGTGGTCGAATGAGTGACGTCATCGTCTTCGGAGCGGGCGGCAGGGCGGGCCGGGCGGCCGTCCACGAGGCCCGCCGACGTGGCCACCGGGTCACCGCCGTCGTCCGCGACCCGGCCAAGTACGACGACCTGGCGGCGGGCGACGGTCTGTCGGCGGACGGCGTGCGGGTCGTCGCCGGCGACATCCTGGACGCGGACGACGTCGCGCGGCTCGCCAAGGGCCACGACGCCGCGATCGCCGCCGCCTACGACTTCGGTACGCCGCCCGACGTCTTCTTCACCGGTGCCGCTCGCGCCCTGCTCGACGGGCTGTCCTCGGCGGGCGTCCCCCGGCTGCTGGCGGTCGGCCTGGCGTCGGTGCTGGAGACCGCGTCCGGGACGCTCCTCATGGACACCCCCGGCTACCCGCAGGAGTACCGGTCGTTCTACCTGGGGCACGCGGCCGGGAACGAGGTGCTGCGCACCGCCACCACCGGGCTCGACTGGCTGGTCGTCAGCCCCAGCGGTGACTTCGACCACGGCGGTCCCCGCACCGGCCGCTACCGTACGGCCCCGGCCGAGGCGGGCAGCCGCATCTCCTACGCCGACTTCGCGATCGCGCTGCTCGACGAGATCGACTCCCCCGCCCACCACCGCGTCCACCTGGGCGTCGAGCGCGACCCCGGCACCGAGGAGAACCCTGGCGGGAGGGAATCCGGCACCGGCGAGAACCCCGGCGGCCGGGAGGGCTCCGACGCCGAGGAGAACCCCGGCGCCGGGGAGCGCTGATGGAAGAGGAGATCGTCGACAGCCCGAACGAGTGGGTGGCCCAGCACATCCGCCGTTTCGTCGAGACCGGCGGCCAGGCCCGGCCGGGCATGAACGACCTGCTGCTGACCACACGCGGCCGCAAGTCCGGCAGGCTCCGCCGTACCGCCCTGGTCTACGCGCGCGACGGCGACCGTTACGTCCTCGTCGCGTCCAACGCCGGGGCGGACCGTCACCCGGCCTGGTACCTCAACCTGGTCGCCGACCCCGCCGCCACCGTCCAGATCGGCACCGAGACGTTCGCCGTGACCGCGCGGATCGCCACCCCCGAGGAGAAACCCCGCCTGTGGCGGCTCATGGTCGCGACCATGCCGTCCTACGAGAGGTACCGGGAGACCACCGACCGGGACATCCCCGTGGTGATCGTCGAACGCACGGCGTGACGGCCCCTCCGGCTCCCGCCTTGTACCGTGTCCTCCCATGACGGAGCTTGAGGAACTGGCCGGCAGACTCCGGCGGTTCGCCGAGGCGCGGGAGTGGCAGCGCTTCCACACCCCCAAGAACCTGGCCATGGCGCTGGCCGGTGAGGCCGGTGAGCTGGTCGCGGAGTTCCAGTGGCTGACGCCCGAGGAGTCGGCGGCCGTCATGGGCGACCCCGAGGCCGCCGCGCGCGTCCGCTCCGAGATCGCCGACGTCATGATCTACCTCTCCCGGCTGGCCGACACGCTGGGGATCGACCTCGTCGAGGCGGCCCACGCCAAGCTCGACGAGGGCGACCGGCGCTACGACGTGGAGACCTACCGGGGAACCGTCAAGAAGGCTCCGCCGCTCCCCTGATCTCGCCGCGTCGCTCCGCGGCCGGGCAGGTCTCCCGTCTCCACGCGTAGGACCACCGGGCAAGACGGTGTCGGCGGCCGGTGATGTCCCCGGCGGCGGCACGGTCACCGGCGATCGCGGCGGGCCCGGGCACGGTAGTGATCCAGAATGTCCTGGCGGAGGAGGTGGCCGAAGCCCGCGGCCTCGATGCGCAGGCCGAGCTGAGGCTCGGTCACGCCGAGCGCGACGGCGGTGTCCGCCAGGTTCCAGCCCGTGGCGGCGAGACCGGTCAGCAGATGCCCGCGCCGGACCTGGTTCTCCGACAGGCGGAACGTCTTGAGGTACGCGAGCCGGCCGGCGCCGTCGGTGATGAGCTCGCCGATGTGGTTCTCCCGCCGCCGTTCGAAGGACGGCAGGAAGCGCGACAGGCGGTATCCGCCCATCTCGTAGACGCGCTGGTAGGTGTGGTCCCCGCCCAGCAGCGCGCCCGCCATGACCCGGTCGTGGAAGGCCGCCCACTCGTCCCGCTGCCGGCGTGCCCCCGCGCGCAGGTCGGCGAGCGACCGCACCGTCGCGTCCTCGATGCGGGCGTGGAAATCGGCCACCGGGCCGCCGAACATCGCGTAGTGGTAGATCAGCTCGCCGTACAGGTCGTGCACGAGGGTGGTGTGCAGGGCGCGGTAGTCGTCGGGATGCGGCACCACGAACGCGGCGGCGAGCGCGTCCGCGACGTAGACGAGGACGCCGCACTGGCCGGAGTGGATCTCGAAGACGCGAAGGGCGTCCTCCAGGCCGCCGACCTGCGCGCCCGTGTAGGCCTCCTCGGCGCGGGGCGAGAGCCCGTGGCCGACCGCGCGCTGCGACCACTCCTCCCACACGATCTCCGGCCCGCCGAAGTGCAGCGCCAGGTACCCTTCGAGCGCCAGGTGCAGGGGCAGGAAGCGCAGCCGGTTCCTGTCGGCCCGGCGGGCCATACGACGGTGGAACCGCAGCGGCATCCGGCCGGGCGGGCGGTCACGCTCCCCCGGCCCCCGGAGCTGGGTCCCGTACGCCGAGGCCGGGGTGCCGTCGTCCGTCCAGGTCGCCACGAACCCGTGCGGGATGTAGGAGACGTACTCGGTCCGCGGGCCCACCTCGACGACGCCGAGTTCGGCGTCGTAGAGGCGGGCGTCGAGCCGCAGGTCCTCGATCGGTTCGGCGCGGACCAGCGGGACGAGCCGCACGCCGCCCCAGGCCTGCGCGGGGCGGCTGACGAGCCCGGTGAGGGCGAGATCCGTCATGCGTCCTCCCCCGGAAACCCTTCGGCACGGCACGTCAGGTGGGCGGGCCTCGTCACGTGTCCTCCCGCAGGAACGCCTCGACGCGGCGCTCCAGGTGGGCGCGCAGCTCGGAGATCCCGGTACGCCCCTCCGCGAACCGGGCCAGCTCCACCAGGGCGACCAGGTTCTCGGCGTCCCGGATCCCTGCGGTCGGGACGGTGGGCGCCAGCCGCCGTACGTCGAAGGCGGCCGCGTCGTACACCGGGTTGAGGTGCACGACGCCGCAGGTGTGGTCCGGGTCGAGCCGGGTGCGCCAGATCCGCAGCACCTCTCCCGCGAGCCCCGGCGGTGAGTTGTCCCATCCGTCGGAGACGATGACGAGGCGTCCGGGTCCGCGTTCGAGGGCGTCGAGGATGCGCTCGCCGAGCGGCGTCGCCCCGTACGGACGGACGAGCAACGAGTCCGTACGGCCCGACAGCCACAGCGGCGTGTACTCGGCGGCCAGCGCCTCCAGCAGGAAGTGGCAGGCGAGCGCGACGGCCAGCGGGCGGCGGCGCTTCTGCCCCGAGCCGTACGCGGAGAAGCTGTCGTCGAGGACGGCGGCCACCGAGCCCCAGCTCCCGGCCTGGTCACCCGCGGCCCGCCGGGCCGCCGCGCGCAGTGCCTCCGTCAGCTCGGCGCGGCGGCGTACGCGATCGTCCGTCGGGAGGGCGAGCGTGTACGACGCCAGCCGGGTCAGCGGCATCGCGGTGAGGTCGGCCCGCACCGCGTCGGCCTTCAGGTCGCGCGCGGACTCCTGCAGGCGCAGCCGCTCCAGTCGGGTGAGCCGGGGCGCGATGCGCTCCAGGAAGGTGGCGCGGGCGATGCGGTGCTTCGCCGCGAACCCCTCCGCGACCGTGTAGGGCAGCTCGTACAGCGCCGCCTGCTCGTAGTGGGCGCGCCGCCAGGTCTCCAGGATCGGCGTGGCGTAGGCGGCCTTTCGGTGCGGGGTGAACAGGAACGGCCCCAGCTCCCCGGGCGGGCTCAGGTGGGCGTGGCGGACGGCGTCCTTGACGGCGCCCCGGTACTTCACCGCGTCGAACGCGGGGTCGGGGCGGGCCGCCAGCCAGTCCCGCATGATCGCCCTGGTGCGCCGGTTGTTGACCCTGGCGCGGCGCAGCGCGCGGAACAGCCCGTACACCCGCTGCGGCGGGAGCAGGGCCAGCCGCCGGGCGATCAGGCGTCCCTCGGCCCGGCGCTGCTCTGCACTCGCCTCCCTCGCCGTGACCAGCAGGTTCTTGACGATCAGTACGGCGTTGTGGTCGTTGACGTCCAGGGCGAGGGTGGCCGCGTACAGGTCGCGGTAGTTGCCGATCAGGTAGTCGTGCAGGAAGCCCAGCGACAGGCCCTGCTCGTCGGCGCCGGAGTGGAACTCGCGCTGGCCGGTGGAGGTGATCGCCGCGTTCACGAACAGCAGGACGTCCTCGGCGGCGACGAGGTCCGCGCCGGTCTCGATGTGCGCTTCGATCGCCGCCTCCGGGGTTCACGTACGAGGCCGGCCGGGGAATGGGGGAACGAGCTGCGAATCATCGCTTCAAAGACGGGTTCCGGAAGTCGCACCGAAGTCCCGCGGCCGACCTTGGGAAGGCTAGCACCGACATATCGCCTTCTTCTCCCGCTTATTTCCCGCGCTACGGCAGCCGAGACCGGGGAACGCGCCCGCGAGCGCGCTGTGCGGTCCCGGACGAGGGCGAACGGGCCGGCCACGCACACCGCCCGGGGATCCGAGTAAGGCGTGATCATCGGGTCCGATCCCGTCGTCCGGGGGCAGCGGTGGAGGTGGCCGAGTGATCGACCCCACGTCGACACGATGGGCCGCTTCTCCTTCCGGCCTCCGAGACGCCCCGGCGGGCTCCACCCGCTCGTCCCCGTCCCGTGAGAGCCGGTGCCGGTGTTCACGGGACGGGGCCGTCCGGTCTACTTCCTGCCGGCCAGGGTGTGGGCGACCAGGGCGTTGGCGTGACCGTGGCCCAGGCCGTGTTCGGTCTTGAGCCAGGCGACGAGTTCCATGTGCCTGGTCAGGGGTGAGGCGTTGATGAGGTCGATCCACTCTTGGACGGGGCGGCCGTACTTGGCCTCGATCGAGGGGAAGTAGCTGGCGGGATTGCCCTTGGCCGGTGTGGTCATGTCCTGCGGTCCCGTTCTGTCGGTGCTGGTGGGTCGGAGTCGATGGAGATGAGGCCGGAGCCGGTGGTGGCGTCGGCCACCGGGCCCCGGTGGTCGGCGGGGAGGACCGGTGGTGCGGTGCCGGGCCGGTCGGCCGGCATCCGGGCCGACGAGGACGGGGCTCCGTCACCGGAGTCACCGGAGGTGACTTCGATGCCGACGGTGATCGGGACGGAGCCGAAGCGGGCGCAGCGTATCGGAACACGGTCCCTATCGGAGTGCGGCCCGCTTGTCCGCCGCCGTCACGGCGACCCAGGTCATGGCGGTGATCGCGCCGACGGCCAGGGTCAGCGATCCGGCCCGCCCGCCCGACATGGCCCAGCCGTCACCGAGAGCGAAGATCAGGCCGCTGAGCCGTGAGGCCGTGGCGAACCCGGGTCGTCCGGCGCGGGAGAAGTGACGGCCCAGGACGAAGCAGGCGGCGATCAGCGCGGTGAAGGCGATGGATCCCGCGACCATGTGCATGAGGGCGTGCCAGCTCAGCGTGCCGGTCTGGCCCAGCGGGGTGCCCGCGGGGAAGCCGTCGCCCGGGTCCATGACGAAGACTCCGGCGGCGATCATCCCGACGCCGTTGACCAGGATCAGCCGGGGTGCCCAGGTGCCGCCGGGCGTACCCCGCATCGCGCGGCGCAACCCGAGCGCTCCGGCGATCGTCAAGGTTCCGCTGACCAGGAAGTTGGCGATCTGGAGCCGGCCTAGGTCACCGGTGGCGAGCATGCTGAGCGGGTGACGCGTCAGGTCGAAGCCCTCCCGGGTGAAGGCCTGCGTCAGCGACACGATCGCGAACAGGGGGGCGGCGGCGACGCCTCCGGCGAGCAGGGCCCGCGTCACCGAGCCCTCGGGGCGGGCGGCGGAGCCGTGGGCAACGGAGTCGTGGGAGGTGGGGGGGTGGGTGACGGTCATGGTCGTTCCTCTCTGCTGCGACGGGGTCCCGTCGCTCTCCTTCGTCCACCGGCCTCGACCGGCGTCGTACTGATGTCCACCGGTCTCGCCCGGCCTCGCTGACGCGTCGAACGAGCCGGGCCGAACTCGACACCATCACCCGTCAAAGCCGTGACCTGCGGATACGCGTTTTCTTGCGCATTCCCTGTCACATCGCATTCCCTGTCACATCGAGCCACCGCCCTGGTCAGGACGTTCGTGTCGATATGGGGGTGCCCCGGTCGACGCATGGCCGAGGACCGGCGAGGATCGGTCCTGCAGAGCACTAGAGGAGATATGACGATGCGATTCCTGATGACCACCAAGGGCGAGATGGCTCCCCCGGACGAGGCGACGATGGCCGAGATGGGCGCCTTCATCGAGGAGATGACCCGGGCGGGGGTGCTGCTGGCGACCGGCGGCCTGGACCCGGCCGGTACGCGCCTGACCTCCTCGGGAGGCAAGGTCACCGTCACCGACGGGCCGTTCACCGAGGCCAAGGAGGCGATCGTCAGCTTCGCGCTCATCGAGGCGCGATCGAAGGAGGAGGCCATCGAGCTCTCCCGCCGCTTCTGGAAGATCATCGGTGACGGTGAGGGCGCCATCCAGCAGGTCTTCGGCCCCGAGAACTGACCGGGCACCCCCGGGCCGGACGATCACAGGGAGAAGATCCCTCGCCGCCCGGCCCGGCCCCCTGTCCGCACGTCCGGCCGGGCGGCCGTTCCCGCGGACTACCCGGCCGGACGCCCCGGTGAGCGGGTCGCGCAGCATCACCACCCCGCTGAGCGCGACCGTTCCCGCAGGCGATCCGGCCGGACGTCCCGGCCGGGCGCTTGCGTACCCGGTCGGACGGGTGCTCTCATCGAGCGGTGACATCCGGGGACGCCCACCGCGCGGTCGACGCGGTCTGGAAGATGGAGTCGGCGAGAATCGTCGCCGGGCTCGTCCGGATGGTGGGCGACGTGGGGCTGGCCGAGGAGTTCGCGCAGGACGCACTTCTCGCCGCCCTCGAACAGTGGCCCCGGACCGGCGTACCGGACAATCCGGGTGCTTGGCTGATGGCCGTCGCCAAGCGCCGCGCCGTCGACCACCTGAGGCGCGGCGAGCGGCTCGACCGCAGGCACGAGCAGCTCGCCCACGAGCTCACCACCCGGCAGGACACCTCCGAGGCCGAGGTCGACGCGGCTCTCGACGACGAGGTGGGCGACGACGTCCTGCGGCTGATGTTCGTCTCCTGTCACCCGGCGCTGCCGGCCGAGGCTCGGGTGGCGCTGACGCTGCGGCTCCTCGGTGGCCTGAGCACCGAGGAGATCGCCCGCGCGTTCCTGGTCTCCGAGTCGGCCGTGGCGCAGCGCGTCGTCCGGGCCAAGCGGACCCTCACCTCCCTCGGCGTCCCCTTCGAGGTTCCCGAGGGTGCCGACCGTGCGGGCCGCCTGTCGTCGGTCCTGGAGGTCGTTTATCTGATCTTCAACGAGGGGTACGCGGCCGGCGCCGGTGACGACTTGATGCGCCACGACCTCTGCCATGAGGCCCTGCGCCTGGGACGCCTGCTGGCCGGGCTCGCGCCCGGAGAGGCCGAGGTGCACGGCCTGGTCGCGTTGATGGAACTCCAGGCGTCGCGATCGGCCGCCCGGACGGATCCGTCGGGCCGTCCCATCGCGCTGCACGAGCAGAACCGCGGGCGCTGGGACCGGCTTCTCGTCCACCGTGGCATCGCGGCCCTGCTGCGCGCCCGGCAGTGCGGCGGCCCCCTCGGCCCGTACGTGCTGCAGGCCGCGATCGCCGTGTGCCACGCCCAGGCCCGTACGGCGGAGGAGACCGACTGGGCGCGGATCGCCGCCCTCTACGAGGCGCTCGCCCGGGTGCTGCCCACCCCGGTCGTGCAGCTCAACCGAGCGGTCGCACTGGCCATGGCGTACGGTCCCGAACGGGGGCTGGAGCTCGTCGACACGCTGTCCGGCGAACCGGCGCTCCGGACCTACCACCACCTGCCCAGCGTGCGCGGTGACCTGCTGTTCCGGCTCGGCCGCCACGAGGAGGCCCGGCGGGAGTTCGAGCGCGCCGCGGCCCTCACCCTGAACCTGCCCGAACGCACGATCCTGCTGGAACGGGCCGCGGCCTGCGCCGACGAGACCGTGCGGAAGGCGATCCCCCGAAAGGGGAGCGGGCCGGCGGGGCCCGTCACCCTGGCCGAGGCCGCGGAGGCGTTCCTCGCCCGTGAGGATCTGGACGCCTCGACCGTCCGGTCCTACACGCAGACGATGAACCGGCTCCGCCGCGATCTCGGCGACGACATCCCGCTGGCCGGGGTGAGCGCCGGTCGGGTCGCCGAGGTGTTCACCTCCGCGTGGGGCGGTGCCGCCGCGGCGACCTGGAACCGGCACCGCGGTGCCGTCCGCTCCTTCTCCGCCTGGACCGTCGCCCGGGGCCTGAGACCCTCCGATCCGGACCACGGCCCGGGTCACGGCCCGGGTCATGGCCTCGGCCACGACCCGGGCCACGACGTGGAGCACTCCCCGGAGCACGATCTCGCCTCCGGCCTCGCCCGCCGGTACGAGCCCCGGGGACGTACCCGTCCCCTCGATCGGTCCCGCGTCGAGGCGCTGTGGGAGCGGCAGGACATCGCCCTGCGCGAGCGGACCCTGTGGCTGCTGCTCCACGAGAGCGCGGCCGGTCCCGGTGCGGCGCTCTCCATCGACGTCGAGGACCTCGACCTGCCCGGGATGCGCGCCAGGACGGCCTCCGGCTGGGTCCGCTGGCACTCCGGCACCGCCGGGCTCCTCCCCCGCCTCGTCGCGGGCCGCCGCCGGGGGCCGCTGTTCCTGTCCGACCGCAGGCCGGGACCGGGCCGTCCCCCCGCCCCGGGCGACCTGTGCCCGGAGACCGGCCGCCGCAGGCTCTCCTACGAGCGGGCCGAGTACCTGTTCAAGCAGGCCACCGGCCACACCCTCGACCAGCTCCGGCCCCGACGGGAGAACGCGCGGGCGGAACGTCCTCGACGAGGAGATCCGCCACCGGTCACGACCACGGACTTCGACACGGACGAGGGCACGGGCGATCATCTCGTCCCCGGGATGGCCGGTTTCCGGTGATCGTCCTGCGGGGCCCCGCGTTTAACCACCGGCGTGGCGCGCAGGGGCCAGGCCGGTGCGACACGGGAACGAGCAGGGGGAGCGGTGATCGATGTGACCGACGGGGAGAGCGTGCCCAGGCTGTGCCAGGTGGTGCTCGACTCCACCGACGCCAGGTCTCTGGCGGAGTTCTACCGATCTCTGCTGGGCCTGGTCTACCGGCCCGGTGACGAGCCGCCGGAGGAGGGACACGCGGACGAGCGTGGCCGCGACTGGCTCGTGCTGAGGACCCCGGACGGCGCCCCGCAGATGGCCGTCCAGCAGGTCGACCGCCTGCCGGAGGTGACGTGGCCGGAGGGCGGGGTGCCACAGCAGCTGCACCTGGATCTGACCGTGGAATCGGTCGAGGACCTGCGGGTCCAGCACGAACGCGTCCTGCGTCTCGGTGGCCGGTTGCTGCTGGACCGCATCGACGATCCCGAGGAGCCCCTGCGCGTGTACGCCGACGTGGCCGGTCATCCGTTCTGCGTCTTCGTCACCCGGCGCCGTGACCGGAGAGGGTTCGCCGGGGCGCCGGGACACGGCTCGCGGTGACGGCATTCCGTACGTTGCGACACCTGAACACGAAGCACCCATGCCCAGATTTATGATGAATTTTCCTCAAAGCATCACCATTCTCTAATGGTGCATTAAAGGGATATATCAGATAACTCACAAACGCCCGGTTCCATTGAATAACCGCATGTCAACCGGCCGAACGAACATTGCCGATAACGGTCTTTCCATTGACACGGCAGGGCGGAAATGACACGTTTACCAATGTCCGGCGCCATTCATGTGAGATCGGAACCGCGCCCTTTCTCGGCCACCGGACGAGGTTCGCAGAACGACCTCTGCCCACGCTCCACCCAGCTCGGAGGTACGATCATGCGTCGATCACTTCGTACGATCTCCATCACGGCCGGAATCGCAGGCGCGATGTTCCTCGGGGTCTCGCAGCCCGTGGCGCTCGCGGCCCCGGCGCGGTCCTCCCCCGCGCCCCCGCCCACCCCCGCCCCGGCCCCCGGTTCCGAACGGTCCGCCGCGAGAGGCGAGGCGCGCCTGGAGAACAGGGGCCCCTCCTCCTCACGGGACGCCCGGTCGGCGTCCGCGTACTGCGTCTTCCAGACCTACGGGGACTACGTCCACGTCTCCTCGTCCGCCTTCGAGGCCTCCGGGCACGGCTGGTGGGTGAACGGTGACTGCAGCGCGACCCTGGCGGTCGTCACCGTGCAGCTTCAGCAGTACTACTCCGACGGTGTCTGGCGGAACGCCGGAGCGGCGGGCAGCCAGACGGTGCGATCCGGCGGTGGCGCGGGCAACCGGGCGACCGGGCGCGCGGCCTGCGTCAACGGCGGCCTGACGGGATGGCGTAGCGTCGTCGACGTGGACCTGGTCGGCCTGGCCGACGACCCGGGCAAGCTCTACACACCGAGCCGCAACATCTACTGCAGGCGATAACGGACGAGGGCGCCGTGAGCATCGGACCCGACGACACCGTGTCCGTGGCCCTGCGCGGCGAACCGGTGTCGCATCCGTGGCGAGATCCTCTCGGCGCCTCCCCGGACATCTGCAGCCCGTTCCTCGCCAGATCGTCCGCGCCGGAACGGCTCCCCCGGGCGAGGCGGGACGCGTCCGGCGGCGTCCAGGGGACGAACGACGCCGGACGGCGTTCTCACGGTCCCGTGGACCACCGGCCGGCACGGAGGGCAGCGATACGGCGGCAGAGGATCAAAATACTTTCAACTTTTGATATCACTCTATGTGTCACCAATTTCACTATAAGTGAAAATGGGTAGTTTGACGGTGTGACGGACACGATCGACACCGGCGGCTCGACGAGGCTGTCGAGCCGTGCGTGCGGCCACTCCCACTGCGAGCGCCATGCCACCTGCATCGGTGCCGGACCGTTCCGGGAGTACCACGGGCCACTGGAGCAGATCCGTCCCGACGAGGAGACCTCCGAGCGGGAGGGCCGTCTGGCGGCCGCCGAGCGGAAGGCCACCGACCAGACCGCGTTCGCGACGTACGCCCTGAGCCTGCAGCAGAAGGAACGGCGGCGCGCCGAGAGCCTGGCCACGACCAACCAGAGGTTGCGGGACGCCCACCGCGTCCTGGAGCAGGAGCTGGCCACCGCACGCGAGGAGGCCGTGGCCGCGAGGATCCGCGCCCACCAGCTCGACTACCAGGCGGTCGCGCTGCGCGAGCGGTACGTCAACGAGTTGCGCCAGTTCCACCAGGAGGCCGCCGAACAGGCCCGGGCCCTGCGCGCCGAGGTGACCATCGCCAGAAGGGAGATCGACGACCTGCGCGTCGTCCTGCTGGAGGTCCGCGAGCAGGCTCACGCCGCGAGCGAGCGGACCCGGGTCGCGGGCGAGCCGCCCTGGACCATGGACGAGCCGGCCTGGACCGCGCACGAGCCGGGCTGGACCGCGGACGAGCCACCGCGGGTCACACGGGCGCGGGTCACACGGACGCGGGTCCCGCGGACGCAGGTCCCGCGGACGTGGATCCCGCGGACGTGGATCCCGCAGGCGCGGATCGCGCGGGTACGGGTCCCGGTCGCGCGCGGCAGGTCCGGCATGGCCGCATCACCCCGCGGGCGTCATCGTAAAAGCGCGCCGAGGCACAGGGCACGTGGGCGCGGGCTCTGGCCGGTGTCGCGCCCGGCCGGGTTGTCCTGGATGAGGACACGTCCGGCGGGCGTCCTCGATGCGATGCTGACATCGATCATGACCTGGCTGGCCCGCATCCGGTAGCCGGACCCGGCCACCGCACCGGCCCGGGAAGAACCGCTCCGGGTCACGTCATCGCCGCGGAGACGACGTCCCGCCGTACCGGGCGAGGTGCCCGATCAGGAGGCGTGCCAGCCCTTCCGGGTCCTCCCGGTGCGGGTCGTGCCCGGTGGGCAGGGACACCGCCCGCACCGGCGGCGTCTCCCGCACGGCCGCCTCCAGCTCGTGCTCGACCCACGCGCAGTACGCGTTCCAGGCGGGAACGAGACGGTCGGGGAACACCCCCGCGAAGGCGCGCGCGTCACCGCTGACGACGAGCAGCGGGCAGCGGGCCGCGCGGTAGGCGGCGAACCGGTCGAGGGCGTCGATCTCCCGCATGACCTGGAGGAACGATTCCGGAAGCCCTCGGCCCATCTCCTCCGAAAAGGCCGTCATCTCCCGGCACGCGCGCGCCGCCGCGACCTCGTCCAGGCCGAGGAACTGCCCGGGTCGCGTGGGGTTGCCGTGACCGTCGAGGTTGACCGCGAGCGGGCACTCCGGATGCTCCCCGGCCCACAGCGCGGCGACCATGCCTCCCAGGGAGTGCCCGACGACCACGGGCCGGTGAAGCCCGAACCCC
Source organism: Streptosporangium sp. NPDC050855 (assembly GCF_044456585.1). Classification (NCBI taxonomy): domain Bacteria; kingdom Bacillati; phylum Actinomycetota; class Actinomycetes; order Streptosporangiales; family Streptosporangiaceae; genus Streptosporangium; species Streptosporangium sp. NPDC050855. Next base: position 151,885 of record NZ_JBITFY010000002.1, read on the forward strand.
TCCGCGACCGCGGCCACGTCCGCCGCCACGTCCCGCCATGACCACGGCGCCGCGCCCGACTCGCCATGGCCGCGCAGGTCCATGGCCACCGGCCGGAATCCGGCGTCGAGCAGGAGCGTCGCGAAGGCGTCCCAGTCCTCGCGCGTCCGCCCGCCGCCGTGCAGGAGGAGCACGTCCTGGCCGTGCCCACCGTGGTCCTCCGCCGTGATCGGCACATCGCCGGCCACGACCTCCCTGATCACGCCCATGTCGCCCGTCGCCTCCCGCCCGCCCTGTCGTATGTCGTCCTCCCGTACGACGCTCTTCGTAACAGTTCGGCACGGCGGTCGCCACGGCTTTTCCACCGGGTGACGACGGTCTTCCGGGAGGCGGCCGGCACCCGTGGTCCGGCAGGAGGCGGGGAGGCGTGCGAGCGAAACAGCGCCGGCCCCCGGTCGGTATCCACCGACGACCACAAGAGCCGCCGTAACGTTCGCCACCGAGGCGGACATGTGGGCAGTGCCGGGCCGTCGACGTGGAAGGGAACCCGTGAGCTCGCCGGAGGATCGATTCGCCGCACTGTTCGAACGCACCCATCAACCCTTACTGGCCTATGCCCTGCGACGGGTGGCCGATCCAGCGGACGCGGCCGACGTGGTGACCGAGACGTTCATGGTGGCCTGGCGCCGCCTGGAGGATGTACCCGATGGGGACCAGGCCCGCCCGTGGCTCTTCGGGGTGGCGCGCAAGGTCCTGGCCAACCTCCATCGCGGGGAGCGCAGGCGGCACGCGCTGGCCGAGAGACTGCGGGCGTCCCTGTCCGACGCGGCGCCCCAGGACGACACGGCGTTCTCGGCGGTCGAGGTGGCCATGAGCCGGCTCACCGACGACGACCAGGAGCTGCTCAGGCTGCTCGCCTGGGACCAGCTGAGCCGTGACGAGATCGCGCTGGCCCTGGGCGTGTCACGGGCCGCGGTCCGCGTACGCCTGCACCGCGCGCGGAGCCGCCTGGTGAAGGAGTTACGGAGTCTGGAGGTGGCCGAGCGCATGGCCCCCGGCCGCCCGACGGCACAGAGGACACCGGACGTACTCGTGGCGAAGGGGCGGCCACGCGTCCGCTCCGAAGTGAGGGAGCAGCGATGAGAAACGACGACGTGCTCGCGCGCCTGCGCGCGAGCGACCCGATCCTCGGCGCCGACCCGTCCCGCGCCGATCGCGGGGCCCTGGACGACCTGCGCGACGGGATCATGCTGACGGACCGGGGCGAACCGGCCCGCGGGACGCGCCGGCGCGTCCTGGGCCGCGGCGGTGTGGTCGCCGTCGCGGCGGCGGCCCTGGTGCTCGGCGGCGGAGTCTCGTACGCCACCTACCAGCGTCTGTACGTCTCCGACTCCACCGGCGTGACCTGCCTGACGCGGTGGGTCGATCCCGCGACCGGCCCGCAGGAAGGCGAGAACGGACCGGATCTGACGGGCGACCCCGTGGCCGACTGCCGGCTCTACCGGGAACAGGCCGGCCGCCCCGCGATCCCCGACCCGGTGGCGTTCCGCTTCAAGGAGGAGGTGTACGTGGCGCCACGGTCACAGGTGCCCTCGTCGGCGACCCTGCTGAACCCGGCCACGCCGCAGGACGCCGCCGTGCGGGAGCTGGAGGGAGGTTTCAGCGACTGGGTGGACGGGCTGTACTCCCGCTGCTTCTCCGAGACGGAGGCCGTCGCGTTCGCCAAGACCCAGATCAAGCGGCTGGGACTGACAGGCTGGCGGATCGAGGTGTTGCCCGCGGACTCGCGGGACGACGACCAGCCGTGCGCGGACGCGGACCTCGACCCCGGCCACAACACGGTGATCGTGCTTCCCCACCGCCTGAGAGACCACAGCGTCAGGAACGCCGGCACGGTTGACCCGTTCGTGTACGAGCTGCGTGACGCGCTCGTTGAGGGCGTCAGCTCCCGGTGTGTCGGCCTGCGCCAGGCGGAGCAGGTGACCAGACGAGCCCTGGGGACGCAGCATCACTGGCCCCTGACCGTGCTGCCCGACTCCACGGCCTCCTGTACCCGCGCTGACCTGCAGGTAGGCGGCAGCATCCAGGTCACGCTGCGCGGCCCCGAGGTCGCCAATCCGTAGCCCCCCTCACCGGTCCTCGCCGTCGTGACGGCGAGGACCGGTGAGGAACCGGGGGCCGAGGGGCGGGGCTGGGGGCGGGCCGGGGCACCCGCGCAGATCGCCGCCGTCCCCCGGCCCGGTGCTACGTCCGCGATCTCCTCAAAGGGCTCGACCACCCGCACACCGACGACGCCCCGCTCCTGCTCACCGAACTCGTCACCGACTCCGTACACCACTCCGACTCCGGCCGCCGCCCGAGCGGGCGGATCACCATCGCCGTCGCCCACCATGATGGAACACTCCACATCGATGTGACCGACGCAGGCTCGACGGCCGGCACCGCCCCTGGTCTGCGCGGATGTCACCGCCGACAGCGGCGGAGGACGCGGGCTCTGGCCGGTGCAGGAGCCGTCGTCGGCCTGGGGCCGGTACGAGATCCTCACCGGACGCGTCGTCCGGTCCCGGCTGGGCGGAGGCTGATCCCGTGATTCGCTGGGAGTGCCCGCCCCACTGCCTCACCAGGTGGATCGCCCTGTCTTACGGGCTGGTGCGATGAGCCGGACTCTCCCTTGGGCCGCGTCCTGTCCGGTGGCCGATCACCGGTTCGATCAGGACGACGTTCGCGGGGCCCGCGGGACGGTGACCTCGGGAGAAGGGACGGTGAGTCCCGGAGAAGGACAGCCCGGCCTGGTCAGAGCGTGGTAGGACACGGCAGCGGCGAGCAGGCCGAGGCCCCACACGGTGTAGCCGAACATCTCCATCGACACCTTCCAGAGCGGGGCCTGGGCCAGGTTGCCCCTGCCGAGGAGCCATGCCGTCATCCCGGCCACGCCGAAGTAGCCGGCCATGCTCGCGCCGACGAACAGGGCGGGTCCGAGCACGAGCCATCGCGGCACGTCGCGTCCTGCCAGCGGCACCACCCAGCGTGGCCAGATCCTGCCGAACCGGTGGACCAACGCCAGCGGCAGAAGGGTGCCGGCCAGGATCAGCAGGACGATGAAGACCCCGAAGGAGAAGCCGAGCGTGAACGGCAGCGGTTCACCCGCCGTGATGGATTCGATCACCAGCACGCTCACACGGGCCGCGCAGCCGGTGATCGCGGCGTAGGCGGCGAGACAGGCCCACCGTGGTGCGGGATCGGTGCGCCGCTCCGGCGAACGGCCGTGGACCCGGGCGCAGTGGGGGCAGGCCCGCCGGACCCTGCGCTGCTCGGCGACGGCACACGCCAGCGTCAGCGCTCCCGCGGTCACTCCGGCCGCGCGGGTCAGCAGGCTCCCCCAGTGGCCGGCCTGGCCGAACAGCACGGTGGCGAGGCTGATGGCGAGCATGTACGAATAGGCGATCAGCCCCGCCCCGGCCGCCCACGCCAGCGCCACCAGCGTCCACCGCACGGGCGCCCCACGGTGGTGCCCGATCCCGGTGGCGATCACCGAGCACACCGTGGCGGCCGTGAGGGCGAGCGTCACCGCCACCCACCGGCCGGGCGAGAACACCTCCTCGGGAGGAGCCCATGACGCCCCCGGGTCCGCCAGCCACCACACGTGGGCCGCACCGTAGAGCGAACACCAGATCGCCGCCACGCGCGGCCACCCACGCCCGCCGCTCAACGTCTCGGCTCTCATCCGTACTCCTCGGTCCTGCGGCGCGATGACCCGGTGAAGCCTGCTACGCCGGACCTGTGACCTCGCTGAGAGACGCTGAGGATCCGCTCAACCGTTGACCGCCCACCTACGGGACTTCGTCGAGGCCCCGGCGCTCGTCAGGCGACGCGGGAGGCCGGCGCGCTCCAGGTGTTGCACGCGGACGGGGACGCGGCGGCGAAACCCCGCTGCAGCCAGGCGGCCCGGTTCTTGCCCGTGCCGTGGCTGCGTTGGGTGTTGACCTTCTCGTCGCCGCTGCCCCGGTAGTGGTCCACGACCTGCTTCCAGTCTTCATCCCGGTAGTTCTGCGAGGACCAGACGCTGGACAGGAACGCCGCTCCCAGGCAGTCGGCCTGTAGCTCCAAGCGGCGGCTCTGAGCCAGCGCCTGCGATTCGGTGGCGGCCGGCATGTTCTTGTAAGCACTCCACACGCCGGTGAGGTTCTGCACATGGTGGGCGTACTCGTGCGCGATCAACTGCAACATCACCGGATCGGCCGGCGCTTTGACGGCATAGTCGCTGATCATGATGACCAGCCGCCGCTCATCGGTGCAGTAACGGCCGGTGTGATACCTGCCCCACTCCGATCCGCACGCACGACCGGGCTTGGTCATGAACTGGATCGTCGGTTTCCTGAACGTCACGCCGGTCTTCTTCAGTTGCTTGGACCATGAGGCGTTCAAGCAGCTCAGTATCGCCGTCAGATGCTTCTTGGTGACGGCGACACTGCCGGAGCCTTCGGGGGCCCGGCCGCAGGGCAAAGTCAGCTTGCTGCTGCGGTACAGCGGATTATGGGTCAGCGCCTTGGTGCCGGTGGGGACCGGCGCGCTGACGACGGCTCCGGTGATGGTGCCGGTGGTGACGTCGGCATGGGCGGTGCCGGTGAGCAGCAGGCCGGCCAGCATCCCGACCGGCAGGGTGATACGGGGGGTACGCATGGAGCAGAACAGTACAGAAGGAACATGGACGCTAAGGATTGACGTCTATCTGTAGCGATACCGCTGCGTGACGATGTTCGCCGCCGGAGGCATGATGCTTCGGAGACGAAGCGGGGACACCTCGGCTCCTGCTGGTCGCAAGCTCGACACACACGTCCAGCGGACCGGCAGGAAACCGGTCGACGACCTGATCAATGTCCTGGCCGCCGGCAGGATGCCCCGCGACCGGCCATGAGCGAGCGTCCGTCATGGCGGTCACAGTGGTCAGAGCCGGGTCCGCCTGCGGTGGACGATCACGTCGTCCCCGCCCCGGGTAGGCCATGATCAGCAACCGCTGACCGGCGCGTCTCTCGCCCTTCCACGGCGGTCAGGCGTGGTGGACGCGGATCCGGTAGTCGCCCCTGCCCCGGAAGGCGAGGTTGGGGAACACGGGATATCCCATCGAATCCCCCAGTTCGAGCCTGCCGGTCGGACTGCGGTGGCCGACCTCGACGACGTGACCCCACGCCCTGGTCTCCACGGGCGGGCAGCGGGTGTACGGCTCGGTGGTGGCGCAGATCGAGAAATCGGAGTGGACCTGGATCACCGGGTGCCCGGGCGACGCCGCCACCCTGTTCCCCCGCAAGAGGCCGTCGTCGCCGGTCACCGGCGCGGCGACACCGGCCACGACGACCACGGTCAGGTACCCGGCCGCGGCAGGGGCGGCGGAGCGGCCGAAACGACGGCGACGCACGGGTGCTTCCCCGGGGGAGAGGAATGATCAAGCCGGGGAGGGGTCCATCCTGGTGCGGCGGTCCGGCAGGGGACGCTCACCGGCGCAGGTACCGGTAGTGGTGGACGATCAGGGCCGTGGCGCACGCCACGGCGGCCAGCCCGAACCCGATGCCGGCGAGGACGTCGGTGCCGGTGGACGAGAACACCACGTTGAGGACCACGCTGACCGCCAGCAGCAGCCACAGCACGGGACGGACCATGCCGCCCCGGGTGCCGGCCGGGCGTGCCGGACGTCGCGTCCCGGGGGTCCTGAAGGTCTCGGAGGTCTCGGGGGTGTGCCGGAGATCGGTCATGATGCGCTCCTCGCTCGGGGAATCGGCAGGTCGGCTGCCGTACCTCGACGCTACGGACGACCGTCTCCGGCGACGATCCCGTCAGGGGGACGACCGGGGTACAGCAGGCTGTACTTCTCGGGCGGCGACCCCGTGACGGGGCGGCGGGTGCCCTATCGTCTGGCTGAGGAGGGCCGAGGAAGGCCGAGGAGAGCCGGCAAGGGCCGACGAGGGCCGAAGGAGGTGCGGATGCCGATCCCCGATCCCGCGGCCGGCCGCGGGCCGGTTCGCCGATGGGACGTGGTCGCCCGTGCCCGTCTCACCCTGGACGCGTTCGAGCACCTCGCCGGTGGGCTCGGCACCACGCTCCTGGCGCTGCTCGCGTTCCTCATGGTGGCCGCCACCGCGCTGGCCTGCCTGGTCGGCGTGGGCCTGCCGCTGATGCCCGCCGCGCTGCGCGGGCTGCGTTCCGTCGCGAACCGGGAACGCGCGCGGCTCTCCCGCTGGGGTCCGGAGCTCGTCGAACCGGGGCCGGTGCCGCCCGGCCTGCGTTCCGCCCTCACCGACCCGGCCACGCGCCGGGAGGTGGGCTGGGTGGCCGTGCACGGCACCCTCGGACTGGTCCTCACGCTGGTCGGCCTCACGCTGCCTCTCAGCGCGGTCACCAACCTGACCTTCCCGCTGTGGTGGCGGTTGCTGCCCCCGGAGGAGGCCGCCACCTCGGCCATGGGCCTGTGGGTCGTGCGGGACCTGCCCGGCGCCCTCGGGGTCGGGTTGCTGGGCCTGGGATGGGCCGTCGTCTCCATGATCCTCACCCCGGGGATCGCGCGGCTGCAGGCCTGGCCCGGCCGGCGCCTCCTGGGGCCCGAGCCGGGCGGTGACCTCCTGCTGCGGGTCGCGCAGCTGACCGCGACCCGGGCCGCCGCGCTCGACGCGCACGCCGCCGAGCTGCGGCGCATCGAGCGGTCGCTGCACGACGGGACGCAGAACCGCATCGTCGCCGTCAGCGTCCTGCTGGGCGCGGCCCGCCGTGCGCTGGCGCGCGACCCGGCGGGCGCCGGGGAGATCCTGGAGCGTGCGCAGGACGCCGCCGAACAGGCGCTCGCCGAGCTGCGCGGGGTGATCCGCGGCATCCTGCCGCCCGTGCTGACCGACCGGAGCCTCGCCGACGCCCTCACCGGCCTGGCCGCGGCCTGCCCGGTCCCGTGCAGGATCGACGCCGACATTCCCGTACGATGTGCCGCGTCCGTCGAGGCCACGGCCTACTTCGTGGCGGCCGAGGCGCTGACCAACATCGCCAGGCACAGCCGGGCCCGGCACGCCACCGTCAGCGTCCGCCGCGACGAGGACCGGCTCCACCTCCAGATCACCGACGACGGCGACGGCGGGGCGGACGAGCGCACCGGGTCGGGGCTCGTCGGCATCCGCCGCCGTACCGAAGCACACGATGGGACGTTCATGCTGACCAGCCCCGCCGGGGGACCCACCACCCTCACCGTGAGCCTGCCGTGCGGATCGTGATCGCCGAGGACGACCCGCTCCTGCGCGAGGGGCTCGCGCTGCTGCTGCGCGCCGAGGCGCTCGACGTCGTGGCCACCGCCGCCGACGCCGACGGCTTCCTGGAGGCCGTGGACGCCCACGAGCCGGACGTGGCCATCGTCGACGTGCGGATGCCGCCGACCCACACCGACGAGGGGATCGTCGCGGCGGTCGAGGCCAGGCGCCGCCGGCCGGACCTGGCCGTGCTCGTGCTGTCCGCGTACGTCGAGCAGGCGTTCGCCACCGAGTTGCTCGCCCAGGGCGGTTCCGGCCTGGGGTATCTCCTCAAGGAGAGGGTGGGGCGGGTCGAGGAGTTCCTGACCGCGCTGCACCGGGTGGCGGACGGGGGGACGGCCATCGATCCGGACGTGGTCGCGCAGCTGCTGACGCGCTCCCGTCCCGACACGCGGCTGGAACGTCTCAGCCCCCGCGAGCGTGACGTTCTGGCCCTGATGGCCGAGGGACTGGGCAACGCGGCGATCGCCGAACGGCTCTTCGTCACCGACGGCGCGGTGCACAAGCACATCCGCAGCATCTTCGCCAAGCTCGACCTGCCCCCCACCGACCGGGCGGACCGGCGCGTCACCGCCGTCCTGCACTACCTGCAGGACGCCCACCGGCGGGCCTGACCGGCCGCCCGGTGCCGTGTCGTCGCGGCGGCCCTCACCCGTCGCCAGGGCACCACGCCGGAGCGCGCGGGAGCGCCGGAAGGGGCGGGAGGGGCCGCGAGGACATGGCCGGACGGACGGGGATCCGGCGAGGTGGGACATGGAGACCGCTCCCGGAGGAGTTTCCAGGGCTTCGTTCTGACCCCTGCGAGCCTCGCGTCCGGATCGCCTCGTGATCGATCCCCCTGCCCGGAGGAGCGAGGTGCCGCAGGCTGTACCTCGGCCCCGGGTGCCGGGACGGCCCGGAACGTTTGCGGCCTTTCCCCCGCGGTAGGGGACATGGCCCGAACAACGTGATCATGACGAGCCCGGCTTCTCGGGGGCGAAGGGGGATTGACATGGAAGATCGTCAAAGGCGTGGGTGGCGAACGGGCGTCCTCGGTCTCGACGAGCCGAAGGACCGCAGAATGCCGCTGTGGCAGGTGAGCCTCCTCGGTCTCGTGGCGGGTCTCGTCGCGGGTCTCCTGGTGACGCTCCTCGTCGCGTGGCTCGACACCTTCGGCTCCGGGTCGCAGGGCTTCGTCTTCGACTGGCGGAGCGCCGTCGGCTACATGATCTTCACCGGTCCGATGACCGCCCTGATGTGGTTCCTCACCGTGCGCAGGCGCCGGGAGGCGGCGGACAGGAAGGCGCAGGGGACGGCGTCCGGCGCGGCGGAGCGCGTCCCGACCGGCGGGAGCCGATGAGCGTCCCGACCGGCTGAAGCCGGTGAGCATCACGACCGGCGGGAGCCGGTGAAGGTCCCGATCCCACAGGTGGGTCCCGGCCGCGCTCTCCGGGTGGTCCAACGGGGGATCCAAGTATGCGGCCGGGACGGCCCCTCACCGGACCTCGGGAGCGCCTGCCGAGCACGGCGGCCCTGAAATGCCCTTTTGGCGAGACTCGTCACGGAAGCCCGAGAGATCGCTTTTACAGAAATTCACCGAACAACACCATTGCGTAAGGAGAAAAACACCCTCCGGAAAGATCCCCGATCGAGGGGCGGGATCGAATTCCCGAACCCGATCGAGACCGGCCGGAAACTCATAAGCCCCAAAACCGCCGGACCCCTCTCCCCAATGCCGGCGCAGCGGTAATCATGGCCGGAATCTGCCACTCGACCTGGGCCGGAGGCCTTGCGCCCCTCCTGTCGTCAATGGTTAGCTCGCTCCCATGAAGCGCGCGCCACGATATATGGCGGACGAAATTCAGGGTGAATCAATCGCGATTCGGCCGCGACGGTTCCCCCTTCTGTCTTGATCGACGGCGACATCGCCACCGGACCGATTCGAACCATGTGACCAGGGCGCGAACGGACGACCGCCCGCCCCCCTCCCTCTCCCCCGGCATCACCGATCGACATCGAATTTCGATGTTGGAACGTTCCACGAACCGGAGCGGCACGAATTCCGTCTCGTTTCCCCGGAGACGGAGGATGTCCTCCCCGCTCGGTGCAATACCCGGATCACGCGTTCATCCGCGAGAGCCCTGACGTGATCGCCCGGGAGTTCGGTTCGCCACATCCGATCTCCCGTCCAGGCGCGACCATATGTGCGTTCCGTACGCCGGATCGTTTGGAGCCCCCCGTGACGAGTTCTCTTTCCGATGTCCACAGTCCCTTTCCCGAGCCCGCGACCGGCGAGGGTCCCCGATCACCCACGCCGGACCTCGCCGCCGCCTTCGACCCCGGACGTTTCCACGACGGCGCCGTGGACATCGTCGGCCGCCTGACGACGTACCTGAGCGACCGGTCGGTCCGGGGGCTCGACCTCCTCGACCCGGCCGTGCTGCTGAAGGCCGCGCAGGGGCTGATGACCCCTGAACGGCAGCGCATCGCCGACTTCGACGCCGACCGGGTGAACCGGATCGTCGACCTGTACACCGAGACCGGCATCCCGGTCTACTCGCCCGGCTACATGGGGCGGCAGTTCTCCGGCGTGGTGCCGCTGGCCGGCCTCATCGACCTGGTCGGCTCGGTGGTCAACCAGCCCTCCTCCTTCTACGAGGCCGGGCAGCTCCCCAGCGTCGCCGAGCGGCTCATGGCCGAGGAGCTCAACCGCTTCATCGGCTGGGACCGCGACCGGTTCGCCATGGTGACGACCTCGGGGGGCTCCCTGGCCAACCTGACCGCGCTGCTGGCCGCCCGCAACCGCGCCTTCCCGCAGATCTGGACGCGCGGGGCCGCGGACATGGCGGGACGTCCGGCCATCGCGGTCAGCGAGGAGGCCCACTACAGCGTCACCCGGGCGGCCGGGGTGCTCGGCATCGGGGAACGGCAGATCATCCGGCTCCCGGTCGATCGTGCCGGGCGGATCCGCCCCGATCTGGCCGGTCCGGCGCTGGCCGAGGCGCTGCGGCGCGGCCTGCGGCCGTTCTGCCTGGTGGCCTCGGCCGGGACCACGTCGATGGGCGCCTTCGACCCGCTGGAGGAGCTGGCGGCCGTGGCGCACCGGTACGGGCTCTGGCTGCACGTGGACGGGGCGCACGGGGCGAGCCTGCTGCTGTCGGACCGGCACCGGGACAGGCTCCGCGGCATCGAGCTGGCCGACTCGCTGACCTGGGACGCCCACAAGATGCTGTTCATGCCGGCGCCGTGCACGCTGCTCTTCTACCGCGACGGCTCGGCGGCGCGCGACGCGTTCCGGCAGCGCGCCAGCTACGTCTTCGACGAGGAACCGGACGTCTACAGCGCCTACGACAGCGCGGGCAAGAACCTCGAGTGCACGAAGCGCCCCATGATCATGCCGCTCTGGGCGGTCTGGTCGGTCTACGGCCCGGCGCTGTTCGCGCAGAAGATCGACCGGTTGTGCGCGACGGCCCGGCAGGCGTACCGGATGATCGCCGCGGAGCCGGACTTCGCCGTGGCGCACGAGCCGGAGTCCAACATCGTGTGCTTCCGGTACCTGCCGGACGACCTGGACCCGGTGACCGTGCACCGGTTGCAGCTGGAGATCCGCAACCGGGTCCGGGGTGACGGGCGCTTCTTCATCTCCAAGGTCGACATCGAGGGGGTGGCGGCGCTGCGCGTGGTGGTGATGAACCACCTCATCGACGCCGGCCACCTGGCCATGCTCATCGCCGAGATCAGGGACATCGGGCGACGGGTGCTGCGCGCGAGCGCCGGTGCCCGCCACGACCAGCCGAACGGGAGTCATTCATGACCATGACGGGTTTGGACATCGCCGCCTCGGCGGAGCTGGCGGAGCGGCTGATCCCCGAGGAGGAGCTGCGGCCCCGCTCGGTGGACGACGTCGTCCGGCTGCCGTCGTTCGCGGGGAGGCTGGAGGAGTGCGGGCGGCTCACCGGGATCCCGTACTGCGAGTCCCCGCTCGACCTGCAGAACGTGCTGGTGTTCCGGCGTCTGCGGCAGCTCGTCGGCATCGCCCTGCTCAACCCGCTGTGGCGGGAGCGGCTGCACCACTTCGGGATCCGCGACGTCCCCGCCGACATGTCCGAGTGGGAGCGGATCCCCCTGTCGGACAAGACCGTGCAGCGCGACATGTTCATGGGCGCGCGGGCCGGGATGGTCGTGCCGCTGGAGCGCGGCGGGTTCGAGGTGGTGGCCAGTGGCGGCACCGGTGACGGCATGCCCCTGGAGATCGTGTACTCCCTGCGGGAGCTGCGCGACACCTACCGCATCTCCGGGGCGTTCATGGGCGCCTACCAGCTCGGCCGCTACCTGCGCGGCCCCGCGCCGCGCTGGTTGTTCACCACGCTGGCCGACTACCAGATGTGGAGCAGCGGGACCATGGTCGGCGGCGTCCTGTCGCACGTCCCGGGGGTCAACTACATCGGCGCGGGGCCGGTGAGCGCGCCGGTGCTGGAGCACATGTTCTCCTACCCGGGCCACAAGGCGCTGATGGGCATCACCGCCGGCATCGCGCTCCTGCCCGAGCTGGGCGCGGGCCTGCCCCCGCACGCCAGGGCGAGCTTCCGGGTCGCCATGTACGGCAGCGGCTCCCTGCCGCAGCGCAAGCGCGACGAGCTGCAGGCGTTCTTCCCCAACGTGTCGATCCTCAGCTACTTCGCCGCGACCCAGGCCGAGTGCGTCGGGCTCCAGCTCGACCACACCTCGCCTGCGCTGTCGGCCGTGCCGGGGCTGCACCTGGTGGAGATCGTGGACGAGCACGGCCGGGCCGTCGCCGAGGGCGAGGAGGGCGAGCTGGTCGTGACCCGGCTGCACGCCGACGAGACGCCGCTGCTGCGGCTCAAGCTCGGCGACCGGATGATCCGCCGTCCCGCCCTGGACGGGCCCGGGGCGCGTACCGAGCGGTTCGAGTTCGCCGGGCGCAGCGCCGACGTGCTGCACCTCAACGACAGTCAGTACTCGGCGACGCTGGCGTACGCGGCCCTGCGCGGGCGGCTGCGCTCGGCGGCCGGCGTCGACCTGGACCTGATCGCGCACGAGGTCCAGTTCCACAACCACCGCGAGGACCGGATCCTCACCCTGCTGGCGGCGGTGGACGACGCCGAGGGCACGACCGCGGCCGTCGAGCACGCCCTCGGGCCGGGCGGGACGCGGCGGCTGTTCACCCAGGCGCTGCCGGGCTCCCTGTCGCTCTTCAACGACCGGGAGGCCAACGCCGCGGCCATCGAGCAGACCGGGTACGGGTTCCGACTGGAGTTCGTCCCGCGCTCCTCGTCGCAGATCGAGCGGACCGCCGTCGGCAAGACGCCGCTGGTCCGCGACCGGGGCTGAGCGCCCGGTGGCCCGTGCGCCCGAATGACATCCGACAAGGGAGGATCGATGAAACACAGGATCAGCATCGTCGTGATGGTCGACGCCGTCGGGGCGTTGTCCGACCGGACGTTGCACAACGGCAACCTCTCGCTGGTCGACGACGGCTCGGCGGGGAGCAAGAACCAGGGGACCCCCGACCTCGTCACGGTCGTGTCCCCGGGACAGGTCGTCCAGTGGACCCCCATCCATGTGGACGTGCAGACCCCGGTCGAGATCCAGGCCATCGAGTTCCTGTCCGGCGCGACCGTCCGGGCACCGGCCGACCGGGCCGTGGCGCCGCGCCCGGCGGGGTCCCCCACCGCGGCGGCGGCCGGTGCCGCGCACGGGACGGGCGCAGTGGCGTCCGGTGCCGTGTCCGGGGCGGGGGTCGACGCCACCGGTTCCAACGGGCGCGAGAACTACGACCTGCTGGTGTGGGAGGGGATCGTGCCCCACGACATGACGCCCGGCGTTCCCTACCGGTACCGGCTCTCCCTTCGGCTCCACGAAGGACCCAACAGCGTGCTGCACATCGACTCGCCCGCACTGCTGTGCGCGTGAGCCACGTTCCCCGAAAGGCGGTTCCATGGCACAGCAACACGGGATCATCGTGCTCTTCGACGTCGAGAACGCGCTCCGGACGCGATCGCTCGAGGGCAACACGTACTGGTTCGACAACATGAAGCTGTTCGGCTCGGAGGGGGTGGGCACCGAGCGGCTGGAGACGATCGTGCCCGGCACCCACTACCTCGACGGGTCGCAGGCGACCGAGCAGGTGCTGAACTGGCTGCCCGCGGCGCTGGGGTCGATCCCCCCGACGGTGCCGCGCAACTACCTGGCCGAGCAGGGACGCGCCGACGACCGGCGCACGCTGGAGGAGCTGGCCGGGCTCGACGCCGCGGGCGGGGTGAACGAGACCGACGTCAGGCGGCTGCAGGGACGGGTCGGCAAGCGGGCCCGCAAGCAGGCGAGCGGGCGCGGCCTGACCGACTCCAAGCTGCTGGACGTCACCGGCAGGACCACGACCAGCTCCGACGCGTACAACTACCCGGCTCCGGTGATCACCGACATCACCGGTCCGGCCGTCACCGAGAAGATCATGTACCCGGCCCAGTACGGGTCGCCCGACATGGTCTACGACGGCTGGTACTGGGCCGCGACCGTGGACACGAGCCGGCCCGGGGTCTACCGGTACACGATGCACGTCCAGCTGCACGAGCTGGTCGAGCGCAACGACGAGCTGGTCTGGGAGTCGGTGGACCTGACCTGCGAGTCCAGCCTGAAGATCATCAACGATCCGAAGCGCAACGGGTTCACCGGTGCCGGACTGGGCGTCCTCCCCCTGCCGCCCGTCCCGGTCACCGGCTGACCCGGTCCGGAGCATCTTCGAGCGAAGGAGCCGCATGCCCCCGAGGAACAGACAGCCCGAACGCCGGTCCACCCGGCCCGCCCGGCCCGTGACGATCACCGCGGTGGTCGACCCGGTGGCCGCGCTGGCGTCGGAGAACCTGGACGGCAACCTCTACCTCTACGACACCAACAGGCCCGCGGGGTCCACCGGTTTCGGCACCCCCGAGCTGCACAGCCGGGTCCGCAAGGGCGACACCCTGCTGTGGAACGTGATCCCGCTGGAGTGCGAGACCTACGTGTCCCTCGCCGACGTCGAGATCGACCCGCAGATCGCTGAACCCACACAAAAGGTGTATCCCGGCACCGACATCGTGTTCTGGACCGCCGAGGTCAAGCAGGACCTCACCGAGCCGGTCCCGTACCGGCTCTCGTTCCTGCTCGGCACCGTCACCACGCCGTTCACCCCCTCCGGCCGACCGGCCCTGTCCGGTCCCGCCGGCGACGGAAAGGAGGCCCAATGACCCAGGCGTACGCGGCCACGGACTTCACCGAGCGCGGCCAGCTCAACTCCGTCCAGCTGAACGTGGTCACCCTCGTCGACATGGAGCGGGCCGCCACGACGAAGTCCCTGGACGGCTGCCTCTACATGATGGACAACAGCGTCGGCGGGGTCGGGCAGGGCACCGACCACCTGGAGACCGTCTGCAAGCAGGGACAGGTGATCAACTGGATCATCCGCCCGATCGACATGCACCGCCGCCCGGACGGCACCTGGCCCCCGATGCCGAAGATCAACAACATCGTCTTCCTCGACATCGAGAAGGGCGACGAGGACGACGTCGCCGAACGCCGGATCATGACCGAGCTCAAGGTCTACGGCGCTCCCGACCGGATGCGCGACCGGTACACCGCCGTCTACTACTACTGGGCCGGGGCGGTGATGAGCGACGCGCGCGCGGGGCTCTACCGCTACCGGTTCGTCCTGGAGCTGGAGAAGGAGCACGGCACCGACAAGCTGTACCTGAACTCGGCCCGCTACCCCGCCCTGCGGGTCCTGCCCGTCTGAAGCCACGGCCCCCGGTCCCGGCCCCGGTTCCCCGTCCCGGGGACCGGGACCGGGATCGTCGCGTCGATCGCCGTCCGGATCACGATGGGGATGACCCCTCCCGGGCGCGGATCACGTCCGGTCTCCCCCGCGCGACCCCGTACCCGGTCCACGTCCGGCCTCCCCCGCCTCACCCCGGACGTGGACCACCTCCGGCGTCCCACGGTCCCCTCCCCCGCGCGTCAGTGGTCGGTGAGGGATCGCAGGATCGCCCGGACCTTGCCCGCGTCGTCGTGCTGCGGGCCGTACCTGCGTTCCAGGTCGGGCAGCAGCTCTCCCAGCACCCGCTTGGCCCGCACCCGGTTGCCCGCGTCGAGCTCCACCATGCCGATCTTGCGGCGCAGTTCGAGGAGCCGCTCCTCGCTCGCGCCGAACCGCCGCTCGTCGGCCAGGAGCCGCTGGAGCTGGGCCAGGGCGAGTTTCCTGTCACCGGTGGCCGCGTGACAGCCGGCCTCCATCAACCGGCAGCGCAGGGCGAGGTTGTTGTCCGGGCCCTCCACCGCGGCGACGTCGGCGGCCAGCCGGTGGAACTCCGGCGCCGCCCGGCGGTGGTCCCCGGCGAGGAAGAGCAGCTCGGCGAGCTCGATCCGCAGCTCGATCACGGTGGAGGCGGTCGCGCCGAACGAGCTCGCGGCCGGGCCGGCCACCTCCGCCAGCAGGTCCGCCGCCTGGCTGAAACGCCCCTGGACCTTGAGGACCTCGGCGTCCCTGCGGGCACGCTCCAGGTCGGCGCGCTCGATCTGGGCCAGCCCCCCGATGTTCCTGATCCGCGTCGGCCGCTGGTGGTGGGCCGACCGCCGGTGACGCTCCCCCGAGGAGGTGATGCGCCCGACGACGGTGGCGTACATCCGCAGCGGGTGGGGGGTGTCCAGGTTCACGTAGCCGGGCAGGGGCGGCAGGTCGTGGCAGAAGTCCAGCAGCCGCTCGCAGATGACGCCGGCGTCGGCGGGGCGCCGGTCCGGTGACTTGGCGAGCATCCACAGGACGAGCCGTTCCAGCCCTTCGGGAACGTCGGGCCGCCTGGTGCGCAGCGGGCGGGGCGGCACGTCGGTGTGGTTGCGCATCGCCGCCAGCGCGGTGGGCGCGGCGAACTGGTTCTTCCCGGTGAGCATCTCGTCCAGGATCACGCCGAGGGAGTACAGGTCGCTGCGCGGGTCCGCCCCGCCCATCATGGCCTGCTCCGGCGCCATGTAGGCGGGCGTGCCCAGCACCTCGCCCGTCCGGGTGAGGCTCGTCGCGTCGGCGGCGGCGAGCGCGGCGGCGATGCCGAAGTCCAGCACCTTGACCGTGCCGTCGGGGCAGAGCATCAGGTTGCTCGGTTTGAGGTCGCGGTGGACCAGCGAGTTCGCGTGGGCGACGGCCAGGACCGAGCAGACCTGGGCGGCGATCGCCACGGCCCACGCCACCGGCAGCTCGGTCTCGTCGATCAGCGTCGAGACCGGGCAGCCCTTGACGAGCTGCATGACCATGTAGAGGTCGTCACCGTGCGGCCCGCAGTCGTAGACGATCGGGACCCCGGGGTGTTCCAGCCGCGCGGTGATCCGCGTCTCGCGGATGAAGCGCCTGGCGAGTTCGTCGTCGGGCCGGCCGTCGGGAAACCTGTCGACTTTGATGAATTTGATAGCGATCTGCCGGTCGAGCCGTTTGTCGTAGCCGAACCAGACCTCCCCCATTCCACCGGTACGGCGGGACAGAGGGTCCAACTCGTAGCGTCCGCCTATGATCGTCCCTCTGCTCAAAACGATCCGCTCCTCCAGAATGCCCGGGTCCCCGGGAAAAATGTAGCGTCCCCCGAGCGTCGCCGTCTTGCCCGGACGTTTACGCAGGCCGGAGCGGTATGATTCACGCCTTTCCCCAGCGGTCGCGTGCGCCGAATGCGCCGCCGCCCGCGCGCCGGGCGGGCCCGCGTTCCCTTCCGGCCGTTAAATCGAATTGGGCCGCGACCGGCCCGGGAACGCGATTCCCGTACGGCCGCAGAGACGCTCCGATTCCCGCTCCGGTGGAAAACCGGGAACGGGACGCATCGTGCGCGGTCATGGCGCACGACCGGCGGGGCGCGACAGAATATGGTTTATGGAAGCCCGAATCGCGATCCTCCCCTCCGAGGAGGCGTGGGCGGCGCACGGCCGCCCCGACTCCCCCCGTCCTGCCGATCTGCGCTCCATGGTGGAGCGGGCCGTGTCCGCCGGTGGCGGTGTCGTCGGCCCGCCGGCCGAGGCCGACGGCCTGGTCTGGCTCGTCCCGGGTGAGCCCGAGGTGCTGCGGGCGACGCTGGAGGCCAATCCCCGGATCCGGTGGGTGCAGTTCCCCTGGGCCGGGGTGGAGAGGTTCATCCCGTCCGGCGTGTTCGGCCTCCCGGTGGTCTTCAGCTGCGCCAAGGGGTCGTTCGCCGGGCAGGTCGGCGAGCACGCGCTCATGCTGATCCTGGCCTGCCTGCGCAGCGTCTCCCGGCAGGCGCGGACGCCCCGCTGGGATCCGGTGGACCCCAGGTCGCTGCACGGCCGGAGCGTGACGATCCTGGGAGGCGGCGGCATAGCCGTCGAGCTGATCCGGCTGCTGGAGCCGTTCGGCTGCCGGATCAGGGTGATCCGGCGCCGCCCGGACGGCGTCGAGGGCGCCGGCGAGACGCTGCCGCCCGCCGCCCTGCACGCCGTGCTGCCCGAGACCGACGTGCTGGTGCTGGCCCTGGCCCTGACGCCGGAGACCACGCACGTCGTCGACGCGGCCGAGCTGGCGCTGCTGCCGGAGCACGCCGTCGTCGTCAACGTCGCCCGCGGCGGGCACATCCGGACCGACGCGCTCGTCGAGGCCCTCCGCGCGGGGTCGATCTCCGCGGCCGGCCTGGACGTGACGGACCCCGAGCCGCTCCCCGAGGGGCACCCGCTCTGGGACGACCCCAGGGTGCTCATCACCTCGCACTGCGCCGACTCCGCCGAGTACGTCGCCCGGATGTTCTGCGAACGGGTCGAGCGGAACGTGCGCAACCTGCGGGCCGGGCTCCCCCTGGAGGGGGTGATCGACCCCGCGACGGGGTACTGACCGGGGGCGCCGTCAGCCCGTCCCGGCGCCGATCACCCGGGCCGCGGCCAGGTAGGCGGCGAGCAGGCTCTCGGCGACCGCCGTCACGGTCTCGTCCCCGGGCAGGAAGTACGGGCTGTGCAGGCCGGACACCGTGTCGGTGCCCACGAACAGCATCAGCGACGGCACCACCGAGGCGAAGTGGGCGAAGTCGTCGGCGCCGCAGGAGCGCAGGGTGGCGGGCATGTGGTGGGCGGCCTCGACGAGCATGCAGCCGGTCTCCTCGGCGAGACGGGCGTCGTTGACGAGCACCGGCTCGCCGTGCATGACCCGTACCTCGGCCTGGCAGCCGTGCACCCGGGCGATCCCCTCGGCGATCTCGCGGAACCGGTGGTGCAGTTGGTGGCGCCAGGGCTCGGACATGGTGCGCAGGGTGCCGCGCGCGGTGGCCTCCCCCGGGATGGCGTTGGGCGCGGTGCCCGCCGAGACGGTCCCGAAGGTGACCACGGTCGGCGTCATCGGGTCGGCGTCCCGGCTGACCAGCTGCTGCGCGGCCACGATGATCTGGGCGAGCGCCAGGACCGGGTCGCGGGACAGGTGGGGGTAGGCCGCGTGCCCGCCCTGGCCCCTGACCACGACGGTGAACTCGTCGGCGGAGGCGTTGACCGCGCCGGGGGTGCAGGCCGTCTCCCCCGCGTCGAGCACCGGCTGGACGTGTGCCGCGATCATCGCGCCGACCCGGTTCCTGCGCAGCGCACCGGACTCGACGATGTCCCGGGCGCCCGAGGGGTGGGTCTCCTCGCGCGGCTGCAGCACCGCGACCATCGGCGCCGGTGCCCTGACCCGGTCGACCGCCCGGGTCAGGGCGGCCAGGGCGGCGAGGTGGACGTCGTGGCCGCAGGCGTGCATGGCCCCGTTGCGCGAGGCCCAGGGGACGTCGGTCTCCTCCAGGATCGGCAGGGCGTCCAGCTCTCCCCGTACGCCGACGGCCAGGCCCTCGCCGCCGACGCGCAGCAGCGCGCCGGTGGTCGCCACCCGTTCCATCGCGCCGCCCTCGGGCAGCGCGTCCAGCATCCGCTTGAGAGTCGGCTCCTCCTTGCCGGAGACGTACGGCTCGGCGTGCAGCTCCCGGCGCAGCTCGAAGGCGGCCGGCAGCTCGGCGTGCAGGGCGGCGCGGAGCCGCTCGTGAAGCTCGTTCATCCTTCCTCCCCGGATCTGTGGAGCCCGAGGCGGGGCGTGGGACGAGGCCCTGAGCAGGGCGTGGGACGGGGCGCGGAGGCGGGCAGAGAGCTGAACACATGGCTGGTCATACCCATGTGACCCTTCCGAACCACCGGCACCGGGCGATTCCGCCCTCCGTGTCCCGGTCCGCCGCCCGGCCGGGGTCGTCGGCGCCCCCGCCTTCCGGCCCCTGCGTCACGCACGCGCGCCACTCCCTCACCGCATACGCCAGGTGCACATGACACTATTTTTTCCTATAGCAAGATATAAAAAATCATCAGCCCATCCCAGCTCTGACGGGAATATAATTTGAATGTGCATAGCGACTGGGCGAAAATGATTGCGAATCCAGGCCCCACGAGGTGATGCCGTCATGACGACCGCGAGCTCCGATCACCGGGCGGACGCCCGGGGAGGAGAGGGACGCGTCACGGGACGGCCCGCCTTCCCGCCCCCGGGGTGTGACGTCGTCCCGGCCGCGGATGGTGGCGGGCCCAGAACGGTCCCGGCCCGACCCTGGCGCGTCCGGCCGGGGAGACGGACGCGCTGTCACTATAAAAAACCATAGGAAGGCACGAGCGCTTGCTTACGTCCGACAAGCGGCACTACGGGCAGTTCTGTGGGTTGGCCGCCGCACTAGACATCATCGGGGAGCGCTGGACGCTGCTGATCGTCAGGGAGTTGATCATAGCTCCGGCGCGATTTCACGAGATCCAGTCACGTCTTCCGGGGATCGGGCCGAACCTGCTCACCGACCGCCTCAAGGCGCTCGGCGCGCGGGGGATCCTGGAGGCCGAGCCCGTCCCGGGGGACGCGCGCGGGAAGCGGTACCGGCTCACCCCCGTCGGGGAGCAGCTCCGCGAGCCCCTGCTGTACTTCTCCCGGTGGGGGATGCGCTTCCTCACCGACGAGGACGCCAAGACGGGGATGACCAGCAGCGCCTGGGGGTTCTTCGCCCTGCAGGCCATGATCCAGGGACGGCCCGTGCCCGACGTGCGGGAGTCCTACGAGTTCCGGATCGACGACGACGTCTTCCACATCGTCGTGGCCGACGGCAAGGCGGCGGCCCGGCGGGGGCCCGCGGAGAAGCCGGTCATCGTGGTGCGGACGAGCGCCGAGACGTTCGTCCGGATCGGCGCCGAGCTGATCAGCCCGTTCGACGCCGTCGTCACCGGCGGCCTGTCGCTCGAGGGCGACCCGGCGGCGGTGCTGCGGTGCACGCAGCTGATGGGGTTGTCGGCCCGGCCGGAACGCGACTCCACCGGCGTCTCCTGACGAGAGCGGCCGCCCGCAGCGGTCACCCTCGTCCCCCACCGCGTGCGGCGGTACGGCACCGCGCGTGCGGGCGGGAGCGTCGGGGGAATCCTCGTCCGCACGTCCACGACCTCGACCACGACCACGACCTCGTCCACGGCGTCACTCACGACCTCGTTCGCGACCCGTTCACGGCGTCGCTCGCGTCGTCGCTCGCGTCGTCGCTCGCGTCGTCACTCGCGTCGTCGCGCGCGGAGCCGGGTGGCGGACCGCCCTCCCAGGACGAGCAGGTCGTCGTTGCCCATCGCGAGTTCCTGCAGCTGGGGCCGGCGGTCGCGCTCGCCCTTGAGGAATCCGGTGGCCTGCAGCATCTCGTCGACGCCGTCGTTGTCGAAGTCGCCGGACTTGACGTCCCGGGCCCAGCCGCTGCGGGCCAGGCCCAGGTCCTCGCTGTCGTCGCGGAAGGCGAGCTCGCCGGGCGGGCCGGTCGGCACGAAGGCGAAGTTGCTCTCCTGCAGCGCGAACTCGTCGGTGATGTTGCTGACCATCATCATCGGCAGGCCGGTCCCGTCCGGGTAGGTGAACGTGACCCCCGTCCCCTTGAACGAGTCGTGGCCGAGCACCTTGGACTTGGGCATGGTCAGGTTCCGGGTGCCGGGCACCGCCCGCAGCCTGACCGCGCCGGGGGTGGACTCGTTGGCGAGCAGGAAGTCGGGGCCGAAGTCGTTGGCCACGTAGATCTCGGGCAGCAGGTCGCCGGTGAGGTCCTGCAGGCCGAAGGCGAGGGTCCACGAGCGGGCGACGTCGTCGCCGAAGGCGTCGCTGGCGTCGGTGAACGCCGGGAGGGTGTCGCGGGTGCCGGAGGGGCGGCCGAGCAGGATCCGGTTGACGCCGGCGTTGCGCGCCATGCTCATCGAGTGCTGCATCTGCATGCGGCTGTCACCGGCGGCGGCCGGGTCGAGCACCTTGGCCCCGTCCGGGAAGTAGTTGCCGACCAGGACGTCGAGGTGTCCGTCGCCGTCGAGGTCGGCGACGTTGAGGGCGGTGCTGTTCCACACCTGCATGGGCCGGACGAGCTCGGTCGCGGTGAACCCCGCGGCGGACGGGGCGCCGGGTGCGGTGTTGAGGAACACCACCGGCGAGCGGCCCCAGTAGTAGACGAGGATGTCGGTGTCGCCGTCCTCGTCGAGGTCGGCGGGCACGCACCCCATCGGCGCCATCGTCGCGTCGTAGCGCACGGCGCCCGAGGGGCGCAGCTCGACCGGCGCGTAGGAGGTGCCGCCGGACCGGGGCGCGGGCCGGAGCGTCACCTTGTCGTCGCGGGGGTCCACCAGGCAGACGTCACCGGCGTGGCCGAGGCCGCGCGGGTCGGTCAGGGCGACGGCCGCGCCGACCGCCGAGATCCAGCCCCGGATCCTCTGCAGGCCCGGCGCGACGACGCGTTCGGTGCGGGCTCCGGCCGGGGCGGAGTTGAGCGCCACGCTCTGGAACGCGTAGCGCCCGGCGAGCCGTTCGGCCTCTCCGGCGGCGACGCCCGGCCGTACGGTGAGAAAACCCAGGGTGCCGCAGAGCAGGACCGCGACCACGGCGGGAGGCTCTTGCGCAGGACGGTGTGGACCATTCCGTTCTCCGATCGGGGCATCAGGCGGCGTGCCGGGCGGCCGTGATGCCGCGTAGCCGGGTCCGCCATTCCTGGTAGGCGGTGATGTCCGGCGAGTGTTCGAGGTCTGCGGCGGTGTCGTCCGCCCAGGAGGCGGCGGTCGCGGGGTCGGTGCCGAGCACCACGCGGCAGGCCAGGACGGTGTGGTCGGGGACGACACCGGAGCGGAACCGGGCGGTGGCGCCGAAGACGACGGCCTGGGCGTAGGCGGGCGCGTCCGGGTCGGCCGCGGTCACCAGGGCCTCCAGGCCGGTCTCGGTGGTGGCGCCCGCGTAGGCGGACGCCAGGCCGATCCCGCTCCACAGCTCGGCGCGGGCGGCGACCGGCTGGCGGGCGACGACCCCCGTCACCCCGGTGACGTCGGCGGACTCGGCGAACCAGAGCGCGCGGCCGCAACCGGCCAGGCGGGCGGCCCCTCGCGGGGTGGGTACGCGGCGGGCACGGCGCTCCAGCGCGCGCGTCCCCCCGAAGAACACCTCGCCGAAGCCGGCGCCGTCCAGGGCCAGCCATCGCAGCAGCGGCGTCCCGGGCAGCCGGAACGGCGCGGGGAGCCGCGCCGGGCTCAGCCCCCATCCCGCGCCGACGTGGATCAGGTGGACGTAGCCCTGTCCTGGACCGTCGAGCAGCCGGCGCAGCGCCGTGTCCCGCCCGCGCGCGGTCAGGTCGCGGTAGGCCGCGTACATGCCCGCGCCCTCGTAGGCGAAGCCCCGGTTCTCCTCGGGCACCGTGGCGAGCGCCGCGTGAACGTCCCCCCACCGGGAGAGGGCGAGGTTGAAGCCGTCGAGAAAACTTCTGGCCGCTCCTCCAGGACCGCCCGCGCCTCCGGGCGATCGGTCCGGAAACCACGTCGCTCGAAGTCCGCCATCCCGTACGGCAGGAGTGCGCGCATCTGCACAGCCCTTCTCGGAGAACCGATTATCGGAGAGCCGCGAGGACCGGAACCCCGGCCCGCGTCGCCCTCACCGGCCGCGCGCTCCCGTCCCCCACCCCGGGGCCGGGCGCGCACGCGCAGACAGGCGGGTCCCGGCGCCTCCCCGCACGCCGCCCGCCAAGGTCACGGACCCGGCGATCCCCGCTGCTCGACAGGAGTGTTTACCCGCTGTCACTAATGCGGTTGATGAGGGCGACGGTCCTGATCATCCGCCGCGCGCGTACGCCGAGGTGGTCGCACGATTGCGGGCGTCCCCATACTTTCGGATGTAATACGAGAAAGCACGCCTTACGGGCAGGATGGTGGTGACATCGCGTACGGGCTCACCCGTCGAGGTGCTCCCCCGCCCCCGTCCCCGCCCCCGTCCCCGCCCTCGTCGCCGTCCGGGAGGCCGCCGCCGCGCGCCCGGTCGAGGCGCCGTACGCGAGGGTGACGGCGACGACGGCGACCGGGAAGACGATCGCGACGAGGAGCCCGGTGCGCAGTCCCGAACCGCCGTCGTCCGGGAGCAGGGCCGCCAGGCCCCCCAGGAGACCGTCGGCGGAGGCGGTGGCGTCCGCGGCCGCTCCGGCGATCCAGGGGCCGACCGCGCCCCCGGCGTCACCGAAGACGGCCAGCACCCCGAACATGGCCGCGCCTCCGAGGGGGAAGCGGGCGGCGGCGAGGCTGAAGGTGCCCGGCCAGAGCAGGCTGACCGCCAGGCCGCAGACCGCGCAGCCGATCAGGCTCACCAGCGGGTCGGAGGCCAGGCAGGCGACGAGGTAGCAGACCGTCGCCAGCGCGCCGCAGGAGGCCATGGCGGGCACCAGCGGGATCCGCTCCCCCCACAGCCCGTAGACGATCCGGCCGACGCCCATCAGGGCGGCGAACAGGCACGGTCCGGCCAGGTCGCCCCAGACCTTGGAGACGCCCAGTCCCTGTTCGGCGAAGAGCGAGGACCACTGCGACATGGTCAGCTCGGCCGCCCCGGCGCAGAGCATCAGCACCATCGCGGCGGCGAAGGCGGGGGCGGAGAAGAGCGCGCGCAGCGAGGTGCGGTGCTCGTCGGGCACGGTGGCGGGCAGCGGGACCCTCAGAAAGGCCACCATGTTGACCAGCGGGACCAGCGCCCAGGCCAGGGGCAGCACCTGCCAGGCGTCCTGGCCGATCCAGGCCAGCAGCAGCGTGCTGCCCGCCACCACCGCGACCTGCCCCCAGCAGTAGAAGGAGTGCAGCAGGCTCATCGCCGCGGCCTTGCCCTCCTGCGGGCTGGGCAGGGCGTCCACCACGGGGCTGACCAGGACCTCCAGCAGGCCGCCACCGACGGCGTAGACGACGATCGCCACGCACAGCCCGGCGTAGGGGGAGGGCGCGAGCGCCGGGGCCAGCGCCAGCAGCACCAGCCCCGCCACCGAGAGCACGTGGGCCAGCACCAGCGGGACCCGGTAGCCGGTCCGGTCCACGAACCTCACGGCCACGACGTCGGTGACGAGCTGGGTGGCGAAGTTGAGCAGCACCAGCCGGCCCAGCATCTCCAGGGGGAGCTGGTAGCGGGTCTGGAACACGATGAACAGCAGGGGGGCCAGATTGTTGACGATCGCCTGCGTGACGTACCCGGTGTAGCAGGCACGGCGAGTCCGGTCGTACGAGGTCATGAGGGATACGCGTCTTTCGGTGGGAGGCGGCCTCCCGCACACTACGGGCGGGGCCGCGGGCGTCTCCCACCGGCTCCGGGTTCGGGGGCCGCTCCCCGGGCCCTCCCGGCCTTTCGGCGCCCCGGGGCCGGTCGTACGCGACTCGTACGCGGCCTATGCGGACGCCGCCGTCACCTGAGCTGCAGGACGGGCGCGATGGCCGGGCGGGAGGGGGCGGGCGCGATGGCCGGGAGAGGAGGGAGGGGGTCGGTGGGCGCGGGGAGGCCCATCACGAACCAGACGATCTTCCCCCCGGACGGGAGATGGGTCACGCCCCAGTCGTCGGTGAGGGACTCGACGATCTGCAGGCCCCGGCCGCCGGTGGCGTCCATGTCGCGGTCGCACACCCGGGGGGTCCCCTCCCCGTGGTCGAAGAGCTCGCCCTGGACGAGGTCCTCGTTGCCGCGGATCCGCAGCGCGCACGCGGCCCCGCCGTGCTCGACGGCATTGGTGACCAGCTCGCTGACGACCAGCAGGCAGTCGTCGAGAAGCTCGTCCGCGCCCCACAGGCAAAGCTCCCGGCGGACCATGGAGCGGGCGTCGCGCACGCTCAGGGGTGTGGCGGGCAGCAGGCACTCGGCCGTGTACTCGGGGGCGGCTTCGAGGGACGCCGCGGATGAGTCGTGGTGGAGAGACACTGCGCCTCCTTCAGATGGGAGCGCTCCCACACCAAATGTAGAACATCCGCCTACCAGTTGGGAATTGATCCTCCCTAATTGTTTCCTCCATATATCGCAAAAATGACGAAAAATCACTCCACCACGCCGTCGCCTCCAGGGTCACCGGCACCCTCGCGACCAGGCCCGTTCCCCAGGTGGAACGGGCCTTTCCACGGCCTCCGCAGGATGCGCCTCCCCCCGGGCGCGGGGGTGTTCTCGTCCGCGTCGCCCCGGGTCACCCCCGGGTCGCCTCGGGCCCGCTCTCAGCGGAGCTGGGGCAGGACCTTCGCGCCGAAGGCGTCGATGTAGGCGCTCTGCTCCTGGCCCACGTGGTGCAGGTAGATCTCCTCGAACCCCAGGTCGATGTACTCCTTGATCCGGGCGGCGTGCCAGCCCAGGTCGGAGGAGACGTTGACGGACTCGGCGACCTGGGCGGGCGAGACGTTCTCGGAGACCACGTCGAAGAGCTCGGCGGTCTCCAGGTCCCAGGGCACCGGCGGGGAGAAGACGTTGCTCCGCCACTGGTCGTGGGCGATGGCCAGGGCCTCGTCGTCGCTCTCGGCCCAGCTCACGTGGACCTGCAGGGCCACCTTGCCCCTGCCACCGGCGTCCCGGTAGGCGTCGACGACCTCGCGCAGCCGCTCGACGGGCGCGTTCACCGTGATCAGGCCGTCGGCCCACTCGGCGCACCAGCGGGCCGTCTCCGGGCTCACCGCCGCACCGACCAGGTTCGGGGTGACCTCGGGGCGGGTCCACAGGCGGGCCCGGTCCACGGTCACCAGGCCCTGGTGGCTGACCTCCTCCCCCTCCAGCATCGCGCGGATGACGTCCACGCACTCGCGCAGCCGCTGCATGCGCAGTTCCTTGCGCGGCCAGTGATCACCGGTGATGTGCTCGTTGCTCGCCTCGCCGGAGCCCAGCGCGGCCCAGAAGCGGCCGGGGTACATGGCCCCGAGGGTGCCGATCGCCTGGGCGATGATCGCGGGGTGGTAGCGCTGTCCGGGGGCGTTGACCACCCCGAACGGCAGGTTCGTGGCCTGGAGCGCCGCTCCCAGCCAGGACCAGGCGAATCCCGACTGCCCCTGGCGCTTGCTCCACGGGGAGAAGTGGTCCGACGACATCGCCGCGTCGAAACCCGCCTGCTCGGCTCGCGTGACCGCCTTCAGCAGCTCCGCCGGGTGGATCTGCTCGTGTGAGGAGTGGAAACCAAAAGTCGTCATTGTCTCCGGCTACCCGTACCGGCGGGGTCCATTCGGGAACGCCCCGTCGGACACGTCACACCGGTGACCTGCCGGTCCGCGAGGCCCGCACCGTCCCGCAAGGGCCGGTGCGGGCCTCACGCCCGGTCTCCGGAAAACCCGGTCCCGGAACCCCGCCCCCGAAGGCTCGGCCCCGGAAGCCCGGTCCCGGAAGCCGATCTCAGAAGCGGGAGGTGTAGCTGACCATGGACGCCCGGTCGACGCGGGTCGTGGCGCTGTAGCAGGCGACGTTGCGGACGTAGGCCGAGCCTCCGGAGGTGGTCCACACGGTCTGCAGGTTGCAGTACTCGGGCCCGGGTCCGTACGCGGTGACCTGGACGTGGTCCTGCAGGGCGCCGACGATCGGGAAGGTCACCAGGCGCAGGCCGAGACCCGCGCTCTGAATGGTGTTCACGGCCCCTCCGGAGTTGTAGTTCACCGCCGGGGGCACCGGCGCGTACGGGCCGGGGTTGGCCGGGACGTTGTCGAAGGTGTAGCCGAACCTGCCCGGCGGGAGCGCGCCGCCGGTGATGGCCCGCTCACGCTGGTAGGTGAGGGTCCACCCGGTGTTCAGCGGCGCGTTCGTGGCGTTGTGGCAGCGTACCTGGACCGCCTGCCCGTTGACGGACGGCGCCCAGGCGCCCACCTTGCACCGGGCGGGCTGGGCGGGGTTGACCGCGGTGACCTGGAGGTTGCCCGCGAAGCCGGACGAGCCCAGGCCGGGGAGCTGGACGGTCCAGACGCCCGCGCCGCCGGCGACGGTGTTGAGGCCCGCGGCCGAGTTGAACTGGCTGGTGATGCCGGCGCCGTTGTAGTGCACGTAGCCGAACGCCTGCGGCGCGGGCAGCGTGCCGCTGCTCGTCTCGAAGACGATGCTGAACGGGGTGAAGACCGGGGCGCCCCCGTAGCGGAAGCACTGCACCGCCACCACCATGTCGGGGCCCGAGGGGGCCCACTTCTGCGCCTGGCACCAGTGGGCGTTGTCCGACACCGCCGTGACGTGCACCACCCCGCCGGGGGACGCGATCTGCGGGAACCTCACGTACGTCTGCCCGACGCCTCCGGGGGTGACGCTGACGTTGAACCCGGCCGGCCAGTTGCCGGCCTGGTGGGCCGGGTCGGGGACGCCGGAGGTGATGTTCACCAGGGCGAACCCCCACCGGTCGGGGACGGCCGCCTGCGCGCCGGTGGCCATGGCGGTGAGTCCCGTCATGAGCATCGCGAGTACGCAGAGGATCGTGAAGGTCACTTTTCGTAACCGGGGCATGCCGTTCTCCATCCGTGGGGGGCTGGACGCGGTCGGCGTCGGCGGGTGGGCTGCCGGGAGGCAGCGGACGTTCTGAGCTCTTGATAACCCGGCGGTTCCCCCTTGAGAAGGCCCAACCTCGCGCCGCGGGGACGGCGCGTATCCGCTGATCAGGTCAGCGTTCCGACCAGATGGGAGCGCTCACACGGGAGATCGTGCGAGCATCTCGCCGAGTACCGTATGAACGACGCACAGCCGGATTCCCCTGGATCCACGAGACGGGATGTGAGAACCGTGCCGCTACCCGATCCGAACGTTCCACGAGGCATGTGGGCGCTGCTGGAACCCCTGCACGCCGTCACGTACTTCACCGCCGAGGCGCGGGCCGCGGCCGACGCGGTCGGCATGCGCGGTTTCTGGATGGGGTACTTCGCGACCAGGGCGGCGCCGCTCGGACCGGTCGGGCCGCAGGTCGTCACGGCCGCCTTCCACGGCTTCCCGTCCGCCCACGTCGCCCGCGCCCTGCCGGACGCCTGGACGTTCGCGACCCCGGGGGACGTGCTGCGCGCCCGGCTCGACGGCGCGGGCAACGCGCTGCGGAACCTGCTGGGCGACGCGGCGATCGGATCGGACGGCCTGCGGGCCGCGGCGGAGCTGGCCTGGGAGGCCGCGGGCCTCGCCGACACCGCGGGCCGGGTCCTCGCCGGGGCGAACCAGGCGCTGCCCGCGCCCGACGAGCCGCACCTGGTGCTCTGGCAGGCGGCGTCCACGCTGCGCGAGCACCGCGGTGACGGGCACGTGGCCGCGCTGGTGGCCCACGGCGTCTCGCCGGTCGAGTCCCACCTGCTCAAGGTGGCGGCGGGCGAGACGGACCTGGCCGCGCTGCGGATCGCGCGGCGTTTCACGGACGAGGAGTGGGAGGCGGGCGCCGCCGCCCTGCGCGAGCGCGGGTGGGTGGACGCCTCCGGCGCCCTGACGCCCGAGGCCGTACGGGAGCGCGAGCGGATCGAGAACCTGACCGACGAGGCGGCGGCCGTGCCCTGGCGGGCCCTCGGCCTGGAGCGGACCGCCGAGCTGGCCCGGTTGCTCCGCCCGTTCACCCGGGCCGTGGTGGAGTCGGGGGTCCTGCCCCCGGCGAGCCCGGTCGGCCTGCCGTGGCCGTCGTTCGGCGACGCCCCTGAGGCGAACGGCGCGGGGCGGGACGGGAACCTCTCCGGCGACGGCAAGGGGGACGGCCGGGATCGGGGGCTCCCGGCCGTCCCGTCACAGGTCGGCTGAAGAAGGCGGGGGTGGCCGGTCGAGGACCGGCCACCCGGGGATCAGCCGAACGGCAGCCGTACCGTGGACCGGTTGCCGACGCCGAGGCTGGTGGTGCCGTTGCCGATGGCGTTCCAGACCTCGACCCTCACCCGGCCGTTCGACAGGTTGCCGAGCGTCCCGGAGGCCGAGCGCGGTCCCCCTGCGGCGGTGTAGTGCTCCCAGCCCGTCACCGGGTCGGTCGCGAAGTAGCCGTAGGTCTCCAGGCGGTCCCAGCTTCCGTCGCCGGTCAGGTCGTAGGAGACCCGCACCTGGGTGCCGTTGGCGATCGTGGTGCCCGCGTCCACGAACAGGTCGAACGCGGTGGAGCCGCCGTTGTGCGCGGCGGTGAGGCCGGTCGCCGTGAAGACCTGCGCGTTGGTCGGGTTGCCGTCGTGGTTGCCGTTCGCCGCGGCCAGCGTGACGCTGCCCGCCGCGCCGGCCGTGCCGGGCAGCGCCCCGCCGGACTGCAGGTAGCGCGTCGCCGCGAACGGGCCCGGCGTCGGGGTGGGAGTCGGGGTCGGGGTGGGGGTGGGCGTCGGCGTGGGATCGGGGCCCGTGCCGCCGCCGGTGGCGTTGCCGCCGCTCCAGGTGTGGGCGCCCGAGGTGGCCGTCTTCCCGGCCGGCACGTTGAGCACGGTGCCGTTGGAGAAGGTCACCCGCAGGGGGCTCGCGGTGATGTTGGAGGCGACGTAGGTGCGGGCGCCGTTCTTGCTGAACACCTTGGCCAGCGGGTGGTCGGCGGTGACGGAGGTGTCCACCGTGCCCAGGGCCGCGAGGTTGCGGATCCAGTGGAAGGTGTGCGCCCTGCTCTCCCCCTCCTCGGGGGTGTAGCCGCTGTTCGCCCGCAGGTTCGCCAGCGCCGCGTCGCCGTTGCCCAGGGCGAGGAACTCCCAGATGATGTCCTGCCACACCGTGGGCGGCCCGCCGTTGTTGCGGACCAGCTCGTTGTAGTTGGTGGTCACGTAGCCGGGGTTGTCGCCCATGTAGAAGTGCCCGCCGGTGACCGGGAGCATGTTGATGCCCTGGATCATCTCCGGCTCGGCGCTGAACCAGGTGGCGTAGGCGCCGCCGCTGCCCCAGACCATGCCGACCGTGCTGTGGCCGAAGGCGGCGGGGAAGTTCTGGTCGCGGGAGTCGAACCAGTACTCCTGGATCGCCGCGGCCTGGGTGGTGTAGATGAAGATGCCCGCGTCGCGGACGGCGGTGTTGCCGGTGGCCTGCCCCCACTGGATGAGGGCGTTGGCGAAGTTCATGCCCTCCGAGGACGACTCCTGGTTGTTGCCCGAGCCGAACCCGCCGTGCCCGGACGCCCAGTCGTGACCGGCGTAGATGTCGAAGTCACGCAGGTACGGGAAGCGGCTGTCGGACCGGTCGTAGTTGTTGGCGTCGCGGATCAGCAGGTCCACCATGCCGCCGTACTGGCCGGGCTTGGCCCAGTTGGGGTCGAACTTGGCGAGCGTGGCGGCGGCGGCGATGTAGTAGCCGTAGTGGAAGTGGTGGTCGTTGAGCTCCAGGTCGGAGCCGTAGGAGGCCGGGTAGCCCAGCAGCGTCCCCCAGGAGGGGTTGTAGTAGAAGACCCGGGTGGTCTTGCCGGGCGAGGCGGTGAACCAGTCGTTGAGGCGGCCGCGGATGGCGTTCAGCGCCGCGTCGCGCACCGACGTCAGGTTGAGCTGGTCGGCGATCTCCGCGATGCGCGCGGCCCGGCCCAGGCCCTTGCCGGTCCAGTAGGTGTCGTCGCCGCGGATGTCCATCGGGTTGCCGAGTTCGGCGTTGAGCTGGTTGGTGATCGTGGTGAGGTCGGCGCCGGAGCTGTCCGCCACCGCCGGGACCTCGGGCAGCACGCCGGTGTACCTCATCGACGTCCTGAACTGCGTACCGGTGACGATCTTCATCTGGCCGCGCGCGGAGACGTACGTCTGCGCCAGCGGCGTCGAGCCGGTCAGGTGGTTCCACTGGTGCGGGTAGAGCGCGATGACCGTGCCGCTCTGGCTCCCCTGCCTGGCCGTGGTGGTGAAGGCGTAGGTGGTCTCCAGCCTGCTCGCGCCCTGGTCGTAGGAGTACGAGACGCGGGTGCCGGTGACGTGGGCGTGCGCGTACTGGCCGTAGGTGTTCGCCAGCGCGGCGCGGTCGCCGCCCGCGGGCAGCACCGCCACCGAGAAGAAGCCCCTGCCCGCCAGCGAGGAGCTGATCGTCGTGCCGCTCACCGACCAGGTGGCGCCGGTCGGGGCGTAGGCGACGTAGTCGCGCCCGCCCGCGGTGAACCCGATGGTCGCGCCGTTGTTCGACCACACCGACGGGACGCCCGCCGTGGTGATCTGCGCGTCACCCCCGGTGACCTGGTAGTACGAGAACGGCAGGCCGTGGCCGATGGTGGCCTTCATGGTCCGGCCGTTGCCGCTCCAGTACGGGGTGACCGTCCAGTCGCTCCAGCCGTCGACCTTGACGTCCGGCGAGTTGAGGCCGGAGACGCCGACGCGGATGTTCTCCGTGTAGGGGTAGTGGTACTCCCCCACCCCGGTCGCGGTGCCGCTGATCGCCGGGGTCGTGGTGTAGGACAGGCCCAGGCCGTTGGCGAAGGTGTCGTAGGAGAGCGGGTGGGCGTGCAGCGGCTCGCCGTACGCGCAGTCGGTCTTCTTGAACAGGAGCGACGACCACCAGTCGTTGGTGGGCACGGCCCCGGAGGGGGCGTTGGACGTCACCCACTGGCGGGGGTTGGTGGACACGGAGCCGCAGCCGGTCGGCAGTGAGCGTCCGGCCGGGAGGGTGTCGGCGTAGCTGCCGGCGCCGACCGTGGCGGCCTCGGCGGAGCGGGCGGAGCCCAGGCCGAGCAGCCCGGCCACCATGGCGACGACCACACCGGCGGCGAGACGCCGGCGGCCGGTCCTGGAGCGAAGGGCGGATCGCCCTCCGCGAGGGTGCGCGCTGTCCGGACCGGCGGTCCGGATCGAGAGATCCATTGGGGGGTGCCTCCGGGAGAGGAGTGGCGGATCGAGAGCGGACCGATTTGAGAGAGCGCTCTCTGACCGAAAAGTAACGGCCAGCGTGACGGCAGTCAATGTTTCGCATTGGTAACGAATAGGTAAAGCGCGGAAGTGCAGGCGGGAGACTGGAAACTACAGAAAATAGGGCGTTCTACCGCAACGCACATCGCTTCCGGCACACCCGTCCCGGCCTCGGCCGCTGGCCAAGACACCCGTACGGAACCTATCCTGGAGTGAGAGCGCTCTCATAACCGGCCGGTTCCCACCGTCGGCCGGTCATCGCCGACGCCCTTTTCCGGCCCGCCCGCACCCCCCGCACGGCCCGCGCCCGGCCCCTCGCCCGCGCGCCCCGGGCCCGTTTCCGGCTCATCGCGGGAGCCGTTTCCGGCTCACCCCCGGAGCCCGCCCCCGTCGGACGCGACACGCCCGCCCGGAACGCCGGCGACCCCGCGACCCCGCTCCGTGACGGATCGTCACAGATGATAATCAAAAAGTTAGCGTTACATAACGTGCCCATCCAGTTACGGGACCATCCCGGCGCAGTACAACAAGAGGTGAGCCACCACCGTGGCGCCGGTTCCGGAGCCGGTTCTCCCCGCGGGAGAGGGGCGTGGTCCCCGATCCACCACCGAAGCCCGTGTCGTTCTCGTCTCTCGACCTCCGAAGGTAGGTGCCGTGGATTCCGTTCCACACGCTTCGAGCCCGGAGCCCGCGATCTCGGGTGAGGCCCCCCGGCCGGGCAGGCTCCCCGGCCGGCCACTGGGCCGGATGCGGCAGCGGATGGTCGGGCTGATGGGGCCCGCGTTCGTGGCCGCCGTCGCGTACGTCGACCCGGGGAACTTCGCGACCAACGTGGAGAGCGGCGCCCGGTTCGGTTTCCTGCTGCTCTGGGTGGTGCTGAGCGCGAACGTCGTCGCGATGCTGCTGCAGTACCTCTCGGCCAAGCTCGGCATCGCCACCGGGCGCAACCTTCCGGAACTGTGCCGCGACCACTACCGGCGCCCGGTGGTCTGGGGGCTGTGGTTCCAGGCCGAGATCGTCGTGATCATGACGGACCTCGCCGAGTTCATCGGCGGCGCGGTCGCCCTCAACCTGCTCTTCGGCATGCCCATGCTCCAGGGCGGCGTGCTGATCGCGGTCGCCTCCTTCATCGTCCTGGCCATCCGCACGGCCCGCCAGCGGAGGTTCGAGGCGGCCATCACCGCGCTCCTCGCCGTGGTCGTGGGGGCCTTCCTCTACCAGCTGCTCAACGCCCAGGTCCCCTACGGCGAGATGGCCAGGGGGCTGGTCCCGGGGTTCGACGGGTCGGCCAGCGTGCTGCTCGCGGCCGGCATCATCGGCGCCACCGTGATGCCGCACGCGGTCTACCTGCACTCGGCCCTCACCCAGGAGCGCTTCACCGGCGACCAGGAGCCGCGCCGCGAGGTGCTGATCCGCGCCCAGCGGATCGACGTGGTCCTGGCGATGGGCGTGGCCGGGCTGGTCAACATGGCGATGCTGGTCTCGGCGGCGTCGCTGCTGCGGGGCACCGGCGCCGAACCGACCCTGCACGGGGCCTACGCGCAGTTCTCCGAGGGGTCGGGCCCGCTCACCGCGACGCTGTTCGCCGTCGCCCTGCTGGCCTCGGGACTGGCCTCCTCCAGCGTCGGCGTGTACGCGGGCCAGGTCGTCATGCAGGGCTTCCTGCGGCGCCGGATCCCGATCTCGCTGCGCCGGCTGATCGCGGTGGTCCCGGCCCTGGCGGTGCTGGCGTTCGGCGTGGACCCCACCCACGCCCTGGTGCTGAGCCAGGTGGTGCTCTCGTTCGGCATCCCGTTCGCGCTCGTCCCGCTGCTGCTGCTCACCCGCCGCCCCGACGTGATGGGCGCCTGGGTTAACCGGCGGGCGACCACGGTGGCCGCCGCCTGCGCCACCACCGTCATCGTCGTCCTCAACCTCGTGCTGATCGCCCTCGTCGTCCCCACCCTGTGAGCCGTCGTCCCCGCCGCCCGCGTGCCGCCCGCGTCCCCGCGTCGTGGGGGCCCCCGGCGGGGGGCGCCCCCGGGGGGCGGGGGGGGCCGGGGGGGGGGGGGCGGCCGCGGGCGCGGGGGGGGGGGGGGGGGGGGGGGGCGGGCGGGGGGGGGGCG
>NZ_JBITFY010000002.1:186266-684506 GCF_044456585.1 Streptosporangium sp. NPDC050855
CGGCCCCCCCCCCCCCCCCCGGGGCCCCCCCCCCCCCCCCCCCCCCCCCCGGGGGGCCCGCGCGGGTGGGCGTCGCGGAGCCGGGGACGCCGGGGCGGCGCTCAGGCGATCCGGCCCAGGTCCGCCGGACGGACGGCGCCGCGCAGCGGGACACCGGCCGCCAGCCGCTCGACCTCGGCGACCGCGAACTCGCCCAGGCGGCGCAGTTCCCTGCCCCTGGCCCCGCTCAGGTGCGGGGTGACCAGGACGTTCGGCAGGCCGAGCAGCGCGTGCCCGGGAGGCAACGGCTCGGGGTCGGTCACGTCGAGGACCGCGCCGATGCGGCCCCCGGCGCAGTGCCGCACCAGGGCCCCGGTGTCGACGATGGAGCCGCGGGCGGTGTTGACCAGTACCGCGCCGTCGCGGAGCAGCGCCAGGCGCCGCTCGTCCAGCAGCCCGCGTGTCTCCGGCAGGGCCGGCGCGTGCACGGTCACCAGGTCGGCCCGGCCGCAGAGCTCGTCGAGCGTCACCGCCTCGGCCCCCAGGGCGGTCGCCTCGGCCGGGCCGACGTAGGGGTCGCTGAGCAGGATGCGCGCGCCGTGACCGCGCAGCCGCTCCATCACCAGCCGCCCCACCCGGGAGGCGCCGATGACGCCGACGACCGCCCCGTTCAGGCCGCCGCCCTCGCCCGGCGTCGCCACGCCGGGCAGCGCGTCGCCCGACCAGCCGTCCGCCGAGTACGCCCGCGCCTTGACGAACACCTGCTTGGCGGCCAGCACCAGCATCGCCAGGGTGAACTCGGCAACCGGCAGCGCGTTGGCCTCGGCCGCCGAGGAGACCGCGACGCCCCGCTCGAACACCGCGGGGGTCACGTGCCCCTTGACGCTCCCGGCCGCGTGCACGATCGCGCGCAACCGGGGGGCGCGCTCCAGCACGTCCTCGCCGATCGGCGGGCAGCCCCAGCCGGTGATCAGGATCTCCACGTCGGGCGGCGGGTCGAAGGAGGAGAGCACCCCCTCGCGTACCCGCGCCACCCGTGACAGCCGGAGCAGCAGGTCGGCGGGGAAGAGTTCGGGCAGCAGGCCGGGCTGCATGGCGAACGCCGCGGACGGGGTCATCGGACGGTGAGGGGTCGAAGCGGCGTCGGGCGGTGAAGGGCCGGGCGGTGAGGGGCCGGGCTGTGAGGGGCTGGAGCGGCGAACGCCGCGGACCCGGTCATCGGACGACGAGGGGTCGGACGGAGTCGCGGACCACGATGTGGGTGCCGAGGACCGTCGGGCCGGTGACGTCTCGGCCCAGCGCCAGCCGTACCGCGGTCCTGCCGAGCTCGTCGTGCGGCAGGTGCACGGTGGTCAGGCCGAGGTCGACCGCGGGCGGCACGTCGTCGTAGCCGACGATCGACATGTCGTCGGGCACCCGCAGCCCGTGCTCGCGCAGCGCCTGGATCGCTCCCGCGGCCACCAGGTCGTTGCACGCGAAGATCGCGGTGAAGTCGGGCGGCCCCAGCGACAGCCGCGCGGTCAGCGCGGCGTACCCGGCCTCCCGGGAGAACTCCCCCTCGACCTCCAGCGCGGGGTCGGCGGGGACCCCGTGGGCGGCCAGCGCGTCGCGGTAGCCCGCGACCCTGCTGTCGGAGGTGGAGTGCCCGGGACGCAGCCCCAGGTAGAGGATCCTGCGGTGACCGGCCGAGAGCAGGTGGGCGGTCACCGCGCGGGCGCCGCCGGCGTTGTCGAACCCGACGACCAGGGCCGGCCCGCCCTCCTCCAGCGGCGGGCGCCCGCACAGCACCAGGCGCGAGCCCGCCGCGGCCAGCGAGCGCGCGTACTCGGTCATCCGCTTGCGGTACTCCTCGTCCACCACGACGCTGCCCACCAGGATGACGGCCTCGGCCCGCTGCTCGCGCAGCAGCTGCACGATCGACAGCTCCCGGCCGGGGTCGCCGCCGGTGGTGCAGATCAGCGAGAGCCTGCCCTCGCGCGCCGCCTGCTCCTCCACCCCCTGGGCGATGTAGGCGTAGTACGGCACCGACACGGTGTTGACCACGATGGCGACGGCCCCGGGCCGGGCCGCGGACAGCGCCCTGGCGTGCGCGTTGGGCACGTAGTCCAGCTCGCGGACCGCCCGCATCACCCGGTTGCGGGTGGCGGCCAGCACCGGGTAGTCACCGGCGAGGACGCGGGAGACCGTGGCCACCGAGACGCCGGCGCGACCGGCCACGTCCCTGATGGTGACGCGCTTCACCGTGCTCACTCCGCCTCCCAGGTGACGACGTCTCCGTCCGGGCCGCGCCGGCGGTAGCGGGGCCGGTCGCCGAGCCCGACCTCCACCAGCTCCCCGCCGGGCAGGGCGATCTCCAGGGCGTCCCCGCGTACCCGCAGGTCCAGCGTAGTGGCCTCGCCGTCGTGCGCGGCCGGGGCGCCGAGGGTCACCAGGGAGGCGAACAGTGCGGTGCCGCCGGGGTGGACCGCCTCCAGGTACGGCGTGCACGCGTCCGGTCCGAAGGCGGTGCCGGCGGGCGAGCGGGACACGCCCCGGCGCCGCCAGCCGTGCAGGGGGACGATCGAGCTCTCCGGCCCGCCGGGGGGCACGGCGTGTCCCCCGTCCCGGACGACGTGGCCTGCCGGCGCGGTGACCCGGTGCACCCTGATCTCGGAGGGGCCGTGCACGACCGAGGCGGTCTCCACGGTGACGGGACCACCGGGCAGCGTGTCGTCGGTGTACCGCGAGGCGGCGAAGCGGTCGGCCACCCCGATCCGCTCGATGCGCCGGCGCCGGCTCGCGGCGCCGTCCGGCGCGACGACGGCCAGGTGGTTGTCGACGACCACGGCGCGGCCGTCCTCGTCGGCGCCTCCGGTGCCGCCGTCTCGAGTGCCGCCGTCCACGGTCCCGCCGTCCACGGTGGGGGCGGGTGCGGCATAGGTGGGCCCGGCGTGCGTGGAGTAGGCGAGCCTGGCGTAGTGCGGGTCGTCGACGGCCCGCGCCGGTGCGGGCGCGTTGTGGTCGCTGCCGTGGTTGAGCAGCCGGACGATCCCGTCGCGCCGGGTGGAGTGCAGCAGCCAGCCGGGCGCGGGCAGCGCCACCACCCGGTCGGCCGTCTCCACCGGGGCGGGCTCCTCGGTCGCCGTCCAGGCCGGATGGCTCGCGGGCAGCAGCAGGCCGATGAAGCCCTTGCTCGCCCAGTACGGCGAGCCGGGACCGGAGTAGGGCTGGGTGACCGGCAGGAACGGACCGTGCCAGCCCAGGCTGAGCAGGCCGTCGTCGCCCACGGCGCCGCGGTCCAGGAAGTGCCGCAGGGTGCCGCCGGCCAGCCGCCGGGTGGTGCCCGGGGAGAGCGGGGTGGCGTCGAAGAGCTCGCCGAGCCACAGCGGCGCCGCCGCCGCGAACCGGTAGGTCAGCGAGCGGCCCTGGTGCACCGGGGCGCCGTCGGCGGCGAAGAAGTGCGCGTACCCCTCCAGGAAGAGCCGGAGCCGGTCGCGGTAGACGTCCGGGGAAGCGCCCGACATGCGCGTCCACCAGAGCGTGTACAGGTGCATGGCCCAGCCGCAGTAGTAGTCGTAGTTCTGGCCGTCGCCGTCGGTGTACCACCCGTCGCCGACGTACCAGCTCTCGACCTGTTCCAGCGCCTCGGCGATCTCCGCGGGCTCGTGCGGGGCGCCGACGTTGGCCAGGAACTGCTGGATGACCACCTTGAACAGCACCCAGTTGCACGGCCAGGTCCGGGTGCCGACGATGCCGCCCAGCCAGGCGGCCAGCCGCTCGCGGACGTCCGGGGCAAGGGTGTCGTACAGGCCGCTCTCGTGCAGCGCCAGGGCGATCGACGCGGCCTCGACGATCTGCTGGGAGTTGTCGGTCAGCTCCGGCCAGGCGTACGGGCAGGACGGGTCGGTGCCGCTCGCCAGCCCCTCGGCGTAGCGCTCCAGCACGGTGGCGT
This sequence comes from Streptosporangium sp. NPDC050855, assembly GCF_044456585.1. NCBI lineage: Bacteria > Bacillati > Actinomycetota > Actinomycetes > Streptosporangiales > Streptosporangiaceae > Streptosporangium > Streptosporangium sp. NPDC050855. Next base: position 190,177 of record NZ_JBITFY010000002.1, read on the forward strand.
CGCCCCGGAACGCGGCGAGCAGGAAGGTGCGGGCGAACCCCTCCAGGCCGTCCGAGTCCGGGCCGGCCCAGCTCTGCCTGCCGGGCAGCCGGATCTGCGCGAACCCGGGCACCGCGTACGGCACGACGGCCTCCAGCAGGCCGTCGGCCGCGGCGAGCCAGTGCTCGCGGGTGTAGCCGGTGTACGGGGAGAGGATCCGGTCGTCGGGCGGCAGTCTCATGACACTCCCGGGAAGGTAACCGGTTACTAGGCGGTGCCCCGACGCTAGAAGATCCCTCGTGGGGGCGTCAAGGGACTCCCGGGGCCTTTGTAACGAAAAGTTAACAGTCGGCGAATGCGTTCTGACAGAGATCCAGGTCAGCACCTGACAACCGGGTACAGGGCGTTGTGCGGTGTTCGTCCGAACCTTGACGGCACCCGATTCCCGCGTCTAGCGTCCGCCTCATGACGTCGAAGTAACCGGTTACCTGACATCGGCACCGTTCCGTCCCCCCACGCGAGAGGTGACACCCGATGGACAGCCCTCCCACCCGCCGCGGATTCCTGAAGGGGTCCGTGCTCTTCGTCGCCGGCGCCGCCGTCTCCGCCTGTTCCGGCGGCGACCCCATGGCCAAGGCGAGAGGCGCCTCCCCCGCGGGCGCCCCCAAGATCACGTTGAACCACTGGTACCACGAGTACGGTGAGGCGGGCACCCAGCAGGCGGCCATGCGCTACGCCGCCGACTTCACCAAGGCCAACCCGGACATCGCCGTCAAGGTGTCCTGGATCCCCGGCAACTACGCGACCAAGTGGACGGCCGCGGTGCTCACGCCGGGCGGCCCGGACGTCTACGAGGTCAACGACGTCAGCCCGAACATGGTCAAGGCGAACCAGGTCGCCCCGCTCGACGACGTCCTCGGCGCCGAGAAGGCCGACTTCAACCCCACGGTGCTGGAGCCGTACACCTGGGGCGGCAAGGTCTACGCCGTTCCCATGGTCGTCGACCTGATGCTGCTCTTCTACCGTCCGTCCCTGTTCCAGAAGGCCGGGTTGCCCGTCCCGACCACCTTCGACGAGCTGGCCGGGGCGGCGAAGAAGCTCACCGCGGGCAAGCAGAAGGGCCTGTTCGCCGGGAACGACGGGATCGGCCCGCTGGCCACGGTCGTCCCGTGGTCCAACGGCAACCCGCTGGTCCGGGACCGGAAGATCGTCTATGATGACCCGGCGGTGGTCGAGGTGCTGACCGCGCTGAAGGGTCTCTACGACGCCAAGGCCACCCTGCAGGGCTACTCCACCGACTGGTGGGACCCGGGCGCGCTCGTCACCGGCGCCGCCGCCATGCAGTGGGGCGGCCTGTGGGCCGTGCCCGGCATGACCGAGGCGCTCGGCGACGACGTCGGCGCCTTCCCGCTGCCCGCGTTCAAGGCCGGCGGCAAGCCGGTGGTCAACATGGGCGGCTGGGTGCAGGTCGTCAACGGCAAGAGCGCCAACCTGGAGGCCGCCAAGCGCTACGTCCGCTGGCTGTGGGTGGAGAACACGGCCGCGCAGACCGACTGGAACCTCGCCTACGGCTTCCACCTCCCGCCGCGCACCAGCATCGCCGCCCAGGCCGACAAGTTGCGGACCGGGCTCGCCAAGACCGTGATGGACGCCACCGCCGCCAACGGCGTCAAGCAGCCCGCGCTGTGGACGCCCGAGGTGCGCCAGCCGTACACCGACGCGGTGACCGCGATCGTCAAGAAGGACGCCGACCCGGCCAGGACGCTCGCCGAGGCGGCCGAACGCTCCCAGGACATCCTCGACCGGATGCCCGCGCTGTGAGCCCGCCCTCCGCGACCGGGACGCCCTCCGGCGGGGCGGTCACCGGGCCCGCGCCGCGGCGGCCGGGGCGGGCGGGGCGGGCGGGGCCGGACGGACGGGCGGCGGGCCGGGCGGCAGGGGCGCGGCGCTGGCCCGCCTGGCGCGCGTTCCTCCTCCTCACGCTGCCGATGGTGGCCGGGCTGTTCGTGTTCAAGTACGTGGCCATCGGCTGGGGGCTGCTGCTCAGCTTCAACGAGGCGCGCGGCACGATCAGCCTGGGCGCCTGGAACGGCCTGGAGAACTACCGGCGCCTGCTGGCCGATCCCGCGTTCACCAGGTCCCTGGTCACGATCGTGGTGTTCACGCTGCTCATCGTGCCGGTGACGTTCGCGTTCGCGCTGGGCCTGGCCGTGCTGGTGAACCGCCTGCGCGGGGGGCGGGCGTTCTTCCGGACGACCTTCTTCATCCCGGCGGCCGTCTCGTACGTGGTCGGCGCCCTGGTGTGGAAGATGAGCCTGTTCAGCGGCACGCCCTCGGGGGTGGCCAACAGCCTGGCCTACCTGCTGGGGTACGAGGAGTCGATCGGCTGGGTGGCCACCGTGGACCCGCCGCTGTACTGGATCGTGCTGGTCACCGTGCGGCTCTGGCTGCAGACCGGCTTCTACATGATCCTCTTCCTGGCCGGGATCCAGCAGATCCCCGCCCAGCTGTACGAGGCCGCGCGGGTCGACGGGGCCGAGTCGGGGTGGCGGCTGTTCCGCCACATCACCTGGCCCATGCTGCGCAACACCTCGGTCGCGGTCACCCTGCTGCTGATCATCAACGCCTTCCAGGCATTCGACGAGTTCTACAACATCCTCGCCTCCAACCTGTCGGGGCTGGGCGGCGCGGACGGCAGGACCCCGCTGATCTACCTGTTCCAGACCGCGCTCGGCGAGCAGAACTACGGCGCGGGCTCGGCCGGCGCGTTCGTCGTCACCCTGCTCATCGTGGCCTTCACCCTGCTGCAGGGCCGCTTCGCCGGCTTCGGCAGGACGGCCGAGGAGGAGGCCCGATGACGTCCACGACCCCGGCGGGCCCGGCAGGCCCGGCCAGCGCGGCAGGCCCGACGAGCGCAGCGGGCCCGGCGAGGCCCGCGAACAACGCGAGACCCGCGCACGAGACGGGCACGGCGAGCACGGCGAGGCCCGCGAGGCCGGTGAGAAGGCGCAACCTGGGCACCTACCTGGCGGCCGTGGTGCTCGCGGTGCCGTTCCTGCTCCCGTTCTACCTGCTGGTCCGCAACGCGCTGATGAGCAGGCGGGAACTCGGCTCGCTGGACTGGCACTGGTGGCCCGAGACGGTCAGCCTGCAGGGGTTCGCCGACGCCTTCGGCAACGAGGCCGTGCCGCTCGTCCATGCGCTGTGGAACTCCACGCTGATCTCCGCGATCTCCGCCCCGGTCGCGACGCTGCTGGCCTCCATGGCCGGGTACGGTCTGGCCAGGATCCCGGTTCCCGCCTCCCGGCCGGTGTTCTTCTTCATCATCGCCACGATGATGGTGCCGGGCGCCGCGACGTTCATCCCCACGTTCGTCGTGGTGGGCTCGATGGGCGGGGTGAACACGCTGTGGGGGCTCATCGTGCCCGGCCTGTTCAGCGCGTTCGCGGTGCTGCTGTTCCGCGGGTTCTACCTGCGCTTCCCGCGCGAGCTGGAGGACGCGGGCCGGGTGGACGGCCTGGGCCACCTGGGCCTGTACCTGCGGCTGGCGCTGCCCAACTCGGGCGCGCTGTTCGCCTCGCTCGGCATCCTGTCCTTCATCGAGCACTGGAACGCCTTCCTGTGGCCGCTGGTCATCGGCCAGGACCCGGCGTACTGGACCGTGCAGGTGGCGCTCTCCACCAACCTCAACCAGCAGGCGGTCAACCTGCCGGCGCTCTTCGCCGGGGCGCTGGTGGCCATCCTGCCCCTGGTCGCCCTGTTCCTCGTCGCCCAGCGCTACATCGTCAGGGGCGTCCTGCTCAGCGGCATCAAAGGCTGAACCCCCCTTCGAGAGGAGTCCTCTCATGTCCCGTCCCCGCCTCCTGCCCCTGCTGTCCGTGCTGTCCGTGCTCTGCCTCGTCCTGGCCGGCGCGCCGATCGGCGCCGCGCCCGCCCAGGCCGCGACCGTTCAGGACGCATCGCTTCAGGACGCATCGCTTCAGGACGCATCGCTTCAGGCCGCGACCGCGCCGGCCGTGACCGCGTCCGTCCGGGCCGCGCCGGTCACGGTGCCGGTCGGCGCGCCGTTCACCGACACCTCCGGCAACGCGCTGCACGCCCACGGCGGCGGCGTGCTCAAGGTCGGCTCGTACTACTACTGGTTCGGGGAGAACCGCAACGCCAACGGCACGTTCCGCTACGTCTCGGCCTACCGGTCGGCCGACCTGCGGAACTGGGAGTTCCGCAACCACGTGCTGACCCAGTCCAGCGCGGCCGAGCTGCAGGTCGCCAACATCGAGCGGCCGAAGGTCGTCTTCAACGCGAGCACCGGCCAGTACGTCATGTGGATGCACAAGGAGAACGGCAGCGACTACGGCGAGGCGCGGGCGGCCGTGGCGGTCTCCTCCACGGTGGACGGGAACTACACCTACCTGCGCAGCTTCCGGCCGCTCGGGCACATGTCCCGGGACATCACGACATTCGTGGACACCGACGGCACCGGCTACATGATCTCGGCCGCCGACGAGAACTACGACCTGCACGTCTACCGGCTGACCGCGAACTACACCGACGTCGCGGCCCTGGTGCGCGTCTGGGACGGCGACCACCGGGAGGCACCGGCCCTGTTCAAGCGGAACGGCGTCTACTTCATGCTGACCTCCGGCGCGACCGGCTGGAGCCCCAACCAGGCCAAGTACGCCACCGCGACCAGCATCACCGGCACCTGGAGCGCCTGGCAGAACGTGGGCGACGGCCTCACCCACGGCTCCCAGCCGGCCTACGTCCTACCGGTCCAGGGCAGCCAGGGCACCTCGTACCTCTACCTGGGCGACCGGTGGGCCGGGGCCTGGGGCGGGCCGGTCAACGACTCCCGGTACGTGTGGCTGCCGGTGCAGTTCTCCGGCAACACCACGATGAGCCTGTCCAACGCCCGGCAGCTGACCATCGACGCGGCGGCCGGCACGATCACCCCGGTCGGATCGGGCTACGACCGGCTCACCGTACGCCACTCCGGCAAGTGCGCCGACGTCAAGGACCAGTCCACCGCCAACAACGCCGCCGTGATCCAGTACACCTGCGGCGGAGGCACCAACCAGCAGTGGCGCATCCAGACGATCGGCGGCGGCCACGTCCAGATCATCGCCCGCCACTCGGGCAGGTGCCTGGACGTCAGCGACGTGAGCACCGCCGACGGCGCCGCGATCCACCAGTACGGCTGCGGCACTGGCACCAACCAGCAGTTCACCCTGGCCGACGCCGGGAGCGGTTACCTGCGGCTGGTCGCCCGCCACTCGGGCAAGTGCGTGGACCTGCCGAGCGGTTCCCAGGACAACATCCAGTTCAAGCAGTATCCCTGCGGCACCGGCACCCACCAGCAGTTCACCCGCACCGCGCTCTGACCCCGCGGCGGGCGATCCGTCCCGTCTCGCGTACCCGTTCCGGTGGTACGCGAGACGGGACTTACTAACGCACTTCACCGCTCAAGACAAGAAAATGTCCAAATGCGGACACGGGGACAACCGAACACCTTCGCGACTCGTCTCCCCCTTGTCCGACGTGTCGCCACAGGAGTCGCCGTGCGAGCCCCCTCAGTCCTCTCCGTCCTTCTCCTGGCCTGTGGTCCGGCCCTGCTCACGGCACCGGCTCACGCGGCCGTCCCCGAGACGCCGCGAAGCCGGGTGGCCGTCGCGCACACGGTCACCGACATCGTGGAGTACACGTGCACGACCGACGGTGAGTCCCAGCCGCAGAGCGTCAAGGTCCAGGTCGAGCTGACGGTGCCGACCGGTGCCGCGGCGGGTACGCAGATGACCATCGGCTGGCGCGGGACCTACGCGGGCGGCACCGGGCTGAAGGCGCCCGCAACGGGACTGGCGACCGGCGCCTCGCTGTACGCGTACGCGTCCATCAGCGGGATGCCCGGGCTGACCTCCGCCACCGGGACGGGCACGCTCGGCCAGGTCGGCGCGAGCCAGGTCATCCCGCTGCCCACGGCCACGGTGGACCTGAAGACCACCGCCCCCACCTCCGGGACGGCCACGGTGAAGCCGGCCGCCCTGAACTTCGGGACCGCGGCCAACGCTCCGGTGATCGAGTGCGACGTGGTCAACGCCGACCTCCTGACCGCCCGCGACCTCGTGGTCGGCGGGACGAGCGGCACGGGGACGGACACGGGCACCGACACCGGCACGGACACCGAGGCCGACACCGAGGCCAACACCGAGGCCGACACGGGGAGCGGCGAGGTGGAGGAGACGCCGGAGGGATCGGCGGCGACCGGGGGCGGCGGCGAGGCCGGGCCCGACGGCCGGCCCCTGGTACTGACCGGCTCCGTGCTCATCCTCACCGCCGTAGGCGGGCTCCTGCTGCGCCGCCGTCGCGTCCCGCGCTGACCCCGGCCGGCGCCCCGAGCCCGGAACGCCGAAAGGCCCGGGCCCGGCTCGATGATCATCGAACCGGGCCCGGGCCTTCGTGCTGGTGCGCCGCCAGGGACTCGAACCCCGGACCCGCTGATTAAGAGTCAGCTGCTCTAACCAACTGAGCTAGCGGCGCCCGACCTGGACAAGACTACCGGACCGGGCGTCATGGTCCGTACATGTGCCGACATGCCGCCATCACCCGGCCCGGCGGCCGCACGGTGGGGCGGGGTCCACCACCTGCGGATCGAGCCGCGACCCACCGGCCATCGCGTGGCCTCCGTGGGGCGTCTCGCATCGCACCCGTTCTGTAATCGCGAATATCCGGCGATATGGTCGCCTGAAATGCGTACGGCGCGCCCTGAACGGCTTTCGGCGCCCGGGAGGGAAGAACCCGCACCGCCCGCGTCATTCGGGGCAGAGTTCATATTCGTTCGGGTCCCGTGTCGAGAAACTCAATCCCCATGCGGCGTACAACGAGGTGGGGACGGGCGGCGCGCAGACCCGCGCGTCGTAATCACCTTTGAATCGCCACTCGCCGCGGCCCTCACGCACCCAGAAGTGCAGCCCGTCCAGAAATGCGATCACATAGTAGGTGTCGGTCTTCCGGCTCTCGCCGAAGACCATGCCGTAGTAGATGCCATCCCTGGTGGCCACCTCCGCGGACTTCGCGGAGGGGCCTGCGGCGGCGCGGCTCGCGGCGGCCAGCTTGTCACGGGTGGCCTGGGTTATCGCGAGGGGCACCGCCCTGCCGGCAGGCAGGCGCTCGAGCTCCTCCTCGTACTCGTCGGTGTCCTCGTCCGGGGGTGCCACGGCCGGGGGTTCCTCGGAGGCCGCCGCCGTGTCCGTGCTCGGGACCAAGGCCGGTGGCGAGGAGCGGGACCGCGCGACCTCCGGCGACGGGCCGGCCCCGAACACCATCACCGTGGCCACGACCGCGAGCGCGAGCAGTATTCCCGTGAGCAGCACTACGCCTATCAACGACTTGTGCATTCCCAATGTGTAGCACCGATGGATTCACGCGCCCAACAGGCGTCGGTTCCATTTTCATAAGAATCGCGTTGTTCACCCTCCGCGATCGCCATTCCGGATCCGGCCGGCGGGGATCGGGACGACCGGCTCACGGAAAAGCGCCGGAAGAACGACCCCGGCGTGAGGACGACGCTCCGAGGCGGAATCGGACGCCCGCGCGGCGTTCCCGGCCGCGACCGGGGTGGGGAGCGGTGCCCGTCCGGACGAGAGGCTCACGGCCACCCGGCCGGTGTCGCCGGTCCGCGCCGGCACGTCCGTACCGGGGGTGAGGCACGGTGTTGTATCCCCTCCGACATGGGCAGACGTCGTTTAGGGCCCCTGCCCCGGGTACTGAAGCGGAGCCCAGAGAGTCACGTTCAAGGGAGATGTTCGACCATGCAGCCTGAACTCTGGAACTACCGAGCCGACGTCTACGGCCAGGACAGGACGCTCGACGTCGCCGGCTACCACGTCGAGGCCACCGACGGGAAGATCGGCTCCGTCGACGAGGCGACCTACGAGGTCGGCCAGAGCTACCTGGTCGTCGACACGGGGCCCTGGATCTTCGGCAAGAAGGTCCTCCTGCCGGCGAGCACGGTGACGCAGATCGACCCTCAGGAGCAGAAGATCTACGTCGCGCGGACCAAGCAGGAGATCAAGGACGCCCCCGAGTTCGACGAGGCCAACTTCAAGGAGCCCGCGTACCGCGACCGGGTCGGCGAGTACTACGGCCGCTTCCCCTTCGGCGGTGGACCGGGCACGTTCTGACGAGGACGACCCGGCCGGGAACGCCCTGACGAGGGCGAACCGAACGGGCACGTTCTGACGAGGACGTGCGGCCGGAGAGGTCCCGACCGGGCATGACGATCGACGAGGGCCCCGCCACGGCGGGGCCCTTCCCGTTCCCCGGCCCGTCCCGCTTCCCGTCCTTCTCTTCACGGAGCCGTCCCGCTCCTCCCGAAGGCGGCGCGGGCCCCCTCCCGGAGACGGTTCGGAACTCCCCCTGGAGACGGTACGCGCCCCCTCCCGGAGACGGTGCGAGGTCGTTCATGAAGACGGCGCCGCGGGGGGCGGCGCCGGTCGTTCGATTTCTTCTTCCGAGGGGCCGGAAATTCACACGCGGTTCACACTGTTCAGGGCCAGCTCGGGTCTCCCGAGGAGTCGAGGGGGCCGGGCAGGACGTCGAGGCGTTCGAGAAGGACGAGGAAGGTCGAGGCGTAGGGAGAGTGCTGCACGACGGAGGCGACGCGGTTCCAGTCGACCTGCTCGCGCAGGGCCCGTACCTGCGGAAGCAGCGAGCTGTAGTTGCAGCTGTGCTCCGAGAGCGGCAAAAGCCATGAGATGACCAGGTCGGTCGCCTCCAGGACCGGCAGGATCACCGCCGACGCCTTCATCGGCTCGGCTCGTTTCAGCAGCTCCGGGGTCACCGGATGGTCGCAGATGGAGAAGATCAGATCCACCAGCCTGCCCTCGTCGTAGGCCTTGACGAGCCAGTCCTCGGGCGGCTTGGCCGTCTCGAAGCCCAGCTTGCTCAGCGCCTCCAGGGCGGTCGGCACGTCCTCCTGGGGGAGGACGAAATCAACGTCGTGCAGTGAAGGGGCGGCTCCGCGCGCGTACGCGGCACAGCCTCCCGCGAGCGCGAACCTGACGTCGGCGTCCTTCAGACCGCTGCTGGCCCGCTTCAGCGTCTCCAGGATCGCGTCGGTGACCTCGTGACTGTGTCCCATGGGCACTCGCGTACCCCATAACTTCGCAGCTAGGCATGGCAAACCCGATGCTGGGTAAACGCTGTTCATGATTCAGCCCGAACACGTACAAAAACACGACCCGCATCCGGGAGAGAGTCGTAAGGAACGGGTCGACCGGGAGCTCGGAGAACTTTTGCAGGGGCTGCGTGTCGCGGTCACCGGTGTGCAGGTGCTGTTCGCGTTCCTGCTCACCGTCCCCTTCGCCCCCGGGTTCCAGAGGGTGGACGTCCTGGGACGCTGGCTGTTCTTCATCGCCCTGCTGAGCGCCGCCCTCGCCTCCGTCTGCTTCATCACCCCCGCCGCCCAGCACCGCCTGCTGTTCCGCACCGGGTTGAAGGAGAGGATGCTGCACCGCTCCAACGCGATCGGCATCGCGGGCGCAGGCTGGCTGCTGGTCGCGATGACGAGCGCGGTCGCGCTGGTCGCCGAGACCGTCATCAACGCCTGGCCCGCCGCGCTGTTCGGCGGCGTCGTGGCGCTGACCAGCCTTTGGTTGTGGTTCATCCAACCGATTATTGATCTGTACCGAACCGAGGATGATGAAGATGTTAAGTCGTGAATTGTGAGGGCAGAGGGCGGTTATGGCTACCTTGCTTTGGATCATCGCAGTCGTCCTCGTCATCTCCGGGATCTATGTCATCCTGGCCCGTCGCGACCTCCTGTGGGGGATCGTCCTCATCGTCCTCGGTTTCCTCGTGGGCCCCGGGGGTGTGAGCATCTTCAATGTCTGACGCGGGCCTCGCGCTCGCCGAACGCCAGGTGCGGACGTGGCGTCCGTACCCCGTCCCGTGTCGGCCTGACGCCGGCACACGAGTGAAGACCGGGCCTCGCGGCCCGTGAAAGAGCAGAACCGAAGTCGCCCCGAATTCCCATAGAAGCTTCGCGGGCCGGGTATCCCCCGGCCCGCTTCTTCTTGTCCGGATCCTTCGCCCGCCGAGGCGCGGAAAGCGCCCCGGCGGACGGGGTCCTACAGGCAGTAGACGGCGTACGCCTGGCCGAGCACCGGCAGGGCGACGTTGCGCACCCGGATGCCGCCCGGCGTCACGCCCCTCTCCGTACCGGCGTGCGCGTGACCGTGAACGATCAGGTCGGCACCCTCGGCGTCGACCGCCTCGGCCAGCAGGTAGCTGCCGAGGAAGGGGTAGATCTCCAGCGGCTCGCCCGCCAGCGTGTCCTTGACCGGCGAGTAGTGGGAGAGCACGACCGTGCGGTCGGCCTCCAGTTCCTTCAGGGCCACCCGCCAGCGCTCCGCGATCCGCTTGGTGTGACCCACGAACGCCTTGATCTCGGGCTCGCCGAAGTCACTGGCGCACTTGCCGGCGTACCCTCCGCCGAACCCCTTGCCGCCGACCACGCCGAGCCGCACCCCGTGGATGTCGAGCACCGTGGCGTCGTCGTGCAGGACGTGGATGCCGGCGTCCCGCAGCAGGGCGGCGATCTCGGCGGGCAGGTCGGAGTGGTGGTCGTGGTTGCCCAGCACGGCGACCACCGGGATCGGCAGGTCGCGGAACTCGTCGGCCACCACCCGCCCCTCCTCCAGCGTGCCGTGCCGGGTCAGGTCACCGGCGAGCAGCAGGACGTCGGCGCGCTCCTCGATACCCTCGAGCCGCTTGCGGTACTGCCCCCGCAGGCTCTCGTCCAGGTGCACGTCCCCGACGGCGGCGATGCGCAGCTCTCTCACAGCTTCTCCTCCTTCCCCGGTTCCCGTACGTCCACGACGTCGATCTCGTTGTGGACGACCAGGCCGGGGGCCGCCTCACCGGCCACCTCGGCGATCAGGTCACGGCGTTCGGCAGCGGTGACCTGACCGCGCAGGTAGAGCTGGTCGCCCCGGACGTCCGCCCGGATGCCGAGTTCCGTGGTCCTCTCGTCCTCGGCGAGCGCGCTCTGCACGCGCGCCGCGATGTACTGCGGAGCCTCCATCGTCGAACTCCTCTCCGTCCGAAGCAGTTCGCCTTCCCACGTATGCCGAGGTCAAACACGTTTAAAACCCTCGGCAGGGGCAGCTGGGACGCGTGTGCCTAGGACGCAGGCACGGCTACCTCGTACCCCAGGAGGAGACGTGCCCATGCGGATCGCCATCGTGTCCGAACACGCCAGCCCCCTCGCGACCGTCGGCGGCGCCGACGCCGGGGGCCAGAACGTCCACGTCGCCGCCCTCTCGCGGGCGCTCGCCGGACGCGGGCACGAGGTGACCGTCTACACCCGCCGGGAGTCGCCCCTCCAGCGGGAGGAGATCGCCCTGGCCCCCGGGGTGACCGTGGTCCACGTCCCGGCCGGGCCCGCCGTGGTCCTGGCCAAGGACGACCTGCTCCCCTGGATCCCGGACTTCGGCCGCTGGCTCGCCCGGCGCTGGAGGTCGCGCGCGTCGGCACCGCCCGACATGGTGCACAGCCACTTCTGGATGAGCGGCCTGGCCGCCCTGGCCGCCGCGCGGGACGCCGGAGTCCCGGTCGCGCACACCTTCCACGCCCTCGGCACGGTCAAGCGGCGCCACCAGGGCGCGGCCGACACCAGCCCGCCCGAGCGCGTCGGGATCGAGACCACGGTCGCCTGCCACGCGGACGTGACCATCGCGACCTGCTCCGACGAGGTGGAGGAACTGCGCCGGATGGGCGTGCCCGGCCACCGGACGAGGGTGGTGCCGTGCGGCGTCGACGTGCGCGCCTTCACCCCCGAGGGCCCCCGGATGGACCTGGGCGCCGGGCCCGTCCTGCTCTCCATCGGCCGCCCGGTGCCCCGCAAGGGCGTGGACACCGCGATCCGGGCCCTCGCCGGCGTCCCGGAGGCCACCCTGGTGATCGCCGGCGGTCATCCGGACGACCCGGAGACCGAAAGGCTCGCGCGGGTCGCGTCCGGCTGCGGGGTGGGCGACCGCGTCAGGTTCCTCGGCAGGGTGGACAGGGAGGACGTCCCGGCCCTGATGCGCTCGGCGGACGTCGTGGTGACCGTGCCCTGGTACGAGCCGTTCGGGATCGTGCCGCTGGAGGCCATGGCCTGCGGCGTGCCGGTGGTCGCCTCGGCCGTTGGCGGGCACCTGGACACCGTGCTGCCCGGCGTCACCGGCCTGCTGGTCCCGCCGCGCGAGCCGCACGCCCTGGGCGGCGCGCTGCGCCGGCTGCTCGCCGCACCTGACCTGCTGTCCGCGTACGGTGCCGCCGCGGCCGCCCACGCGCGGGCGCACTACGACTGGGAGGGCGTCGCCGCCCGTACCTGCGCCGTCTACGCGGAGGTGCTCTCCCGCCGGGCCCCCGACCGGCGGACCGGCGGCACCCGGCGAGGCCACGATCTCCCCGCGCGGCGGACCGGCCGCAGGCGGCCGTGCACCGGGGTCGCCTGACCCGGCCTCCGTCCGCGCCTCCGTTCCCGCCGCCCGGCCGCCCCTGCGTCGTCCCGACGCTCCCCTCGCCCTCCGCCGTCCCCGGCCCTCCGGCTCGTACGGGACCGTTTCCGTCCTCGGTTCGTGCGGGACGCGGAAAGGCCGTCCGGACGCGCGAGAGCCCCGGCCCTCCGTGGAGGGCCGGGGCTCCTGGCGCCGGACCGGTGTCACCGGCTCGACCGGTCTCAGCCGCCGGTGGTGGCTCTCATGGGATCACTTGCCGGTGGCCCTGTGAATGCTCCGTGAGGCGGACCGGTCGATCGCGGCCTTGACCACGCCGAAGATCGCCCCCTGGATGGCGGCGGCGACCAGGACCTCGCGCCAGCCGTACTCCTCGTTCGTCGCCTGAGGCGCGTCGTCCTTACCCGAGGCGAACTTCCAGACCTGCTTGAAGATGGCGCCGGCGATGGCACCACCGAGCATTCCGCTCGCGGCACTCGCGCCGCGGGATACGACCCTGCTCAACGTCCTGTCCTCCGTTCGCTTCTACCGAGAAAGGACGGTTACCCGCCCGGAGAGGTTCTTAACGGATCCGACCCGATCAAGGACCGGCGGATCTCCGCCCTGCCGTGGCTCCCCCGGGGGATCACACCACCGGCGGGTCGTTGTAGCGGCGCTCCTCGTAGACGCGGCGCTGGACGACCGGGTCGTCGATGACCGCGGTCGCCGTGGAGTCCGCCACCGCCCGGCGGGCGAGGCTGAGCCGGTAGACGGCGAACAGCAGCCAGGCGAGGCCACCGATCATGAGGATGACACCGACGACGTTGATGTCGAATCCGGCGATGTCGAACTCGACCGCCCACGTGAGGATGGCGCCGAGCATGATGAGAATGATGCCGCCTGCGATGGTCATGGGATCTCCTCCTTCGAGCCAACATCTGACCATCTATCCCCCACACGGATCTCAAACGTCACCGGCGGAGGCATGTCCCTGTCGGCGCCTTCCCGCGGCCGTCAGGCGGCCCGTCGTCCCGCGGGGATCCTCCCGCCGTACGGGCGGCGGATCCCTACCGGCCGCGCAGGGCCAGCATCTGCGCGACCTGCGCGGTACGCGAGACGTCGACCCGCCTGGCCATCCCGGTGACCTGGGAGTGCAACCCGGTCGCCACCTCCACCTTGGCCATCTGGGAGGCGTCGTCCTGCTGGGCGATCATCATGTCCAGGAACCTCCTCTCGAACTCGGCCGGTGGGGCGGAGGTGAGCGCCTCGATCTCCTCCTGGCTCACCCCGGGCATCCCGCCGTGGGCGGCGTGCTCGTCGTCCTCCGCGGTCGCGGGCTGCCCCCAGGCGGCCAGCAGGGCGGCCATCGAGGCGGCCTCGCGCTCCTGGGTCACCCCGATCGCCTCGGCCAGCTCCCGCACCTCGGGACGGACCTCCCGCCCGCGGACCAGCCGCACCAGTCCGACCACCTGGGTGTTGTGCGGGACCATCATCTGCAGGAACATCACGTCCGGGGCGTTGAAGGCGACTCCCGCGGCGGTCCCGACCGGTGGCGCCGGAGAGGGGCTGGGCACTCCCCCGCCGGCCCCGGTCCCGTCGTGGCCGCCGTGCTCCCCGTGCGTCCCGTGCCCGGACGCGCCGGACGGGGAGGTGCCCGGCGTACCGGACGCGGGGGCACCGGGCGTGCCGGACGCCGGGGCGCCCGTGGTGACCGTGGTGGCCGGGGCCGAGGCGCCGTGCGCTCCGTGACCCGAGGCGCCGCGGAGCTGCTGGACGTCGTGGGCGCCGCAGCCGGACAGCAGCAGGACGCCGAACACGACCGCCGGTACCGCACTCCTCATCGGAACTCCTTCGAAGGACGACGGACCCGGCCGGGACGGGCCGCGGGTCGCGGTCCGTCCCGGCCGGGTCTCACCGGGGCACGGACCGGATCAGAGACGCTGCCACAGGGCCGGGACGTTCGGCGGCTCCCAGCCGTCCAGCGCGGTGTGCGCCTGCAGGCACCGGTAGGTCGCGCCGCCGTAGGTCACCTGGGTGCCCGCCGTGTAGGCGGTGCCCGCCCTCCAGCTGCCACCCGGCTGGCTCGTCGGCGTCGGGGTCGGGGTCGGGGTCGGCTTCACCGTGGGGGTCACGGTCGGGGTGGGGGTCGGCGAGGGGCCGGGGCCACCGCCGCCGAACTCCACGTCGGAGCAGGTGTAGAAGGCCTCGGTGCTGCCCACGACGCGCTGCCAGATCGAGAAGAGGATGTGGCGGCCGCTCCGCTGCGGGAGGTTGATCGTCCAGTTGGTGAACTGGGTGGGGTTCTGGTTGTTGAAGGTCCTGATGTGCTCCAGGTCCGACCAGCGCAGCGGCTGGGACGGGTCATAGCCCTGCCGGGTGATGTAGAACTCGAAGTTGCTGTTCGCGTGCGGCGCGGTCGCGTGGTAGGTGACGGTCAGCGGGCCCGTGGAGACCCGGGTGGCGGGCCAGTCGGTCCTGGCCAGGTTGAGCCCGCGGTACTTGTCACGTCCCGCGCCGCAGAGCTGGCCGTCGGGGATGATCTGACGGTGGTTGCCGCCGGCCTCTAGGCGGGACACCTCGTGCCAATCGTAGAACGCCTGGGTGCCTCCTGCCGCGACGGCCGCCTTGCACGCCGCGGACTTGGCGGTCTCGGGACCCTCGGTCTTGCAGACGTAGGCCCGGCTGGGCGGGTTCGACATGGATCCGTGGGCGACGGCCGGGGCGGACGGCAGCAGGACGAGCAGTGATCCCGCGCTGACCACGGCGGTACCGGCAGTGATGATCTTGTTGCGCAAACGCACGTCGACTCCTCCAGAAAGGGGGAAATGGGAGGCGGAACATGTCCAACGGCCGACGGATAGCACGTTATTAACAAGAAACCTTACTAACAGTCCCCTTCCGGACGCCAGCCGTTCGGGAAGATTCCCTACGCGCGGGGGCCGCGCGCCACGCACAGCGACGCCCGGCCCCGTGATGCGACCGGCCCACCGGCGCAGACCGGTGGGCCGGTCACCCGATCGGTTGCTTCATGATCTTCTTCATGACCGCGACGCGCTCGGCCGGGTCTTCCGGAACGACGGCGGCATGCTCGGCGGGACGGGCCGTTCAGGTCAGGGCGAGCAGCCGGTCGCACTCCCGCAGCAGCCGCTCGCGCAGCGGGGCGGCCCGCTCGGTGAAGCCGCGCTGGGCGGTCACGTACTCCGCGCGCCCGTCGGTGGTCTCCACCTGGATGGGCCGGTACCCCAGGGCGCTCAGGTCGTACGGGCTGGCCCGCATGTCCACGGTCCGGATGTCGCGGGCCAGCGCGAAGCAGTCCGCGACCAGCTCGCTGCCGACCAGGGGCGACAGCTTGTAGGCCCACTTGTACAGGTCCATGTTGGCGTGCAGGCAGCCCGGCTGCTCCAGCTCCCGCTGGAGCTCGCGGGTCGGCTGGATCGTGTTGAGCGGGCGGGCCGGGGCGGTGAAGAAACGGAACGCGTCGAAGTGGCCGCACCGCACCCCGCGCCGGTCGACGATCTCCTCGATCCGCTCGGGAGAGAGCCTGAGCGGGAAGGAGGAGTGCCGGATCTCCTCCTCGGGCGTCCGGTAGACCATCGCCCACTCGTGCATCCCGAAACAGCCCAGGTGCGGCGGCCGGCTCGCGGTGGCGGCCAGCAGGTCCCGGATCCAGCCGATCACGGCCGTGCGCCGGGGCAGGACCTCGTCGAGATCCAGTACGGCGCCCTCGGCGCAGTCGCGGTAATGGGTCCCGAAGGAGCGGGCCCCGGCCAGGACCACACCGGCCCCGGGATGCCACTGCAGCAGGCGTCCGGGCCGGAAGCTGTAGTAGGTGAACAGGAAGTCCTCGACCGGATGGGCGACCCGCTCGCGGCCACGGCGCAGATGCGGCCCGATCCAGGCCCCGACCCGGTCCCGGTGCGCCAGATCCCGGCGCCGCCACTCCTGCTCGCTCAGCACTTCCATACCGGCATCGTAGGAAGCCCCGGCCGGCGAGCGGTAAACGGAGCCCGCCCGCTCTCGCCGGGGAGCGCGCGGGAACGGGGAAAGCCCAGGCCGGACGTGCCGGCCTGGGCTTTCTGATCGTGGTGCGCCGCCAGGGACTCGAACCCCGGACCCGCTGATTAAGAGTCAGCTGCTCTAACCAACTGAGCTAGCGGCGCCCGCAACGGAGGTAACTCTAGCAGCAGCCTCGACGCGCCCGCACCCCGGTTGATCTCGGATCGATCTCCCTCGCAACGCGCCGTCCGGCCGGTGCCTCGATCATCGTTCCGGCCCCGGACAAGACTCGGGGCCGGACAGTCCCCCAACTGTCCGACCCCGATCTCTTTGCGGGCTGTGCCTTCGTCTCCCCCAAGACTCCGGCGGCTCCGCTAGGAACGCGATCCCCCTCGCGCCCTTTATCCGGTGAAAGGCTCTTGCGGTTCCGGAGGCTTCCCAACCCCCTCGACCTGCAACCACACTACCTGGCCAAATGTAACGTGCGCGTCATCCAAAGGTTGATTTTGCGCCTACACCCAACCTTGACCCGGTATCACCGAAGGGCCGCCATCTCCGCCTGACACGCGAAAATCGGCCTCCGGAGCGTCGATCCCATTGGTTCGGGTTTCGATTTCATTGGTTCGGCGGCTATCGCCTGTCTCGTCCCGGTCGACAGCCCCGGCCGGTCGCCCGCCCCGGCCCAGAACCCCGGAACCGGAGCCCTGGACCCGGAGCCTTCGGCCGAGAGCCCCGGCCCAGAACCCTGAACCCAGAACCCTGGACCTGCAGCCTCCGGCCGGGAACCGGCCCGGAGCCCCGGGACCGCCCGGCGCCCCCTCAGGGGAGTTCGAGGCGGACCTCGGTGGTCTCCCTCAGGGCCCGGCTCACCGTGCAGTACTTCTCCTCGACCCGGCGGGCCACCGCGTCGAGGACCTCCCCGGCCTTCTCGTCGCCCTCGGGCAGTTCCACGTCGTAGGTGATGGTGATCGGCCCCAGCCGGGTGGCCTCGACCTTCTCGGCGTGCACGGTCATCGCCAGGCGGACCATGCGGTGACCGCGCTGGGCGGTCAGCGGCTCCACGGTGACGATGTTGCAGCCGCCGAGCGCCGCGAGCAGCAGCTCGACGGGCGTGAACGCCCCCTGCTCGTCACCACCGCCCATGGCGACCTCGGCCCCGCGGTCGTTGCGCGCCACGAAACCGTCCTCGGTCCGCTCCACACTCACCCGCGCCATGGCGTCCTCCCTCGGCCTGTCCCGGATGCTCGGACTGCCCCGGATCCGCCGATCACCCTACAGAGGGCCGGACATCGGGATGACCCGCGGGAAAGGGCTCAAGCCTCCGGATGTTTGGACAGGTAGTCGATGTAGAACGGCCGCAGCGCCTCGCCCAGCTCCCCGTGGCCCGAGGCCATGGCGTCGCTGAGCAGCGCCGAGACCCGGCTGAGGTCGTTGGTCGTCTGATCCTCGTTCCCCGAGGACGCCTCCGCCGCCGGGATCAGCGTGAGCAGCTCCCACAGGAAGCCGAGATCTCCGTGGTGCACGGCGTAGTGGACCGCGCGGTCATGCAGTTCCTGGGCCGACAGCGCCTCAAGCTCGTCCGTCTCCAACAGACCCACCCCCTCACGCCCCTTCTGCCCCCAGAATGCGGACGTCATGCGCGATCTCGGTACGTGCCTCGGTTGCCCAGCCGGACCACCATTTTTCCGGTGTTGGCGCCACCCAGCATGTCGATGAAGGCCGTAGGGGCGTTCTCCAGGCCGTCCACCACGGTCTCGGTGAAGACCAGCCTGCCCTCGCGGATCCAGGCGCCCACCTCGGCGACCATGTCGGGCATCCGGTCCAGGTGGTCGGAGACGATGAACCCGCGCAGGGTGAGCCGCTTCCCCACGGCCAGGCCCAGGTTGTCCGGACCCGGTACGGGACCGGTGGCGTTGTAGGCGGAGATCGCCCCGCACATCGCGACCCTGCCGTACGTCCTCAGCGCGCCGATGGCCGCCCGCAGGTGGTCACCGCCGACGTTGTCGAAGTAGAGGTCGATCCCGTCGGGGGCGGCCCCGGCGAGCCGCTCGTCGATCGCGCCGTCGTGGTAGTCGAAGGCCGCGTCGAAGCCGAGGTCGTCGAGCAGGTGGACGATCTTCTCCGGTGATCCGGCGCTGCCCACCACCCGCGAGGCCCCCTTCAGGCGGGCGATCTGCCCGGCCAGGCTGCCCACCGCCCCGGCCGCGCCGGACACGAACACCACGTCCCCCTCCTTCAGGCCCGCGATGTCGAGCAGTCCCACGTACGCGGTCAGGCCGGTCGCGCCCAGGGCGCCGAGATGGACCGAGAGCGGGACGCCGGGCGTCTCCTCGACCGGGCGGGCCCGCCCGGCGTCGAGGACGGCGTACTCGCGCCAGCCGTACCCGTGGTAGACCACGTCCCCGGGCGACAGTCCGGGCGCGCGGGAGACGACGACCTCGCCGAGGGCGCCCCCGTCGAGCGGTTCGCCGATCCGGAAGGGCGGGACGTAGGACTCGCCCTCGTTCATGCGCCCCCTCATGTAGGGGTCGACGCTCATGAAGAGGTTGCGGACGAGGATCTCACCGTCCGCGGGGGCGGGCAGGTCGGTCTCGGCGAGCTCGAAGTTCTCCGGGACCGGCGGACCGGAGGGGCGCGACACGAGCCGTACCTCCCGGGAGACCGTACGGCCGGTGGACGATCTGTTCTCGGACATGTCCGCCCCTTCGCTGCCCCACCCCGTGATCCGGGCTTCTCACCTGGGCCTTCCCATCTCCGGACGGTTCTCCCCGTCCGCGGGCGGACGGTTCCTGCCGGGACTCGCCGCTTTCGCGACCACGTACGGTCACGGATGCGACACTCTCCACGGAACCGGGTTCCGGTCCAGCGGGCCGGTCACCGCGCTCGCGGCCTCCGCGGTGCCCGCCGAGGTCCGGCGGCTGCGCGGCGGTCCGGAAAACTCACCAGTATTTGTATATGTCCACCTTTGGAGTACGGATTCATCGTCCGTTTGATCATCCATGCGAGGATGCCGAAACGTGAAAATTCTCATCAAGATCCTGGCCGTGGCGGCCGCCCTGTGGGCGGCGACCCAGCTCGTGGACGGCATCGCGGTCTCCGCGAGAACCCCGCTGAGGGAGATCGGCACGCTCGTCGCCGTCGCCTTCGTCTTCGGGATCGTCAACGCGGTCCTCAAGCCGATCATCAAACTGCTCGGCTGCGCCTTCTACGTCCTCACGCTCGGCCTGTTCGCCCTGGTGGTCAACGCGGGGCTGCTGCTGCTGACCAGCTGGATCGCCGAGCAGCTCCGCCTGCCCTTCCACGTGTCGGGGTTCTGGCCCGCGTTCTGGGGCGCGATCCTCATCGGCCTGATCAGCTGGGTGCTCGACCTGATCCTCGGCGACTGAGACGGCCGAGGCGATCGAGGACACCGAGACGACCCGGAGGACCGAGAAGATGACCTTCGTCCTTGACGGCGCCCACCTGACCTGCGAACAGGTCGACCGGGCGGCGAACGGCTCCGGGATCGAGCTGGGCTCCACCGCCGCCGCGGAGGCGGCCTGGCGGACGGCCGCCCTGCTCGACGGGCCGGTGTACGGCCGGACCACCGGCGTGGGCGCCAACAAGGACGTGGAGACCGACGGCTCCGGCCTGGACCTGCTCCGCAGCCACGCGGGCGGCGCCGGGCCGCCGATCGGCGAGACCCGCGCCCGCGCCACCCTCGTCGTCCGGCTCAACCAGCTCCTCGCCGGTGGCTCGGGGGTCGATCCCGCCCTGCTGCCCGTCCTGGCCACCGCCGTCAACCAGGGCCTGACGCCACCGATCCGCGGGTACGGCGCCATCGGCACCGGCGACCTGACCGCGCTGGCCACCACCGCGCTCTGCCTGCTGGGGGAGATCGCCTGGACGCCGCCGTCGGCGGGCCTGCCCTCGGCGGGCACCGGGCCCGGCGGCGGCCCGGCCCCGGGACGCAGCGGGGAGGCCGTGCCGCGTTTCGCGCTCGCCTCCTCCGACGCGCTGCCCTTCATCAGCTCGGGCGCGGCGACGCTGGCGGACGCGGCGCTGGCCTGTCACCGCCTGCGGCTCCTGCTGGCCGCGGCCACCGCGGTCGCGGCCCGTTCCTTCCGTGCCGTCGAGGGCTCGCTGGAGCCGCTCTCGCCCCAGGTGCAGCGCGGCCCCGAGCAGACCTCGGTCGCCGCCGACCTGCGGGCCCTGGTCGGGCTCACCACCCCGCGCCGCGTCCAGGACCCGTACGGGTACCGCGCCTTCCCGCAGGTGCACGGGGCGGCGCTGGACGCTCTGGGGCGGGCGGAGCGGACCGTCACCGAGGAGATGAACGCGTCCCCGGAGAACCCGCTGATCGCCGGAGGGCGGGCCTGGCACAACGGCAACTTCCACTCGGCGCGGGTGGCGCTGGCCCTGGACGCCCTGCGGGCCGCGCTCGTGCAGACCGCGACGCTCAGCGCCGCCAGGCTCGCCACCCTGAACGACCCCGCGCACACCGGACTCCTGCCCTTCCTCGCCGAACGCCCCGGGCTGTCCGGGGTGATGATCCTGGAGTACGTCGCGCACTCGGCCCTGGGCGAGCTGCGCCACCTGGCCGCCCCGGTCACCCTGGGGGGCGCCGTGCTCTCGCTGGGGACCGAGGACCACGCGAGCTTCACCCCGCAGGCGGCCCGCTCCTCGCTCGCCGCCGTCGAACCGCTGGAGATCGTCCTGGCGTGCGAGCTGGTCGCCTCGGTACGGGCGCTGCGGCTGCGCGGGATCCCCTGCGACGTGCCGCTCGACCCGGCGACGGGCGACCGCCCGCTCGACGGCGACCTCGACGCGGCCCGCGCGCTGCTGCCCTCCCTGGCCCCCTGACCTCCCCGTCCCGATCACCGGCAGTCCGGGAGGGGTCTCGGGACGGTCGGCCGGACCCGCTGCCGGCCGGTCCGGCGCGTCAGCCCACCGAGCCGCGTTCGCGGAGCTGGGGCGACTGCACGATGCGACGGCGGCGGGTGTTGCCGTCGGCGGCGGCGACCACGATCCGGACGGCGGCGCGGACGATGCCGTCGATGTCCCAGTCGACCGTGGTCAGGCCGGGAGTGAGCAGGCCCGACATGGGGTGGTCGTCGTAGCCCATCACGGACACGTCCGACGGGATGCCCAGCTTCCGCTCGGCCGCGGCCGCGTAGACGCCGTAGGCGATCGAGTCCGCGAAGCAGAAGAACGCCCGGTGCCCGGCGTCGAGCATCTCACCGGCGACCCGGGTGGCCGCCGCCAGCGACTGCGGGGCGGTGACCGTCCCGATCTCCAGGCCCAGCCGTTCGGCCTCGGCCATGACGTGCACGTCGGCGGGCCGGTCGGGGGTGCTGGCCCGGGTGGAGGTGAGGACGGCCATGCGCCGGTGGCCCCGGCCGCGCAGGTGCTCCAGCGCGAGCGTGACCCCGGCCCGGTTGTCGAAGACGACCTCGCCCGCCGACCGTCCCCCGGCCAGCGCGTCGCCGATCGACACCACCGGCAGCCCGTCGCACAGATCGGCCCAGAGCGGCGCCGCCGGGTCGACCGGCTGCACGATCAGCGCGTCCACCCGCTGGTCGCGGAGCTGCCTGGCGAGCGTGTGCTCCCTGGCCGGGTCCCCCGCGGCGTCCAGGATCAGGGCGTAGCGGTCGTTGTCCTTGAGCGCGCGGCCGATGCCGACGGCCAGCGCCTGCTGCCAGAGGTCCTCCAGCGAGCCGCAGAGCAGGCCGATCATCCCGGTCCTGCCGCTGGCCAGCGCGCGGGCGATGGGGTCGGCCTCGTACCCGAGCTCGGCCGCGGCCCGGCGTACCCGCTCGATGGTCTCCTCCGAGACCTGCATGCCACGCAGGGCGTACGACACGGCGGCGGGTGACAGACCGGTGGCCTTCGCCACCTCGCGTATGGTCGCTCGTTTCCGAGGCTGAGGCATCGGTCCAGCCTATTGCCAGGGGCCTGCGGAAGCGTGCCGGAACACGATCACGGCTCTCGCGGGGATTGACAGCGCTTTGGGTGAAGCGGTTCACTGAAACGGTTCACTGAAACGCATCACATGGATGTGTGGTGCGGCGGGAGGGGTTACCTATATTCTAGGTAGGTAATACCTCGAAACACCGGAGAGGAGGGGATCGACCCATGCCCGTCGACGTTCACCAGCACCTGTGGACGCCCGCGTTCGTGGACGCGCTCAGGCGCCGCACGACCGCGCCCTTCCTCGACGGCTGGACCCTCCACCTGGAGGGCGAGCCCCCCTACCGGGTCGATCCCGCCGCCCACGACCTCACCCGCAGGCTGGCGCTGGACGCGGACCTCGACCTGGCCCTGGTCTCCCTGTCCAGCCCGCTCGGCGTCGAGTCGCTGCCGCCCGAGGAGTCCTGGCCCGTCATCGACGCCTACCACGAGGACGCCCTCGCCCTGCCCGCGCCGTTCGGCGCCTGGGCGGCGACCTGCCTCGGCGAGATCGACCCGGCGAGGCTGGCCAAGACCCTCGACACGGCCGGCGCCGGTCAGGACGGCGCGCGAGGTGCCGTCCAGGGGTTCACCGGACGAGGGTTCGCCGGCCTCCAGCTCCCCGCGACCGCGGTGTCCGACGCCGAGGGCCTGGACCGGGTCGCCCCGCTGCTCGACGTGCTCACCGAACGCGACCTGCCGCTCTTCGTGCACCCCGGCCCCGCCCCTGTCGCCCCCGTCGCCCCCGTCGCCCGGGCCGCCCGGGCCGCTTCCGGGCCCGGGGAGCCCGGCTGGTGGCCCGCGGTCGTGCCGTACGTGCAGCAGATGCACGCCGCCTGGTACGCCTTCACCGCCTTCGGCCGCGCCCGCCACCCCCGCCTGCGGGTCTGCTTCGCGCTGCTCGCCGGGCTGGCCCCGCTGCACTCGGAGCGCCTGGCCAACCGGGGAGGCGAGGGCCGCGGACGGGTCGACACCGACCTGTTCCTGGAGACCTCCTCCTACGGCCCGCGCGCCGTCGACGCGATCGTCCGCGAACTCGGCGTCGACGTCGTGGTCAGCGGTTCCGACCGCCCCTACGCCACCGCACCGGACCCCGCGCTCGGCGACGCCGCCTGGCACGCCATCGCGGTCACCAATCCCGGCCGTCTACTGAACGGAAAGGAGTCGCGCACATGAAGCAAACGAACCGGTCCCGGGGCCGCGAGAGCTGTGCGCCCCGGGCGACGTTCACCCGCGAGGGGCGAGCACGGGCCGGCGGGCCCGGTCCGCACGCCGGGACGCCCGGCTCCGGTCCGTCCCGTCGGGCCGCCGGGGGAACCCGATGAGCTACGAGTCGCTGCCCGCCCGCGCCCTCGACCGGCGTGAACTCCTCGACCTGGTCAACGAGCTGGCCGCCGACCCGTCCCGGTGGCGGGACCAGGTGGAGTTCCCCGAGGAGGGCGGACGCCATTTCGCCTCCCTCTACCGCGACTCGCACGTGGACGTCTGGCTGCTGTGCTGGCGCCCCGAGGACGACACCGGCTGGCACGACCACGACACCTCCTCCGGCGCGGTCCGGGTGGTGGCCGGGACGCTGCTGGAGTGCAACCCGCGCATCGGCGGCGAGCACCTGGAGACCGTGGTCTCCGAGGGCGAGTCGTTCTCCTTCGGACCCGACCACATCCACCGGCTGACCGGCGCGGTGCACGGCAGCGTCTCGATCCACGCCTACTCGCCACCGCTCTGGCGGCTGGGGCAGTACTCGATCAGCGACAGCGGCGTGATGCGCCGCGTCTCGGTCAGCTACGCCGACGAGCTGCGCCCCATGGACGACGCCGAGCAGATGGCGGGGGTCGCCTGAGGTCCACGCGACGAGGAGCGACCCGTCCCGGTCCCGGACGGGTCCTCACCGCCCGGGACCCCGAAGCCGCCTTACCCTGGCGGTAATCGACGGGCCGGGCCCGGTCCGAAAGGCTGGGCGTATGAGCAGCGAGACCCGCAGCACCGTGGAAGAACTGATGCGCCGGATGACCGAGGGGGATCACGACCGTACGGCGGAGTTGTTCGCCGAGCCGGTCGACTGGCTGCTGAGCTGGCCCGACGAGGGGCACCCCGAGGTGCCGTGGATCCGTCCCCGGTCCGGCAGGACCGACGTGGCGGACCACTTCCGGTCGCTGGAGGCCCACCACGTGCCCGAGCTGAACGGCACGTCGGTGTCGCACGTCCTGGTCGACGGGGCGGACGCCGTCGTGCTCGGCGAGATCGTGCAGACGGTACGGAGCACCGGGGTCGCGTACACCTCCCCGTTCGCCCTGCACCTCACCGTCGCCGACGGGCTCGTCACCCGTTACCACATCTACGAGGACAGCCTCACGGTCGCGCGGGCCCTCGGCGCCCGGCCGTGATCGGGAAGCGAGCGGCTCATCATGCCGGTACCGGCTCCGGTCATCGTGCCGGTACCGGCTCCGGCGCGGTGGCGTCGCACGGCGGGTAGTGCGGTGACACCCGCCGCTCGGTGACGTCGATGTAGTCGCGCAGGGCGTCGCGGGAGCGGCTGAGCGCGTCGATCTGCTCGTCCAGCCCGTACAGGCGGGCTCGCAGGGTGTCCAGGAGCTCGGGACAGGGCTCCAGATCGGGGGCAGGGCCGGTGACGCAGGGCAGCAGGTACGCGATCTGCCGGCTCGACAGGCCGGCCTGGAGCAGCTTCCTGATCTGGATCACCGTCAGGACGGCGTCGTCGCCGTACTCGCGGTAACCGCTGGCGGCGCGGTCGGGCTCCAGCAGCCCCTGGGCCTCGTAGTAGCGCAGCTGGTGCGTGTGGACGCCGGTCCGCCGGCTCAGCTCCCCGATCAGCATGCCCGCTCCCCCTTGACCTTCATACCGGTATGAACGTTGAGGATTCTGCCATGAGCACCGATTCTCCTAAGAAGGAGCACATGATGCAGGATCGCGACACCGGCCCCGCTCCCGTGGCGGTCCTCGGCCTGGGGCTGATGGGACGGGCGCTGGCCGAGGCGTTCCTGTGCGCGGGACACCCCACGACCGTGTGGAACCGCACCGCGGCGAAGGCCGAGCCCCTCGTCGCCCAGGGCGCGAAGCTCGCCGGTTCACCCGGCGACGCCGTCACGGCCGCTCCGCTCGTGATCGTCTGCGTCGCGGACCACGACGCCGTACGGGAACTCCTCGACTCCTTCGGTGACGTCCTCGACGGCCGGGTCCTGGTGAACCTGACGTCCGGCACGTCGCGGACGGCCCGCGAGACCGCGGAGCGGGTGGAGCAGAAGGGCGGCGCCTATCTCGACGGCGCGATCCTGGCCGCCCCTCCGGGCATCGGCACCGAGGCCGTCATCCTCTACAGCGGGCCGCGATCGGCCTTCGACCCGCACGAGCCGGCCCTGAGGGTTCTCGGCGCGGGCACGACGTACCTCGGTGAGGACCATGCCCTGTCGTCGCTGTACGACGTGGCCGTGCTGGGACTGATGTGGGGCATCCTCAACGGTTTCCTGCAGGGTGCCGCCCTGCTCGGCGCCGCGGGTGTGAAGGCCACGGCGTTCACCCCGGTCGCGACGACCGGGATCGCCACCGTGGCCGGCTGGGTGGCCGGTTACGCGCAGCAGATCGACGACGGCGCGTACCCGGCCCCCGACGCCACCATCGGCACCCACCTGGCCGCGATGGAGCACCTCGTCCACGAGAGCGAGTCCCTCGGCGTCAGCACCGAGTTCCCCCGGCTGGTCAAGGCCCTGGCCGAGCGGGCCGTGGCCGACGGGCGGGGCGGTGACGGCTACGCGGCGATGATCGAGCAGTTCCGCACGTCCGCCGCGGGAGCGCGGGCGTGACCGGCCACCGGCCCGGAACCTCCGCGAACGGCCGGTGGCCGGTCACGTACGCCCGTCGCGGGGGCGCGGGCGCGGCCGGCCACCGGCCCGGGACCTCCGGGACCGCCGGAACCTCCGGGACCCCCGGGACCTCCGGGACCTCCGGGATCGGGCGGCGTCCGGTCAGCACCCGGTCCCGGACATGACCGCCGCTCCGTTCAGCCCGCGCGCGCTGCTCGCGGAGAGCCGGCTCGGTGTCCTCGCGACGATCAAGCCCGACGGCCGTCCCCAGCTCTCCCCCGTCATGCCCTTCTACGACCGCAAGACCGAGCTCGTCCACGTCTCGATGAACGAGGGAAAGGCCAAGACGGCGAACCTGCGCCGGGACCCGCGTGCCACGCTGGAGGTCACCGGCCCCGACGGCCTGTCCTGGGCCACCGCCGAGGGGATCGCGACGCTCACCGGCCCGGGAACCGACCCCCACGGCCCCGAGGTCGAGGCACTGGTGAACTACTACCGCCTCGCCGCCGGGGAGCACCCGGACTGGGAGGAGTACCGGTCGGTGGTGGTGGCCGACCGCAGGGTGCTCATGGTGATGACGGTCGACCACGTGTACGGCGCCGAGATCCGCTGACGGCACCGGGCACGACCTGCAACGTCCACCATGCCCCGTCCCCGGCACGCGGCCCCTTCCCGGGGGCGGGAAGGACCGGTCACCGTCACTCCTTCAGGTGCAGGGCGGGAAGGACCGGTCACCGTCACTCCTTGAGGTGCAGGGCGAGCTGGATCCGGTCGCGCAGGCCCAGCTTGCGCAGCACGCTGGAGACGTGGTTCTTGACCGTGCCCTCGGTGATGAACAGCCTGGCCGCGATCTCCCGGTTGGCGGCTCCCTGGGCGACCATCCTGGCCACCTCGACCTCGCGGGTGGAGAGCAGTTCCTGTCCGCGGAAGCGGGCGGCGAGCAGGTTCTCCGCCCGCGACCCCCCGCCCGCCGCGGGTGCGTGCCGGAGCTCGGCGACCAGCCTGGCGGCCACCGGGGCGCCGAGCACGGTCTCCCCCCGGCCGACCCGGTGGACGGCCGAGACCAGTTCCTCGGGGGAGCAGTCCTTGAGCAGGTAGCCGAGGGCACCGCCGCGCAGCGCGCCGAAGATGTAGTCGTCCTCGTCGAAGGTGCTGAGCACGATCGCGGCCACCCGCGGGTGCTCGGCGGAGAGCCGGACGATCAGCTCCACCCCGTCCATCCCGGGCATCCGCGCGTCCACCAGGGCCACGTCCGGGTCGGTCGCCGCCACCACCCGCAGGGCCTCCACCCCGTCGGCCGCCTCCCCCACCACCTCGATCCCGGGCTCGACCTCCAGCAGCTTGCGCAGCCCCTGGCGCATCAGCACCTGGTCGTCGACCAGGATGATCCTGATCGGGCTCATGACCGCCTCCCCACCCCGGCCGGCGCGACCGGCAGCTCGGCCCGTAACGCGAACCCGCCCTCGGGGGCGTTGCCGCCGGTCAGCGTACCTCCGAGGGCCCGGGCCCGCTCGGTCAGCGACGTCAGCCCGAAGCCCCGCCTGGAGCGCTCGTCGGCGCCCTTGCCGTCGTCGGTGACCACGAGCACGGTCCTCGCCTCGCCGAAGACGAGCCTGACGGTCACGTGCAGTGCCCGGGAGTGCCGCAGCGCGTTGGTCAGCCCCTCCTGCAGCACCCGGTACAGCACCAGCTCGACGTCGGCCTCCAGCCGGTGCTCCGTGCCCTCGACCTCGAAGGTGACCGTGATGCCGGTGCCGTCGAACGAGGCGGCCAGCCGTTCCAGCGCCGCGCTGCCGACCCGTCCGTCCAGGGCGAGCGGGCGCAGCGCGCGCACCCAGCGCCGGGCGTCGGTCAGCGCCTCGACGGTCAGCTCCTTGGCATGGCGCACCTCGTCCCAGGCGGCCTCCGGGCGGCGCTCGCGGAAGCGTTCGGCGTTCTCCAGGTCCATCTTGATCACGGTCAGGTGGTGCCCGATCGAGTCGTGCATCTCCGCGGCCATCCTCGCCCGTTCCTCCGCGACCGCGAGCTCCCTGATCCGTCCCAGCAGGCGCCGTGTCTCCTCGCGGCTGCGGCGCGCCGCCAGCGTGGAGGAGGCCATCCCCAGCACGAACACGGAGAACATCGCCATCTTGCCGACCTGGGCCAGCCCGTCGAGGACGGGCTTGCCGAAGAGCAGCGGGACGGCCGCGAACAGGCACACCCCCAGTGACGTCAGGATGACCGACGCGGCGCGCATGCCGTACAGGAAGGCGAGGTTGGCGACGGCGATGAGGGGGAGCAGCGTGTGGGTGCCGTTGGAACCGGTGGCCCCCAGCAGCAGGGTGGCCACCAGGAACATCGGGGCCACGAAGTGGCGGCCCCGTGACAGGTCCCACGGCAGCACCAGCCACAGGCCCGCGACCAGCGCGAGGTTCAGCCCGGTCAGCACGCGGGCGAGCGGGACGCTGGGAGAGAGCGCGTGCGCGACGGCGGTGGCGACGAGCACGCTCCAGAACACGACGGTGAACAGGAAGGGCCGGTCGTCGTCGCGGAGCCAGTCCAAACGCGGCATGTCACGACCTTAGGCCGCCGGACTCCCGCGGGTGATCCCCCCACGGTCACCATGACCGAGGTCATGGTCGTCTCTATCCGCCGCTCGATGTGCCGGACGGTGTCCGTTCCTAGGGTTGCCGTC
Organism: Streptosporangium sp. NPDC050855; assembly: GCF_044456585.1. Classification (NCBI taxonomy): domain Bacteria; kingdom Bacillati; phylum Actinomycetota; class Actinomycetes; order Streptosporangiales; family Streptosporangiaceae; genus Streptosporangium; species Streptosporangium sp. NPDC050855. The sequence goes on from NZ_JBITFY010000002.1 coordinate 219,048, forward strand.
CATGAGAGCCACTCGCCCCGTCTGGGCCGTACCGATAACGATGGCCGCCATGTTCGTCCAGGTCCTGGCCGGCACGTTGCCCGTCACATTGCTGATGGACCGGGCGAATCCGCTCTACAGACCGCTGGGCATGCTCGGCATCACGGTCGCCTCGATCGCCCTGGTGTACGCGATCCGCCGTTACCTGGGCCGTCAGAGCTGGTCGGGGGTGCGGCTGACACGGTCCTGGTCGGCCGCGTGGCACCTGCCGGCCGGCATCCTCATCGGCGTCGTGCCGATGGTCGCCGGGAACGCGCTCTCGGTGGCGCTGGGCGTGGCCACCTGGGCGTCGTGGGAGCAGGGGGTGGCGCCCACGCCGCCCTACATCGCGCTCGCGGTCGCGTTCGTCGTTCTCGGCCAGGCGTTCCCCGAGGAGTTGCTCTGGAGGGGGCACCTGTTCGACACGCTCTCGGGCCGCCTCTCGCCGCGCATGGTCCTGTTCGTCGTGTCGGCGGGCTTCGGTGTCCTGCACATCGTCTCTCAGAGCCCGGCCGACAGCGTCGCCGAGAAACTGCTCTACGTCGTGCAGGCGACCGCCCTGGGCTTCGCCTGCACGGCGGCACGGGCCCGCAGTGGCGCGGTCTGGATGGCGGTCGGCGTGCACACCGGCTTCCACATCGGCAACATGCTGACGCCCACCAAGGACCTCCGCTACGACGTGCAGCTCATCCTGCTGACCTGCGCCCTGTTCCTGGCCGGGCTGGCCGTCCTGCCCCGGTCCCGCAGAGGCCCGCGCCCGGCCGACGCGGCTCTCCACTCCCGCGTATGACCTCTCCCCCACCCGTAGGAGGGCGGGGGATTCCAGGCCGTCGCCCACCACCCCGGTCCCGCCGCCATCGGCGAGACCGAGGAACAGCGGGACCGGGAGTGGTGAGCAGCGGGACCGAGGTAGGGAGGGGAACGAAAGGGGAGGGTCAGCTCACCCGTTCCCGGACCGCCCTGGCCACCCCCGGGTCGTCGGCGAAGACGCCGTCCAGGCCGAGGCCGTAGAGCTTCTCCAGCCAGCCCATCACGTCTCCGGTGGCGCGCGGGTAGGCCGGGCTGGCCGGGTTGCCGAGTCGGAAGTCCACCGGGAGCTGGGCGTTCTCGTTCCTGACCGTCCAGGTGTGGACCTTCAGGCCGGCCCGGTGGGCGTCCCTGACGAGGGTGGTGGGCTGCAGGAGCCTGCCGTCGGGGCCGACGGGCACGAGACGCCGGGTGTCGACGCCGATACCGGCCGCGTAGCCCGCGACCTCGCGCAGTCCGGCGGGGGTGACCATGGTGTCGTAGGTGCGCGGGTCACCGGCCGCGATCCAGTCGTACGGGGAACCGGTGGCGGTGATCAGCTGGATCAGCGGCACCCTGGTCTTCCTGCTCAGCTCGCGCAGGTTGGCGGTCTCGAACGACTGGATGAAGACCGGGGCGCGCCGCCCGTTCCAGCCGTGCCGGCCGAGCACCTCCAGCAGCGGCTCCTCCAGGGAGAGGCCGATGGAGTCGAAGTAGCTCGGGTGCTTGGTCTCGGGGTAGACGCCCACGCCGTGGCGCCGCGCGAGCTGGACGACCTCGTCGAAGGTGGGGATCTGCGCGAGACCGTTGAAGGCGGTGTTGTCGGGGCGCAGGTCGGGGATGCGCTCCTCGGCCCGGAGGGTCCTCAGCTCGGCGAGCGTGAAGTCCTCGGTGAACCAGCCGGTGACCGGGGTGCCGTCGATGGTCTTGGTCGTACGGCGACCGGCGAACTCGGGGTGGTTCTCGACGTCCGTGGTGCCGCCGATCTCGTTCTCGTGCCTGGCGACGAGCACGTGGTCCTTGGTCGAGACCAGGTCGGGTTCGATGTAGTCGGCGCCGAGCGCGATGGCGGCCTCGTACGAGAGCAGCGTGTGCTCGGGCCGGTGCGCGCTGGCGCCGCGGTGGCCGATGACGAGGGGGGCGCGTCCGCGGAGGTCGGCGGAGGCGGGTTCGGGTCGTTGCAGCACAACGGCGACGGTACCGGTCGCGAGGACCGCCAGCGCCGCGGCCAGAAGCCTACGGATCATGCCCAGGACGGTAGAAGACTCAGGTGGCCGGAGGAACAACGATGCGCGAAGAAAGCGGGACGGACGCCACGATCGGGCGGCCCGCCAGGAAACCGGCCACCAGTTGCAGGCCGCACGCGCCCAGCCCGGCCAGCAGCGGCAGCGTCCAGCCGCCCGAGCTCTCGCGCAGCGCGCCGACCAGGAGCGGGCCGAGGGCGGCCAGCACGTACCCGAAGGACTGGGCGACGGCCGACAGCGCGGTCACCGAGACCGGGTCGGGGGCGCGCAGCGTGATGATGAGCAGGGCCAGCGCGATCGAGGCGCCCTGTCCCACCCCCAGGACGACCATCCACAGCCACGGCAGGGTGGCCGGGGCGAGGAGCACGCCGAGGTATCCGGCCACGGTCAGCACGGTCGCGGCCGTGACGTAGGTCACCTGCGAGCGCGCCCGGCCCGCCAGGACGGGGACGGTGAGGGTGGCCGCCACCTGGGCCAGGTTGGTGAGGCTGAGCATGTACCCGGCCTGGTCGGCGGGCAGGCCCGCGTCCTGGAAGATCGTCGGCAGCCAGGCCAGCATGATGTAGAAGGTCAGCGACTGCAGGCCCATGTAGACGGTGACGTACCAGGTCACCCGGGTGCGCAGCAGCAGGGCGAACGGCCGGGGCGCGGCCTCGGAGCGGGCGGGGCGGCGCAACGCCTGGGGCAGCCAGAGCGCCGCGGCCGCCAGCGCCGGGATCGCGGCCATGGCGGTCACCTCGCGCCAGCCGTACCCGGTGGCGCGCTCCAGCGGGACCGCCAGCCCGGACGCGGCGGCTGCTCCCAGCACCAGGCCGGAGACGTAGACCGCGGTGAACGGCCCGACCCGGCCGGGGAAGTGCTGCTTGACCACGCCGGGCATCACGACGTTCATGACGGCGATGGCCGTACCGGCGACGGCCGCGCCCGCGTACAGGGCGGGGACGCCTCCGGCAGCGCGCAGGACCACCCCGGCGGCGACGAGCAGCAGCCCGGCCAGGAGCGTGCGGTCCAGGCCGAAGCGGCGCGCGAGCAGCGGTGCGAGCGGGCCGAGCACGCCCAGGCAGGCCACCATGACCGTGGTGATCGCCCCTCCCCCGGCGGCGCTCAGCCCGAGGTCGTCCATGATCTCGTCCAGCACCGGGGAGACCCCCGCCAGCGCGGGCCGCAGGTTGAGCGAGGCCAGCACGAATCCCGCGACGAGCACCGCCCACGACATTCGCGACAAACGCGACACATGCACCTCTTTTGACACCGCCCCACCTTCCCACAGCGCTCCCGGCCGGCCGGGTGAAGGGTCGGTACGACGCGTTCCGGCCGCGGGGGCCGGGGGTGACCGGGATCGGTTCAAGGGTGGACACGACGTGACCCGGTCACAGGGACCGCGGCGTGACCGGGGCCGGTTCTCCGCACGACGGTCCCGCCGGCCCGTCAGCGGGTGGCGATCGGGAGGCCGGACGTGACAAGGGCGAGGAAGAAGGCCCGGACGTCCTCGGCGAGCAGCTCCGGCACCTCCATCGCGGCGAAGTGGCCGCCGCGCTCGAACTCCGACCAGTGCCTGACGTCGTACAGCCGCTCGGCCAGCGGCCGTACCGACTGCGTGATGTCGTACGCGAACACCGCCACGCCGACCGGCACCGGGCACGGCTCGATCCGCCTCGGGGCCTCGCGGTGCAGCCGGGCCGAGGAGGCCGCGGTGGCGGTCAGCCAGTACAGCGAGATGTCGGTGAGCATCCGCTCGTCGTCCATCGGCGATCGAGGGTCGGTCCACTGCGCGAAGCGCTCGGCGATCCAGGCCAGCTGGCCCACCGGCGAGTCGGTCAGCGCGTAGCCGATGGTCTGCGGGGTGGTGGCCTGCAGGGCCTGGTACGGCGGACGGCTCGCCATCAGCTGCCTGACCTTGTCCAGCCGCGCCTCGTCCGTTTCGGACAGCTCGATGCCGGCGTCCAGGACCGGCCGGGTCGGCAGGTAGTTGACGTGCACCCCGACGACCCGCTCGGGTGCCACGGCGCCGAGCGCCATCGAGATGCCCGAGCCGAAGTCGCCCCCCTGCGCGCCGTAGCGCTCGTACCCGAGACGGCCCATCAGCTCGGCCCAGGCCCGCGCGACCCGGACGATGTCCCAGCCGCGCTCGTGGGTCGGCCCGGAGAAGCCGTACCCGGGGATGGAGGGGATCACCAGGTGGAAGTCGCGCGAGAGCGGTTCGATCACGTCGAGGAACTCCAGGAACGAACCGGGCCAGCCGTGGGTGAGGACCAGCGCGAGCGCGTCCGGGTTCGAGGACCGGACGTGGACGAAGTGGATGTTCTGGCCGTCGATCTCGGTGGTGAAGTGCGGAAGCTCGTTGAGCCTGGCCTCGTGCCCGCGCCAGTCGTAGCCGGTGCGCCAGTACTCGGCCAGTGCTCGCAGGCGCGCCAGCGGGAACCCGTAGTCCCATCCGGCGTCGGCGACCTCGTTGGGCCAGCGGGTGCGGGAGAGCCGGTCGGCCAGGTCGTCGAGGTCGGCCTGGGGGATGTCGATGCGGAACGGCTTGATCATGGTCGTGGCTCCAGGGGAACGCGTTCGATGCCCAAACGTTGGTGCTACCAACGTTTGATGTTCGGACGATACCATAACCGTTGGTAGCACCAACAATTTGCTCGGACTCGTCCCCGGAGACCCCGCCGGGAAAGGCGCCCACCGCCCGAGAGAACCCGCCCGGCCACCGAGCACCGGCCACCGGCCACCGGCGATCCCGCACCGGCCGAGCCCGTATCCCCGTCGCCCGCACGTCCCCGGCCGGGTTGACCGTCCGAAGGCGTGACGGATATGTTCGATGGAAGAACATCCGTTCGCATGGCGAACATCGGGAGGGGATCGATGGCCACGGTGGTTCCGCTCGCCGAGGCGGTGGCCGACCTCGTGCACGACGGCGACAGCGTGGCGATGGAGGGGTTCACCCACCTCATCCCCTACGCGGCCGGTCACGAGATCATCAGGCAGGGGCGCCGCGACCTGACGCTGATCAGGATGACCCCGGACCTGATCTACGACCAGCTCATCGGGATGGGCTGCGCCCGCAGGCTGGTCTTCTCCTGGGGCGGCAACCCCGGGGTGGGGTCGCTGCACCGCTTCCGCGACGCCGTGCAGAACCGCTGGCCCGGTCCGCTGGAGATCGAGGAGCACAGCCACGCGGGCATCGCCAACGCCTACGTCGCCGGGGCCTCCGGGCTCCCCTTCGCGGTGCTGCGCGGCTACCGGGGCACCGACCTGCCCGGCAGGACCGCGAACATCAAGCCCATCACCTGCCCGTTCACCGGCGAGGAGCTGACCGCCGTCCCCGCGATCAACCCCGACGTGGCGGTGGTGCACGCCCAGCGCGCCGACCGTCAGGGCAACGTGCAGCTGTGGGGCATCACCGGCGTGCAGAAGGAGGCCGTCCTGGCCGCCCGCCGCTCGCTGGTCACCGTGGAGGAGATCGTCGAGGAGCTGGAGCCGCGGCCGGGCGCGATCGTGCTGCCGGGCTGGGCGATCACCCGTGTCTGCGAGGTCCCCGGCGGCTCGCACCCGTCCTACAGCGCCGGGTACTCCGGCCGAGACAACGACTTCTACCTCGCCTGGGACGAGATCAGCCGCGACCGGGAGACGTTCGCGGCCTGGATGAGGGAGCACGTGCTGTGACATCCTCCACCGCCGGCGCGTACACCTCGGACGAGATGATGACCGTGGCCGCGGCCCGGCGCCTGGACGACGGCGCGTGCTGCTTCGTCGGCATCGGCCTGCCCAGCACCGCCGCCAACCTCGCCCGCCGCACGCACGCCCCCGGCCTGGTCCTGATCTACGAGTCCGGCACCATCGGCGCCAAGCCGGACCGGCCTCCGCTGTCCATCGGGGACGGCGTGCTGGCCGAGACCGCGGACGCCGTCGTCAGCGTGCCGGAGATCTTCAACTACTGGCTCCAGCCGGGCCGCATCGACGTCGGCTTCCTGGGCGCCGCCCAGATCGACCGGTTCGCCAACATCAACACGACCGTGATCGGCCCGTACGACGACCCCAAGGTCCGCCTTCCCGGCGCGGGCGGGGCCCCGGAGATCGCCGCGTCCTGCCGCGAGGTGACGGTGATCGTGCGGCAGAGCCGGCGCGCGTTCGTCGAACGGGTGGACTTCGTCACCTCGGTGGGCTTCGGCTCGGGGCCGGGTGACCGCGAGCGCCTGGGCCTGCGCGGCAGCGGCCCGCGTACGGTCATCACCGACCTGGGCATCCTGGAGCCCGACCCGGACACCTGCGAGCTGGTCCTCACCCACCTGCACCCCGGCGTCACCCTGGAGGACGCCCGCGCCGCCACCGGCTGGGACCTCAAGGCCGCCCCGGGCCTGCGCGAGACCGCGGCCCCGTCCGGCGCGGAACTCGACGCCCTGCGCGCGCTCACCGGACGGCATCCCTCGGACAGGAGTGACCGATCATGAACGACGTCCACATCCTCGACGCGGTCCGCACCCCGATCGGCCGGCACGGCGGCGCGCTGTCCGGCGTACGCCCCGACGACCTGGCCGCGCACGTCGTCCGGGCGCTCACCGACCGCTCCCCCGCCCTGGACCCCGCCGCGATCGAGGACGTGTTCTTCGGCGCGGCCAACGGCGCGGGCGAGGACAACCGCGACGTCGCGCGGATGGCGGTGCTGCTCGCCGGGCTGCCGGTGACCGTGCCCGGCACCACCCTCAACCGGCTCTGCGGCTCCGGCATGGAGGCGGCCGTCGCGGCCTGCCGCGCGGTGGCCGTGGGCGACGCGTCCCTGGTGGTCGCCGGGGGTTCGGAGTCGATGAGCCGGGCGCCGTGGGTGATGCCCAAGCCGGCCCGCGCCTTCGACCGGGGACCGGCGACCCTGCACGACACGTCCCTGGGCTGGCGCATGGTCAACCCCCGGATGCCCGAGGAGTGGACGGTCGCGCTGGGCGAGGGCGCCGAGATCCTCGCCGACCGCTACGGCATCGGCCGCGAGGCCCAGGACCGGTTCGCGCTGCGCAGCCACCGGCGCGCGGCCGCGGCCCGGGAGCGTGGCGTCTTCGCCGGTGAGCTCGCCCCGCTCGACGTCCTCGACCACGACGAGTCGATCAGGGCCGACTCGACCGAGGAGTCGCTCGCCCGGCTCAAGCCGGTCTTCCGCGCGGGCGGCACCGTCACCGCGGGCAACTCCTCCCCGCTGAACGACGGCGCCACCGCGCTGCTGCTGGGCGACGAGGCCGGGGCGGCGCGGGCGGGACGGACCCCGCTGGCCAGGATCGTCTCGCGCGCGGTGGTCGGCGTGGAGCCGCAGCTGTTCGGCATCGGCCCGGTCGAGGCCGCCCGCACGGCGCTCGAGCGGGCCGGTATCGGCTGGGGCGACCTGAGCGTGGTGGAGCTCAACGAGGCGTTCGCCTCCCAGTCGCTGGCGTGCCTGGCCGAGTGGCCCGACCTCGATCCGGAGATCGTCAACGTCAACGGCGGCGCGATCGCGCTCGGTCACCCGCTGGGCTCCTCGGGCGCGCGCATCCTGGGCACCCTCGCCCACGAGCTGCACCGCAGGGGCGGCGGGTACGGGCTGGCGGCCATCTGCATCGGCGTCGGCCAGGGACTGGCCGTGGTCCTGGAGGGGAACGGGTCCTGAACGGCCACGGCACGCCGCGCACGGCCACGGCCCGCCGCACGGCGACGGCCGCGGACCGCTCCGGAACGACGGCCGTGACCGGCTCCGGGACGGTGGCCGTGGCCGGTACGCGGCGATCGGGTACACGGGCGGCAGGCGCACGACCGGCTCCGGAGACACCGGCGCCGCAGAGCAGGCGGAGGTGGACATGAGGGCTCCGGCGAACGACGGCCCGTCCCCTCCGGCGTCCCCGGGGGGCGGGCTGTTCTCCGGGACGACCGCCAGGGGCGGGGCCGCGGAGCAGGTGTCGGACGCCGCCTGGCTGGCCGCCATGCTGGACGTCGAGGCCGCGCTGGCCGCCGCGCAGGCGCGGATCGGCCTGGTCCCCGCCGAGGTGCCCGCGGCACTGGCCGCCGTCTGCCGTCCCGAGCTCTACGACCCGGCCGAGCTGGGGCGCGCGGCCGCGTGGACCGGCAACCCGGTCATCCCGCTGGTCGCCGCCCTGCGCGAGCGGGTCGATCCCGGCCTGCGGCGGTTCGTCCACTACGGCGCCACCAGCCAGGACGTCAACGACACCGCGGCGATGCTCCTCGCCCGCCGTGCCCTGGCACCGATCCTGGAGGACCTGTCCGCCTGCGCCGGCGCGTGCGCGCGCCTGGCCGCCGGGCACCGCGGCACCGTCATGATCGGGCGGACCGTGCTGCAGCACGCCGTACCGATCACGTTCGGGCTGAAGGCGGCGCTCTGGCTGAGCGCGCTGGACGGCGCCCGGGCCGGTCTGGCCCGGGTGCCGCTGCCGGTCCAGTACGGCGGCGCGGCCGGCACCCTGTCGGTGCTGGGCGACCGGGGTCACGAGGTGCCGCCGCTGCTCGCGGCCGAGCTGGGGCTGGCCGAGACGGTCGTTCCCTGGCACACCGACCGGGGTCCGGTGGCCCGGCTGGCCTGCGCGCTCGGCGTCTCCGCCGGGACCCTCGCCAAGATCGCGAACGATGTGAAACTGCTCGCCCAGACCGAGGTGGCGGAGGTGGCGGAGCCCACCGGGCCGGGACGGGGCACCTCCAGCGCGATGCCGCACAAGCGCAACCCGGTGGGCTCGATGTCGGTGCTCGCCTGCGTGCAGCGGATCCCGGGGCTGGTCGCCTCGATCCTCGGCGGCATGGTGGCCGAGCACGAGCGCGCGGCCGGTCCCTGGCAGGCCGAGTGGGAGACGCTGGGCGAGCTGCTCCGGCTCACCGGCAGCGCCGCCGCCTGGCTCCGCGAGGTGCTGGAGGGGCTGACCGTGGACGCGGGCCGGATGCGCGCCAACCTCGACCTGACCCGGGGGCTGCCCATGGCCGAGCGGGTCGTGGCCGGGCTCGGCGGCACCCCGCGGGCCCGGGAGGCGGTGGACGCAGCCTGCGCGCGCGCCGTGGACGAGGGCCTGTCACTGCGCGAGGCGCTGCTCGCCGACCCCGGCATCCCGCTGAGCGCCGAGGAGATCGACGCGGCCCTCGACCCGGCGGGCGCCCTGGGGTCCGCCGCCACCTTCGTCGACCGGGCGCTCGCCGCCCACCACAACGGCACGGGAGCAGGACCATGAACGCGAGACGGGCCGCCACGGGCACGGGTGCGGACACGAACACGGACACGAGCACGGGCACGGACATCGGCATCGGCACCGGCCGGGACCGGTGGGAGGCCGGGGACGCGACGCGCCGGGCCGTCCTGGGCGACGAGCACGTGGACCGCGCCGTCGCGGAGAGCACACCGTTCACCGCGGACTTCCAGGAGTTCATCACCACCTACGCGTGGGGGGAGATCTGGACCCGTCCCGGCCTGGACCGGCGTACCCGGAGCTGCGTCACGCTGGCCATGCTCGCCGCGCTCGGGCACGAGCACGAGCTGGGCATGCACGTACGGGCGGCGCTGCGGATCGGCCTGACCGAGGAGGAGATCAAGGAGGTGCTGCTGCAGACCGCGATCTACGCGGGCGTGCCCGCGGCCAACAGGGCGTTCGCGGTCGCGCGGGCGGCGCTGGAGTCCGGCCGGGACGAGGAGGACGGCAATGATCGAACCGGTTGACCGCGGCTCCGACCACGTGCAGTCGCTGGCCCGCGGTCTCTCCGTGATCAAGGCGTTCAGCGCCACGAGCCCCGAGCTGACGCTCAGCGAGGTCGCCCGTGCCACCGACCTGACCAGGGCGGCGGCCCGGCGCTTCCTGCTGACGCTCGTCGACCTCGGCTACGTCAGGACCGACGGGCGGCTGTTCGCGCTCTCCCCCCGCGTCCTGGACCTCGGGTACGCCTACCTGTCCAGCCTCTCGCTGCCCGAGGTGGCCGAGCCGCATCTGGAACGGCTCGTCGCCGAGGTGCACGAGTCGGCGTCGGTGGCGGTGCTCGACGGCGAGGACGTCGTCTACGTGGCCCGGGTGGCGACGAGCAGGATCATGCGGGTGACCATCAGCATCGGCACCCGCTTCCCGGCGTACTGCACCTCGATGGGCAGGGTGCTGCTGGCCGGGCTGTCCCCGGACGACCTCGACGCCTACCTCGACCGCGTCGAGCTGCGCAGGATCACCGCCAGGACGGTCACCTCGACCGCCGCGCTCCGGGCGGAGCTGGAGCGGGTCCGCGCCCACGGCTGGGCCATGGTCGACCAGGAGCTGGAGGAGGGCCTGCGCTCGATCGCGGCGCCGGTCAGGGAGCGGTCGGGGCGGGTGACCGCCGCGATCAACATCTCCTCGCACGCCAGCCGTACGACCACCGACTCGGCCCGCCGCCACCTGCTGCCCCCGCTGCTGGCCACCGTCGCGCGGGTGGAGGCCGACCTGCACGCCACCGGTGCCGGTGGCGGCGTCTCCTCGCACCGCTGACCGGCGACCCGGTGACAACGTTGTCGGTACGGCGAACCTGGGTGATGATCGAGACGTGACAGAGAGTGCGCGGGGACGTCCCACCATGAAGGACGTCGCGGAGGCGGCCGGGGTGGCGCTGAAGACCGTCTCCCGGGTCGTCAACGACGAACCGGGGGTCACCCCGGCCACCGCGGAACGGGTCTCCGCCGCCATCGAGCGGCTCGGTTACCGGCGCAACGAGAGCGCCCGCGTCCTGCGCCGGGGCAGCACGTCGAGCATCGGCCTGGTGATCGAGGACGTGGCGGACCCGTTCTACTCGGTGTTCGGCCGCGCGGTCGAGGAGGTGGCGCTGCGGCACGGCTCGCTGGTGCTGAGCGGCTCCTCCGGGGAGGATCCGCTGCGCGAGCGGGAGCTGATCCTCACCTTCTGCTCCCGCCGGGTGGACGGCCTGATCATCGTGCCCTCCGGGACCGACCACGACTACCTCCGTCCCGAGCTGGACGCGGGCATCGCCGCGGTCTTCGCCGACCGTCCGGGAGGGCCGGGCGCCGGTACGGCCCGCGGCACCGCCCCGTACGGCACCACGTACGGCTCCGGCTCCGCCCACGACACCTCGGGCACCTCGGGCGCCTCGGATGGCGCCGTCTCGTGCGACACCGTCCTGTGCGACAACGCCGGGGGCGCGTACGCCGGGGTGAGCCACCTGATCCGGCACGGCCACCGGCGCGTCGCCTTCGTCGGCGACAGGGCGTCCATCTTCACCTCGGGCGAACGGCTGCGGGGCTACCGCCGTGCCCTTGAGGAGGCCGGCCTGCCCTTCGAGGAGTCGCTGGTCTCGACCGGCCCCGCCGAGCAGGCGGGTGCCGCCCTGACCCGGATGCTCTCCGGTGGCGACCCGCCCACGGCGGTCTTCACCGGCAACGGCCGGATCACCGTGGCGGTGCTGCGCGCCGGGCACCGCCAGGCCCTGGTGGGCTTCGACGACTTCGAGCTGGCCGACCTGCTGGTCCCCGGCGTGACCGTGGTGGCCCAGGATCCGGCCGGGCTCGGCAGGACCTCCGCCGAGCTGCTCTTCCGCCGCCTGTCCGGCGACCGCGGCGCCCCCGAGCGGATCGAGCTGCCGACCCGGCTCATCCCCCGCGGATCCGGAGAGCTCCCCCCTGACCGGCCCCGGTGACTCCGGACCTGCCCTGACCGGCCCTGCCCCAGGCTCCGGTGGAGTCCGGGATCGCCCTGACCGGTCCCGGTGAGGCCAGACCTGCCCCGACCGCCCCTGACCCGCCGTTCCCGGCCGGCAGGGGACGTTCGCCCGTGGCGGATCCGGCCGGGGGGTCACCCCGCGGCGACCAGTATGAGACGCATGAAAATCACCAAATTCGGACACGCCTGCGTACGGCTAGAGAAGGACGGGCGGGCCCTGGTCATCGACCCCGGCGCGATGACCCCGGAGGCCGACGCCCTGACCGGCGTGGAGGCCGTGCTCATCACGCACGAGCACTTCGACCACTTCGAGCCCGATCGCCTGCGCGCGGCCGCCACCGCCGATCCGGGCCTGGTCGTGTACACCTGCCCCGGCGTGGCCCGGCACCTGGAGTGGCTCGGTGACCGCGTGCACGTGGCCCAGGAGGGGGACGTGCTGTCGATCGCGGGCTTCGAGGTGTCGGTCGTGGGGGACAAGCACCACTTCAGCCATCCCGACGTGCCACCGGTCGACAACATCGGGTTCGTCCTCGACGGCGAGGTCCTCCATCCCGGTGACGCGCTGACCGCGATCGAGGTGCCGACGCTGCTGCTGCCCGGCCAGGCTCCCTGGATGACCGTGCCGGACATGATCGCCTATCTGCGGGCGATCGCCCCCCGGCGCGCGTACGCGATCCATGACGGGCTGATCAACGAGTGGGGTGTCCAGGTGCTGGAGAGCGTGCTCGCCGCCGAGGCCGAACGCCTGGGCGCCGACGTCCGGCGGCTGGTTCCCGGCGAGAGCGTCGAGATCTGACCGCCGGGATCCGGCCGGACCGGCCCGATGTCCCACGCGAGCGCGGGACCGCACGCGCGGGTACGAGGCCGCCCTCGCGGTACGGGCCTACAGTGCCGCCGCGATCCGCTCGGCCCCCGGCCCCGAGACCCCGGCGAGGCCGGCCGGGCGGCCGGTCGCCAGGAGGAGCAGGTCGCACACCTTCCCCCGTACCTCGTCGGGCCCCTCGCCCGCGGACCACTCCAGGTCGGTGGCCACCAGCCTCGTGCCGGCGAGGCGCTTGCGGGCACCGTAGAACATGCTGGCCATGACGTGCTCGATCGCCGTGACCGCGGGACGGAGGGGCATATCCCGCGCGCGTCCGAGGGGGCGCGCGATGTCCTGCCCGTGGACCAGCGCGTCGACGAGCGGGTCCACCGGACTGGACAGAGGGGCGCGGCGGGCCGAGCCGGCCGTCTCGCGGATCTGCGCGATGAGCTCCGCGGGCTCGAAGGCGAGTGCCCTCTCCCGTGCCTTGGTGTCCTCCATGCGGTCGAAGTCGCCGCGTGCCCGGATCGCGCTCCTGATCGTCCCGAGGAGGGTGGCGCGGGTGGACAGCGTCAGGTGCGCGGCCACCTCACGCACCGTCCAGCCGGCGCACAGGGAGGGAACCGCCCATTCGTGCTCGTCGAGGTCGTCGAGAAGGTCGGCGAAGCTGAGCCGTTCGGCCTTCACCCATGCGAGAACCTGGTCGCGGTCCATGTCTGTCGTTCTCCTCGTTCGGGTTCGGGTCCGGGTCCGGAGGCCGGGCGGCGCGACGCGTGCCGTCACGCGCCGGTCCCGGTGTCCGGGCCGGTCGGTTCGACCGCGCTCAGCCTGCGCCGCAGGTGGGCGCGTTCGGGTTCGGTACCGGCCAGGGCGAGCGCCTCCCGGTAGGCCGCGGCGGCCTCGGGAAGGCGGCCGAGCCGTTGCAGCAGGTCCGCCCGTGCCATCGGGTAGGGGTGGTGACCGCGCAACCGCTCCTCGCCGGCCAGGTTCTCCAGCAGTGCCAGACCGGCCTCCGGGCCGTCGCGCATCGCGACCGCCGCGGCGTGGTTCAGGGCGACGACCGGGGACGGCGCGAGGGCGAGCAGCACCCCGTAGAGCGCCACGATCTGCGGCCAGTCCGTGGTCCGCAGGTCCGCCGCCTCGTCGTGCAGGGCGGCGATCGCGGCCTGCACGCCGTACGGGCCGGGCGGGCCGCCGGTCAGCGCGACGGGCACCAGGGCCAGCCCCTCTTCGATCATCGTCCGGTCCCAGCGGCCGCGGTCCTGGTCCTCGAGCAGCACGAGCCCGCCGTCCGGGCCGGTGCGGGCGTCGCGCCGCGCGTGGACCAGCAGCATGAGCCCGAGCAGTCCGGCGACCTCCCGCTCGGCGGGCAGCAGCCGGCGCAGGATCCGCGCCAGCCGGAGGGCCTCCTCGGCCAGGTCGAGCCGCTGCAACCGGGGACCGGCGCTGGCCGCGTACCCTTCCGTGAAGATCGAGTAGAGGACCTGGAGCACACCGGGCAGGCGGGCGGGCAGCTCGTCGGCGCCCGGCACCCTGAAGGGGATCCGGGCCTCGCGGATCTTCTTCTTCGCCCGTACGATCCGCTGCGCCATCGTCGCCGGGGGGACGAGGAAGGCCCGCGCGACCTGGGGTGTGGTCAGTCCCGCCAGGCAGCGCAGCGTCAGCGCGCCGCGGACCTCGGCCGGCAGCGCGGGGTGGGCGCAGGTGAAGAACAGCTGCAGCCGCTCGTCCGGGAGGTCGGCGTCCTCGCCCGCGGGCGGGGCCGGGGGCGTCCGGTCGGCCTCCACCTGCAGGACGGCGAGCCGGGCGGCGTACGCCTGGTCCCGCCGCAGCCGGTCGACGGCCTTGCGCCGGGCCGTGGTCAGCAGCCAGGCGCCGGGCCTGTCCGGGACGCCCCGCTCCGGCCAGTGCACCAGCGCGGCCTCGATCGCCTCGGCGGCGACCTCCTCCGCCAGGTCGAGGTCCCCGAAACGGTGGACGAGGGAGGCGAGCAGCCGGCCGTGTTCCTCGCGGAAAACCGACTCCACGGCCCTGTCCGTACCGGTGCCGGTCGTCCGCTCCGTCATCCCCGTCACCCCGTCAGGCCCCGAAGTCGGCGACCGGCCGTACCACGACCGATCCGCTGCCGCCCGCGCCGGGACAGCGGGCCGCCCAGTCGAGCGCGGCGTCGAGGTCCGGCACGTCGATGACGTAGAAGCCGCCGAGCACCTCGCGGGTCTCGGCGAACGGCCCGTCGGTGACGGTCCGCTCGCCGCCGGCCCCGACCCGGACCGTCGTGGCGGTGACCAGGTCCGCCAGTGACTCCCCCGAGACGTAGATCCCCGCGTCCTGGACGGCCTTGTCGTAGGCCGTCCAGTCCTCGACGGTGCACTCCGCGGCCCCGCCGTCCGCGTCGGTCGCACCACTGTTGATCAGCAGCATGTACTTCATGGCCGGTTCCTCCGGATCCTCTCGCGCGGCGGGCCGCCGCACACCATGACGACGAACGGGACCCGGCCGCATCGACAGCGCCCGGGAGATTTCCTCGGACGGGCCCGGCCGCCGGGTCAGGGAAGACTACGCGGTCTCCGGGCGGTGCCCCTCCGGGAGCGCCGCACCGTGGGAGCGTGCTCGCGGGATCGGGCGGTCACAGGCCCGTGTCCCGTGGCCCCGTGCCCCTCTCCGGGCGGGGCGGTGTCACGCGGGCCGTCGCCCGCCGACCCTGAGCGACCGGTGCAGGGCGAGCGAGCAGGCGCAGGCGGCCGCCCCCGCGATGACGACGGCCATCGGCGGAGAGGTCAGCTCGGCGGCCACGCCGACCAGGGCGGCGCCCAGGGCCTGGCCGGTCATCATCCCCGCCGACGCCAGGCCGAAGGACTGCCCCCTGATCGTCTCCGGTACCGCCTCCACGAACCACCGCTGCAGCCCCAGCTCGAAGGCGGACAGCGCCGCCGTGGCGAGCAGCACGAGCAGGGCGGCCCCCACCAGACCCGGCCGGAGGGCGAACGCCAGGAGGGGAAGGCCCGTCACCAGCGCGAGGGGGAACGCCAGCCGCTCCCTGCCCGCGGGCGAGACCAGCCTGCCTGCGGCGAGACTCCCGAGCGCCATGCCCACCGAGGCGGCGGCGAGCGCGAACCCGGCCTCGTTCCCCAGGTAGGGGATCAGCATCGCCTCGGCACCGGCCACGATCGAGACCGGCAGCCACTGCGCGAGGAGCAGGCCGCGCACCCGCGCGTCCGCCAGCAGGAGCCGGTTGACCCGCAGCGTCTCCCGCACGGCGCCGCCCCTCGCGGACGCGCCCGCCTGCTCGCCGCCGCCCGCGGGCGTCCCCGCGCGCCGACGACCTTCCGGGCGCGCCTGCACGCGCCCGTCGCCGCCCGCCTCTCCCCCGGACGGGTCACCGCCCTCGGTCTCCCCGGCGGGCGGGGCGTCCTCGCGCGTACGCCTTCCCGCGGGACCGGCGGGACCGGCGTTCCGGGCGGGGAAGTCGGGCATGCCGTAGCGCAGCACCACGGCGGCCACGACGGACAGCGCGGCGGTGACGGCCAGCGCCCCGGCGGGTCCGGTGACGGCGAGGACGGCGCCGCCCACGGCCAGGCCGCCGATCTGGGCTCCGGCGGCCGTCACGTTCAGCACGGACCTGCCCAGCACGAACGCGTCACCGGGCAGCAGGTCCGGCAGCAGGGCCGTCCGCGCCGCCCCGAAGACCGGGGAGAACAGGCCGGTGACCAGGACCAGGGCCAGCATCGCCCAGACGGGCATCCCGGTGAAGGCGAGCAGCAGGCAGGTCACGGCCCTGACCCACTCACCGGCGACCATCAGGGCGCGTGGCCGGATCCGGTCGGCCAGCGAGAGCAGGAACGTCCCGCCGACGATGTAGGGCAGGAACCCCAGCATGTACGTCGCCGCCGACAGCCCCGGCGAGCCGGTCCGCGCGTAGACCAGCGCCGACAGGGCCAGCATCTTGATCTGGTCTCCCGCGACCAGCAGGGTGAAGCCTCCGAAGAGGATGCGGAACTCCCGGCTCGCGAAGACCTCCGTGTAGGTCGCGCCGCGTTCGTCCACCGCCTGCGTGTCACGTTCTTCCACCGTCATGGACACGATGGTGGAAGGCCCTCACCCGGCTGGCTAATCTTTCGGATATATCCGAAAGGTCAACCATGGTCTTCCGCATCGAGGTCACCCCACAGGACATCATGGCCAGCAGGTTCGCCATCTCCCCGCTCATCGTGACCAAGCACGCGCTCTGGATCCTGTCCGGCAGGCGGGAGGTCGGGCCGTGGCGGGCCTGGGTGGACCGGGTGCGGGAACCGTACGAGAGACTGCTGGTCACGCAGCCGGGGCTGGCCCTCATGGTGGCGTTGTTCCGCGAGCGGGCGTACAACGCCGACTTCCCCGCACCGCCGCCGACCGGGGTGAACACCCCCTTCGAGGCGGAGATCGCGGTGGTGCGCGCCACCCCGGTGGCGCGGGCGCACGCCGAGATCGCCAGGAACCTGGAGGGGATGCCGCGCCCTCCGCGGCACGTCGTGGACCTGCTGTTCTCCCCCGGCGTGGTGCGGCTGTTCGCCGACGCGCTCCAGGCGACCTGGGACGAGATCGTCGCCCCGGCCTGGCCGCGCTTCCACGCGATCATGGAGCGGGACGTGATCCAGCGGTCCGGCCGCCTGGCGACCTACGGCTGGGCCGCCGCGCTCGACGACCTCAGCCCCCGGGTCCGGTGGCATCCCGACGGTGTCATCGAGGTGCTCTCCGAGAGCGCGGACGAGAGCTACCGGCTCGACGGGCGCGGCCTGCTCTTCATCCCGAGCGTGATCCCCGTCGGGGTGGGCTCCTACCTGGAGACCCACTGGCCGTACGCGATCAGCTATCCGGCCCGGGGCACCGGCATCCCGCCCGAGGCGCCGGACGGCCTGGCCGGGCTGATCGGCGGCACCAGGACCCGGGTGCTGCTCGAACTGGCCGCCCCCGCGACGACCACGGCGCTCGTCGCCCTGCTGGGGCTGAGCCTGGGAACCGTGGGCGGCCACATCGCCGCCCTGCGCCGGGCGGGCCTGGTCACCGGCAGCCGCACCGGCCGCCGCGTCCTGTACCACCGCACCGCACTGGGCGACGCGCTGGTCAACCCCGGCCAGGCGACATGATCACCCGTCCGGGGCGGCCGCGCGGGTTCAGCCCTTGAGGGCTCCGGCCATGAGGCCGCGCATGAAGAAGCGGCCGAGGAGGATGTAGATGATCATTGTGGGGATGGAGGCGAGCAGGGCTGCGGCCATCTGCTGGCTGTAGGGGACGGTCTGGGCACCGGCGATGTTGTTGAGCATGACCGTGGTGGGCCAGCTCTGCGGGCCGGTGAGGAAGACGGCGAACAGGAAGTCGTTCCACATCGAGGTGAACTGCCAGATGATCACGACCGCGAAGGCCGGGCCGGAGACCGGCAGCACCACCGACCAGTAGGTCCGCAGCATTCCCGCCCCGTCCACCCGGGACGCCTCGATCAGCTCGTCCGGGATGGTGACGTAGTAGTTGCGGAAGATCAGCGTGCAGATCGGGATGCCGTAGACCACGTGGGCCAGCAGCAGGCCGGGGATCGCGCCGTAGAAGACCCCCGGCACCCCGGTGACCGCCAGCGTGACCTCGTTCAGCTTCACCAGGAGCTGGACCAGCGGGATCATGACGCCCTGGTACGGGATGAACATGCCGAACAGGAACAGGGTGAACAGCACGTCGGAGCCGGGGAAGCGCCACTTCGACAGCACGTAGCCGTTCATGGAGCCCAGGATCGCCGAGATCAGCGAGCCGGGGACCGCGAGCAGCACGCTGTTCCAGATGCCGGGGGCGAGCTTCTCCCAGGCCACCCGCCACGGCTCGGCCGTCCACACCTCGGGCAGTGCCCATGCCCGGCCCGGGTCGGCCTCGGTCAGCGGCTTGAAGCTGGTGACCAGCAGCACGTAGATCGGGATCAGGAAGACGAGCAGGAAGGCGACCAGCAGCACCAGCCTGACGCCGCGCGACAGCCGTGCCCGCCGCCTGGCCCGGTCACCGGGGTCGCCCGCGCCGCCGCCCCGCGCGGGGGCGACACCGGGACCGGTCACGGTGGTCGTCATCGGGTGCCTCCGGGGTGGGGGACCGTTCTCGGTGCCGGCGGGAGGGTCACGAGCGCCTCTCCTTGCGGAGCGTCCAGACCAGGTACGGGATGACGAAGACGCTGACCGCGAGCACGATGTAGGACGCGATGGTGGCGCCCTTGGCCGGGTCGTGGGAGTCGAAGACCGCGACCCACATGAACACGGCGGGCACGTCGGTGATGATCTGCTTGCCGGAGACCGCGACGATCAGGTCGAAGACCTTGAGCGAGATGTGCCCCAGGATGATCAGCGCGGACAGGGTGACCGGGCGGAGCAGCGGCAGCACGATGTGCCGGTAGACCTGCCACTCGCCACAGCCGTCGACCCGGGCAGCCTCCCTCAGGTCCTCGGGGACCCCGCGGAACCCCGCCAAGAACAATGCCATGACATATCCGGACATCTGCCAAATCGCAGGGATGGCCATGGCCGCCATCCCCCAGTCCGGGTCCCGGAACCACTGCCACTGCAGGAACTCCAGGCCCAGGGTGTCGAACAACCGGTTCAGCCCGACCGCCCGCTCGCCCTGGGAGGAGTTCATCAGCCAGCGCCAGACGACCCCGGTCGCGACGAAGGAGACCGCCATGGGGAACAGGTAGACCGCCCGGAAGGTCCCCTCACCCCTGATCCCCTTCTCCATCAGGAACGCCAGCAGCCAGCCGAGCACCAGCGCCCCGAACACGAAGACCACCGTGAAGACGATGGCGTGCTCGACCGAGATGCCCCAGCGCTTCTGGTCCCAGAGCGTGACGAAGTTCTCCAGGCCGACGAAGTTTCCCTCGGACACCTCGTCGTGCTTGTCGGTCATGGCCAGCCGGAAGTTCCAGCCGAGCATGCCGTACACGAAGACCGCGATCGCGACGATCGACGGCGTGACCAGCAGCAGGCCCGGAAGCCACCTGCGCATCCGCGACATCGTCCCCACGCGTGTCGTCCGTGTCGCCGGCGCTCTCGGCGCCGTCGGCGTCGTCGGTGTCGTCGGTGTCGGCCGCGTCATCGGTGTCACCGGCACCCCTTCCGCGAGGTACGGCCCGCGTCACCGCGGGCCGTACCGAAAGATCACTGTCCGGAGTTCTTGGCCGCCTCGGCCAGCGCCGTCTGGAACGCGGCCACGTCCTTGTCGCCGTGGAACACGCCGACCGCCTCGTTGATCGAGACGCGCCAGGCGTCGTTCACGACCACGCCGTGCTGGATGGAACCGGCGAGCTCGTCGGAACCCCAGTCCTTGAGCGCGTCCGCGAGGTAGTCGGTGTAGAGGGCGGTGTCGGCGTCCTTGCGGGCCGGGATGGAGCCCTTCTTGGGGTTGAAGGCGTCCTGGCCCTCCTTGCTGGCGGCCACCTTCAGCCAGGCCACGGCGCCGTCGCGGTTGGGCGCGCCCTTGGGCAGGGTGAAGCTGTCCGACAGCCACATGAACGTGCCCGCGGTGCCGGGCGAGGGCACCCAGTCGAAGTCGGTCTTGGACGTCTTGCCCAGGCCGCCGTCCGGCGGGTTGTGGAAGTAGCCGTACGCCCAGTCGCCCATGATGTTGAAGGCGGCCTCGCCGTCGGCGACCTGCTTGGCCGCGGGCTGCCAGTCGTCGGCCGGGTCACCGGCGTAGGACAGGATCGTCTTGAAGTCGTTCAGCGCCTTGGTCATCGCCGGGCCGGACCAGTCCGAGCCCGCGGTCCACAGCCTGTTGTACGCGTCGGTGCCCAGCGAGCCGAGCAGCACGCTCTCCAGCAGGTGGACCATGGTCCACTCCGAGCCGATCGAGAGCGGGATCTTGCCCTTCTGCTTGACCTTCTCCAGCGCCGTGACGAAGTCCGGGATCGTCTTCGGCACCTCGGCGACGCCCGCCTCCTTCAGGACGGCGGGGTTGAACCACATCACGTTGGAGCGGTGGACGTTGACCGGGACCGAGTAGATCTGGCCCTGGACGCTGATCTGGTCGACGAGCTGCTGCGGGAACGCCTCCTTGAGCTTGAGCTCGTCGTAGAGGAAGTTCAGCGGTTCGAGCTGACCGGCCTTGATGTATCCCTGCAGCTCGGCGCCCGCGTGACCCTGGAAGGTGTCGGGCGGGGTCTGGGCCTGCAGCTTGGTGGTCAGCAGGGCCCGCGCCTTGTCCCCGGAGCCGCCCGCCACGGCCGCGTCGAAGAACTCCAGCCCGGCGTTCTGCTTCTGGAAGATCTCCCTCATGGCCTTCAGCCCGTCGGCCTCGCCGGGGCCGGTCCACCAGGAGAAGACCTCGACCTTCTTCTTCGCGTCGGCCTGCGGGCTCTGCGGGGCACCGCCGCCGTCACCACCACAGGCGGTCAGGGCGAGCAGGCCCGCCATGGTGGCCGCGACGGCCGCCATCAACTGTCGTCGCACAGCTCTCCGTCCCTTCGGGGTCGAGGTTGCACAGGTGTTCCCCCGAGAACATGACAACGTTGTCAGCGTCGTCGACACGTGCAATCAAGCCACTCCGCACCGAGCGCCGTCAAGATTGCGGGGATAACAGCTCCGCATCCCGACATGTGAGAATCACCGGTGTCCGCGGGTGACGGCGAGCGCCCCGCGCGCCGGCACGCGTTCCTGTGCGCCGGTACGCGGCGCCCCGTGCGCGCAGGCCCCGCGCGTGACGTGCCCGGTGCCGCGCGCCCCGTCCCTGACCCGCCGGACGGCGCCGGACGGCGGGGCGCGGCCCGCCTCAGACGCGCTGGACGGCCCCGTCGGGGAGCGCCACGACGGTGACGCCGAAGTCCTGGATGGTCGCCGACAGCTCCCGGGACATCAGCCCCGGGGCCACCACGACCAGCGCGCCGCGCATCAGCGCCAGCCCGATCAGGATCGTCAGGGCCATGCTGCACCGCAGGGGCCAGGTGATCAGCAGCACGTCGGACTTGCCGAGGTCGGCTCCCCGGTCGAGCGCGTTCATCCGGGTGATCAGATCCTGGTGGGTCAGCACGCCCCCGTCCTCGACCAGCAGCGCGGGCTGCACCACCGGGTCGAGGAAGGGCAGCGGGACCGGTTCGAGCAGCAGCAGGTCGGCGAAGTCGACGGTGTCGCGGGCCTGGCCGAACGCGATCACCTGCCGGACCCGGGAGTCCTCCACCGCGCGCAGCGACGCGCCCGCCAGCCGCGGGGTGGTGATGAGCAGCCGCGCGTCCCACTCGGCCAGCAGGTCGGCCATCTCCTCGCACCCCGAGGTGATGGGCGCCGCCACCCCGCCGGCCGCGATGACCGTGTGCACCGCCAGCGTCTGGGCCACCGCGCTGTCCACGTGGATGCCGGCGACCTGACGCCGCCTGGCCCCCCGCCGCACCAGACCCGAGGCTCCCCGCGTCACCTCCGCGGCCAGGCGGCGATGGCCGTACACCAGGCCGGCGTCGAGGTCGATCAGCGCGGGCCGATCGCCTCGCCCGTGCGCGTAGCCGAACACCGCCTCGGTGAGGGTGCAGCTGGTGGACGGAGAGGTCGGTCTCATTCCGCCGACGCTAGGGGCGGGCCGTCCGCGCGGGCATCGGCAGATGTATGTAGATGGCTGTGTATCCGGCCCCTCCGCGCCCGCCCGTCCACCCGGCCGCGGGACGTCCGGCCCGCGGGTCCCCCGGCGCGTCCCGGGCGGCGTCGTGACCGTGGGCGGGAACGCCGGGCGGGCCCGGGCCCTGCGCGACCCGAGCCCGCTGTCACATGCCCCATGACCTGGTCCCCACCCCTCCGAGGAGACCCCGGCCGTCGACAAGGGCACGCGACGTCCGCGACGTGCCCGACCGAGACGTCCGGGATGGTGTGGACCTCCGTCCCGTACCGGGGTTTCGGCCGGCGCGGTGCGGAAGGCTGGACGTCATCGGTCGAACACCAGGAAAACGTACGGCGCGCCACGGGTCCGCCACATGCTCCGGAGTGCGTATCCCGGGATGTATCTTCCGCGCCGCACATGTGTAGCCCGCGGGCTAGGAACGGTTCTGCTCGACCACCCAGGTGGCGACCTGCGTCCGGGAGGAGAAGCCGAGCTTGGCCAGGATGTTGGCGACGTGCCGGGCGGCGGTGGCGGGACTGATCACCAGGTCGTCGGCGATGGCCTTGTTGCTCAGGCCCCTGGCGACGAGCTCGGCGATCTCCCACTCCCGGCAGGTGAGCGTGGTCAGCGGGGTGACCGCCGGGGAGGCGCCGAGCAGCGGGGGCGTCTCGTGCGGCTCCTCGACCTGCAGCGCGTAGCGGACCGCCTGCTCCTGGGACATCTCCTGGCCCTGCGCCCACAGCCGGGCGACCTGGCTCTCGCCGAGGCGCATCCGGGCGGGCTGGAGCAGCTCCTCCATCCGCGCCCCGAACCCGGGCGGGAGCACGGCGCCGCTCATCGCGCTCCTGATCGCGGCGGAGGCCCCGGCCAGGCGCACCGCGCGGCGGTCGTCCTCCTCGGCGAGGGCGAGCTGGGCGAGCGTCTCGATCCGGCGGGCCACGCCGAGCCGCTGGCCGGTCCCGATGCACAGCCGCAGGCTCTCGATCAGCCTGACCCGCGCGGTGGCGAGGTCTCCCTGGGCGAGGGCGATGCGGCCCAGTCCGGACAGGCACGTGACGACCTGCCAGTGGGCGGTGATGTCCTGGAGCATGTCGAGGGCGCGCTCGTAGCGGGCGCGGGCCTCGGCCAGGTCGCCGCGGAGCCAGGCGACCTGGGCCAGGCCGATCAGCGCGACCGGCGCGGCCCAGTGGTTGTCGAGCTCGTGCGCGATCGCCAGCGCGGCCTCGAAGGAGCGCTGCGACTCCTTCGCCCTGCCCTCGGAGAGGGCGAGCGTGCCCTCCATCGACCGGACGACCGTCTCGTGCCAGGGGTCGTCGACCGCGCGCACGGCCTCCAGCGCCTCGTCCAGCAGGGCCCTGGCCCGGTCGGGACGGCGCTGGTAGATGGCCACCCAGGCCAGCACGGCCAGCGCGCCGCCGAGCGGCCCGTGCAGGCCCGCCTGCCGGCACAGCCCGATCGCGGCGGTGCAGGCGACCTGGGCCGCGTCGGGGTCGCCCTGCCCGAAGGCCACCTGCCCGCGCAGCGCGAGGGCGTCGCCGCGCACCTGGGGCGACAGCTCCTCGGGGGCGGCCTCCAGCAGGCGGTCGAGCCACTTGTCGGCCGGGGTGAACCTGCCCCCGGCGATGAGCGGCCAGCGCAGCAGGACGAGCAGGCGCAGCGCGCTCTCCGGGTCGTCGTCGGCCTCGGCCGACCAGCGCACCGCCGCCCACACGTTGGCCTGGAGCTCGTCCATCATGACCAGCATCGGGCAGATCTCCGCCCAGGTGGGGCGGGGCCGCCGGACGATCGTGCGGTGCATCCGGGCGGCGACCTCGATCATGTGGTCGCGGTGCAGCCTGCGGAAGCCGGATTCCTCCCCGGAGGCGGCCAGCTGCTCGGCCGCGTACTCGCGGATCGTCTCCAGCATGCGGTAGCGCGTCTCGCCCGCGACCGCCGTCTCGGCCAGCACCAGTGACTTGTCGACCAGGACGCAGAGCACCCTCAGCACGTCCTCGGCGCGCAGGGCGTCGCGCGCGCAGACCCGCTCGGCCATGTCGAGCGTCCACCCGCCGGTGAAGACCGCCAGCCGCCTGAGCAGGATCCGTTCGGGCTCGTCCAGCTGCTGGTAGCTCCAGTCGACGGTCGCCCTGAGCGTCTGCTGCCTGGCCGGGGCCGTCCGGTCGCCCGCCGACAGCAGCCGGAACCGGTCCCTGATCCGGGCGTTGATCTGCCCCACGGTCAGCACCCGGCACAGGGCGGCGGCGAGCTCGATGGCCAGCGGCATCCCGTCGAGCGCCTCGCAGAGCCCGGCGATGTCGGCCTCGTTCTGCTCGGTGACGGCGAACTCGCGGGAGGCCGCGGCGGCGCGGTCGACGAAGAGCCGCACCGCCTCGCTGTCGGCCGGGTCGTGGCCGCCGCCCCGGGGCAGGCTGAGCGGCGGCACGCGCCACACGGTCTCCCCGGCCACCCGCAGCGGCTCCCGGCTGGTCGTGAGCACGCGCACCTCGGGGCAGACGGTCAGGACCGCGCGGCAGAACCTGGCGGACTCCTCGATGAGCGATTCGCAGTTGTCCATGACCAGCAGCAGCCGCCGGTCGCCGAGCGCGTCGATCAGGGTCTCGGCCAGCGCGCGGGACGGCTCGGCCTTGACCCCGAGCACGGCGGCCACCCTGGTCTCGATCTGGTCGCCGGGCACCGCGTCGGCCAGCTCGACCAGCCAGACGCCCCCGGGGAACTCCGCCGCCACCTGGGAGGCCACCCGGATCGCCAGCCTGCTCTTGCCGATGCCGCCCGTCCCGCAGAGCGTCACCACCCGGGCGACGCCCAGCAGGTCGACGAGTTCTTCCACGTCGGTCTCACGCCCCACGAAGCCGTTCGGTTCGAGGGGCAGGTTGCCACCGGTGAGGGAGGCGTGCGCGGTGTCCTGGGTCATCGGCTCTTAGGGAGGTCGGGTAGAACCGTCACAGAAAGTGTGACATCAATTACCGAACCATGCCCGGTCTTAGTCCTTTTTCCGGGCGGCGCGCGGGCGCGGGTCCCGGTGCTGACCGTCAGCGGCCATCGGATGGCCATCGGATGGCCATCGCCGGGACGGCCGCTCACACTGCTTCCATGGCCGACTCCCCCGTCCCCCGCTCCCCCGACCCGTCGGGCTCCCCGCCCCCTTCCGGCACGTCCGGCCCGGCCGACGCCCCCGGCCCGGCCGGTGCTCCCGATCCGGCCGACGCCCCAGGCCCGGCCGGTGCTCCCGGCCCGGCCGGTGACCCGGGTCCGTCCCGGGCCCCCGGCCCGGCCGCGGACGACTCCCCCGAGTTCGGCGAGCTGAACCTCTCCGAGTGGTACGCGCACGCCGACACGATGGCGAAGGTCGGGTTCCTGACCATCGCCCGCAGGCTCCCGGCCCTGGTCTCGCAGGCCGTCGGGCTGGCGTGGTCGGCCAGCCGCCGCGACACCGCCGTCGCGATCGCGCTGAGCCTGCTGGCCGGCGTGTTCACCGCGTTCGGGCTGCTCGCCACCACCGAGGTGCTGTCGGCGCTGTTCGCGGCCGGTCCGACCCCCGAGCGGGTGCGGGCCGCCCTGCCCGGCCTGATCATGGTGGGGGTGGCCGCGGCCCTGCGCACCCTCATGCAGGCGGGCGCGGGCTGGGCGCAGTCACGGCTGGAGCCTCAGGTCGGCCGGCTCGCCGAGGAGCGCCTGTACGGGCTGACCAGCAAGGTCGAGCTCGCGGCCTTCGACGACCCCGACTTCCACGACGCCCTCCAGCGGGCCCGGACGCGCGGGGTCTCCACGGCCGACGTGGTGGTGGGCACGACCGTCAACGTGCTGACCGCGGCGATCGGCATCGTCGCCGCCGCGGGCGTGCTGGGGGTGCTCCACCCCGTGCTGCTGCCGCTGCTGGCGCTGGCGGTGCTGCCCGACGCCTGGGCGGCGGTCCGCTCGGCGCGGATGCGCTACACGACCCTGTACGCGCTGATCCCGGTCGGCCGCCGTAAGTGGATCATCTCGGACCTGCTGGCGCAGCGGGACCCGGCGGCCGAGGTGCGCTCGTTCACCATGCGCGACTTCCTGATGCGGATGTACGACGTGGTCGCCACGGCCGAGCAGACCGTCATGCTCACCCTGGCGCGGCGGCAGACGGTCGCCAGGATCGTGGGCGAGGCGCTGGGCGGGATCGGCACCGCCCTGGTGTACGTGGCGCTGGGGGTGCTGCTGGCGATGGGCGCGGTCCCGCTGGCGGTGGCGGGCACCGCGGTGCTGGCGATCCGCTCGGGCCAGACGTACCTGGCCAACCTGATGTTCGCCACGAACCGCCTGTACGAGGAGGGCCTGTACTTCACCGACTTCCTGGACTTCTGCGCCGAGGCGGAGGGGAGGATGGCGGCCGGGCGACCGGCACCGGCGCCGGAGACCTTCGCCCGGATCGTCGCCGAGGACGTCGTCTTCACCTATCCCGGCTCCGCCTCCCCTGCGCTGCGGGGGGTGAGCGTGCGCGTCGAGCGGGGCGAGGTGATCGCGCTGGTCGGGGAGAACGGGTCGGGCAAGACCACGCTGGCCAAGATCCTGTCCGGGCTGTACGAGCCGGACGCCGGCCGGGTCCTGTGGGACGACACCGACCTGTCCACCGTCGACCCCGACGCGCTGAGGCGCCGTATCGCGGTCATCGCCCAGGACCACACCCGCTGGCCCCTGCGGGCCCGCCACAACATCACCATGGGCACCGACAAGGGGGAGCCCGCGCTCGTCGCGGCGGCCGAGGTCGCCGGTGCCGACCAGGTCGTGGCCGAGCTGCCGCACGGTTACCGCACCCTGCTCGACCGGCGTTTCAAGGACGGCCACGAGCTGTCCGGAGGCCAGTGGCAGAGGATCGCGGTGGCCCGCGGCTTCCACAGGGACGCCCCGCTGCTGATCTGCGACGAGCCCACCGCCGCGCTGGACGCCCGCGCCGAGAACGCCCTGTTCGAACGCATCCGGGAGCACGCCGACGGGCGCACCGTCCTGCTGATCACCCACCGGCTGGCGAGCGTCCGCTACGCCGACCGGATCTACGTGCTGGACCACGGCAGGGTCATCGAGCACGGCACCCATGACGAGCTCATCGGCCTCGACGGTCTCTACGCCGACCTGTACGGGCTCCAGGCCTCCGCCTACTCGGCCTGACCGACCAGCACGGCCTCGATGACGGCCCTGGCGATGGGGGCCGCCACCCGCCCGCCCTCCCCGCCGCCCTCGACCAGGACGCCCACCGCGACCCGGGGGGCGGCGGCCGGTGCGAAGCCGGTGAAGAGCGCGTGGTCCGCGGCCGGGGGGACGTTCCCTGCCGAACCGGTCTCGGCCGCGACCTTCACCCCGGGGACGGCCGCGGCGACGCCCGTCCCTCCCGGCTCGGTGACGGCGACCATCATCCCGGTGAGCCGTTCGGCCTCCTCGGCGCCGAACACCCGGCGGTAGGGCGACGGCTCGGCCCGCTCGATCACGGTGTCGTCGGCGAGGCGGACGTCCTCCACCAGGTGGGGGCGCATCAGCAGGCCGTCGTTGGCCACCGTCGCCGCGATCATCGCCATCATCAGCGGGGTGACCCGGACACCGGCCCCGCCCAGCGCCGACAACGCGGTCCGCGCGTCGTCCGTCGCCGGCGGGTAGACGCTCCTGACCACCGGCATGGGGATCCGCAGGTCGTCGGTGTCGAACCCGAACGCCTCGGCCCGCTCGCGCAGCGCGTCGTGGCCGAGCTCGATGCCGAGCTTGGCGAAGGGGGTGTCGCAGGAGGACCGGAACGCCTGGAGCAGGGCCGCCTCCCCTCCGGCACAGGCGGCGCCGCGCCGTTCGCGCAGGTAGGTGCCGGTGCCGGGGAGCCGGAGCGAGGCCGGGACGCTGACGGCGACGCCGGGGCCGTACCGCCCGGAGGCGAGCGCCGCGGCGCTGGTGACGATCTTGAAGGTGGACCCGGCCGGGTGGCTCCGCTGGATGGCCCGGTTGACCAGCGGGTCGGCGGGATCGCCCCGCAGCCTCTTGTCCGCCCGGTCGAGCCTGGCCGGGTTGAAGCTCGCGTACAGGTTCGGGTTGTAGGAGGGCAGGGAGACCATCGCCAGGACGGCGCCGGTGCGGGGGTCGATCGCGACGACGGCGCCGGGCAGGCCGGTGGCGCGCAGGCCGTCGTAGGCGGCCCGCTGGGCGCCGCGGTCGAGGGTGAGCCTGAGGGTGGCGCCGTCGCGGGTCCCGCCGATCAGCCCGCGCACCCGTACCCGGGGGTCGTTCCCGGACAGCAGGGCGTCCTCGGCCCGCTCCAGCCCGCCGCTGCCGTGGAGCGAGAAGTGCCCGGTGACCGGCGCGTACAGCCGGCCGCCGGGGTAGACCCGCCGGTAGCGGTAGGTGACGCTCCTGGACCTGCGGCTGGCCGCGACGACCGTGCCGTCGCGGAGCAGGATCCGGCCCCTGGGGCTCTCGAAGCGGGCGATCGTCGTCCGGCGGTTGCGCGGGTCCTCGTTGAGCCGTTCGGAGTCCAGCGCCTGCAGGTAGGTCACGTTGGCCAGGAGGGCGAACAGCATGGCGCCGCACATGAGGGCGACATGCCGCAGCGGAATGTTGATCCGGCGTGCCCGCGGTGCGATCATGACCCCTCCCGGACCCCGGCTCCGATACCGGTTTAACAGCCGGACCGAAAAGGGCGTCCCGAGCCGGGGCAAAGCCGCCGTACGGCTTGCGGTCCCCGTCACGCGACCCATGTGGGAAAAAGCGCGGGAAATTACTTAGCAATTTGGAAAGTAATGCCCTACTGTGAAGGTACTGCCCGAGCAGGAAGGTGGCCCCATGACACAGCACGATCACATGAGCCCGGCGGAGGCGCTGGCACGCGCCGAGGAGCTGGAGACCGTCGTGCGGAACCGCTCCAAGTGGTACGCCCGCTATCTGGCCACGTTCGGTGTCGCGACGTTCGCGTTGATGCTCGCGCTCGGATTCACCTCGGGCCCGCTCGCCCTGACGGTCTCCATGACCCTGTGGGTGGCGTTCGTCGCGGCCATATCCGTCTACGCCGTACGCCAGCCGGTGAGCCGCCGCGGGTTCGGCACCCGGCACGGCGTGATCATGGCGACGTGGGGGCTGCTGTACGCCGCCGTCCTGATGGGCGGGCTGGCCTGGTTCCGCGGCGAGCCCGTCTGGTGGATCCCGGGCGCGGTCGTGGTGTCGCTGCCCGCCTTCGTCGGCGCCTACCTGGAGGCGCGCCGGTGAGTCATCCGCGCCACCTGCTCGACGACGTCATCCACTCGCCGGTCCGGTTCGCGATCGTGGCACTGCTCGCCGCCGCCGAGAAGGCCGAGTTCGGCTACGTCCGCGACACCGTCGAGGTGACCGACTCGGCCCTGTCCCGGCAGGTCGCCACGCTGGAGAACGCCGGTTACGTCCAGGTCACCAAGGGCTACGTCGGCAAGCGCCCGCGGACCTGGCTCGCCCTCAGCAAGGAGGGCAAGGCCGCGTTCGCCGCGCACTGCGCGGCGCTGCGGGCGATCGCCGACGGCGTGCCGTAGCGCGAGCCCGCCGGAGGCGGTCAGCCGGCCACCGAGTGGTAGTACCGGATCTTGTTCCGGATCGCCACCTGCTGCTCGCGCAGGTTGTCGACCTGCTCCTCCACCCGCCGGTCGTGGGCCTCCAGCAGCGCGATCCGCTCGCGGACCGTGTGGTCGCCCGCCCTGGTCAGCTCCGCGAAACGGAGCATCTCCGCGATCGGCATGCCGGTGCCGCGCAGGCAGCGGAGCATGCCGAGCCAGCCGACGTCCTGCTGGGTGAACCTGCGCTGCCCGGCCGCGTTGCGGCCGATCGGTTCGAGCAGCCCGATCCGCTCGTAGTAGCGGAGCGTGTCGAGGCTGAAGCCGGTCTCCTCGACCACCTGTCCCGGTGTGTACACGCTCACGTCCGTGGACCCCGTCACCTGACCACCTCACCGAGAGTCGCCCCTGCCGGCCCGCCGTCGCCGGCGGATCGGCACAACCTGAAAGGTCCCGGACCGACGCGGCGGCCCGGAGCCCTGTCCCGTCCGTCCGGGAGGGTTCACGAAGACACGAACCTGCCACGACCCTACCGACGCCCCCGCGGCCGTAACAAACGCCCGGACCCCCGGGACACGGGTCCCTCAGCGGTCGCGCTTGACCTGGAGTGAACTCCAGCCTGCAGGGTGGGACCCATGACGCACATCCCCCTCGCCCTGGGCACCATCCCGTTCGGCACCGCCGTCGACGACGAGACCACGTTCGCCATCCTCGACCGGTTCGCCGAGGCCGGCGGCACCATGCTGGACACCGCGAACAACTACCCGTTCTGGATCGAGGGCGCCACCGGTGACGAGAGCGAGCTGGCCATCGGCCGCTGGCTGGCCGCCCGCGGCAACCGTGACCGGATGGTGCTGAGCACCAAGTGCGGCGCCCGGCCGACCGTCCCGGGCGACCGTACCCTGGACTTCGCCGAGGGCCTGTCCGCCAAGGCGATCGCCGCCGCCGCCGAGGGCAGCCTGCGGCGGCTCGGCACCGACCACGTCGACGTGTACTGGGCGCACGTCGAGGACCGCTCCGTCCCGCTGGAGGAGACGCTGGGCGCCTTCGGCGAGCTGGTACGGGCCGGCGCGGTGCGCGAGATCGGCGCGAGCAACGTCCCCGCCTGGCGCCTGGAGCGCGCCCGCGCCCTCTCCCGGGCCATGGACCTGCCGCCCTACACCCACGTGCAGCTCCGCCACACCTACCTGCGGCCCCGGCCCGGGGTGAGGCTCCCCGAGGGGGGCCACGTCCTGGTCCAGGACGACATGCTCGACTACCTGCGCTCGGAGCCGGACCTGACGCTGTGGGCGTACAACACGCTCATGTTCGGCGCCTACACCCGCGAGGACCGGCCGATCCAGGACGTCTACGACCACCCGGGCACCACCCGCGGGCTCGCCGTGCTGCGGGAGATCGCCGGTGAGCTGGGCGCGAGCGTCAACCAGGTGGTGCTGGCCTGGCTGATCGGCGGTGACGTCAGGACGGTCCCGATCGTCGGCGTGAGCTCCCTGGCCCAGCTGGAGGAGGCCCTGGGCGCCCTGGACCTCACCCTCGACGCCGGGCACCGCGACCGCCTGGAGTCCGTCCGCTGACGCCCTCCCCGCGACGGCCCCGCGACGGCCCCGCGACGGCGCGGGGACGGAGACGGGCACGGGCGCCCGCGTGTCACCCGGCGGGCAGGTGGACCGACAGGTAGCGCCGGACCAGGTTCTTGCACTCGTCGATCAGGTCGAGGTCGCCGTCCGGGTGGGAGCGGAAGGCGAGCTTGAGCACCGCGTCGGCGGCCTCGACCGCGACGAAGAGGGCCCGGTCCAGGCCGGGGCCGATCGGGGCGCCCATCAGCTCGACGGTGATCCCGCGGAGCCGGTCGGCCACGATGGCGTTGTTCTCCATCGCGGCGTCGAGCATCCGGTCGGTGCCCTTGACCACCGAACCGGACGGACCGGCGAGCACCTTCCCGAAGTCGACGACCGCGAAGCCCGGGGTGGACCGCTTCATCGCGACGAACTCGTCGACGGCGAGGTCGACCATCTCCGTCCAGTCGGACAGGTGCGCCTGCGCGAGCCTGGCCGTGATCCGGCCGAGGAACGCCTCCAGGTTGCGCATCGCCAGCGCCCGGACCAGCCCCTGCTTGTCCGGGAAGAACTGGTAGAAGGTCCCGATCGGCACCTCGGCGCGGCGGGCGACCTCCTTGGTGGTCATCATCTCGTAGCCGACCTCGTCGAGCAGACGCGCGCACTCGTCCAGCATGCGTTCCACCCTCTCCAGGCTGCGGCGCTGGGCAGGACGGCGGCGAAGCGTTCCCCCGGAGACGTTCGTCATCTCCCCATCATCCCTCACGGGAGGGATCGTCCCCTCACGAACGGGCGGGGGGTTACCATGATCCGGACTCAGGCGGGCTGGAGGCCGGGATGTTCCTGTGGGGTACGGCGACCGCGTCCTACCAGATCGAGGGCGCCGTCGCCGAGGACGGCCGGGGCGCCTCGATCTGGGACACCTTCTCCCACGAGCCCGGCCGGATCCGGGGCGGTGACACCGGTGACGTGGCCTGCGACCACTACCACCGCTGGCGGGAGGACGTCGCGCTGATGTCCGGCCTCGGGGTGAACTCCTACCGGTTCTCCATCGCCTGGCCGCGCGTCCAGCCCGACGGCAGGGGCGCGGTCAACCGGGCGGGGCTGGACTTCTACGACCGGCTGACCGACGCGCTCGTCGAGCGGGACATCGTCCCCGCGGCCACGCTGTTCCACTGGGACCTGCCCCAGCGGCTGGAGGACGAGGGCGGGTGGCTGAACCGCGACACCGCCCACCGCTTCGCCGAGTACGCCGCGGCCGTGGCCGACCGGCTCGCCGACCGGATCCCCATCTGGATCACCCTGAACGAGCCCTTCGTCCACATGGTCTACGGGTACGCGCTGGGTACCCACGCCCCCGGCAGGACCCTGGTCCTGGACGCGCTGCCCGCCGCCCACCACCAGCTGCTCGGGCACGGCCTGGCCGTGCGGGAGCTGCGGGCGCGCGGCGCGGAGAAGGTTCTGATCACCAACAACTGCACCCCGGTCCGTCCCGCCTCCGGCGACCCGGCCGACCTGGCCGCCGCGGACGCCTACGACACGCTGCACAACCGCCTGTTCAACGACCCGGTGCTGCTGGGCGCCTACCCCGACCTGTCCGCGTACGGGACGGACATGGACGGGGTCCGCGACGGCGACCTGGAGCTCATCTCCGCCCCGCTCGACGGCATCGGTATCAACTACTACAACCCCACCCGGATCGCCGCCCCCGTCGACGACGGTCTCCCCTTCCACGACGCGGGCGTCACCGGCCATCCCGTCACCGGCTTCGGCTGGCCCGTCGTCCCCGACGGGCTGCGCGAACTTCTCGTCGGCCTCCGGGACCGGTACGGCGACGCCCTGCCGCCCGTGTACGTCACCGAGAACGGCTGCTCCCAGCCCGACGAGCCCGGCCCGGACGGGACGGTCGACGACCGGGCCAGGATCGAGTTCCTCGACGGCCACATCGAGGCCATGCAGCGGGCGCGGGCCGAGGGGGTGGACGTGCGCGGCTACTACGTCTGGTCCCTGCTGGACAACTTCGAGTGGGCCGAGGGCTACAGCCAGCGTTTCGGGCTCGTCCACGTCGACTTCCCCACCGGGGCGCGTACCCCGAAGGCCTCCTACCACTGGCTGCGCGAGCGCATCGCGCGACCGTGACCGTGACCCCCGGGGCCTCCCGCCGCCGGTGGGGCGGCCGGCTCAGTTGAACTCGTCGGGGTCCGGGCCGATGCGGGTGCCCTTCTCCAGCCCGGCGATCCGCGTCATGTCCTCCTCGGTGAGGGAGAAGTCGGAGAGGTCGAAGTTCTCCCTGATCCTCGACGGGGTGACCGACTTGGGGATCACGACGTTCCCCAGGTCCAGGTGCCAGCGCAGCACGACCTGGGCGGGGGTCTTGCCGTACCGGCCGGCGATGTCGGTGATCACCGGGTCGTCCAGCACGTCCCCCTGCGCCAGCGGGCTCCACGCCTCGGTGACGATCCCGTGCTGGTCGTGGAACGCGCGCAGCTCGGCCTGCTGCAGGGCGGGGTGGAGCTCGATCTGGTTGACCGCGGGGACGAGGCCGGTCTCGTCGATGACGCGCGTCAGGTGGGCCGGCTGGAAGTTGGACACCCCGACGGCGCGGATCCGGCCGTCGGCGTGGAGCTTCTCCAGCGCCCTCCAGGTGTCCAGGTACCGGTCCCTGGCCGGGGTGGGCCAGTGGATGAGGTAGAGGTCGAGCCGGTCCAGGCCCAGCCGCTGCATGCTCGCGTCGAAGGCGGCCAGGGTGGAGTCGTAGCCCTGGTCGTCGTTCCACAGCTTGGTGGTGACGAACACCTCGTCACGGGGCAGGCCGGCGGAGGCCAGCGCCTCGCCCACCTCCCGCTCGTTGCCGTACACCTTGGCGGTGTCGATGCTGCGGTACCCCGTCTCCAGGGCGGTGCTCACCGCCTTCGCGGTCTCGGCCGGGGGGATCTGGAACACGCCGAAACCGAGCCGGGGCATGGACACCCCGTTGTTCAAAGTGATCATCATCTCTGGTTCTCTCCTCATCGGTCGCGAACGACCCGGGGCCGCCGGTGCGCGGCCGCCGTGGACGGGCGTGCCGTCGGCCGGCGCCCGTCATCGGGCCACGTGACCACGGCGGACGCCGGAACAGGTCCATACCCGCCCTCGCGCCGGTACGCCTCGGCGGGCCGTAGTCCCAAAGGTGTACGGCCACCTCGACGTCACGCAGGAGGTCACGCGCGGGTCCGGGGCGGAGGATCGAAGGGACGGTGGGCGAGATCCTGCCGATCCCTGCCGATCCCTGCCGATCCCTGCCCCCGTCCCCACCGCCGAAGGACCACGTTGACCATCACCCTGATGCTCACCCTCGCCGCGCTGGCCCTCCTGGACAGCATGAGCTTCGGGACCCTGGGCGTCCCCGTGTACCTGCTGATCTCCTCGGACCGGTCGCCGGCGGGCCGCCTGGTGGTCTACCTGACCACGGTCGCGCTGTTCTACTTCGGGGTCGGCGTGGCCCTGATGCTCGGGCTGGCCGCCGCCCTCGACACCTTCGACGAGGCCCTGAGCAGCCGTCCCGCCTACTGGGTGCAGCTCGTCATCGGCGTGGGACTGTTCGCGCTCAGCTTCCGGTTCGACTCCAAGCGGCAGAGGGACCGCCCGGACCGCTGGGAGTCCCGCCTGGGCGGCCCGGGGGCGATGGTCCTGCTCGGGCTGACCGCCGCCCTGCTGGAGGTCGCGACGATGCTGCCCTATCTCGGCGCGATCGGCTTCATGACCTCCGCGCAACTGCCCGCCGCGCAGTGGGTGCCGCTGCTGGCGGGCTACGTGATCGTCATGATCCTGCCCGCGCTCGTGCTGTTCGCCCTCTGGTCGGTCGCCCGGCGGCGGCTGGAGCCCGCGCTGCGGCGGCTGCGCGACTGGATGCGCAGGCACTCGGCCTCCACGATCGGCTGGACCCTGGGCATCGTCGGGTTCTTCGTCGCCCGGGACGCCGCGGCCCACCTGTTCCTCCTCTGACCTGCGAGGACCCGCACGGAAAACCGGTTGCGCAGTGGCGAGACGAGTCGTATCGTCTATCGCCATGTGCCTGTATTACGCCGTCATGACCTACGGCTATGTGATCCGTCCCCGCGGTGACCGGCCCCTGGCCCGCTAGGGACGCGTCACCCCTTCTCCGTTCCGCCACGCGTCCCCGATGCGCGCCCCGGGCCTTCCGAGACCTCTCACCTCGGACCCGAAAGGGCGAAAGCCGTGGCGCACTTCTCCGCGCACCGAAACCGTTCATCATCTCAGGGAAAGGGGGAAAGCGACCGTGGCCGGGCCAGGCGCGTCCTGTCACAGAACTTCCTCGTCGATCCGCACGCCGTACGCCTGATGGCCGAGACCGCGGGCTCGCACGAGCTGCTCCTGGAGCCGGGGGCCGGCCGGGGAGCCCTCACCCTCGCGCTGGCCGGCACCTGCGCCAGGGTGGTGGCGTACGAGATCGACCCGGAGCACGCGGACAGGCTCGCCGCGCGCGCCCGCGGTCACGACCGGATCGAGGTGGTCAGGGCCGACTTCCTGACCGCGCGGGCCCCGCGCGAGCCGTTCGCGGTCGCCGGGAACATCCCGTACTCGATCACCTCGGCGATCGTCGGCTGGTGCCTGCGCGCCCCCGCGCTCACCTCGGCGACCCTGCTCACCCAGCGCGAGTACGCGCGCAAGCGCTCCGGCGACTTCGGCCGCTGGAGCAGGCTGACCGTGCTGACCTGGCCGGGCCACTCCTGGGAGCTGGCCGGTCGCGTCGGCCGGGCGAGCTTCCGCCCGGTGCCCGCCGTCGACTCGGCGATCCTGCGGATCACGGCCCGGCCGGTCCCGCTGCTGCCGTCCGGGCGGCACGACGCCTGGCGGGCGTTCGTCGAGGAGGGCTTCACCGGGCGGGGCGGCTCGCTGCACGCCTCGCTGCGCGGGCGGTACCCGTCCCGCAGGGTCGACGCGGCCTTCGCGCGGGCGGGGGTGGACCGTGACACGGTGGTGGCGTTCGTCCATCCCGACCGGTGGCTGACGCTCTTCGAGCTGATCTGCTGAGTCCCCGGGCCGCGGGAGCGGCCGGGGCGGGGATCGCCCCGTCCCGGCCACTCCCGCACCCTCGCTTCAAAACGATTTTATTCCGGCGGAAGGCGGGGCTCACCCCCGGTGAGCTGGGAGATCGCCGACGGCACCGGCCTCCAGAGGCGATGACGGACGAATCCTGACATGCGTCACTCTTGACTCACCGTTACCGGAGCGTTGACACTCGCTCAAAGCCGTCGCCGACCTTTCGTTGTGTTAACGCTAACAACCCGCGACCTCCGCTCTCCGCCGACCCGTGAACCGGACGGTTCCGCACCGCCCGGCCCGCACCCCCGCACATGAGGAGATCTTCGTGCCGTCCGCGTACCTCACCATCGATCCCGCGTTCAGGGTGGCCCCCGTCAGCCGGCGCACGTTCGGGACGTTCGTCGAGCACCTCGGCCGCTGCGTCTACACCGGCGTCTACGAGCCGGACCACCCCACCGCCGACGAGGACGGCCTCCGGCGCGACGTCCTGGAGCTCACCCGCGAGCTGGGCGTCACCACGGCCCGCTACCCCGGCGGGAACTTCGTGTCCGGCTACCGCTGGGAGGACGGCGTCGGCCCGCGCGAGCGCCGCCCCCGCCGGATCGACCCGGCCTGGCACAGCACCGAAACCAACGCGTTCGGCCTGGACGAGTTCGTCGCCTGGGCCCGCAAGGCCGGGGTCGAGCCGATGATGGCCGTCAACCTCGGCACCCGGGGCGTCGCCGAGGCGATGGACCTGCTGGAGTACTGCAACCTCCCCTCCGGCACCCACCTGTCGGACCTGCGGGTCGCCAACGGAGCCAAGGAGCCGCACGGCATCCGGATGTGGTGCCTGGGCAACGAGATGGACGGCCCCTGGCAGATCGGCCACAAGAACGCCCGCGAGTACGGGCGGCTGGCCGCCGCGACCGGCCGGGCGATGCGGATGATCGACCCGGACGTGGAGCTCGTCGCCTGCGGCAGCTCCGGCTCCTCCATGCCGACCTTCGGCGCCTGGGAGGCGGCCGTGCTGGAGGAGACCTACGACGTGGTCGACTTCATCTCCTGCCACGCCTACTACGAGGAGCACGACGGCGACCTGGCGAGCTTCCTGGCCTCGGCGACGGACATGGACCGCTTCGTCGACGCGGTGACGGCGACGGCCGACAGCGTGGGGGCCAGGCTCAAGAGCGCCAAGAGGATCGACATCTCCTTCGACGAGTGGAACGTCTGGTACCTGTCCCGCTTCCAGAACGCCGAGCCGCCCCGGGACTGGCCGGTCGCCCCGCCGCTGCTGGAGGACCACTACCACCTGGCCGACGCGGTGACCGTCGGCGGCCTGCTCATCTCGCTGCTGCGGCACAGCGACCGGGTGACCTCCGCGTGCCTGGCCCAGCTGGTCAACGTGATCGCGCCGATCATGACCGAGCCGGGCGGCAGGGCCTGGCGGCAGACCACCTTCCACCCCTTCGCCCTGACCTCCCGGTACGCGGCCGGCCACGTGCTGCGGGTCCCGTTCGACTCCCCCTCGCACGAGACCGCCCGGTTCGGCGAGGTGACCGCGCTCGACGCCGTCGCCACCCACGACGAGGAGACCGGCGACACCACGCTGTTCGCCGTCAACCGCTCGACCGACCGGCCGCTCACCCTCACGGCCGACCTGCGCGCCCTCGGCCCGGTGCACCTCGCCGAGGCCACGGTGCTGGCCGGCCCCGACCCCTACGCCCGCAACACCGCCGACGCCCCCGGCACGGTGGTCCCCCGCGCCAACCCCGACGCCCGCCTCGGCGACGGGAAGCTGGAGATCACCCTGCCGCCCGTCTCGTGGAACGCGGTCCGCCTCACCCGCCCGTAAGTCCGCCCCGGCGCGCCGTCACTTCCCACCGGCCGCCGGCACACCCGCACAGGAACAGATCCCGTCCCGGCGCGCCGTCACTTCCCACCGGCCGCCGGCACACCCGCACAGAAGCAGATCCGTCCCGGCGCGCCGTCACCTCCCCGGCCGCCGACGCACGCGGAAACACCTCCGTCCGGCCGCGCCGTCGGGAAGGCGCGGCCCCGTCCCCCTGGAGACAGCAATGGACGACATTCCACCGACCCCCTCACCCATCAGCCGGAGAAACCTGCTGGGCGGCGCGCTCGCCCTCGGCCTCCTCGGCTCCGGCTGCTCCATCCCGGTGGACCTGGGCTCCTCGCGGACCCGGGTCAAGTACTGGCACTTCCTCGGCGCGAGCGACGGGGTGATCATGAACGGCATGGTCGGCGCGTTCGCCGAGGAGAACCCCGACCTGTTCGTCGAGGAGAACGTGCTGCAGTGGGGCGAGCCCTACTACACCAAGGTCGCGATGGCGGGCTCGGGAGGCCGCTCCCCCGACGTCGCCACCTTCCACCTCGCCCGGCTGCCCGGCATCGGCCCCGGCCAGATCCTCGACCCGATCAACCTCGACCTGCTCGCCGAGAACGGCCTGCGCGCCGAGGACTTCAGCCCGCCC
This sequence comes from Streptosporangium sp. NPDC050855, assembly GCF_044456585.1. Lineage (NCBI taxonomy): Bacteria > Bacillati > Actinomycetota > Actinomycetes > Streptosporangiales > Streptosporangiaceae > Streptosporangium > Streptosporangium sp. NPDC050855. Next base: position 257,705 of record NZ_JBITFY010000002.1, read on the forward strand.
ATCTGGGAACGCGCCCACATCGACGGCGTGCTGTACGCGGTGCCGTTCGACGCCCACCCCATGGTCCAGTACTACAACACCGACATCTGCGGCAAGGCCGGGCTGCTCGGCGGCGACGGGAAACTGCTCCCCACCAAGGGCACCGACGAGCTGCTGACGGCACTGCGCAAGGCCAAGGACGCGCTCGGCGGCAAGCCCCCGCTGGTCTTCGACGCGCTCGGCCTGGGCACCGTGGGCCCCTGGCGCGTCTGGTGGTCGCTGTACCCGCAGAGCGGCGGCACCCTGCTGTCACAGGACGGCACGCAGGTCACCATCGACGACGCCAAGGCGCTGGAGGCGCTGGCCTTCATGCGCACGCTCGGCGAGGAGGGCCTGTGTGACACCACCCTCGACTACGCCGCGTCGGTCGCCGCCTTCCAGAGCGGCACCGCGGCCTTCCTGTGGAACGGCGACTGGGAGACCACCACCTTCAAGCTGGCGAAGATGCCGTTCAGCATGGCGCGCTTCCCGTCGGTGCTGGGCGGTCACTCGGCGCAGGCCGACTGCCACGTCTTCGTGGTGCCCCACCAGCGCGACCGCGACCCCGAGGTCGAACGGGCGACCTACCGGTTCATCGCCTCCCTGGTGAAGAGCAGCGCCGACTGGGCGGTCGCCGGTCACGTCCCGGCGTACCTGCCGGCGCTGGAGAAACCCGAGTACCTCGCCCTGAACCCGCAGTCGGAGTACCGCTCGGTCATCACCGACGTGGCGCTCGACCCGCAGGTCTGGTTCGCCGGGTCGGCCTCCCGGTTGTGGATCGAGTTCGGCGGGGCGTTCTCCACGGTGATCAGCGGAGCGCGCACGCCCGAGCAGGGCCTGGCCGTGGCCAAGGACGCCTTGCGCCGCCTGATGGCCGCCCCGAACCCCTTCCCCGAGGAGCCCCGATGACGACCACCGTCACCGCTCCCGCCACCGCCGCGCCGGTCGCGGCGGCCCGGGCGGGTCACCGCTGGACCCAGCACGGGCTGCTGTTCGTCGCGCCCTTCCTGATCATCTATCTGGCCTTCCTGGTCTGGCCGCTGATACAGGGCCTGCGGATGAGCCTGACCAGCGTCAACGTCGCCGGGTCCAACGACCGGTTCGTCGGGTTCGCCAACTACGCCGAGGCGTTCGGCGACCCCCGGATGTGGAACGCGCTGTGGAACACGCTGCGCTTCACCGTGCTGAGCACGATCCCGCTGGTCGTGCTGGGGCTGGCCCTGGCCCTGCTGGTGCACAACCTGCGCTTCATGCGGTGGCTGTGGCGGTTGTCGTTCTTCGCCCCGTTCCTGCTGCCCTCGGCGGTGGTGTCGCTGCTGTGGATGCACATGATCTACCAGCCGAGCTTCGGCCTGCTGAACAACGCCCTCGGCACCGACGTGCTGTGGCTCGGCGACCCGGGCATGGCGATGTGGTCGGTCGTGCTGACCACCGTGTGGTGGACGGTCGGCTTCAACTTCCTGCTCTACCTGGCCGCGCTGCAGAGCATCCCCGAGCATCTGTACGAGGCCGCCTCCATCGACGGCGCCTCGGCCTGGGACAAGCTGCGCTCGATCACGCTGCCGATGCTCCGCCGCACCACCGGCCTCATCGTGGTGCTGCAGCTGCTGGCCTCGCTCAAGGTCTTCGACCAGATCTACCTGATGACCGGCGGCGGCCCGGACGACTCCACCCGCCCGATCATCGAGTACGCCTACGACATGGGCTTCACCGGCTACCGCATCGGCTACGCCTCGGCCGTGTCCTACATCCTCTTCGTCCTGATCGTGATCGTCTCCCTGGTGCAGCTCCGGCTGTTCCGCAAGCGCGAGGAGTCCCGCCGATGACCAGACGCCTCAGCCCGGGACAGCTCGTCCTGCTGGTGATCACCGCACTGCTCGCCCTGCTCTGGCTCGTCCCCGTCGCCTGGGCGGTCGCCACCTCCCTCAAGCCCGAGGCCGACACCACCGCGATCCCGCTGCGCTGGTTCGGCGAGGAGGTGACCCTGGACGCCTACGCCCTGGTCCTGGGCACCGGCGGCATCGTGAAGTGGGCGATCAACTCCACCGTCATCGCGGTCGCCGTGACGTTCATGACCGTGCTGTTCTCGGCGATGGCCGCGTACGGCTTCGCGCGGATCCCGTTCCGGGGGCAGCGGGTGCTGCTCGCGGCGATCCTCGCGGGGATCATGGTGCCCCCGCAGGTGCTGATCGCCCCGCTGTTCGCCGAGATGGTGGCGCTCGGCCTGGTCGACACCTGGTGGGGCGTCATCCTGCCGCAGGTCGCGGCGCCGGTCATCGTCTACATCCTCTACAAGTTCTTCCAGGGGGTGCCGCCGGAGCTGGAGCAGGCCGCGTTCGTCGACGGGGCGGGGCGCTGGCGGGTGTTCTTCACGATCGTGCTCCCGCTCTCCCGCCCGGTGCTCGCCGCGGTGTCGATCTTCACGTTCATCACCACCTGGAACAACTTCCTGTGGCCGTTCCTGGTCTCCACCGACCCGAACACGATGACCCTGCCGGTGGGGCTGGCCAACGTGGTGCAGGGCACCTTCGGCGTCCGGTACGCGCAGATCATGGCCTCGGTGGTCCTGGCCGGCCTGCCACTGCTCGTGATCTTCGTTCTCTTCCAGCGCCAGATCGTCCGCGGCGTCGCCCACACCGGCCTGGCCGGTGAGTGACGGGCGCCTGACGACCGCCCGTCCCCCGCGAGGTCTCCCGCGGGACGGGTGACCGTCCCCGCCGCGGGGTCCCGCGACGTGCGGGCCCCGCGGCGGCGGCCGTCCGCGCTCGCGTAGGGTTCTCCCCGAGATGAGCGAGATCGGGACGACCGGCGGGACCGACGCCGCACGGCTGCTGGAGGCGGCGAGGGCGGGTGACCCCGACGCCTTCGGGCGCCTGGTCGACCCGTTCCGCGCCGAGCTGCAGGCGCACTGCTACCGGATGCTCGGGGCGGTGCACGACGCCGAGGACGCGCTCCAGGAGACGCTGGTACGCGCCTGGCGGAGCCTGGGGCGGTTCGAGGACCGCGGCTCGATCCGGCCGTGGCTGTACCGGATCGCGACCAACCGCTGCCTGACGCTGATCGAGCAGCGGGGCCGCCGCGAGCTGCCCGCCGACCTCGGCCCCGGCTCCGCGCCGCTCGCCGAGATCGCATGGATCGAGCCCTACCCCGACGCGCGGCTGGGCCCGGAGGCCCGCTACCTGGAGCGCGAGGCGGTGGAGCTGGCCTTCGTCGCCGCGCTCCAGCACCTGCCGGGCCGCCAGCGGGCCGTGCTGGTCCTGCGGGAGGTCCTCGGGTTCTCCGCGCGCGAGGTGGCGGACCTGCTGGAGAGCACGGTCGCGTCGGTCAACAGCGCGATGCAGCGCGCCCGCGCGTTCCTGGACTCCCGGCTCCCCGCCACCGGCCAGCAGGAGACCCTGCGGTCGCTGGGCGAGGAGAGGGTCAGGCGGCTGGCCGAGGACTACGCCGGCGCGTGGGAGGCCGGTGACGTCGACGCCATCGTGGCCATGCTGACCGACGACGCCAGGTACGCGATGCCGCCGCTGGCCGAATGGTACGCGGGACACGAGGCCGTCAGGGCCTTCCTGCTGGAGGGGCCGCTGGCCAGGCGGTGGCGCTTCCTGCCGGCGCATTCCAACGGGCAGATCGCGTTCGGCACCTACATGTGGGACGAGGACAGGGCCGCCTACGTCGCCGGCGGGCTCGACGTGCTCACCCTGCGCGGCACGAAGGTCGCCGAGGTCGTCGCGTTCCTGGACCCGGAGGTCTTCCCGCTGTTCGGGCTTCCCGCCGAGGTCGCCGACCCGCCCGGCGGCCCCCGGGACATCCGGCCGTCCCGGCCGTAGGTCGTCTCAGCCGAGGGCGGGGGCGGCCCGGATGATCCGGGCCACCTCGGCGGGCGCGCTGTAGTTGAGGGTGTGCCCGGCTCCGGGCACCTCGGTCAGCTCTCCCCGGGGGAGCAGGGCGGCGACCCTCCGCGACCACTCCCGTGGCGCGATGAGGTCCCGCTCCCCGCGCACCACCATGGCGGGGACGTGCACGTGGCCCAGCTTGTCCTCGATCGGGTCGGCCAGGGCGGCGTCCAGCGTGGCGAAGTAGCGGCGCGGGCCGCAGACGAGGTAGTCGCGGCCCAGCACCGGCACCAGGCCGGGCCGTTCGAACGCCGTGTTCCCCGCCAGCCGCGCCGCCTGCCGCCACGCGGAGCGCGCGCCGGCGTCCATGGTGGGGCCGATGAGGGTCACCGGCCCCAGCAGCTCGGGGGCGTGCACCGCCATGTCGACGACGACCTGGCAGCCGACCGAGTTGGCCACCAGCGGCGTGCCACCGCGCCCGGTGGCACGCAGCCATCCGGCCAGCACCCGCGACAGGCCGCGGATGTCCAGCGGCTCGCGCGGGCCGGGCGTACGGCCGAATCCGGGCAGGTCGACGGCGACCGCCCGCGACTCCGGTGCCAGGCACCGGGCCAGGGGCAGGAAGTAGCGGTGCGAGCAGCCGAGACCGTGCACGAGCACCATCTCCGGCGCGGAGGCGGGCCCCAGCACGGCGGCGTGCACCGGGACGCCCGCCACGGCGGTGACCTCGTGCTCCTGCCAGCCGGTCGCCCGCCGTCGGGACGGCCGCCGGCCGGCCGGTGACCGGCCGGCCGGCTGCTCGCCCGTCACCTCGTCGTCAGCAGACGCCGCGCGCCCACGGCCGCTCCGGCCAGGGTCGCCGCCACGGCGATCCGGCGTACCGCGGTCTTGCGCCCGCCGTGCCAGCCCCCGGTCACCGCTCCCGGCCCCGGGATCGGCTCGTGCAGGTTGCCGTGCGTGTCGGCGGCGCGCTTCCTGCGCGACAGGTGGGTACGGTCGACCTGGGTGGCCATCGCCCGCTCGGTGCGGCCGGGGGCCTTCTTGGCCTGCCGCACCATGGCGCGCCCGGCCGGGCCGACGACGACCTCCCTGCGCGGGGACCGCACCACCTTGACGATCGCCTTCGCGACCCGCTGCGGCGTGTACACCGGCGGCATCGCCACCGGCTTGCGCCCGGTGTAGTTGGCCGCGTGCTCGAACAGCGGAGTGTCGATGGTCGCGGGCATCACCGTGCACACGTCGATCTTCTTGGCGCCCTCCAGCGCCAGTTCCTGCCGCAGGCTGGCCCCCAGGGCGCGGACCGCGAACTTCGACATCGTGTACGCGTGCGTGTAGGGCTGGGCCACCACGCCGACGATCGACGCCACGTTCACCAGCACCCCGGCGCCCTGTGCCCGCAGGTAGGGCAGGGCCGCCCTGGCGCCGTGCACGTACCCCATCACGTTGACGTCCATCACCCGGCGGAAGTCCTCCAGCGGCACGTCGCTGAACGGCCCGAAGACGGTCACCGCGGCGCAGTTCACCCAGACGTCGATGCGCCCGAACCGCTCGGCCGCCAGCCGCGCCAGTTCCCGTACGGCCTGCTCGTCGGTCACGTCGGTCGGCACCACCAGGGCCCGCCCGCCGGTGGCCTCGCACTCCTCGGCGACCTCCTTGAGCACGCCCTCGCGCCGTGCGGCCAGCACCACCGAGGCCCCCTCGGCCGCGAACGCCAGGGCGGTCGCCCGCCCGATACCGCTCGACGCGCCGGTGACGACGACGACCTTGTCCTTCACCTTCATCCGACGACTCCCCGAACTAGAGATTCACGGGCCGCTACCGGCCCGTTCTCCCCCTCCCCGGTAGACCTCCGCCGAAACAACACCCCCCGCGCGTCGTCCCCGGCCGCGGCAGGACCCGGGGCGAAGAACGACGGAGCCCGCCTCCCCGGGGAGGCGGGCTCCGCGACGTTCACGGCTCCCACGGGCTCCGGACGGGGCGGGCCCGCGGGTGGCGCGGGGCGCTCAGGTCTGCGGCGACTCCTTGCCCAGGCCCTTGAACCTGTTCTCGATGAAGTCCCCCCACGTCGCGTCCAGCATCGTCAGCTCGCCGTCGACCATCTTCCACTGCCGGGCCTTGTGCGGCGGGTAGGCGAACAGCACCGACGACAGGCGCCGGTAGCCGGGGGGCATGGGCTTGGTGTGCACGCGGTGCGTCGACGGCCGGAAGCGCTCATCGGACGCGCTCCAGAGCATCCGGCCGATGTTGCACAGGACCACGTCGGTCCCGGCGATGACCGGCTCGACCCAGGTGCCGTCGTGCAGGACGTACTGCAGGCCCTGGTCGGACGGGGGGAGCTGGAGACCGAGCATCTGGATGCCCGAGTGCTCGTGCGCCAGCACCTGGCGGTCGCCCACGTCCCTGTAGTTGATCACCCGCAGGTTGGTCGCGTCACGCGAGAGGTCCAGCTCCGGCGTCCCGGGCGGCATCATGCCGCGGACGACCTCGCCGAAGAGCGAGATCAGCCTGAACGCGACGTCGAACACCTCGGTGGCGGCGGCCCCGAACCTCGGGAAGGCGCGCAGGACGTCCGCGGCCCCGGGCGGCTGATCCGAGATCATCGCCCCGCTGACGTGAATGAACTCCTTGGGGTCGGCCACGCCGTTGGCCAGGCGGGGAATCTCCGAATGGTACGGAAAGAATCCGTGCGTCCCACCTGCGGACAACTGCGGAACGGATTCGTACCGATAATCGGACAGGCTCGGTTCGGTCGACGCGCAGGCCGACGCGAATTCGTTCATCATGCCTGCGACGCGTTCACCGATACCGGGGACCTCTGCGGCCATGAAGCCCCAACCGGTCAACTGCGCGCCGATGTCCTCGGCGGCGGAGTTCATGTCCGCCTCGAGTTCGTTCAGTCTTATGGAGGGAACGCGGCCACTGAGTTCCATCGGGGGGACGTCCAATGTCGCTCCTTTTGTCGTCGGCCATCCTTGTTCGAGGCTAGCCCTTTCACCGGAGCAGTCAAGGAGTCGCGGATCGATTTCGGAGAAAACATTTCCCGGCATGGAACGGAATTAACTCCGGATGATAATGACCGCGCGCGGCGGGCCGGAACCGGGCACGGCGCGCCGTCGCCGGTGCCTCCTCCGGGTCCTCGGGGACGGTTCCTCACCGCGCGAGCCCGCTCCCCAGCCGCTCCGCGGCCAGGGCCACCTCCGTCCGGTTGGAGCAGCCGAACTTCACCAGCAGGTTCGAGACGTGACGCTTGACGCCGTGGATGGATATCCCCATGGCGCGGGCGATCTGGTGATTGCTCATCCCCTCCAGCAGGAGGGCCAGCACGGCGCGCTCGCGCTCGGTCAACCTCCCGATCGGGCGCGTTCCCGGACCGGGCGCACCGCGCTCGCCGCCGTTCACCGGACCGCGCGTCCCCCCGGCAGGAACGGCCGGGACGGGCGGGCCGGGCACGGCGGACGGGCGGGAAAGGCCGGGCACCGCGGACGCGCCGGACGGATCGGGCCTGGTGGGAGGGCCGATCGGGTCACCGCGGAGCACCCGCTCGAAGGTGGCGGACAGCCCCGCGACGCTGATCTCTCCGGGCGTCAGGTAGCCGTCGGCGAGGGACGGGACGGGCCGGACCCGCTCCTGTCGCAGGACGGCCAGCATCGTCGGGCGCCTTCCGGCGGGGCTCGCGGCCAGGATCTCCGGCAGCGCGTCCAGGGGTGCCACCGCCACGTCGAAACGCCGTTCCGCGAGCAGCGCCCGGGCCTCCGCCGCGTTCCGCCCGACCGCGGCCTCGGCCACGGCCGGCACCTTCATGAGCAGTAGCGGGAGCCCGTGATAGGAGACGTCGTCCTCGGCGAGCCAGAGGACACAGAGCCCGGAGCGGCGCGGGCCGCCCTTTCCGGCCCGTCGGCGGGAAGGGGTGCCCGGAAAGGGATCTCCGGCCTCCGTCACGCTGGCATCCATCGCACGGCCCTTTCTCCTGGATCCGCGAAGAACGCATTCCACGCCGGGCCGGAAAGAACGGTCCCGGCATTGTCAGGGCATGGGGAGCGCGCCGGGCCGTACGGCAGGGCTCCGTGCGCCGACGGCGCGCGACGGCCGCACGCCTTCATATTTCCGGCCCTTGCGGGAACCTCGCCGGCCCCTGGCCGGTGGACGATATACGACTCCGGTTACGGCCCCTCATAAACAATACGGATTAGCGTGGATATATATTTCTTTACCGTTCAAGCACGTTATCCAACGGCCTGGGGTCCGTCAACCGGCCGGATCACGGCCCCCTATGGCCGCGGCCCGCTTTTCCGGCGCGGGCATATCGGCGAGCTCGGCGGACGATCGTTTCCGGCGCCGCGGCCGGGTGCCGTCGCGGGTCGTGACGTGAACCATCGGCCACCTCCATGGTTCACTTGCCGCCGCCCTCGCGCCGCGGGGACGCTTACCGGGGCGCAGACCGGATCACGGTGACGGGCGGTCCGCGGTCACGGACGACCTCGCCGGGACCCGGTACGACGAGGGCGGCCCGGCGTGCGGCACCACGGGGTGCCGCGGGGCCGCCACGGGGTCGCCACGGGGCTTCGGAACCTCACGGCCGGGACCCGGGCGGCCTCCCCGAACCCCCGTCACCGGTACGACCGTCGCCGCACGCCTGGGAGGACTGCATGGTTTCGCTCGCGCTGCCCAAGGGATCCCCGCTGGAGCGGCGGACCCTGGACCTCTTCGCGGCGGCCGGCCTCGACGTGCGCAGAGCCTCCGACCGCAGCTACCGGGCGGGCATCGACTACGACGGCCGGATCCAGGTCGCCTTCTACCGGCCGCGCGAGATACCGCTGGTCGTCGAGAGCGGGGCCTTCGACTTCGGCCTGACCGGCACCGAGTGGATCGAGGAGACCGGCGCCAAGGTCGAGCCCGTGAGGGCGTTCACCGCCTGCACGGGGACGGACCGGCCCTGGCGGGTGGTGCTCGCCGTCCCGACCGGCCATCCGGCCGGGAACGCCCGCGAGCTGCCGCCCGGGGTGCGCGTCGCCACCGAGTACCCGAACATCGGCCGCCGGTTCTTCCGGAGCCTGGGACTGCCCGCCGAGATCGTCCACTCCTACGGCGCCACCGAGGCCAAGATCCCCGAACTCGCCGACGCCGTCATCGACGTCACCGGGGGCGACTCCGCGCTCCGGCACAACGACCTGAGGATCATCGACACCCTCAGGACGTGCGCGCCGCATCTCGTCGCGGGCCCGAACGCCTGGCGCGACACGGACAAGCGCGTCACGATCCAGAAGGTCGCGCGGCTGCTGGACTCCGTCCACGCGGGGGCGGCACGCGTGCTGCTGACGGCGCGCGTCCCGGCGCGCGACCTGCCGCGCGTGGCGTCGGCGATGCCGGGCCCCTCCTGGCGGGCGGGCACCGGCCTGACCGGTGACGACGCCGGCGCGGGGGGCCGGGAGGGCGAGGGGGACCTGGTCGTCGTCCAGGCACTGGTGCCCCGGCGGCACCTGGCCGAGACCGTCGACGCGGTCCTGGCGGCCGGGGCCCTCGACGTCATGGAGTCGCGGGTCGGCAGGGTGGCGACGTCCGGGCGGGACGACCCGCGGGGCGGATCACCCGGCCCCGGGGACCCTCGTGTGATCACATGACGGCACGGGGGCCGGGGCGACCCGCGTCACGCCCCCGTCCGGTCACGACCAGACGAACGGAGACGCGCATGACGCGCCCGTACCACCACGCCCCGGGGCGGCCGGGGGTCGCCTCCCCGCCGGCCGCTCCCCGTCGCGCGCGTCGCGCCGGCCACGAAGGAGACGGCACGCCGTGAGACGCCGGATGATCGTGTGCGACCTCGACGGGACGCTGCTGGACTCCGCCGGCCTGGTGTCGGAGCGCACCCGCGTGGCGGTGCACCGCGTGCAGCGGGACGGGCACGTGTTCGTCGTCGCGACGGCACGGCCGGTGCGCGACACCCGGCACGTGGCCGTGGCGCTCGGCGGCACGCCCGTCGCGGTCTGCGGGAACGGCTCCATCACCTTCGACTTCGTCCGGGACGAGGTGGTCGACTACCACCCGCTGGCCGAGGAGCACGTCGCCGAGGCGCTGAAGGTCCTGCGCGACCGGTTCCCCGGGGTCCGCCTGGGCGCGGAGTGCCGGCTGGAGCTGGTGCTGGAGGACTCCTTCGGCCTGCCCGAACCCCTGTCGCGGAGCGCGCGGCGGGTGCCCCGCCTGGAGGACGGGCTCGACCGGCACAACGTCGGCAAGCTCATGGTGCAGCTGGAGGGGAACGCCCGCCACTACCACGACAGCGTGCGCCACCTGCTGACCGGATGCGAGGTCACCATCTCGGCGGACGTGTTCTGCGAGGTGATGCGCGCCGGCGTCACCAAGGCGGCCGCCCTGGAGGCGATGGCCGGGCGGCTCGGGTTCGGCACCGTCGACGTGATCGCGTTCGGCGACATGCCGAACGACCTTCCCATGCTGACCTGGGCGGGAACGGCGGTGGCCGTCGCGAACGCCCACCCGGCGGTGCTCGCCTCGGCCGACGAGGTGACGGCGTCCAACGACGAGGACGGGGTCGCCAGGTGGCTGGAGCGGCTGACCGGCCGCGGATGACCGGGCCACGGATGATCGAGCCACGGGCGAACGGCCGCGGATGACCGGGCCACGGGTGAACGGGCCGGCCCCCGGCATCCGGCGGCACTTGTCTGATGAGTATTGACGCTTGTCTGACCGGTGTCCATCATGGGTTCACCGGAGCCGAGGCCCCACCGGCCGCACCCGGCTCACGGAGGTGGACCCCGGGCCGTGCCAGGCGCGGGCGCTCGATCCGAGAGGTGCGCCATGCCCCGACCACTCGCCGTCCGGCTCCTCGTCACCTGCCTGGTGATCTGCTCACTCGCGGCCTGCTCGACCGCGGGGAACGGCAGCGCCGCGAACCCGCCCTCCGGCGGGGACGGCGCCGCCACCTCGGCCGTCACGGTCGGGGTCGCCTACAGCCGGGGCGGCCGTGGCGACAAGTCCTTCAACGACTCGGTCGGCGCCGGGCTGGACCGGGCCAAGGCCGAACTCGGCGTGAAGGTCAAGGAACTCAGCCCCAACGCGGCCGGGTCGGACCTGGAGGAGGTCCTGCGCCTGCTGGCCGAGACGGGCCACAACCCCGTCCTGGCCGTCGGCTTCTTCTACGCCCAGCCCCTGACGAAGGTCGCGCCGGCCTTCCCCCGCACCCAGTTCGTCATCATCGACGACGCGTCGGTGAAGCTGCCCAACGTCACCAACGTGGCCTTCAGGGAGGAGGAGGCGAGCTACCTGGTCGGAGCGGCCGCGGCCCTGAAGTCGGCCACCGGGCGGATCGGCTTCGTCGGGGGCGTGCAGACCCCGCCCCAGGAGAGCTTCATCGCCGGGTACGCGGCCGGCGCCAGGAAGATCAATCCCAAGATCGACATCTCCAGCGTCTTCATCAGCCAGCCGCCCGACTTCAGCGGGTTCTCCTCGCCGGACAAGGCCCAGGAGGCGGCCCGCGGCATGTACGACGGCGGCGCCGACATCGTCTACCACGCCGCGGGCGCCTCCGGGCTCGGCGTCTTCCAGGCGGCCAAGGCGGCGGGCAAGCAGGCCATCGGGGTCGACGTGGACCAGCGCGCGACCGTGGACCCCGCGCTGGCCGACGTGATCCTCACCAGCGCCACCAAGGAGCTCGACGTCGCGGTGCTGCGCACCATCCAGGAGGCCGCGGCGGGCAAGCCGGTCTACGGGGTGCGCGAGTTCGGGCTCAAGGAGAAGGGGGTGTCCTACGCCACCAGCGGCGGCGGCCTCAGCGACGTCCGGCCGCGCCTGGAGGAGCTGCGCGAGCAGATCGTCGCGGGCGAGATCGACGTACCCGCCACCCTCTGACCGATCCACCCGCGCCGGTGGCCCGGTCGCCGGCGCGATCCCCGGAGGCGCGTTGTCCCCCCACACCCCATCCCCCCGCACCCCGCCCCCTCGCCCGCCGTCCGAACCCGGAAGGTCCCCGCTCGTCGAACTCCGCCACATCAGCAAGCGCTACCCGGGCGTCGTGGCCAACCGCAACATGAACCTGGTCGTCCGTCCCGGTCAGGTCCACGCCGTGGTGGGCGAGAACGGGGCCGGCAAGTCCACGCTGATGAGGATCCTCTACGGAGAGGAGCAGCCCGACGGAGGCGAGCTGCTCCTCTCCGGCGAGCCGGTCCGGCTGCGCTCGCCCGCCGACGCCATCGCGGCCGGCATCGGCATGGTCCACCAGCACTTCATGCTCGCCGAGAACCTCACCGTCCTGGAGAACGTGATCCTGGGGGCCGAGACCTCGCGGTGGGGCCTGCTGGACCGGCGCTCCGGCAGGCGGGCCCTGGAGGAGGTGAGCGAGCGCTACGGCCTCGACGTCGATCCCGACGTCACCGTCGAGCACCTGGGGGTGGGGCAGCGGCAGCGCGTCGAGATCCTCAAGGTCCTCTACCGGGGCGCGCGCGTCCTGATCCTCGACGAGCCCACCGCGGTGCTCGTGCCCGACGAGGTGCGGGCCCTGTTCGACAGCCTGGCCGGGCTGCGCGCGCGGGGACTGGCCGTCATCTTCATCTCCCACAAGCTCGACGAGGTGCTCGCCGTATCCGACCACGTCACGGTCATCCGGGCCGGCACCTCGGTGGGGGACTTCGCGACCTCGGAGGCCGACCCGCGCCGCCTGTCCCGGCTCATCATCGGGGGCGAGCTGCCCGCGCCCGCGACGCGCGACCGTACCGGGGGCGGGCCGGTGGCCCTGCGCTCGCGCGGCCTGCGGGCCGGTCCCGTCGTCGAGGCGAACCTGGAGGTGGCCCGCGGGGAGATCCTGGGCGTCGCCGGGGTCCAGGGCAACGGGCAGTCCGAGCTCATCGACGCGATCACGGGGGTACGGGAGATCTCCGCGGGCTCGCTGCACCTCGCGGAGCGGGACGTCACCCGGCTGGACACGCGGCAGCGGCGGCGGCTGGGGCTGGCGTGCATCCCGGAGGACCGCCACCGCCAGGCGCTGGCGCTGCCCGCCACGCTGTGGGAGAACGTCATGCTCGGCAGCGAGGACCTGCGCCGCCGCGGCCGGTGGCGGGTCGACCGGAAGGCGGCCAGGGACCTCACCCGCGAGCTCATCGCCCGGCTCGACATCAAGGCGCCCTCGGTAGACGTGCCGGCCGCCGCGCTGTCCGGGGGCAACCAGCAGAAGCTGGTCGTCGGCAGGGAGCTCAGCGGCCGGCCCGCGGTGCTGCTGGCCGCCCATCCCACCCGCGGCGTGGACGTCGGCGCCCAGGCCGTCATTTGGGAGCTGCTGCGCGACGCCAGGGACGACGGCCTGGCGATCCTGCTGGTCAGCGCCGACCTCGACGAGGTGCTCGGCCTGTGCGACCGCGTACAGGTCATGCTGCGCGGACGGCTGAGCGCCGCCGTGCCCGCCGCCGAGCTGACCCCGCAGCGGCTCGGCCGGCTGATGACCGGGACCGAGCCGGAGCCGGCCGGTCCGGTGGCGGGGGCCCGGTGAGGCCGGCCTGGGCGACGGGCCGGGGGGCGCTGAGCACGCTCGCCGCGCCGGCGCTGGCCCTGCTGATCGCGCTCACGGTCTCCACCGCGCTGCTGCTCACGGTGGGCGCCTCGCCGGGGGCGACGTACCTGACGATGCTGGAGTTCGGGGTCCGGCCGGACTCGCTGGTCTCCGCGGTCAACCGGTCGACCATCTACTTCTTCGCCGGTCTGGCCGTGGCGCTCACCTTCCGCATGAACCTCTTCAACATCGGGGTGGAGGGCCAGTGCCGGATCGCGGCGCTGCTCGCCGCGGCGGCCGGCGCGAGCCTCGACCTGCCCGCGCCGCTGCACCTGGCCGTCATCTGCCTGGTGGCCGTGCTCACCGGCGCGGTGTGGGCGGGCATCGCCGCCCTGCTGAAGGTGTGGCGCGGGGTCTCGGAGGTGCTGTCCACGCTCCTGCTGAACTACGTCGCCACCGCCGTCATCGCCTACCTGCTGGCCGAGGTGTTCGCGGCCGACAGCGTCACCGGATCGACCCGCGAGCTGCCCCCGTCGGCGCGGCTGCCCGTGCTCGACGGGCTGCTGGCCTCGTTCGGGCTGTCGCTCCCGGCGGGCGCGCACCTGGGCGGGGCCGTGCTGGGCGCGGTGGTGTTCGGGGCGGCGGTGCACTGGACGCTCACCCGCACGCTGTACGGCCACGACCTGAGGATCAGCGGGCTGAACCCGGCTGCGGCCCGCGCCCACGGCATCGACCCGCGCCGCATGATCATCGTCACGATGCTCGTCTCCGGCGGACTCGCCGGGCTGGCCGGGCTGCCGGACCTGCTGGGCAACACCTACCGCTACGGCCTGGACTTCCCCTCGGGCGCGGGCTACACCGGCATCGCCGTGGCCCTGCTCGGCCGCAACACCCCCGTCGGCATCGCGCTGTCGGCCCTGCTCTTCGGCTTCCTGGAGCGATCCGCACTGATCCTGGACATCCAGGGCATCCCCAAGGAGATCGTCACGATCATGCAGGGCGTCATCGTGATCAGCGTCGTGGTCGCCTACGAGGTGGTGCGCCGCGTGGAGCGCAGGCGCACCGCCCGGCTGGTACGTGAGGAGACCGCCCGGACCGTCGCCTCCGAGCCGGTGGGACAGGCCTCGTGAGCGCGACGACATCCCAGACCGCGCGGAGCCCCCAGGGCTCGTGGGGCTCGCGGGCCTGGTGGAGCTCGCGCAGCCCCCGGAGTTCGCGGACCCCTCGGCCGTGGTGGCGCCGGGGGTGGGTGCTCGCCGTGGTCGCCGTCCTGGTCGCGGCGTCGGCGGTGCGGGTCCTCACCGGGACCGACGCCCTCACCGGGTCCGGCGTCGTGAACGCCGCGCTCCGCCTGGCGGTCCCCATCGGCCTCGCCGGTCTGAGCGGCCTGTGGAGCGAGCGCGCGGGCGTCGCCAACCTCGGCATCGAGGGCATGATGATCATCGGGACCGTGTGCGGGGCCTGGGCCGGGTACACCCACGGCGTCTGGGCCGGGGTGCTGGCCGGTGCGCTGGGCGGCGTCGCCGCGGGCCTGCTGCACGCCGTGGCCACCGTGACGTTCGGGGTGGACCAGGCGGTCTGCGGCATCGCCATCAACATCCTGGCGCTGGGGGTCGCGCGCTTCCTGTCGGTCATCGCCTTCAGCGGCCTGCCCGGGGCAGGGGCCACCCAGTCGCCGCCGGTCAGGGGGGTGATCGACACCGTCAGCGTGCCGTTCCTGGCGGGCGGCGCCGGCACGCCGGACCTGCTCGGCGACCTGGAACGGACCCGGTGGTTCCTGGTGTCCGACGCCGCGGGCATCCTGCGCGGGCTCCTGCACGAGGTCTCCTGGCTCACCGTGCTCGCCGTCGCGCTGGTGCTGGGCAGCGTCGTGGTGCTCTGGTACACCGCCTTCGGGCTGCGCCTGCGCTCGGCCGGCGAGCATCCCGCCGCGGCGGACTCGCTCGGGGTCCCGGTCCACCGGATGCGGTACTGCGGGGTGCTGGTGTCCGGGGCGCTGGCCGGGCTCGCCGGGTCCTACCTGGTCACCGTCTCCTCCAACGTCTACCGGGAGGGCCAGACCGGCGGCCGGGGCTTCATCGGGCTCGCGGCCATGATCTTCGGCAACTGGCGGCCGGGCGGAACGGCCGGCGGAGCCCTGCTGTTCGGGTACGCCGACGCCCTGCAGCTGCGCCAGGCGACCGCCGTGCACGTGCTGCTGCTGCTCGCCGCCGTGCTGGCGTGGACGGCGGCCCTCGTCGTGCTGCGCCGGCGCCCGCGGACGGCCGCGGCCCTGGCCCTGGCCGGGGTGGCCGCCTTCGCGGTCTTCCGGACCACCGACGCGATCCCCACCCAGCTCATCTACGCCACGCCGTACCTGGTCACCCTGCTGGTGCTGGTCACGGTCGCCCAACGACTGCGGATGCCGACCTACGCCGGCCTCCCCTACCGGCGAGGAGAGACCTGAGCGCATGGCAACGGAGCAGGAACCCCGCCTGATGGCGTACGCCGACAGCTGGTCGGTCCCCCCCGGACGGCAGGTGAGCGTGTACGCCTCCGGCGCGCCGGGGACCGTGGCCGTCGACCTCGTGGACCTCGTGGACCTCGTGGACGAGGCCGTCCTCACCCCGGCCACGCGGGTCGCCGTCGAGCCGCGGCGGATCAGGACCGGTTCCCACCTGGAGGCGACCTCCGTACCGGTGCCCGCCGACGGAGGGCTCGCGCTGTGGGTCCGTCCTCACCGTCTCGGCCCGCGCCAGGTCGTGGCGGATCTGAGCGCCGGGGACTGGCGGCTGCTCCTCGTCCTGGACGAGGAGGGCCGGCCCGAGGTGAGCGCCGGCACGCCCTCGGGCCGGGTACGGGCCCGCCTGCCCGGCCCCGTCCGGCGGGGGTCGTGGTCCCTGCTCGTGGCGGCCTGGGAGACGACGCCGTCCGGGACCGTCGTCCACCTGACCGTCGGCGACGACCCCGCGCGGGACGGATCGACACGGGACGAACCCGCCCGGGACGGATCGACACGGGGCGGGCTCGCGCGGGACGGATCGGCACACGACGGACCGACGCGGGACGGGTCGGTGAAGGACGGGCCGGTGGAGGACGGCGGCGTGACCGGGGTCGGTGCGCGCGGGGCGGCCCCGCCCCCGCCGCCCTCGCCGGCCACGGCCGGGGTCCTCCGGATCGGGGCCGGCCAGGACGGGGACGACCCCTATCTGGGGCGCGTCGCCCTGCCGCTGCTGACGCGCGGCCCGCTCACCGGGGCCGGTTGCGTACCCCTGCTCGGCCTGACCACGGCGTCCGGCCTGATCGAGCACACCGGGGCGGACCTCGTGGCCCTGTGGGACGTCTCGGCCGATCCGGGCGCCCCCCTGGTCCCCGACCTCAGCGGGAACGGCCGGCACGCGCGCGCCGTCAACAGGCCGCTCATGGGGCTGGTCGGCCCGGGGGCGGGCGCCGGGGAGACAGCCGCCCGCACCGCCGTCCAGTTCTCCCCCGAGGACCTGGACGACGCGGGCTGGCCGGAGACGTGCACGGTGACCGTCCCCGCCGACACGGCCTCCACCGTGCTCGGCATCCGGCTGCGCGGCCCGGGGCGGTCCTTCGTCGTCCCGCTGATCGTCCGCCCCGCGGAGACGCCACGGGAAACGGCGGACCGCCCGATCGCGGTGGTCCTGCCCACGTTCACCTACCTGGCCTACGCCAACCACCGCCAGTCCAGCGAGGCCGAGTACTTCGGGGACTACTCGCGGGTGACCGCCCGGCCCATCACGCTCTCCCCCACGGACGTCTACCTCAACGCCCACCGGGAGCTGGGACTGTCCCTGTACGACAGCAGGCGAGAGGGCGGTGCCGTCCACCACTCCTCCCGGCTCCGCCCGGTGCTGAACCACACCGCCGACTACCGCTGGTGGATGACGGGGGCTCCCCGGCACTTCTCCGCCGACATCCTGCTCCTGCGCTGGCTGCGGTCGGAGGGGTTCGCCTTCGACGTGCTGGCCGACGAGGACGTGCACGCGGGCGGGGCCGCGCTGCTGGCGGGCTACCGCGTCGTGCTGACCGGCAGCCACCCCGAGTACGTCAGCGCGCCCGAGCGCGACGCCGTCAGCGCGTACGTGTCCGGTGGCGGGCGGCTGATGTACCTCGGCGGGAACGGGTTCTACTGGGCGACCGGCGTCGATCCCCGCCACCCGCACGCCATCGAGGTCCGCCGCCGGGGCTCGGGCGACTGGTGGGACAACGAGCCGGGCGAGGACGTCCTCACCTCCACCGGGCAGCCCGGCGGGCTCTGGCGCCACCTGGGCCTGCCCCCGCAGGGACTGCTCGGCGTCGGCTTCGCAGCCCAGGGGTGGGGCCCGGCCCCCGGCTACACGCGCCTGCCCGACAGCCGCCTCGACGAGGCGGCCTGGGTCTTCGCCGGTGTCGAGACCGACACCGTGGGCCGCTACGGGCTGGCGCTCGGCGGCGCCGCCGGGGACGAGATCGACCGCGCCGCGCCGGAGCTGGGCACCCCGCCCGGCACCCTGGTGCTCGCGACGTCCGCGGGCGGGCACAGCCACCACTACCTGGCCGCGTCGGAGGACTCCTCGCCGGGCCAGGAGACCGTCCGTGCCGACATGACCCTGCGCCGGCTCGACGGCGGCGGCGCGGTGTTCTCCGTCGGATCCGTCAACTGGATCGCCAGCCTCGCCTGCCGCGACGGCGACATCAGGCGGATCACCCGAAACGTCCTGTCCCGGTTCCTGCTGCCCGACCCCCTGTGACGAGCCCCCCAGCGACCCCCGCGACCCCCGCGACCCCAGCGATCCCCGCGACCCCAGCGACCTCGGTGACCTCGGCGACCCCCGCGACCCTCGCGACACGGTCGACGAGTCCCCGCGACAAGGAGTGACATGCCCACCGCCGGCGCGCCGCGCGACGCCTACCCCTATCCCCGCACCTGCGGCGACCTCACCGACGAGCACCTGTCCATGCCCGTGGAGGACCTCGTCGCGATCGCCCGCCACCCCCTGACCGTGCACCCGGACACCACCGTCCTCTACCACCGGCTGGCCCGGGAGATGGCCGACGAGCTGCGGGAGAACAACCGGCGCGGGGAGCCCACCCGCTGGATCCTGCCCGTGGGTCCCAAGGCGCAGTACCCGATCCTCGCGCGCATCTGCAACGAGGAGCGCATCGGCTGGGGCGACGTGTTCGCCTTCCACATGGACGAGTTCCTCGACTGGCAGGGCCGGCCCGTGGACCCGTCCCACCCCTTCAGCTTCCGCGGCTACTGCGACCGCAACCTCTACCGGCTGCTCGACCCGGAACTGCGGCCCCACCCCGGGAACGTCGTCTACCCCGACGTGTTCGACCCCGACGCCTACGCCGAGCGCCTGCGGCGCGAGGGAGGGGCCGACACCTGTTTCGCGGGCTTCGGCTACCGGGGGCACCTGGCCTTCAACGAGCCGCCGGCGACCCGCTGGCACGACTACGGCGTCGAGGAGTTCGCCGCCTCCACCACGCGGATCGTCCCGCTGCTGGAGGACACGATCGTGGCCCACTCCCACCGGGTGACCGGCGGCTACACGCAGGCCATCCCGCGCATGGCCGTCACCCTGGGGATGGCGGAGATCCTCTCGGCCCGCAGGCTGCACCTCATCACCGACGGGGGCGCCTGGAAGCGCTACATCGTGCGGGTCCTGCTGCTGACCACCGAACCCGACGTGATGCTCCCGGTCACCCTCGCCCACCGCCACCCCGACGTGCGCGTCACCGTGGACGCCGGCAGCATCGCGCCCTGCGCGCTGGGCCTCGACGGATGACCGTGCTCGCCGTCGGCGCGTACACCCTGGACCTGTACATGTTCGGCGACCGCCTGCCGGCGACCGGGGAGAGCGTCGACGCCTTCGACTACGCCACCGCGCACGGCGGCAAGGCGGCGAACGTCGCGGTCGCGTCCGCCCGGCTGGGCGCCCCCACCCGCTTCGTCGGCTGCCTGGGGGACGACGCCGACGGGCCGGCGGCGCTGGCCGCGCTGCGGGCCGACGGCGTCGAGGTCGGCGACTGCGCCACGGCCGGCGGCACCGCGACCGGGCGCAGCTTCGTCTACGTCGACGGCGCCGGCCGGCAGATCGTCATGACGTGGCCGGGGGCGGCGAACCTGCTCCCGGCGTCCCGGGCCGCCGCCACGGCCGCGGGCCTGCCACCCGGCTCGGTGCTCGTGCTGCAGGGCGAGATCCCGGTGGAGACGTCGGCCGCGGCGGCGGCCGCGGCCCCGCCCGGGGTGCGCCTGGTGCTCAACCCCAGCCCGGCCGCGGCGTTCCTCGGCGGCACCGGGCGGGACCTGCTCGGCCGGGCCGACGTGCTGGTGCTCAACGAGGGCGAGCTGTCCGAGCTGTCCGTCCTGGCCGGGGGGACGCCGGGCGCTCGCGCCGGGCCGGTGGAGGGCCTGCGCTCCCGGACCAGGGGCCGTACCGTGATCGTCACCCGGGGGGAGCACGGCGCCGAGGTGGTCGACGATCACGGCACTATGCTGATCGGCGCACCCGTCGTGGACGCCGTGGACACGACCGGTGCGGGTGACGCCTTCACCGGTGCCCTGGCGGCCGCCCTGCGCGCCGGCGCGAGCCTGGCGCAGGGGGTCCGGCTCGGCTGCCGGGTGGCGGCGGTCTCGGTCACCCGCCGCTTCTGCGCTCCCAGCTACCCGTCCGCCTCGGAGCTCGGCGTCGCACCGTTCCACGGCCCGTACGGGCAGGAGAGACCCAGGTGACACGACGACAGCCCACCCTGGCGGTGCAGGTGCGCGACCGGATCCGGGCCCTGATCGTCGAGCAGGGGTTGCGCGCCGGGGACAGGCTGCCCTCGGAGAACGAGCTCATCGCCCTGTTCGACGTGGGCCGCACCAGCATCAGGGAGGCGCTCAAGCTCCTGGAGCAGGAGGGCCTCATCCAGGCGCGCCACGGCGACGGCCGCTACCTCACCTCCCAGCCCAGCCTGGACCGGCCGCTCACCCGCCTGGAGGGCGTGACGGAGATGCTGGCCAGCCGGGGGCACACCGCCGACAACACCGTCCTGGACGTCGCCGCGGCCGAGCCGAGCCGTCACCAGCGCGAGCTGCTGCAGCTGCCGCCCGGCGAGACCGTCGTGCGGCTGGAGCGCCTGCGCCGGCACCGCGACGACGCGCTGCTGTACTCGATCGACCTGTTCCCCCGCTCCCTGGTCGGCCGTCCCCTGGACGAGGTGGACTGGACCGGGTCGCTGTTCGGCCTGCTCACCGAGTACGGGCACGACATCGCCTACGCGGTCGCCCAGGTCCGGGCGGTCACCCTCGGCGAGGCGCAGGCCGGGCGCATCGGCGGCGCCGAGGCCGGTGGCGCCTGGCTGCTGCTGACCCAGACCCACCACGACAGCGCGGGACGGCCACTGCTGTACTCGCAGGACTACCACCGGGGGACCGACTTCTCCTTCCACCTGGTGAGGCGCCGTGACTGATCCCTCTCGGGGCGACGCGCCGGCGCCCCGGACGCGAGGTGCCATGACCGACCTCCCCCCGCGCCCCCGCCGGGTCCTGTTCGACCACGACGGCGCGCCGGACGACCTGCTCTCCCTTCTCCTGCTGACCCGGTACGGCCACGTCGACCTGCGCGGGGTCGCGGTGACCCCGGCCGACTGCCTGCCCGAGCCCGCCCTGTCGGTCACCCGCAAGATCCTCGACCTGACCGGCAGGGACGCGCCCACGGCCGTGGGCACGCTGCCCGGACGCAACCCCTTCCCGCTGGAGTGGCGCATCGACGCCCTGCGGGCGGACGCGCTGCCCGTGCTGAACCGGAAGGACCCGGACATCGGCCCCGCGGACGCGCTCCCGGCGCACGAACGGCTCGCCGTCTGGCTGGCGCGGGCCCCGGCCCCGGTCACCGTGCTCGCCACCGGCCCGCTGACCAACCTCGCCTGGTGCCTGGAGCACCACCCCGGGCTGGAGTCCCGTATCGAGGAGGTGGTGTTCATGGGCGGTGCCCTGGACGTCGCCGGCAACGTCCTGCGGCCGGACCACGACGGCAGCGCGGAGTGGAACGTCTTCTGGGACCCCGACGCCGTCAGGCGCGTCTTCGACTCGGCCGTGCCGGTCACGATGTTCCCGCTGGACGTGACCGACCGCGTGCCGGTGACCATGGACCTCGCCCGCGCGTTCGGGCGCGCCTACGGCGACCCCGTCGCCGACCTGGCCGGGTCACTGCTCGCGCTGACGTTCGGCACCCTGGAGACCACGGGCCTGGCCTACTGCTGCTGGGACAGCCTGACCACCTCCTACCTGGCCGAACCCGGTATCTGCGCGTTCGAGACCGTGCACTGCGACGTGATCACCCGGGGGGTGAGCCAGGGACGCGTCCTGCGGCGCGCCGGGGGCCGCGCCGTCAGGTGCGCCGTGACGGTCGACGCCGGCCGGTTCTACCGGCACCTCCTCGACACCCTGGCCTCGGACGGACGGCCGCCTACGGGCCGGTGACGGTGCCGGAGCTCCACGCCCAGGCGGCGATGCCGACCCGGTTGGCCACGGCGAGCTTGCGCTGGACGTTGGCGACGTGGGTCTTGACCGTGCCGGAGCCGATGAACAGCTCGGCGGCGATCTCGGCGTTGGTGCGGCCGTGGGCGACCAGGCGGGCAACCTCCAGCTCCCGCTCCGTCAGCGGCTCGGCGGGTCCGGGCGGCCCGGTGGACGTTCGGAGGTGGGCCAGCAGGCGGACGGTGACCTGGGGGCTGATCAGCGTGTCGCCGGCCATGGCCGCCCGGACGGCCTCGACGAGCAGGGCGGGGCCCGACCGCTTGAGCAGGAAACCGCAGGCGCCGTTGCGCAGCGCGGTGTGCACGTACTCGTCGAGGTCGAAGGTCGTCACGACGATCACGCGGGTCAGCCCGGCCAGCAGCCGGGTGACCTCCAGCCCGTCGAGCCTCGGCATGCGGATGTCGGCGAGCACCACGTCGGGCCGCAGACGCCGGGCCAGGTCGACGGCGCCGTGGCCGTCGGCGGCCTCTGCCACCACGCTCATGTCGGGCTGGGAGTCGAGCATGAGCCGGAAGCCGATCCGCACGTCCTCCTGGTCGTCGGCGATCAGGATCCGGGTGGTCATGCCGGCTCTCCTCGATCGGCGGTCGGGCGGCTCACGCGTGCTCCTGCGTGCCGGAGCCGCCGTGGCGGGTGAGCGGGCACGAGCGCCTCGACCCGCCAGCCGCCCGGTCCGGGTCCGGCCGACAGGGAACCGCCGAGCACCTCGACCCGCTCGGTGAGCCCGATCAGGCCAAAGCCTCCGCGGCGGGCCGCCTCCGAGACCCGCCCGGTGAGACCGGCCGGTCCGTGGCCCCCGCGACGGGCCGCCCGCGGGTGGCCGCCGTCGTCGACGACGCGCACGCGGACCGCCCCTCCCGCGAGGGTGACGGTGATCGCGACGGAGGTCGCCGCGGGGGCGTGACGGCGTACGTTGGTGAGCGCCTCGGTCACGACCCGGTAGACGGTGGCGGAGGTCTCCGGGGAGAGCCGCCGCTCCAGCCCGGGATCGACCGACAGGTCCACCCGTACCGACGGGGAGTAGCCGCCGGCGAGCCGCGCCAGGCCCTCGACCCCGGGCGGCGGTGCCGTCGCGCCCGATCCGGCCTCGCCGGCCTCGCCGGCCTCGTGGAGCATCCGGACGGTACGGTCCATGGCGGCCAGGGCCCGCTGCCCCGCCTCCTCGATACGCCGCAGCGCGTCGGCCACCTGCGGCGGGAGCTCCTGCGGCATGAGCCGGGCGGCCTGCGCCTGCACGAGGATCCCGCTCACGTCGTGGGCGACGAAGTCGTGCAGGTCTCGGGCGAGCACGAGCCGCTGCGTCCGCCTGGCCGCGGCCACCGCGCGGCGCCGGCCGTCGTCCAGCGTGCGGGCGTACAGGCCGGTGCCCGCCGCCGCGACCGCGAGCAGGGACCAGCTCGCGCAGGCCCCGGCGGCGAGCGCGATGTCGCCGGGCCAGAGCGTGCGCACGAGCATCAGCGCGACCGCGCTCCCGGCGAGGCCGGCCGAGACGACGGCCCGGGAGGCCGGCGCGCGCCTGGCGGCCATGAGCGTCAGCACGAGCAGGGGCGGTACCTCGATCAGCACCCAGGGGACGGTACCGCCGTGTCACTCGGCCAGCGGATACGCGACGGTGATCGCGATCGAGATCGCCCCGGCCGCCGCGGCGGGCCACGCCGGCGGCACGCGTGGCACGAACGCCACGATCATCATGGCGAGTGCCACGAACGCGGCGACCTGATCCATGGGCCGACCCTACGGGAACACCCGGCCGCGGCGGATCCACCGAAAGGCAGAGAGAACACGGCGCCCGCCGGACGAGATCCGCCAGACGGCGGATGGGCACGCCCCCCTCCGCCGCCCGACGCTTGAGCCATGGAAACGACCATGGACGACCGGAAGACGACCCCCCGATGGGCCCGATGGGCGGCGTACGCGGCGAGCGCGTGGTCGCTGGTCTACGGCGGGCTCGGGCTCCACTGGGCGTGGGGCGGCGCGGGTTTCCCCTTCGGCGAGGGCGATCTGCCCGGCGCCAGGGCGAAGTCGCTGCTGGGCGGCGTGACGGCCTCGGGCACCGCACCGGTGATCGCGGCGCTCGGGTTCGCGGGCGCGGTGCTCGCGCTGGTCATGGCCCGGGCACGGCCGCGCGGCGCCGCCCGCGCCGCAGTGCTCGCGACGGCCTGGTCCGTCGCACTGGCGCTCGTCGCCCTCATCCCCGACGCCCGGGTCATGACGGCGGTCGGGTACGCCCCGATCGTCCTGGCCGGGCTGCCGTTCGGCTGGCCGGACGGCGACTACCTCGGGGTCGCGCTGCCCTGGCCGGTGCTGAACCTGATCCTCTGCATGGCCGGAGGGCTGCTGTGGGCGGGCGCGGCGCTGGCCTTCCAGCGGCGCACCGGCGACTCCTGCGGCGGCTGCGGCCGTTCGGCGCGCGAAGGCGCCACCTGGACGACCCCCGCCTCGGCGGCCCGGTGGGGACGCCGGGCCGCCTACACGGCCTTCGTCGTCCCGCTGCTGTACGCCGCGGTCCGCTGGGCGTGGGTGCTGAACGTCCCCCTGCTGCTCCCGAAGGAGGAACTGCGCCAATTACACGAATCCGGCCTGGTGTGGGCGGGGGCGGGTCTGGCGACGTTCGCGGCGGCCGGCGGTGTGCTCACGCTCGGGCTGGTGCACCGCTGGGGCGAGGTCTGGCCCCGCTGGGTGGTCGGGCTTGCGGGCAGGCGCGTCCCGCCCGCCCTTCCGGTGACCCTCGCCTCGGCGGTCACGGCCGTACTGCTGGCGGCGGGCACCCAGATCGTGCGCGACACGGACTGGGGCGACCCGGCCGTCTGGCTGACCGACCCGACGACGTACTGGCCGGTCTGGGCGCTGTCCCTCGGCGCGGCGACGCTGGCCTACCACCTGCGCAGGCGGGGCCGGTGCCGCCACTGCGGCCTGGTCTGACCCGGCCTCGACGGGGGCGGCCGGTACGGCGTCCGGGGAACGCCGTACCGGCCGCCCATGGAAGGCGCGCACGGGCGGCGGGGCAGGCCCCCGGGCCGGGATCACGAGGGGGGCGCCGGGTCGCCGGCCGGCCGTCCGGCCAGGGCGCGCAGGGCGAGGTCGATCATGCCGGAGTCGGTGGAGGACGCCGCCAGGACGCGCAGCGCGGTCTCGTCCAGCCAGCGCGCCTCGACGAACTTCTCCCGCTCGATCGTGGGCCGGGTCAGGTCGCCCTCGACCGTGGCGAGCACGTCGATCTCACGCCTGCGCTCGCCGTCGCCGCCGTCCCAGTCGAAGACGTCCACCATGCCGTCCACCCGGACCAGCCGCCATCCCGTCTCCTCCTCGATCTCCCTGGCCAGTGCCGCGCACAGCGTCTCGCCCTCCTCGACGTGCCCCCCGACGATGTCCCAGCAGCCGGGGAAGAGCCGTACGTGGGGGGCCCGGCGCTGCAGGAACACCTCGCCGCGCGGGTTGACCAGGACCGCGCCCACCACGCACCGCACGCCCGCGCCGGCGGCCTCGCGGTGGATCCGCTCGAACTCCGGCGGGTGCGGGGCACAGCCGCCGTTCCGCGCGCTCATGCCGGCCTCTGGTGGGCGTAGTAGGTCGCGTACAGCTCGGAGAACGGGCCGTCGCGGCTCAGCAGCTCGTCGAAGCCGCCGTCCTCGACGATCGTGCCCTCCCGCATGACCAGGATGCGGTCGGCCCGCCGGATCGTGGCGAGCCGGTGGGCGATCACCAGCACGGTCCGGTCGGTGAACAGCCGGGACAGCGCGTTCTGGATGCCCCTCTCGGTCAGCGGGTCGACGCTGGCCGTCGGCTCGTCCAGGATGACGATGTCCGGCTCCCGCAGGAACATCCGGGCCAGCGCGATGAGCTGCCGCTGCCCGACCGAGACGCCCTGGCCTCCCGCGGCCAGGTGGTCGTGCAGGGACATCGGCATGCTGCGCGACCACACCCGGCGCCCGATCCTGTCGACGGCGCGTTCGACGTCGGCGTGGTCGGCGTCCGGCCTGCCGTAGGCGATGTTCTCGGCGAGCGTCCCCGCGAAGATGAACGGGTGCTGCGGGACGACGCCGACGCGCCGCCGGTAGGAGCGCAGGTCGAGCGAGCGGATGTCATGGCCGTCGACGAGCAGTTCGCCCTCCTGGAAGTCGTAGGCGCGGGCGATCACCTTGGCCAGGGTGGACTTGCCGCCGCCGGTGTTCCCGACGACGGCCACGGTCTGCCGCGCGGCGATCCGCAGGTCCAGGCCGCGGAACACGACCGATCCGGGCCCGTACGCGAACGTCAGGCCGCGCGCCTCGATGTCGCCCCGCAGCTCAGTCACCGGCTCGTTCCCGTGCTGGACGACGGCGTGCTCGCTGTCGATCAGCGCGAACACCCGTTCGGCCGCGGCGAGGCCCTGCTGGAACAGGCTCCAGAAGGACGCCGCCTGGGTGACCGGCTGCCAGAGCATGCCGAGCGCCTGCAGGGCGAAGTACCACTCGCCCGGCGAGAGCCTGCCGAGCACCGCGAAACGCCCGCCCTGGTAGAGCACGACGGCCGTCGCCAGCCCGGCCAGCAGCGTCAGGACCGGCAGGATGAGCGTGTAGATGAGGCCCTGCCTGACGTAGACCGCGTACGACAGCCGGTTGACCTCGTCGAAGTCGCGGTACACCGTCCGCTCCCGGCCGAAGCCCTTGGCGACCGAGATGCCCAGCATCGACTCGTGCACGTTGGCGTTGACCCTGGCCATCACCCGCCGGGTGGCGGCCGCGGCGGTCCTGGCGATCCTGCGGAAGGCCAGCGCGGTGCCGAGCAGCAGCGGCAGCGCCGCGAGGATGATCAGGCCGAGGTCGACGTCGATCCAGAACACCACGCCGCCGAGCAGCAGTACCAGGAACAGCTGGCTGAGCAGGTTCAGGGTGAGGGTCATGACCGAGCTGAAGCCCTCGGTGTCGCCGGTGACCCGGCTGAGCACCTTCCCGACCGAGTTCCGGTCGTGGAACGCGATGTCCTTGGCGAGCGCGGCGTCGGCGGCGTCGCACTGCAGCCGGTACACCACGTCGCCGACCAGGCGGGCGGTGATGGCCTGGCGCGCCCAGTTCATCGCCCAGGCCACCACCGCGGCCGCGACCACGAACAGGCTCAGCCGCAGTCCCAGCCCGGCCCCGGCCGCGACCTGGTCGATCACCTGGGAGATGACGATCGGCACGGCCGCGGTCAGCAGGGCCGCCCCCACCACGAGGGCGGCCGAGCCGAGCATGGCGCCGCGCCGTTCCCGCAGGTAGTGCAGGATGCGGCCGAGCAGGCGGCGGTTGCCGTAGACGCGGTCGTAGTCGTCGGCGTGCAGGCCCGCGAACAGGTCGCTCACCGCGGCCGCCGATCCGCCGGCGCCGGTGGGGCCGATGCGGCCCGGACGTCATTCACTGTAGATCTCCTGGTACAGCGCGCAGCGCGCGATCAGCTCTTCGTGCGTTCCCTGGTCGACGACCCGCCCGGCGTCCAGTAGCAGGATCAGGTCGGCGCGCCGGATCTGGCCGGGGCGGTGCGAGACCAGGATCGTGGTACGGCCGGTGGCCGCGCGTTCGATCGCCTCGGTGATGGCCGTCTCGGTCCGCGCGTCGACCGCGCTGGTCGCGTCGTCGAGGGTGAGGATGCGGGGGTCGGTGAGCAGCGCCCTGGCGATGGCCAGCCGCTGCCGTTGCCCGCCGGACAGCGTGGTCCCCCCCTCGTTGAGGACCGTGTCGTAGCCGTGCTCCATCGCCCGGACGAACTCGTCGGCGCACGCCTGCTTGGCGGCGCGCACGACGTCCTCGTCGTCGGCCCCGTCCGGCGAGCCGAACGCGATGTTGTCCAGCACGCTCTTGGAGAACAGGAAGGTCTCCTGGTCCACCTGGCCGATCTGGCGGCGGAGCGCGCCCGGTTCCCACTCGCGCACGTCCCGGCCGTCGATGAGCACCCGGCCCTCGGTGGCGTCGTACATCCGGTTGACCAGTTTGACGAGCATGCTCTTGCCGCTGCCGGTGGGCCCGACGACGGCCAGGGTGCGGCCCGCGGGCACGTGGAAGGAGACGTCGCGCAGGATGTCCCTCCCGTCGTGGCGCAGGTGGACGCCCTCGAAGGTGACGGCACCCCGCAGCGTCGCGGTCGTCCCCGCGGTGTCCTCCCGCTCGCCCGGGTCGCCCTCGGTGATCTGCCGCATCCGGGAGGCGGCGACGAAGCCCTCCTGGATGATCGGCACGGCCTGCTCGGACATGGTGACCGGCTGGGCGAACAGCACCAGCCAGCCCAGGTAGGTCACGACCTGGGCGAGGGTCAGCCCGCCCTGGGCGTACAGGTGCAGGGAGTGCAGGGCGCCGATCGCCATCGCGAGCGCGAAGCTGAGCGCGGGCAGGTAGACGGCCTGCGCCCTGCCCCGCCTGACGAAGGCGTCCCGGTAGGCGGCGGCGGCCCGGGTGAACGCGCGCCGCTCGTGGTCCTCCTGGGTGAAGGCCTTGACCGTGGCGATGCCGCCGAGGGTGGTGGAGAAACGCTCGTTGAGGTCGGCGAAGGTCTCCCGGGCGCGCAGGGTCAGCGGGTGCAGCCGCCGTACGTGGCGGTGCAGCGCGTACCCGAACACCACGATCATCACGCCGGGGGCCAGCAGCAGCCAGGGGTGCAGCGAGGCGATGAACAGGATCGGGACCAGCAGGGCCAGCAGGCCGTTGAAGGCGGTGGAGACGCCGGGGCTGAGCATGTAGTCGACGAGCCTGGCGTCGTTGATGGCGCGGGCCAGGATGTCGCCGATGCGCTGCTGGTCGTGGAAGGACAGACGTTTGGCGAGCAGGCCGCGGTACAGCTCGTCGCGCGCGTCCCGCTTGACCCGCTGGGCGATGATCTCCATCGACCCGTTGAACAGCAGGTCGGCGGCGAACCGGCCGGCCGCGAGCAGGCCGATCGCGACCGCCGCGGCCCCGACCACGCCGAGGTCGGGGTCGGGGCCGGTGGCCGCGGCGAACGCCGCGCCGATCTGGACGGGGACGAGGGTGGAGCAGAGGTTCGCCGCCACCGCCGTGACGGCGAACACCGCCAGCAGCGTCCGGTGCCGTCCCAGGTGGCCGAAGATCCACCCCCGCACGCCCGAGGACGCGGCCGGCCCGCCGAGGGCGGGTTCTCCCTCCGGTCGCGTCCCCTCAGCCATCGGTTCCCCCGCCGGTCGCGGTGGTTGTCGTGGTCACCTAGCCGACCCGGAGCGGGTCCGCGAGGACTCCGACGCCGTTCCCGCCGGTGGCGTACAGCTCGTCCATCGTCCGGTCGCACAGCACCGACGCGGCGAGCGCGTCGGCGACCGACGGCACGTCCTGCGCGGCGGCCGAGCCGTCGGCGGGGCTCCCGGCCACCCTGGCGCGGCACGCGGTGACGAAGGCCTCCAGCTCGGGCCCGAAGCCGCTGCGCCCCCAGCCGTGGTCGAGGTTGCGCATGCTGTGCAACTCCTGGCCGAACGGCACGCCGTCGGACAGCTCCAGGGTCACCCGCTCCAGGGACGGTGCGCTGTAGCGGCTGCCGTCCATGCCCTGCACGGCGACGCCCACGATGAAGCGCTTGACGTGGTTGCCCATCCGCAACGTCGTCAGGGAGCCGTCGTGGTGACGCAGCACGAGGTTGACCTGGAAGCGGTCGGTGCCGTCGAGGATGGCGTGCGCGATCACCTGGACGACCGGTGAGGGCGTGAACCAGCGGGCCAGGTCCAGCGCGTGCACCCCGTTGTGGCGGATCCACGCCTCCAGGGTCGTGTCCACCCCCCACTGCGGTGCCGACGGGTGGCGGCTGTAGAAGTCGATGGTCACCGAGCAGGGGGTCTTGCGGGCGCCCGCGCTCAGCTCGTGCAGCCGCTGGAGAGTCTCGGTGTAGCGGAAGTTGAAGCCCACCTGGACGTGGCGGCCGGTGAGGCGTACCACCTGGTCCAGGTCCTGGAGCGCGGGGGTGGACGGCCCGGCCGGCTTCTCCACGAAGCAGTCGACTCCCGCCTCCACCAGGTGCCGGGTGAGCCGGTAGGACGGCTCGGGCGGGACGGCCAGCAGCGCCGCGTCCACGGTCCCGGCGTCGAGCCCGTCGACGGAGTCGGCCAGGACCGGCGCGCCGGTCAGGGCCTGCATCTCCTCGGCCATGGACAGGTCGGGGTCGACGCAGGCGACGACGCGGTGACCGCGGATGCGCTGCAGGAAGGGGAAGAGGTTCTGCTGCATCTGCCTGCCGCAGCCGATCAGGGCGAGGCGTACGACCGGCTCAGCCACGGCCGGCTCCGGTGGAGGTGCTCCACTGCTCGAAGGCCTGGCGCGCCCGGTCGTGCAGGTCGCTCCAGTCGATGTCGCGGTGCGCGAGGCTCACGAAGGAGGGGTGTCCCTCGAGCAGCAGGATGCCGGCGCCGGTGAGGGCGCCGAGCAGCGCCTCGCGCCGGTCCTTGTCACCGAGCAGCCCGTCGTCGTGGTAGACCAGTTCGAACATCCCGCC
Organism: Streptosporangium sp. NPDC050855; assembly: GCF_044456585.1. Taxonomy (NCBI): domain Bacteria; kingdom Bacillati; phylum Actinomycetota; class Actinomycetes; order Streptosporangiales; family Streptosporangiaceae; genus Streptosporangium; species Streptosporangium sp. NPDC050855. Next base: position 287,997 of record NZ_JBITFY010000002.1, read on the forward strand.
GCCCAGCACCGGGCGGGCACCGACCAGGGAGCCCACCCCGGCCTCCGTGGCGGCCGCGGACAGGACGGACGCCACCTGCGTGCCGATCCTGCCGACCTCGGCCCAGCCGTCCGGGGACTCCCCGACGGGCTTCTCCAGGATGTCGCGGGTGGCCAGCGCGGCGTACACGGCGATCATCTCCTTGGAGAAGGTGCCGCTGAGCCGGGCCCGCTCGGCGTGGGCGAGCAGCTCGGCACTGCCGACCAGGATGCTCAGCGGTGCCCCGTTGGCCAGCGCCTTGCCGATCACGACCAGGTCGGAGCCGATGGCGTTGTCGTGGTCGTAGCCGAGCGGCGAGATCCGTCCCCCGGTCTTGGTCTCGTCGAAGACCGTGAGCATGCCGGCCTCGCGGCACATCGCGACGGCCCGCCGCAGCACCTCGGGCGTGGTGAACGACGCGAGATAGGCGTCGAACACGAAACACCCTAAACGGTCCCGGTACCGCTCCAGCAGTTCGGAAAGCGTTTCCAGGCGCAGGTCGACCCAGTTCACCGCGGGTTCAGAGTCGCCGATGCCCCGCATGGCGTCGGTGTACTTGAGCCTTTCCCTGAGTGGCGAGTGAAGGGGCTCGTGCCATTTCAAGGAATTGGCGATCTGCGCGTCGTGCCAGCCGACGTAACCGCTCCGCACGATGCCGAGCCGGCCCGTCTGCATCGCGGCCAGCCGGAAGGCCGCGGTGACGGCCTCGGAGGCGGTCTTGAAGAACGCTCCGCGATCTTCAGGCCGATTTCCGAGAAGCCGTTCCAGATACTCCTGGTGGAAGGTCGTATATCCCGGCATCATGACGCCGTTGTCCAGGTGACCGCGCACGATCTCGTTGAAAAGGTCATCGGCGTGGCCGATTATCACTGGTCCGTAACCCATGACGAAGTCGATGTACGTCATGCCGTTCGCGTCCCGCACCTCACCCCCCCTACCCTGGGAGAACAAGAGCTGGCGCCCCTCGGACTTGAACTTACGCGTGATCTTCGAGTGGGCTATCCGCTCGTTTTGGGACAAGGATCCTCCCGGTGGTGCGCTATCCGATCCCGTACTTAATCTCAAGGACCGTACAGTCACGTCGTAAGGGCGTCAACCATCCTTAATTCTCGGCTTTTCGGCATCTTGACAGTCCCGCACAACGCATATCAAGGTGTGTGAGGCCATTAAAGACGGGCCGGCCGACACGAACTGCGAACGCCGATATGGAGGCGATGTGGATTACGGGTCGAGAGAGGGAATTCCGGTCCTCGACGTGGCCAGGACGACCGAGCCGGATATCGTCGGGCGAAGCAAGCGCCTATGGCTTCTTCCCGGTGGGCGCTGCCTCGTGCAGATAATCCCCAGCCTGCGTAGTTTCACGTACCAGCGTGACGAAATGGTGGAGCGCACCGGCCCGCTCCGCCTCGATTTCTACGAGAAGGCCGCGGCCCGTCTCGTGGCCGCGGGCGTGCCGTGCGCCTTCAGGGAGCGGGTCTCCGCCGACCACTACCTCGCCGACTACTGTCCGGCCCCGCCCTTCGAGGTCATCGTGAAGAACAGGGCCACCGGGTCGACCACCCGCAAGTACCCGGGCCTGTTCGAGGACGGCGCCCCGCTGCCGCGGCCGGTCGTGAAGTTCGACTACCGGGTCGATCCCGAGGACCAGCCGATCGGCGAGGACTACCTCAGGGCCCTGGGGCTGCCGGTCGAGGAGATGCGCGAACGCTCCCTCGCCGTCAACGACGTGCTGCGGTCCTGGCTGCACCCGGTCGAGGTGTGGGACTTCTGCCTGATATTCGGGCAGACCGAGGACGGCGAGCTGACCGTCATCTCCGAGATCTCCCAGGACTGCATGCGGCTGCGGCACGAGGACGGCTCCCCCCTGGACAAGGACCTGTTCCGCAAGGGCGTCGGCGGGGACGAGATCGTGAACCAGTGGAGTCGCATCCTCGATGTCATCTCCTGAGGCCCGGGTCGCCCTGGTCACCGGCACCAACCGCGGCAGCGGGCTGGCCATCGCCGAGGACCTGCGCGACCGCGGCTACCGCGTCTTCTCCCTGAACCGCTCACCGGCGGGACGGGACGGGTCCGGCGAGCACCGGTGCGACCTGGCCGACCCCGCGCAGATCAGGAGCGCGGTCGGCCGGGTGCTCCAGGAGGCGGGACGTCTCGACGTGTGCGTGTCCAACGCGGTCGACCGGGTGCTCGACCCCATAGCCGACCTGGACGAGGCCGACTGGGACCGGCTGGTCGCGGTCAACCTCAGCGCGGGCTTCCACCTGCTCAAGGCCGTCCTGCCCGCGCTGCGGGCGAGCCGGGGCCTGTTCGTCGCGATGGGCAGCCACGCCGCCACCCGCTTCTTCGAGGGCGGCGCCGCCTACAGCGCCACCAAGGCCGGGCTGAAGGCGCTGGTCGAGACGCTCCTGCTGGAGGAGCGGCGCAACGGGGTCCGCGCCTGCCTGGTGTCCCCGGGCGCCATCGCCAACCTGGACGGCGACGGGTCGCCGCACAAGATGAGCACCCGCTCGGTCGCCCGCTGCGTGGGCGCCATCGTCGACTCCTGGCCCAAGGACCTCGTGGTGGGGGAGATCGAGATACGCCCCGCCGGCCTGCCCGAGCCGCCCGTCATCGGGATCGACCGGTTGCTGCACGTGTGACCGGCCACAGGGGAACCGTGAAGGAGCAGTCATGATCTCCCTCGCACTGCCGAAGGGGTCGCTGGAGCGGCGGGCCCTGGAGCTCTTCGCGGCCGCCGGGCTCGACGTGCGGCGCTCCTCGGAGCGCTCCTACCGCGGCACGATCGACTACGCCGGGATGACGCGGGTGGCGTTCTACAAGCCGCGCGAGATCCCGTCGGTGGTCGGGAGCGGGTCGTTCGACCTGGGGCTGACCGGGGCCGACTGGGTGGAGGAGACCGGCGCCGTGGTCGAGGTGGTGGAGTCCTTCGACTACTCCCGGCACTCCGAGAGGCCCTGGCGGCTGGTGCTCGCGGTGCCGTCCGGCCACCCCGCCACCGGGGTGGCGGACCTCGGCGACGGCGTCCGCGTGGCCACCGAGTACCCCAACATCGGCCGCCGCTTCCTCCGGGACGCCGGGGTCGGGGCCGAGGTGATCGTCTCCTACGGCGCGACCGAGGCCAAGATCCCGGAACTGGCCGACGCGATGGTGGACGTGGTGGAGACCGGCCGTTCGCTCCGGCAGAACGACCTGCGGATCATCGAGACCATCCGGACCTGCGGCGCGCAGCTGATCGCCAACCCGGCGGCCTACGCGGAGAAGGACAAGCGCGCCGTGATCCGGAACGTCGCCCGGCTGCTGCGGGCCGCCTGGGTCGGCCCCGCCCACGTCCTGCTGACGGTACGCGCGCGCGCCGAGGACCTGCCGGGGGTGGCCCTCGCCATGCCCGGACGGTCATGGCGCGCCGGGTCGGGCCTGTCGGACGAGGACGTGGTCGTCCTGCAGGGGGTGCTGCCGAGAAAAGACGTCCCGGAGACGATCGACGTCCTGCTGTCGGCGGGGGCCGTCGACGTCACCGAATCGGACATCGGCATCCTCGCCTCGAACACGCCGCGGGCATGACGCCTCCGGCGGGCGAACCCGGGCGGACACCGCCACCGGGACGAGAGTGATCGAATCTGGGAAAGTCCCCGGAACGACGCGCCCGCGCCTGATTGGGTGGAGGCCGGGCGGCCACCCGGGACACCGGCCGCCCTCGGAGACCCCCGCGGCCACCCGGGACGCGGGCCGCCCTCGGAGACCCCCGCCCGGCCGGTCCGCCCGGCCGTCGCGACATCGCGCGAAGGAGAGTTTCATGGACCGCCGGCCGATGCCAGGCACCTCGGAGCCGGACGAGGAACTGCGGCGGCCCTCGCCGTGGGGGACGATCGCCGTCGTCTACCTCGGCGGGGTCGTCGCGGCGATGGGCCTGGGCAAGTTCGCCTCGGTCGGGCCGGAGGTCGCGGACCGGCTGTCGCTGTCGCTGTCGCAGCTGGGCTGGGTGATCTCGGCGGTCGTCGGGGTGGGGGCCGTCGCGGGCCTGCCCGCCGGGTACCTGATCCGCCGGTTCGGCACGGAGAGGTCACTGGTCACCGGCCTGGTCCTGATCGCGGCAGCGAGCGCGGCGAGCGTCCTGGCGGGCGACTTCCCCTGGCTGCTGGCCGCCCGGGGCGTCGAGGGCGTCGGGTACGTGTTGGTCACGATCTCGTGCCCGGCGCTGATCATCCATCTGGCCAGGGAGAGGGACCGTGGAGCGGCCATGTCGCTGTGGGCCACGTTCGTCCCGGTGGGCATCGGGGCGAGCACGCTGGCCGGCGGGGCGGCCGGTTCCGCGCTGGGCTGGCGGGGCTGGATCGGGCTGATCGCCGGCCTGACGCTCGCTATGGCGCTGGCCGCGTGGGCGCGGCTGCCGCGCGGGCCGGGCCGGCAGGCGGCGGCCGGGTCCGTCCCCCGGGCGGGGGCGCTGGCCTGGCCGGCCGTGCTCGCCGTCTCCTTCTGCCTGAACGTCCTGGTGACCATCCCGGTGATCGTGCTCCTGCCCACGCTCCTCATCGAGGAGTACGGCCGCTCGGCCGCCGCCGCGGGCGCCGTGACCTCGGCGATCTCGCTGCTCGGGGTGCTCGGCGGGCTGGCCGTGGGGGTGCTGCTCCGCCGGGGCGCGCCGGTCGGCCTGCTGGCGCTGGCCGGGCTCCTCGTCGTACCGGCGGCCTGGCTCGTGTACGGCGGCAGCGGTTCGCAGGCCGCCGCGCTGGCCGGGGCGGGGGTGATCTCCGTCGCGAACGGGTTCCTGGCGGCCCTCGTCTTCGCCGCCCTCCCCCTGGTGCTGAAGAACCTCGCCGACGCCGACGTCGGCAACGGCGTGGTCGCCCAGGCGGGCAGCGTCGGATCGCTGCTCGGCCCCCCGATGTTCGGCCTGGTGGCCGGTGGGCTCGGCTTCCAGGCCCTGGTGCCGGTCATCGCCGCCGGGACGCTGGGCGCCGTCGGGGCGTTGCTGCTGGCCGGCGGACGGGCGTCCCGGTCCCGGCCGTCCACCGGCTGACTCCCGCCGCGACGCGTTCAGCGGCCGCGCAGGAGGTCCTCGGTGTAGGCCGCCAGGCGGGCGGCGTCGCCGGGATCGAGCGTTCTCAGGGACCTGTCGACCGGCCGGCCCCTGTCGACCGCGGAGAGCGCATCGGCCGGCGGCTCGTCGATCCACCCGACGATCGGCCGGACCGCGTCGGCCACCGGACGGGCGAAGAGCCCGGCGAGCAGCTTGATCGAGCCGCGTACCAGCGGATTCGGATGCGCGTCGGCCCCGCTGCGGGTGAAGCCGGGGTGGTAGAGGACGTAGCGCGCCCTGCTCCCGGCCCGTTCGGCGAACGCGACGCCGAGCAGGTCGTTGGCCCGGCCCGCCTGGAGCTGGGCGCGCACCTGCCCGTAGCCGCGGGTGAGCTGCGGGTCCTCCCAGAAGATCCGGCCCGCGGTGTTCCCGACCCCGGCGACGTTGACGATCACGGGGTTCGGGGCGGCGTCGAGCAGCGGGGCCAGCCGGTGGCCGAGCAGGTAGCGGCTCAGGTAGTACAGCGCGAAGGTGTACTCCAGCCCGTCGGCGGTCCGCCTGCGCGCAGGGCTCGGCCGGTTGGCGAACAACGCCAGCGCGTCGATGCTCTCGTGCCGCCCGGAGATGTCGGCGACGACCCGCGTCACCTCGGCGATCGACGACAGGTCCGCCCGTACGAACCGCAGGCGGGGGTTCGCGGCCCGCTCCAGCAGGGCGCGTCCCCTGGCCTCGTCACTGCCGATCACGGTGACGTGGTCGCCCCTGGAGAGCCGTTCGAGAGCGGTCGCGCGGCCCATGCCGCCGGTACCGCCGCTGATGATCACAGTTTTCGGGGGCCGGGTCGGCACGTGTCCTCCGTAGGCTCGGAATCGGCTGGACCCATCGTGGGTCCGTCACGTCCGAGGCGGAAAGAAGGCAGTTTCATGTCCGGTACGCACACCGATGTGCCCTCGGTGCTGGCGCACGAGCTCCCCCGGCCGGTTCCGGCCGACGAGTTCGCGGCGTGTCCCGTGAGCGACGTGTTCCGGCGGGTGGGCGACAAGTGGAGCATGCTGCTGGTGATCCTGCTCGGGGGCCGCCCGCACCGGTACAACGAGCTGCACCGCGCCGTCGAGGGGATCAGCCAGCGCATGCTGACCCGCACGCTGCGCGGCCTGGAGACCGACGGGCTGGTCTGGCGCGAGGTGCGTCCCACCGTGCCGCCCGCCGTCGAGTACGGCCTGACCCCGCTCGGGCGGACGCTGCTCGAACCGCTCTCGGCGCTGGCCGACTGGGCGGTCCGGCACGAGGCGGAGATCGGCGAGGCCCGTTCCCGCAGGACCCCGGCCCGCAAGGCCCCTGAGGTCCCTGAGGTCCCTGAGGTCCCTGAGGACGCCGGGCGGGCGGCGCACGACACCCGCCACGGCCCCGGTCAGGCGCGGCGGGCCCGGCCGGGGACCTCGGCCGGGCCCGCGCGGCACCCGCGGGGGCCCGGTCAGGCTCCGACGTAGGCCGCCAGGTGCTCGCCGGTGAGGGTCGAGCGGGCGGCGACGAGGTCGGCGGGGGTGCCCTCGAAGACGACCAGGCCGCCGTCGTGACCGGCGCCGGGGCCGAGGTCGATGATCCAGTCCGCGTGCGCCATGACCGCCTGGTGGTGCTCGATGACGATGACCGACGTACCGGACTCGACCAGCCGGTCGAGCAGGCCGAGCAGCTGCTCGACGTCGGCGAGGTGCAGGCCGGTGGTCGGCTCGTCGAGGACGTAGACGCCGCCCTTGTCGGCCATGTGGGTGGCCAGCTTGAGCCGCTGCCGCTCGCCGCCGGACAGCGTGGTGAGCGGCTGGCCGAGGCTGAGGTAGCCGAGCCCGACGTCGGCGAGCCGGCCGAGGACGGCGTGCGCGGCCGGGGTGCGCGCCTCACCGGCGCCGAAGAACTCCCGGGCCTCGGTCACCGACATCGCGAGCACCTCGCTGATGTCACGGCCGCCGAGACGGTGCTCCAGCACCGAGGCGTGGAACCGCTTCCCCTCGCACTCCTCGCAGGTGGTGGAGACACCGGCCATCATCCCCAGGTCCATGTAGATCACGCCCGCCCCGTTGCAGGTGGGGCAGGCACCCTCGGAGTTGGCGCTGAACAGCGCCGGCTTCACGCCGTTCGCCTTCGCGAACGCCTTGCGGATCGGATCCAGCAGCCCGGTGTACGTCGCCGGGTTGCTGCGCCGCGAGCCGCGGATCGGCGACTGGTCGACGGACACCACACCGGCCCCGGCCGGGATCGACCCGTGGATCAGCGAGCTCTTGCCCGAACCCGCGACACCGGTGACGACGCACAGGACGCCGAGCGGGATGTCGACGTCGACGTTCCGCAGGTTGTGGCGGTCGGCGCCGCGGATCTCCAGCGCGCCCTTGGGGGTCCGCACCGTCTCCTTGAGGGCGGCCCGGTCGTCGAGGTGGCGGCCGGTGACGGTGCCGCTGGCCCGCAGACCCTCGACGGTGCCCTCGAAGCAGATGGTGCCGCCCGCCGTACCGGCACCGGGGCCGATGTCGACGACGTGGTCGGCGATCACGATCGCCTCGGGCTTGTGCTCGACGACGAGCACCGTGTTGCCCTTGTCCCGCAGCCGCAGCAGCAGGTCGTTCATCCGCTGGATGTCGTGCGGGTGCAGGCCGATGGTCGGCTCGTCGAAGACGTAGGTCACGTCGGTCAGCGCGGAGCCGAGGTGGCGGATCATCTTGACGCGCTGGGCCTCGCCGCCCGACAGCGTGCCCGACGGCCGGTCGAGCGAGAGGTAGCCCAGCCCGATCTCCACGAACGAGTCGAGGGTGTGCCGCAGCGCGGCGAGCAACGGCGCGACCGACGGCTCGTCGAGGCCGCCGATCCATCCGGCGAGGTCGCTGATCTGCATCGCGCAGGCGTCGGCGATGTTGACACCCTTGATCCGCGAGGAGCGGGCCTCCGGGCTGAGCCGGGTGCCCTCGCACTCGGGGCAGGTGGTGAAGGTGACCGCGCGGTCCACGAACGCCCGGATGTGCGGCTGCATCGCCTCCCGGTCCTTGGACAGGAACGACTTCTGGATCTTCGGGATCAGTCCCTCGTAGGTGAGGTTGACGCCGTCGACCTTCACCTTGACCGGCTCCCTGTAGAGGAAGTCGTGCAGCTCCTTCTCGGTGTAGTCGCGGATCGGCTTGTTCGGGTCGACGAAGCCCGACTCGGCGTAGGTCCGTACGGTCCAGAAGCTGTCCGACTTCCAGCCGGGGATGGTGAACGCGCCCTCGGCGAGCGACTTGGAGTCGTCGTAGAGCTGGGCGAGGTCGAGATCGGTGACCGAGCCCCGGCCCTCGCAGCGCGTGCACATGCCGCCGATACGGGTGAAGGTAGCCTTCTCGGCCTTGTGGGCGCCGCGCTCGACGGTGATCGCGCCGCTCGCCCGGACCGTGGGGACGTTGAAGGAGAATGCCTGGGGAGAGCCGATGTGCGGCTGCCCGAGCCGGCTGAAGAGGATGCGCAGCATCGCGTTGGCGTCGGTGGCGGTACCGACGGTGGAGCGGGGGTCGGAGCCCATCCGCTGCTGGTCCACGATGATCGCGGTCGTCAGGCCGTCGAGGACGTCCACCTCGGGCCGCGCCAGCGTCGGCATGAAGCCCTGCACGAAGGCACTGTAGGTCTCGTTGATCAGCCGCTGCGACTCGGCGGCGATCGTGCTGAACACCAGCGAGCTCTTGCCCGAGCCGGAGACGCCGGTGAACACCGTCAGCCGGCGCTTCGGGATCTCGATGCTGACGTCCTTGAGGTTGTTCACGCGCGCGCCGTGCACGCGGATCAGGTCGTGGCTGTCGGCGGCGTGCGGCGCGGACGACCGCGTCTCCGTTCCCGGGGCCGTGCTCATCGTGTCTCCCTCTGTTACGCGAGCTCTGTTACGTGAGCCCTGTCATGTGAGCTCTGTACGCGAGCTTCTGTTACGCGGGGCCGCCTTCACGCGCTCCCCGTCGGCGTCGCCCCGGTCGATCTAACCAGCTTCGAGCGGTACGTCCGGTCCTTTGCGTCGGCTCGTCCCGAACGCCGGCCGGTTCGTCCCGTACGCCGACCCATGGGTAAGCCCCGAGCACGCGGCACGTCCGGCCGGGACGTCACGCTAGCCGCGGCCGGGGGCCGTCGCTTCTCGATTCCTGACCGATCCGGCCGTCCGTCTCAGGCCGATCCGGCCGTCCTGCTCACGAGGCGCGGCTCCGCGGCGGCCTGTCCCCCGAACGGCGTGTTCCCCGGGGGCCACGGGTCAGGAGCGGTCCGTCACGACCGGGGCCGGGTACGCGTTGGCGGGCAGGTGGACCTTGCGCAGGAAGGCCGGCAGCAGCCAGGGACGCCGCCCGGTGACGACGACCTTCCCGGTCAGCGCCGCCCTGGCCCGGCTCATCCTCCCGAACAGCACCAGGTTCAGGGCGACCGGGTCGAAACGCAGGCGTACGTCGGCCCCGGCCCCCGCCTCCTCCACCGTCACCCTCCCGTCCCGCAGCACCAGCGTCACCGGGGTGACGTACCGGGACCGGAACTCCACCGCGATGCGGCGCGGGTTCGGCGGCTCCCCGTGCTCCAGCAGCGACCCGCTGCCGTTGCGGGACAGCCCCACCAGGAACAGGTCGAAGAAGAGGGCGGCGTCCCGGGGGGACATCGGCCAGGGGGCACCGAGGGCGCGGGCGACGTCCCGGCCGTGGATCATCAGCTCGTTGACCAGGTGCGCCAGCAGCCCGGCCACGGGCAGGCGGGAGGCGCCGAGCCAGGTCACCGTCCGGCCGGGATCGGCGTTCTCGCTCATCCGCAGGATGTCCCCGATGTGGCGCCGCAGGTGCCCGGCCAGCACCCGCGGGTCCCGCTCGGTGAACTCCTTCATGACGTGGTGGTTGAGCTCGGCGACCGTGTCCACGTCGACGGAGTGGATGCGGTCCGCGAGGCCCGGGAACGGGTCGGGGACGCCGGGCCCCAGCAGGGACGGGTAGTACGAGGCGATGGTGACCACGTGGGCCGCGGTGTCGGCGACCGTCCACTCCCGGGTGACCATGGCCCGGGGATCGGGCGCGGAGGTCACCAGCTCGGCGAACCGGTCGCCGTTACGCTCCAGGGCGGCGCGGGCCTCGCGCCACAGGTCCTCCGTGGTTCTTCCCGCCATACCGGCCTCCAGAGATCCACCGCAGCGCCACGGTAACACCCCCCGGCCCGCCGTGCTTATCCGGAAATGCGCCGTTCCGGGACCGGCGGCGTCCCGCCTCGGAGGCCGGGCCCTCCTGACCGTTCACGAAGCGGCCTCGGAGAGCCCTTCCGATCACCGACGGCCTCCGGGGCGGCGCAGGACCGGGCCGGTCCGTCCAGGAACGGATCAGCGCCCGGCGGCGAGGTCGGCGATGTGCCGGGCCGTGCCCGCCGGGTCGACCATCTGGTGCAGGTGCGCCCCGGGCAGGTGCGCCACCCGCCAGCCACGGTCGCGCGCCTCGGCGGCGAAGGTGTCGTACGGGGGACCGAACAGCAGGTACGAGCAGGGATGGTCGTCCCAGCCGTCGGGGACGGGGACGCGCTGCTCGTAGTAGGACAGCGGCAACCTGGGCTGTTCCTCGACGACCGTCCGCCGCATCTTGGGACCGGAGAACATGGAGGCGACGTCCGCCTCGTCCCACCAGTCGGTCCAGCGGGGCAGCACGCCGTTCACGGCCTTCGGGCGGAGGAACTCCAGCAGCTCGGGCGGGGCCACGGGGGTCTCCCCGCTCCGGGCCGGCAGCGCGGCGTCGACGAAGATCGAACCGGCCACCGGGCGGTCGAGGGCCGAACGGATCGCGGGAAGGAAGAACCCCGCGTTGCTGTGCACCACCAGCACGACCGGAACGGCGGCCGGGACCTGTTCGAGGTCGTCGCGGACGGCGCCGGCGACCCGGGGCCAGAACGGCGGGCCACCGGCGCCCACGTTCACCAGGGACGGCACCCGCACCCGATGTCCGGCCGCGGTCAGCCGTTCGGCGACGGGATGCCAGGTCGAGGGGCCGACGGACGGGCTGTGCACGAGGACGAAGACCGGCTGCATGGGGGCATCCTGTCGCCGTGCAGCCGGAGACGCCACCGGATCAGCGGACGGTGAACGCTCCACCGCGAAGGCGCCCGGACGCGGAACAGCCCGCACACCGTCGCACCGGAGATCTCCGGTGAGCGCCGGCGCGACACGATACCCACCTCGGGGACAGTTGCGCGTCGCCCTTCGCCCCGTATCGTCCCCACCAGTGGCCCCGGCCGGGCGAGGAAGGATCGGCATGAGCGACGAGGTGGTGCGGCACGTCTTCCAGGTGGTCGACTCGTTCGACCCCGACGCGTTCGTACGGCTGCTCGCCGAGGACGCCACGCTGGTGTTCGGCAACGCCGAGCCGACGACGGGACGCGAGGCCGTCGCCGCCGGGCTGCGGACGTTCTTCTCCACCATCGGCGGCCTGCGGCACCGGATCGTCAGGAACTGGCAGGTAGGGGCGGACATCATCGCCGAGACCGAGGTGACCTACCGGCGGCTCGACGGCAAGGAGGCGAGCGTCGTGGCCGTGTCCATCTGGCGCACCCGCGACGACGGCCTGATCACCGACTACCGCATATTCGTCGACCTCGCCCCCGTCTACCTGCCCTGAGCCCCGGCGAGCCCCCTCGTGCTCCGCGTCGTAGGCGATCACCGTGCCGTCGGCGTAGACCTCGACCTGCACGTGGGCGTATCCCTCGTCATCGAGGGCGAGGTGGAAGGTGGACGTTCCCCAGCTCGCGTACTCGTCCCCCCGGTTCTCGTCCCACCCTCGCCGGAAGTACCTCACCTCATCACGTCCTTCCCGACGGTCCCGTCCCCACGAGGAGCGCGGGGACGGCGGTGAACGGTCCGACCGATGAAGATCTTGTCATAGGCGGTTGCTACCTTCCCGACCATGATGAAGGCCGGAGACGTCGCCGCCATGCCCCTTCCGCTGGGCGGCTACGGTGCGTGCCAGGTGGGCGGGATCGGCGCCGACGGCTGGGCGACGGTGTGCACGCTCGACTGGTACTCCGCGGTGATGCCCGCGCTGGAGGACCTCGCCTCGGCCGGTCCGCTCGTCCTCACCCACCACGGCTGGCCGAAGTGGCCGGAAAGACCGGAGGCCCTCAGGGTCGACCTCTCCGTCCCCCCGCCACCGGATCTCGTCTGGCTCGGGTGGATGCCCGTCCTCCCCGGTGTCCCGCAGGAGACCAACGCCTACGGCGTCTGGGAGAGCATGCCTTCGTCCGTCGTCCACCAGCGGCGGTGGGACCTTCAGGTGCCCGCGGACGCCAGGGCCGCCTACGGCGAACCCGTCCAGGACCCGGTGGTGGTCGATCTCGGCGACGGGCCGCGGACCCTGTACGCCACGGTGCCGGACCTCGACCTTCCGCCCCACCTCCCCCGGTTTCGCTGGCCGGCCCTGGACGCGCTGCCCTGCCTGACCGCCCTGCGGCACTCCGGTCCCGACCGCGGTCTCACCGAGGCTCTCACCGCCCGCCCTCTCATCGACCGGCTCACCTGGAACGATCCGCCGGGCACCGTCGATCTGAGCACGACGCACCTCACCACACTGACGATCTCGGGAACCGGGCTCCGGCACCTGCGCCTGCCACCCGGGCTGATGGACCTCCGTCTGACGGGTGAACCGCCCGAGACCGTCGAGGCGGCCGAGGACGGCCGGTGGATCGAGCTGACCATGACCTCGGCGGCCGGTACCGTCCCGAGCGGCCTGCACGGGGTTCGCGAGCTCGACCTCCACGTGGCGGGCGACCTGTCACCGGTCACGCTCGGAGCCCTCACCGGCCTGGAGTCCCTGCACCTGGGGTGGAGCCGGCCGTACGGCCGGTTGCTCGACACCTTCGACCCGGGTCGTTTCCCGCGGCTGCACACCCTGCGGCTCACCGACGCCTACGGCATCGACGCCACCTTCCTGCCGCCTTCCGCCGCGTCCCTGCGCCGCGTGAGCGTCGACGGGATCCGGCGCAGCCAGGCCGGACTTCTCAAGACCCGTTACAGGGGAACGCCCGTGCACGTGACCGTCCGGGGCGCCAAGTCCGACGCCTGGCTGGCGGCCAATGTCGACAACCCGCTGCGTGACTGGGTCGACGACGACGAACGAGCGGGTGCCGCGGCCTGCAAGGCCTACGCGTCCGCCGTCCGCGCCGTCGGCCGCCTGTCCGCCGGCGATCCCGCCACGGTGGCCGCGGCCCGGCCGATCCTGCGGACCCTCGTGGAGAAACTCAACGGGATCGAAGAACGCTACGAGATCATCGACACCCTCCGGCGGGAACAGGCCGCGGACGCCTTCTTCGACCTGGCACAACGCGCCGGAATCCCCGATTCCCAGGCCGCCGGCTGGTTCGACGAGTGGCGCGACTTCTAGCTCGCGGCAGCCGTGCGGACGGCTCGGCGGACGACCCGGGACGCGTACGGCCGGGTATGCCGTTCCGGCGGTCACGCGAGGGCGTCAGAGGGCCAGCTGGATCACCGCCGAACCGACCATCGACGCGATGGAGACCAGAAGCAGCCAGAAACCCCACCGGATGAGCCGGTACTTTCTGGTGACGATCACACTGATCGTCCGGATCTGTTCGGCCAGGGCGGTCAGGTCCTCGTCGTCGTGTTTGCGCAGCGCGTTGGCGATCTTCACCGCGGAGCCGTACCGGTTGACGTCACCGAAGTAGGTGAACCCCAGCGCGCGCTTCGTGATGCGCGGGTAGACCGCGCCCGCCAGGCAGACCAGGGCGGCGAGCGCGCACACCGCCCCCACCCACCACAGCCATTGCAGACCCACGTGCAACTTCAGCGGCGACCAGTTCCCCGCGAGCAGGCCACCGGCGACCGCGCCGATTCCCAGCCCCGCGACACCGAGAAGCACCTGTGCCTTCGTGTCCGCTCGGTTGAGTTCTTCACGGGCTTCGGTGAACAGCCGGGCCCCGCGCGCACGCGCCTGCGCGTCACGGTCCCGCGGCGGCGGTACGGACACGTTCGTCCTGGTCATCCACCGGAACACCTGTGCCCCCTGGGTGATCGAACCTTGAATTGTTCTGTTGTGCATGGCGAAGGACATCGAGGAGCGATTCATGACCGACGCTTTCGACACCCTTCGAACGGCACTCTATGTGATCAACAGCCGGTGCCGAATATGCCGTCATCGTTCTCGTACGCGCCGCTTCCGGAACATCCGGCTCCCGTGACGGGGAGGGATCGCCGCCGCTCCCGACCCGCCTCCATTTCCCGAGGAGCCGACGGCCACCGGGTACGGCGGCGCCGAGAAGGGGCGGCGAAAAGAAGCGGTGAACGAACGTACAAGGTGATACCGCACCCCGACACGCCTCCCTGCGCCGTCCGTCGCCGGTTTCGGGACGCCCGGACGACCGCTGTCCGGGGCCATCGAACTTGACAGTGGGGTGCCGCCCCCACCTGCGCACTGTCCATTAGATGGCTGTCCAACCAGGGCGACCGAACGTCATTCGAGGTGACAGTACGAGCCGAACTCGGTTCGGTCGCCCCTTCGACCGTTCCTCCGGCATCTCTGCCGAGAGAGGGGAATCGCGGTTGGTGTGCCGCCGGGCGTAGTGGGACGTTTTCGACAGCGGAGAACCAGGAAAGCTCCCTTCGTTATACGCGCGCCCGGGAGCGGTGGGTCTTGAGGTGGGAGATGAGTTTGCGGGTGAGGTAGCGGGCGTCGCGGCCCGCTCCGCGCAGGGTGTTGAAGGCCGTGGCGGTGGCCTGCGCCGTCGCCGCGTTCGCACCGGTCGCCTACCACCGCGCATCATTTAGGCAGATCGCCATCGAACTGGTCGCCCGCCAGGCCGGCATCTCGCGGTCGTGGCTCTATGCCCGCCAGGCCGACCCGCGCGAACGGTTGGCCGTCGCACTCGGTGAGCTTCGCGCGCCGCGCCGAACCGGCGGGTTCGCCTGACCTGTGGTCACGGCCGGTTCAGTGGCTGGTGAGTTCTCCGCTGAGGGTGTCGTGCATCTTGGCGCTGTGGGTGTTCAGACCGATGATCTCCACCGTTTTGCCGCGGGCCTCGTACTTGGTGGTGACGGCGTCCAGGGCGGCGACGGAGGAGGCGTCCCAGATGTGAGCACCGGTCAGGTCGACGATCACCCTGTCGGGGTCGCCCGCGTAGTCGAACTGGTAGACCAGGTCGTTGCTGGAGGCGAAGAACAGCGCCCCGGTGACGGAGTAGGTGACCTGGTGGCCCTCGGGGTCGACGACGGCGGTGACGTTGACCAGATGGGCGACCCGCCGGGCGAAGATGACCATGGCGGTGAGGGAGCCCAGGACCACGCCGATGGCCAGGTTGTGGGTGGCGACCACGGCCGCGACGGTGACGGCCATGACGATGAGCTCCCCGGCGGGCATCCGCTTGAGCGTGGCCGGGGCGATGGAGTGCCAGTCGAAGGTGGCGAAGGCGACCAGGATCATCACCGCGACCAGCGCGGCCATCGGGATGGTCGAGACGACCGGCCCGAACACGATGCACAACACCATCAAGAACACCCCGGCCAGGAACGTCGACAGGCGGGTTCGGGCCCCGTTCCTCACGTTGATCATCGTCTGGCCGATCATGGCACAGCCGCCCATCCCGCCGAAGAAGCCGGTGACGATGTTGGCGATGCCCTGGCCGATCGACTCGCGGGTCTTGTTGGAGTGGGTGTCGGTGAGGTCGTCGACGAGCTTGGCGGTCATCAGCGACTCCATCAGCCCGACCAGCGCCATCGCCAGCGCGTACGGGGCGATCAGCGTCAGGGTGTCCAGGGTGAACGGCACGTCGGGCAGGCCCGGCACCGGCAGCGAGGACGGCAGGGCGCCCTTGTCGCCCACGGTCGGCACCGCGATCCCGGCTGCCACCGTGATGACGGTCAAGATCGCGATCGACACCAGCGGCGCCGGCACCGCCTTGGTGACCTTAGGGAAGAGCACCATCAGCGCCAGCCCCGCGGCGACCAGCGGATAGACGGCCCAGGGGACGTCTCGCATCTCCGGGATCTGCGCGGCGAAGATGAGGATGGCCAGGGCGTTGACGAATCCGACCATCACCGAGCGCGGCACGAACCGCATCAGCCGGGCCACTCCCAAAGAGCCCAGCACCACCTGGATGACGCCGCCGAGGATGACCGCGGCGACCAGGTATCCCAGGCCGTGCTCGCGGTTCAGCGGGGCGATGACCAGGGCGATGGCGCCGGTCGCCGCGGAGATCATCGCGGGGCGGCCACCGACGACGGCGATGGTGACGGCCATGGTGAAGGAGGCGAACAGCCCGATGCCGGGGTCGACCCCGGCGATGATGGAGAACGAGATCGCCTCGGGAATCAACGCCAGGGCCACCACCAGGCCGGCCAGCACCTCGGTGCGCGCGACCTTCGGCGACAGCCAGGAGGGGCGGAAACCGCGCAGCCGCGCGGCCGAAGACAGCAGGGAAGTCTGCAAGGGAGAAGGAACCTGTCGTGCTCGGGCACGCCCCTGTCGATACGGGACGAGCGAGGGAGGATGGCGCGGGAGACCTGGGCGGCCACCCGCGGATCGCCCGCGACGGCGGCGGGCGGAAGTCGTCGAAGAGCAGCGGTCCTGCTCAGCCGGGGTGAGAGGTCACGGGCGAGGGATCACGGCGGGCAGGCGGCGGCGCCTGGCATCGCGGCTACGCGCACGCTCTCTCCCGCTGAGTGTCGGTGGTCTTCGCCGGGACCTCATCGTCCACGGGCACGGCCGGGGGCACACCCGCACCGGTGGGCGGACGGCACACCAAGGGCCGCGCTCCACATATGCTGACCCTACCCTAACGTTAGAGTAGGGATCGCTCTGGGGTGTCAGGGGCGTGTCGACCAGCCAGAAGGGCCGCCGGGCGTGGACTCCGAACACATGCGGATCGGCGAGGTCGCCACCCGCACCGAGCTGTCCCTGCGGACCATCCGCCACTACGAGGAAGTCGGGCTGGTCATCCCCTCCGCCCGCTCCCAGGGTGGTTTTCGTCTCTACACCGAACGCGACGTCGCCCGCCTCATGGTGATCCGCCGGATGAAACCGCTCGGCTTCACCCTGGACCAGATGCGCGACCTGCTGGAGGCCACCGACCGGCTCGACGACCCCGACCCGATCGAACCCGGGCAGCGCGAACGGCTGCTGGACATCGTGCGCGGCTACGAGCAGGTGGCCGAGGACCGGATCACCGACCTGCGGACCCAGCTGGAACGCGCCGAGGACTTCGCCGCCACCCTCCATGCCCGCCTGAACCGGGCCGGGTCCACCCGCATCTGATCTTCGACACCACACCCCGGCGTCACGACGACGGAATGCGTCTCGCCCGCGTCGCGGTCCTGCCCGTGCCAAGAGGTGGTCGCGGTAGTGGATGTTGTGACGGGCCAAGACGATGACGGCCGACAGCGTGGCCACGGCGGAGGCGAGCAGGACCGCCCCCTTGGCGTGTTCCAGCATGTCCGGCTGGTCAAAGCAGGCCAGTTCGCTGATCAGCGGGGAGACGGTGAAGCCGATGCCGGCCAACTGGGCCATGCCGATGATGTCGATCCAGGCCAGGGCGGGGTTGAGTTCGGCCCGGGTGAGGGTGGCGGTCAGGTAGGCGCCGCGGGTGCGGGCCCGCCAACCGGTCAGTCCGGCGGCCAGCAGCGCCTCGTACCCGCCCTCCGCAGCACGAAAGGGACGCCATGATCACTTCCACGTACCTGCCCGACCTCGGAGCACAACTGGTCATTGACCAGGGGGTCCGGCAGGAACGGAACGGTAAGCCCGGCTTGGTGTCACATTCGTTGGCATGATCACCGCGAGTCGGTGTATCGCCGGGCACAGCGAGCGGAGTTCGAAAGCCGGCGGCCGTGTTGTGTCGCGCGTGTCGGTGGTGCCGGCGGTCAGCGGTGGTGGTCGGCTCTGCACCACCATGCCGCGGTGGCGAGCACGCCCGCGGCTCCGACCGCGAGGACCAGAAGGAAGCCGATCGGGCCGGGCCGCTCCTGGTCGGGGCCGGCGATTCCGGCGTACAGGCCGGGAACCGACCAGGGGAAGTGGTGGCCGAAGCCGAGAGCGGCGATGACCTGGGCGCAGAACAGTGCGGCGAACATGGCGCCCACAGCGGCCAGGTAGCCGCGTCCCAGGCTGGCGGCCGGGGACAGCGGGGTGGTGACAAGGGCAGGCGACCGCGTCGTGCTTTGAGCAGCTCGGCCCACAGCGCCTCACGCATTGCCCGCTCCCACCATGCGCAGGAAGTAGCTCTCCAGGTCCTCTTCTTGCACGGGGAGCCTGGTGGGGGCACGCCGGCCTCGACCAGCACGGTGGCCACCTCTTCGGGCCGGGCCACAGCGCGTTCGCCGGTGAGGACGAGCCCCGTGCCGCGGTCGTGAGCGGCCTCGTGGCCGCGGGCGTGCAGGACCTGGCGGGCTGTGGTGTCGTCGCGGGTGGTCACGGTCAGGTGACGGCGCAGGCGCTCGTCCAGGGCGGCGGTGTGGAGTTCCTGGATCAGGCGGCCGTGGTGAATGATGCCGACGCGGGTGGCCGGGCGCGCGACCTCGGCCAGCAGGTGGCTGGACAAGAACACCGTGACGCCGTGTTCGCGGGCCAGGCCGGCCAGCAGGGTACGGATCTCCACGACGCCGACGGGATCCAGGCCGTTGACGGGCTCGTCCAAGATGAGCAGGTCGGCCGGCCGATGAGGGCCTTGGCCAGGGCCAGGCGCTGCAGGTTGCCCATGGACAGGGTGCGGGCGCGACGGTCGGCGTAAGGGGTCAGGGCCAGACGGTTTGGTCAGGCCGGCCGCCTCGACGGTGGACACCGGCCCCCCTTTCTCTCGGATCGGCGATCGTTGATAGGGTCCGTCGAAGGTGAGCCGGGAAGTCTGGTCGGCAGTTGTGCCGTCGACCCCGGAAGGGCCCTCATGCGTGCTCGCGACCTGCTCGCCGACTTCCCCACCGTCACCCTCGACACCTCCGTCCTGGACGCCGCCCGGCTGCTGGCCGACCAGGACCTGCCGGGCCTGATCGTGGTGGACCCCGGCGGGCTGCCGCTCAGCATCCTGGCGGGCACCCAGGTGCTGGCCCTGACGGTGCCCGGCTACTGCCAGGACGATCCCGCACTGGCCCGGGTGGTGGACGAGGCCCACGCCGACGCCTTCCTGCGCGACGTGGCCGGCCAGACCGTACGCCAGGCGCTGCCGCCCACGCCGCGCGAGTTACCGGTCACCGACCCGGACGCCACCGTGCTGGAGATCGCCGCGCTGATGGCCCGTACCCACAGCCCGCTGGTGGCCGTGGTGGACCAGGGCCGCCTGCTCGGTGCGGTGACGCTGCAGGCGCTCATGGACGGGGTGCTCGCGTCGTGACGGCTCTGGCCTGGCTGTCGGTGGCGGTCTTCCTCGGCGCCTATGCGCTGATCGCGACCGAGCGGATCCACCGCGTCGCCTCCGCCCTCGGCGGAGCCGGGATCATGCTGGCCGTCCACGCCAGCGACGCGGAGGCGGCGTTCTTCTCCCCCGAGAGCGGCATCGACTGGAACGTCATCTTCCTGCTGCTGGGCATGATGGTCATCGTCGGGGTGCTGAAGCAGACCGGGATCTTCGAGTACCTGGCCATCTGGGCGGCCAAGCGGGCCAAAGGGCGCCCGTTCCGGCTGATGGTGCTGCTGGTGCTCATCACCGCGCTCGCCTCGGCGCTGCTGGACAACGTCACCACGGTGCTGCTGATCGCGCCGGTGACGTTCCTGGTGTGCCAGCGCCTGGCGCTGCCGGCGGTGCCGTTCCTGCTCGCCGAGGCGATGGCCTCCAACATCGGCGGGGCCGCCACCCTGGTCGGCGACCCGCCCAACATCATCATCGCCAGCCGGAGCGGGCTGAGTTTCAACGACTTCCTCGTGCACATGGCACCGATGATCGTCATCTTGATGGTGGTGTTCGTCGGCCTGTGCCGGATCCTGTTCCGCAAGGCGTTCGTCTACGACCCCGAACGCGCCGCCGGCATCATGGCCCTGGACGAGCGCGAGGCCATCGCCGACCGCACCCTGCTGTGGCAGAGCCTGGTCGTGCTCGCCGTGGTGATGGCCGCCTTCGTGCTGCACCCGGTGCTGCACTACGAGCCCTCGGTGGTGGCGATCCTCGGCGCCGGGGTCCTGGTGGCGGCCACCAAGGTCACCACCGAGCAGGCCATCGCCGAGGTCGAGTGGCCCACCCTGGTGTTCTTCATGGGGCTGTTCGTGATGGTCGGCGGCCTGGTCGAGACCGGCGTCATCGGCCAGATCTCCCAGGCCGCCGTCGGCGCCACCGAGGGCCGGCTGGGGCTGACCGCGATCGGCCTGCTGTGGGCCTCGGCCGGCATCTCGGCGATCGTGGACAACATCCCGTACGTGGCGACGATGAGCCCGATCGTCGCCGACCTGGTCCAGGCGAACGGCGGCGGCGACCAGGCGCAGGTGCTGTGGTGGGCGCTGGCCTTCGGCGCCGACCTGGGCGGCAACGCCACCGCCGTCGGCGCCGCCGCCAACGTCGTCATCATCGGCATCGCCGCCCGCAACCGCACCCCGATCAGCTTCTGGGAGTTCACCAGGTACGGCCTCGTCGTCGCCTTCGTCACGGTGGCGCTGGTGACGCCCTACCTGTGGCTGCGCTATCTGATGTGAACCCCCGGAGCCCCCGTCCCCGGGGCGATGCGTGCCGGGGACGGGGGCGGGTGAGCGCTCACCCCGCGCCGAGAAAATTCTTGATCCTTCCGGCGATCGCCGGGTAGTCGGGAGCGAACCAGATCATGTGACCGTCGGCCCGGCTCTCGGCCGGCTCGGCCCGCGGGACGGTCGCGGTGAG
This sequence comes from Streptosporangium sp. NPDC050855, assembly GCF_044456585.1. Classification (NCBI taxonomy): domain Bacteria; kingdom Bacillati; phylum Actinomycetota; class Actinomycetes; order Streptosporangiales; family Streptosporangiaceae; genus Streptosporangium; species Streptosporangium sp. NPDC050855. Next base: position 308,839 of record NZ_JBITFY010000002.1, read on the forward strand.
GGACTCGGCGTGGGTGAAGGGGACCGAGCGGTCGGTGCGGCTGGCGATGACCAGGACCGGCTGGGTGACCTGCCCGGCGCAGTCGGGCACGGGCAGCATGTCGTTGACGAAGCCCTCCCCTGAGCGCATGAGCGTGAACAGCGCGATGAGTTCGGCCCGGTCGTGCTCGCTCAGGCCGGCCATGACCTGGCCGGTCGGCCGGGTGGACAGGTCACGCAGCAACAACCGCAACCCGACCTGCGGCGCCGTGCGCATCAGCAGCCGTACCGCCGCCCAGGTGACGACTTCGGCGCGGGCGTTGAACACCAGGCGGCCGGCCAGGCGGGTGCGCCGGTCGGGCCAGGGTACGAAGGCGACGGCGCTCTGCAGGATCACCCGCTCCACCAGGTGCGGATGACGCGCCGCCATGGTGAGCGCGGTGCGCCCGCCCGCCGAGACGCCCACCACCGCGGCGACCCGCTCGATGCCCAATTCATGGCACAGGTGCGCGGTGAGGTCGGCGAAGGCGGCGGGCGTGGTGGCGGTGGTCAGCGGGGTCCGCCCGTATCCGGGACGGGAGAGGGCGAGCACCTGATGGTCCGAGGCGGTGAAGACCTCCTCCCCCAGGGCCAGTCCGGCCCGCATGTGACCACCGTGGAAGATCACGACCGTCTCGGGGCCCTCGCCCTCCAGCCGGTACTCCACCAGCCCCTGCGCGAGGTGGGCGGTGGTGGTCTCTCGCTCCGTGATCGTCATGAATCGTCATGCTCGCATGTCCGCCATCGGCGACATGACCGCTCATCGAGATGTTCCCGACCCCTTCCCTTCGGGCTGAACATTTGTTTAGCATGCTGAACATGCGTTCAGGCAGTGATCTCACCGCGCGGGCCCGGATCGGGAACGCGGCCCTGGAGTTGTTCGGCTCCGAGGGCGTCGCCCGGGTGAGCATCCGGGCCATCGCCGCCAAGGCGGGCGTCTCCCCCGCCCTCGTGGTGCACCACTTCGGGTCCAAGGAGGGCCTGCGCACGGCGTGCGACCAGTATGTGATCTCCCTGGTACGCGGGAATCCCGACGACCCGGTCGACCTGGCCGACACCTCCGGCCTGGCCGCCATGCTGGAGGCGGCCGAGCCGGTGCGGCGCTATCTGGCCCGCGCCTTCCTCGACGGCACCGAGCAGGCGGCCGCGCTGTTCGACGAGATCGTCGAGACCACCGCCGCCTGGCTGCAGCAGGGCAGCGACGAAGGATGGGTGCGCCCCGCCGACGACGCGCGGGCCCGCGCCGCCCTGTACGTGACCTGGCTGCTGGCGCCACTGGCCTTCGGCGAGCACCTGTCACGGGTGCTGGACGTGGCCGACCTGCACCACACCGACGCGACCTTGCGCTACTCGCGTACCGCCGTGGACATGCTCACCCACGGCGTGTTCACCGACGAGCGCATGCTCAGCGCCTGGGACGGCGCCGCCACGGAACGAGGAACGCGATGAAGGTCCTCATCCTCACCCACGGCACCCGCGGTGACGTCCAGCCGTACGCCGCCCTGGCCCTGGCCCTGCGAAACGCCGGTCACCACGCGGTGCTGGCCGCCCCGGCCGCTTCGGCCGCCCTCGCCGAACCGCACGGCCTGCCGTTCGCGCCGGTGCACGACGGCCCCAACACCCTCCTGGACGACCCCCGCATCCGCACGGCGATCGAGACCAACTACCGCGGCCTGGCCGGCAAGAAGATCGCCCTGGAGGTGATGCGGGCCGGCAAACCGCTGATGGCGCGGGTGTTCACCGACATGGTCGCCGTCGCCGAAGACGGCGCCGACCTGGTCGTGCACGGCCCCAGCATCCCGGGCCATCGCATCGCCGAGGCCCTGGGGGTGCCCTCCGTGGCGGCGCTGCTGCAGCCGGTGTGGGTGCCCAACGCCTCCTTCGCCAACCCGATGATCCCGCTACCGTTGCCGCGGGCGCTGAATCGCGCCTCCTACCTGCCGTTTCGGTTGATGTTGCGCTCCTTCGGCGCGGTGGCCGACACGACGCTCGACCTGCCCCGCCGACGCGGCCGCCACGACTTCCTGCGCCGCCCTGATGGGGGCCCTGCCACCGTGCTGCACGGCTTCAGCCGTCACCTGCTCCCCTCCGGCGCCGACTACCCGCCTCAGGTCCACACCACCGGGTTCTGGTTCCTGCCCGCCGCCCCCACCTGGAGCCCGCCGCAGGAGTTGGTCAGGTTCCTGGCTGATGGTCCGGCGCCGCTCTACATCGGGTTCGGCAGCATGGCCGGCACCGACCCCCACCGCATCGGCCGCGTCGTCCTGGACGCGGTTCGCCTGACCGGTATGCGCGCGGTGCTGGTGTCGGGCTGGGGCGGCATCGCCGTCGACGGCCCGCCCGCCCTGCCCGAGGAGGTGTTCGTGCTGGACCAGGCCCCGCACGACTGGCTGTTTCCCCGCATGGCCGCGATCGTCCACCACGGTGGCAGCGGCACCACCGGCGCGGCACTGGCCTCGGGGCGGCCGCAGATCATCTGTCCCTTCGTCGCCGACCAGCCGTTCTGGGCCGCCCGCGCACACGCCGCGGGTGTGGCCCCGGCACCACTGCCGCAACGCCACCTCACCGCCCAAGGACTCGCCGCCGCGATCCGCCAGGCCACCGGCGAGCACGCCATGGCCCGGCGCGCCGACCGGCTCGCCGACGCCGTCCGCGCTGAAGACGGCACGAAAGCCGCAGTCACCATCCTGGAATCGCTCAGCTGATCGTCTCTGCCCCGCTGCAGCGTATGCCTCGGCGGGGTGCGGTACGGCTCAACGCCGCAGGAGCCGGTGATCGAGGCCGGCGGCACCGGCGGCACCGAACCCGGTGAGGACGGCTCCGGGCGGGACTATGCCGGGTCCCCGGTTTCCCTGCCACCTCGCAGCCGGGTGCGGACCCGGCGGACGGTGTCGTGCCAGGCGGGGGTCTCGCGCTCGTCGTCGAACCAGCGGGCCACCACGACGTCGGTGGAGGAGTGCAGCAGGATCGACAGCACGATGGTCACGGCGACCAGGGTGAACACCTGTTCGGCCGCGGTGATGGCGGAGTTGAGCACGATGAGGGCGTAGACGACCGAGGCGAAGCCCTTGGGGCCGAACCACATCACGGCCGCCACCTCCCGGGTGCCGAGCCCGGAGCGCAGGAAGGACAGCCAGATGGCCAGCGGGCGGGCCAGCACCAGGGCCAGGATCGCGAACAGCCACCCCTGCCAGCCCACCGAGGCCAGCAGGGCCGGGGAGATGAGCACGCCGAAGACCAGCAGCGCGGCCAGCTTGAGCAGTTCGGCGACGAGTTCGCCGAACTGCTCGAAGGATTCGCGCTGGCGCTCTCCGAAGGTCGCCACCGTGATACCGGCGGAGAAGGCGGCGAGGAACAGGTTGCCGTGGGTGGCCTTGCCCAGGGCCAGCACCAGCAGGCCGATGGCCACCGCGTTGAGCGGCTCGTAGTGGTGGGAGGCCGAGAACCAGCGGGTGCGCTCCAGCATGATGGCCGCCCACGGCACCGCGACGCCGATCAGCACGCCCAGGCCCAGTTCCAGGGCCAGCTCGCCCAGGTGCAGGTCGGCCGAGCCGGCCGCGATGGCGAGGAACACCATGACGAACGGCAGCGCCAGGCCGTCGTTGACGCCGGATTCCACGTTCAGCAGCTGGCGCAGCCGAGGGGGCACCCGCTCGTTGCCGACCAGCGCGGCGGCGAACACCGGGTCGGTGGGCGCCAGGATCGCCCCGATGAGCAGTGACTCGATCCAGCCCAGCCCGATGAGGTAGTGCGCCGTCAGGGCGGTGATGATCAGGGTGAGCGGCAGGCCCCAGCCCAGGGCGCGGCCGGGCAGCCGCCAGGCGTGGCGCAGGTCGGTCCAGCCCACCCGCATGCCGTCGGTGAACAGCACCGCGAACAGCGCCAGCTCGGCCAGCGTGGCCACCACCGGATCGTCCGGGGTCAGCGGGATGAGCCCGCTGACCCCGTCGCCCAGGACGAACCCGGCCAGCAGGAACAGTGCCGCGGTCGACAGGATCGTCCGATTGGCCAGGTTGGAGACCAGGACCGCGAGCAGCAACAGCGCGGAGAAGGCCAGCAGCAGGTTCATCGGGGCTCCGGTGCGGTAGCGGGACGTGGGTGAAGAACTGCCGACCAGACTTCCCGGCGCACCGCCGCACACCCTAACAACCCCGTCCGGGCACCGGTACACCGCCTGCCGGTGAAGGTCGCACGTCCTTCCGGCCCGTCCCACCGGACACAGGAAGGGGTATGTGCGATGCGTGCGCCGCCCGGTTGGCCCATCCCCCTGAAGGGCCGTTCGACGGGTGGCCCCGCGCCGGGCCCGGCCTCGGCGCCACCGGCGTGAGGGTCCGCGGGCCGGTCCTGGTCACCGGTCCGGCGCGGGCGCGATCCTTCAGCGGGGAAGCGGCGGTGGCGTCCAGTCCCATACCGGGGCGAGGGCCTTGGCGGCCAGGGCGGGCCAGCGCGAGGAGGGGACCAGGCGCAGGGCGGTCGTCCGCAGGTGGTAGCCGACGGCGTTGCCGGAGGTCGACCCCAAGCCCTTGGCGCGCGCCTGCCGGACGATGGTCTGGGTGCGGGGACGTCGTCGTTCGTCGTAGCGGGCCAGCGCCGCAGGGATGTCGTCGCTGCTCTCGGCGAGGGCGGCGGCGAGCACGACGGCGTCCTCCAGCGCCTGGGCGGCTCCCTGGGCCATGTCGGGGTGCATCGCGTGGGCGGCGTCGCCGAGCAGGACCACCCTTCCCCGCGCGTAGTCCCTCAGGGGGTCCAGGTCGGTGATGTCGTGATGCAGGACCGCCTCGGGCGGGGTCGCCTCCAGCAGGTGAGGGATCGGGTCGTGCCAGCCCTGGACGCGGCGGCGCACCTCGGCGAGCTCGTCGTCGTAGCGCACGCCGGGCCGGTCGGCGCGGGCACCCAGCGCCCAGTAGACCCGGCCGCCTCCGACCGGCATGACCAGGAAGTACCGGCCGCGCCCCAGGGTCATGGCGGCTTCGACGCCGTCGGTGCGCGCGATGCCCCGCCAGACGGTGTTCCCCCAGAACCGCGGGCCGGGCGCCTCGGGCCACAGCAGACGCCGGACCGTGCTGTTCACCCCGTCGGCCGCCACCACCAGATCGGCCCTCAGCTCCTCGGTGTCGCAGCCGACGATGACCTCGTCGCCATCTTGGCGGACGGTACTCACCTGCGCGCCGGTACGCACCCACCCGGCGGGCACCGTGTCCAGAAGCACCCGGTGCAGGTCGGCGCGGTGGAAACCGAGCAGCGGGCCGGTGGTGCCGGGCAGCGCGCGGGCGATGTGGCCGCCGGAGGGGACGCGCAGGTTGAAGATGCCGGGAAACGGCACCCCGGCGGCCCGCGCCGCATCGGCGACACCCAGCTCGGCCAGTGCGCGCAGGGCGTTGGGCGACTGGGACATGCCGGCGCCGATCTCCCCGAGTTCGGAGCTGCGCTCCAGGACGGTCACCGTCCAGCCGATCCGCCTCAGCCCGATGGCGGCGGCCAGGCCGCCGATCCCACCGCCGACCACCACGGCGTTCCCGGTCACGTCAGGTCTCCGTGACGGGGGTGGGGGGCGGCGCGTCGTCGAACACCTTCGCCATCCAGTCGAAGATGTGGTGCGCCTCGCGGATCCGCGCGGCCCGCGCGCCGTCCGGGCCGATCAGGTTCATGCCGTCACCGGCGACCTCGCGAAACGCGGTCAGGGTCGCGATCTGCCGCCGCACGACCTTCTCCCAGGCCCCCTCCTCCACCCGGTAGTAGGCGGTGCGCTCACCGGGCCGGGTGCGCCGGCTGACGAACCCCATGGCCTGCAGCACCCGCATGTTCGTGGTCAGGGCCGCGGGACTGGCCCCGATCGCCCGGCCGATCTGCCCGGCCGACTGCTCGGGCGGATCACAGATCATCAGCCACCCCAGCACGCGCCCCGCGACCGGCGGCAGGCCGTCGGCGGTCAGGAACATCGCCACCCGCTCGACCCAGCCCAGCACCTCCTCACGATCCGCCTCACGCGCCATGCCCACCGAACCCTCCATGAAGCCAGCCCCTTCACAACTAGAAAGTAATTTCACAATATTGTGAAATACGAGAACGAGCAAGCCCGAAGGCACCTCGATGCCATCGGAGCGGCTCCCGCCGAGTCCGGCCGCCTGGAACGCCGGGGCCGTGCGACCTTCGACTTCGAGGAAGTCCCGCACCGTCGGCTCAACGTCAAGCCCGATCGGCGGATGTCTCGTCACCGCTCGGCCGGAGCGCGACGGTCGGCCTTCCGCGCGCCTTTGTCCAACCTTGCGCTTGAAGACGCCTTCGGGACGCCGAGCGGAACGAACTTGCGGCTCATCTGATGAGTAGTTTAGGGTACTTAATGAGTAGTAAAGGTTACTTCAACGGAGGGGTCATGCCATCGATGTCGATCAATCCCGCCCGCGCCCGGCGAAGCCGACTGTTCGACGGCGCACTGTTCACCTGGGGAGTCGCCGCCGCGGTGAACCTCACCGCCACAGGCGTTCACGACGCCCAGCAGGGTGGCGACTGGCCGTCCGGGCTGGAACTCGCCTATCTGCTGTCGTTCCTGCTGGCCGTCCCGGCCCTGGCCGTGGCGGTGTGGGCGAAGGTGACGTTGAAGCGTATGGGCGCGGTCGTCGAGGACGAGCGCACCGTGAGCGCCAACCGGCACGCCTCCACCATCGCCTTGAGCGGGGCGCTGGCCGCCCAGCTCCCGTACTTCTTCGACGTGACGACGACCTCCGGCGCTCAGGCGAAGTTCACCATCGCGGCGGCACTGGTGAGCTACGGCGCGGCCCGGCTGTGGCTCACCCGGGAAGCGTGATGCGCGGCACCGACGGCGGTCATCCGCTGCGCAACCGGATCAAGGTGGCCCGGGCCCAGCACGACCTGACCCAGGAACAGCTCGCCGACCTGGTCGGGGTCACCCGAAAGACGATCAACACCGTGGAGACGGGCAAGTTCGTGCCCTCCACCGTGCTGGCGCTCAAACTGGCGCGGGTCCTGCACGCCAGTGTCGAAGAGCTGTTCTACCTGGACGGCATCGAGTGAAGAGATCAACCATGCGCGACCACGCCATCCGTACGAGCCTCGCCGCGGTGGCCGCACTCGCCGTCCTGACCAACGGCACGCCCGCCACCACCGCCGTCCCCTCCTCATCCTCCGCTACCGGGCCGCACCGCTCCCCGCCGACATGGGGCCCATGCCCTCCTGCGACCCAGCCCTCTCACCCGCACCAGCAGTGTGCCGACCTGCGAGTACCGCTCGACTACGACCGTCCGCGCGGCCGGCACATCACTGTCAGGCTGGCTCGCATCACCGCCGCCGACCCGGCACGCCGTCTGGGCACCCTGGTGCACCTGGCCGGCGGGCCGGGCGAAAGCGGCCTGGACTGGCCCGCTGACCTGTACCGAGACGGGGCGCCCGGCCTGCGCGACCGCTACGACCTCGTCGGCTTCGACATCCGCGGGCTCGGTCAGAGCACCCCTGTGACGTGCGGCCTTACCGACGCGGGCCCGGGACCGCGCTACCCGGACCCCGACGGCTCGATCGACGCCATGATCGCCTATTCCCGGCGCACCGCCGCGTCCTGCCTGCGGGCCGGCGGCCCGCTCATCCGCCACCTCAGCACCGCCAACGCGGCCCGTGACCTCGACCGTATCCGGGCGGCCCTCGGCGAACGCGTGATCTCCCTGTACGGCATCTCGTACGGCACCTACCTGGGAGCCGTCTACGCCACCCTGTTCCCCCACCGCACCGCTCGCGTCGTCCTCGACAGCGCCGTCGATCCGCGGCGCATGTGGTACGGCTTCATCCGCCTCGGCGGGCGCGGCGTCGCCGAGCGCCTCCCCGATCTCACCGCCTGGGTCGCCGCCAGAGACGACACCTACGGCTTCGGCCGCACCTCCGCCGAAGTGCACCGGCGGTATCGCAACCTCGTCGGCACCCTCGACGCCGCCCCGTTCGAGCACTCCGGCGCCCGCATCGACGGCAACGTATTACGTCACCTGACCCTCGACGCGCTGAAGGCGGCCCAAGAGCGCAGGTTCCCGCAGATCGCCGCTACCTGGGCCTACCTGGCCTCGACGACCCGGGGCGATACTCCGGCGGCCACGACGCAGGCGCCTCCCACCCCCGTGCCACCCGGCGACAACCGGGTCGCCCTCGAAACCGCCGTCCACTGCAACGACGCCACCTGGCCCCGCCGGACCCGCTTCTACGCCGATGCGGTCCGCGCCGACCGCCGCCGCCACCCCGACGACGCCGGCCGCTCGGCCACCATCCGGCCGTGCGCCTTCTGGCCCGCTCCGTCCGAACCGCCCGTGCGCATCACCGGTCAGGGCCCCCGCAACATCCTGGTGGTCCAAAACCTGCGCGACCCCTCCACCCCATGGATCGCCGGTCTCGGCATGCATGACGCCTTCCTCGGGCGAGCGGCCTTGCTCACCGTCGAGGCGGGCGGGCACGGTGTCGTCGGCCACAACGCGTGCGCCACCGGCATCGTCCTGCGCTACCTGACCCAGGACGGGGGGAACGTGCCGCTGCCCCCCGAGCGCCGCTGTCCTGCCGGCGGGAACGCCGAATGATCCGGCTCTGGTCAGGCAGGAAAGACGTCGCGGCTCTCAGGCCTGAGGTGGCCGTGGTGCGGCACCGGCCCGTTCCGCGTCCCACCGGTCGAGGAGCCTGGGGAACTCCCGGGCCATGAAGGCGTACATGTCGCGCATGTGCTCGAGCCGGGCCCGGGCGGCGGGGTGGTCTCCCACCGCGCCGAGTCCTTGCTCGGCCAGTGCGGCGAAGGCGGTGAACTCGGCCATCTTCGACCGGAACGCGCGCCCGAAGACGTCGTCGGTCAGCCGGTAGTGATCCCGCCGCGCCCGCGGGGGACGATAGCGCTCGACGAGCCCGCCCCGCTCCAGCTGGTGCAGGGCCACGCTCATGCTGCTCTTGGCCACTCCGAGCCGTTCGCACAAACCGGGGGCGTCGGCGGCGTCGCCGGTGTCGGCGAGCAGGCACCCCATCACCCGGCCGGCGGTGCGGCTCAGGCCCAGCCGCTCGAAGTACAGCCCGGCGCTTTCCACGAACTCCTCGACATCGGCCATGAAGACATCCTAGTTTGTTCGAAACGTTCCGAACACTTAGGATTCTCGTATGGCTCTCCCCGCCCCCCTCACCATCGCCGTCACCGGCGCCAACTCCGGTATCGGCCTGCGGGCGGCGCAGCGACTGGCCGCAGACGGCCACCGGGTCCTGGCCCTGTGCCGCGACCCGCACCGGGGCCGCACCGCCCTGGAGACGATCAACGCCGGCGCCGCCCATCCCGCGGTCCTCGTCATGACCGACCTGTCGGATCCCGCGTCCATCGACGCGGCGGCCGAGAAGATCGCCGGCGAGGTGGGCCACCTCGACGTCCTGATCAACAACGCCGCGGTGTTCGACCAGACGATGCGCACACCCGCGTTCACCACATCCGGTCACGAACTGTTCTGGACGACCAACCATCTCGGCCCCTTCCAGCTCACCGCGCGCCTCAGCCCGCTGCTCGCCGCCGCCCCCCGCCCTCGGGTGATCAACGTCGCCAGCAAGGGACTGGTCACCATGCCGCGCATCACGATCCGCTTCGATCGCCTCGACGATCCCGGCTGGTACAGCCCGACCAGGGCCTACTACCACGCCAAGCTGGCCCAGATCATGACCGCCTACGCGCTGGCCCTGCGGGCGGGCGGCACCTTGGACGTCGCCTGCGTCCGGGTGCCCGCCGTACGGCTCGACGCCGACCGCGTCGCCGCCCTGCCGTGGATCCTGCGAGCGTTGTACGCGCCCAAGAACCGGTTCGCCGTCCCCGCCGAGCACCTGGGCGAGACGTACGCGGCCCTGGCCACCCGCATCGGCACCTGGCGGGAACACGCCGTCCCCGTCGCCACGGACCGGTCCGCGCTGCGCGGCATCTATCTCGACGAGAACCTCCGGCCGGTCGATGCGCCCGCCTTCGCCTACGACGCCGCGGCCCGCGAACGCCTGTGGGCCGTCTCGCAGCAGGCCACCGGCAACCCGTCCTGGGCCTGGTGAGGACCGGGTGCCGCCTGCGCGCCCGGACCGGTGGCAGGCCGGTCCGGGACGGGCCGGCCCGGGACGGGCCGGGACGGCATTCGGTCACCGTGCCGCTTCGAACAGGAACCCGTCCCCGTCCGGCCCTGGACGGTGACCGCCGAGATGTGGCGGTTCCCGGGCCGACCGGCGGCCCGGACGCGCGGCCACCGCGTCCGGTCGCGTCCGATCGCGTCCGATCGCGTCGTGTCGCGCCGGCGACGACTTCACGCCGATGACGGCCGAGGGACGGCCGGTCTCAGGTGAGCGCGGCCAGTGCGGCCTGCACGGCGGCGGCCCTGACCTCCTGCAAGGGGAGGGTGGCGTGTTCCACGACGCAGTCGGACATGCCGCCGAGCGCCACAGTCGCGTGGATCCGCGCGGCCGTCGAGGGGGCGGGACCGAGCAGGAGCGCGGTCAGCTGCTTGCGCCAGCGCCACATCCGCTCCACCAGGTCGAGTTCGGCGAGCATGGCGGGTGCGCCCAGGACCATCATGAGTTCTTCACGGTGCCGCCAGATGAGGTCGAAGTAGTCCTCCAGCAACGCGCGCGCGTCCCCCGGTTCGCGCTCGGCCGTGAACGCCTCCAGCTCGTCCATGAACGGCTGGACGATGCTTCTGACCAGGTCCTCGCGGGAATCGAAATGGTAGTACAGGGCCGCTTTGGTGATGCCCAGTCGGTCGGCGATGTGCTTGAGGCTGGTGTTCTGCACGCCCTGCCGCAGGAAGAGTTCGCGTGCGGCTTCCTGGATGCGCGTCCTGGTGTCCGAAGGCCTGGCCATGCACCAAGAGTAGGGCTTACCTATCGTTAGGTAAGAGCTTGCGCGCCCTGGAGAATCATGCTTACCTATCGTTAGGTAAAAATTCTACCTAACGTTAAGTAAGCGAGAGGCGTATGCGAGTCCTCATCTCCGGTGCCAGCGTCGCCGGCCCCGTCCTGGCCTACTGGCTCACCCGCCACGGCTTCACCGTCACCGTGGTGGAGCGGGCTCCGGCGCTGCGCAAGGCGGGCGGGCACGCGGTCGACCTGTTCCGCCCCGCCATGGACATCGTCGAGAAGATGGGCCTGATCGAGCCGGTCCAGGCCGCCGCGACCGGCACCGAGTGGCTCGCGTTCCGCTCCGAGAACGGCGAGCGCTCCTACGAGCTGGGGATGGCGAGGCTGACGCGCGCCATCTCCGACCGGCACGTCGAGATCATGCGCGACGACCTCGCGGAGATCCTGCACCGGGCCACCCGCGACGACGCCGAGTACCTCTTCGACGACTCCATCACCGCTCTGGCCGAGGACCCGGACGGCGTCGACGTGACCTTCGAGCGAGGACCCGCCCGCAGATTCGACCTGGTGATCGGAGCCGACGGGCTGCACTCGACCGTCCGGCGCCTGGTCTTCGGCCCGGAGGAGCGCTTCTCCACCTGGATCGGGGGCTACCTGGCCGTCATGTCGATCCCCAACTACCTGGGCCTGCGCGACCGCATGGAGGGCATCACGGGCGTGAACAGGATGGCGGCCGTTTACGGCGCGGCACGCCTGGACGAGGCCCGCGCGGTCTTCCTCTTCCGCCCCGAGACCGAGCTCGACTACCACCACCGCGACGTCGACCGGCAAAAAGAACTGCTGCGCCGCCACTTCGCCGGGATGGGCTGGCAGGTCCCCCGGCTGCTGGGCGAGGAGTTGGAGCGCGCCTCGGCGTTCTACTTCGACTCGATCACCCAGTTGCGGATGGACACCTGGTCACGCGGCAGGGTGAGCCTGGTGGGCGACGCCGGTTACTGCCCCGGTCCCGCGGTCGGTGGCGGCACCAGTCTCGCCGTCGTGGGCGCCTACGTCCTGGCCGGCGAACTGGCCGAGGCACGCGGTGACCACACCCGGGCCTTCACGGCCTACGAACAACAGATCGGCGACTACGTACGACGCAGCCGGACCTTCGCCGTCGCCACCGCCAAACGGCTCATCCCCGGCAGCCGCCTGGAGCTGTGGGCCCTGATCCAGGGAGCGCGGCTGATCAACAACGCTCCCGCGTCGCTCGCCCGTGCCCTGACCGGCCTCAACGGCAAAGGCATGCGCCTGCACGACGAGGTCACGCTCAAGGCCTACCCGCACGAGACCCACCGGGCGGCGGCGCCAGGAGCAGACCAACGACGCGGAATCACCGACCGCCCACAGGCCGTCGACTAGCCGCCGGAGATCGTGCGGAAGACCATGTGGACGGCGGCGAGGGCGAAGCCGTCCATCGCGGCCTTCAACGCCGGCGCCACTCCTTGTTCAGCCCGCTGATCACTGAAGCCGAAGACGGTCTCCACCGCCGCCGGGGTAACAGGGCCGCCGGGGTAACAGGGCCGCCGTGGTGATCGCGTTACGGACCCGGACCAGGCGGACCCATCGCCGATTCACCTCGTCCTGCCGGGCGACGACGGGGGGTTGTGCAGTCGCACGGCCTGGGTGAGCACCCGACGGCCCTTCTGCCTGTCCGCACCGGTTTCTTCCCACAACCGCCGCCCCGCCCTGGGGGCGAAAAATCCCTCTGAATGCGGCACAGGCTGTACACGATCCCGCCGCTGACCACCGCAAGCGCGGTATGTCTCACGTGCCCTACAGGGCTTCTGCATTCGACACGATCACAAGATCGGTTGACGAAACAGTTCGGAAGGTCGCTCGGCTCACGAGGGAAGAGGAACGATCGGGTGCCGGCCGTAAGAAAGTACCCCGATGGCCTAAGGTCGCACGCGGTGCAGCTGTACCGGGACTCGAACCCCAAACCGGCCATCAGCCGTCTGGCAGAGCATCTGGGCGTTCATCGCGAAGCACTGCGTACGTGGATTCGCGAGGATGAGGCCACGTACCAAGACGACGACCAACTGGTCACCATCCGGCCTGCAGAGCTGCGCGATCTTCGCAAAAAGAACGCCGAGCTCAAGCGCGCCAACGAGATCCTCAGGGCGGCGAGCGCGCTGTTTGCCGCCGAGTTGATGGAGGTCGGCTGATACAGCCTCGCTCATCTGGCGCCGCTGTCCATGTCTCCACAGTCGCCAAGTGGGTACCGGCTGTTCTGCGAGTCCCGTGCCTGAAGTCGCAGCCCATCATGATCGACCGGCCGCGCGCTGCAACCGATACAGCACCATGGGTGCCGGATCGAACGCCGGTTGAACATGAGCGACTATGGTGGCCGCCGATGCGGATCCTCATCGTCGGTGGCAGCGGTTTTCTCGGCGGCGAGCTCGCCCGGCGGTGCCTGACGGCCGGGCACGAGGTGGCCGGGACCTACCTGACCCGATCAGGAGAGATCGCGGGTGTCGAGTGGCTGCCTCTCGATGTACGCCACCGCGAGGAGGCCGGCGCCCTGATCGGCGCGTGGCGGCCAGAGGTGGTGGTCAATGTCGCGTACCGGCAGACGGACTGGGCGACCACGGCGGCCGGTGCCGCGAACGTGGCCCTCGCCACCTTCGCGGCAGGCGGGCGCCTGGTTCACGTGTCCAGCGACGCGGTCTTCTCCGGAGCGATGACTCACTATGACGAGACGAGCGTTCCCGACCCGATCACCCCCTACGGTGCCGCCAAAGCCGCCGCCGAGACGGCAGTGGACGCCATCGTGGCGAACTCAGCGGTAGTTCGGACATCCCTGATCATCGGTGACGGCGGTTCTCCGCACGAGGCGCTGGTGCATCGACTGGCCGGCGGCGGGGTCAGGGGAATGCTGTTCACCGACGATGTGCGATGTCCCGTGCATGTCGCCGATCTCGCTGCAGCTCTCCTCGAACTCGCCGCGTCCAGGTATCACGGCACCCACCACGTCGCCGGAGCCGATGCGGTGAGCCGGTACGAGCTGGGGCTGCTCATCGCCCGACGCGACGGACTCGACGTGGACAAGGTGCCTTCAGGGCTGCGCGCGGAGGCCGGCTTGGCCGGTCCGATGGACGTGCGCCTGCGGTGCGACATGACTCAAGGGCGGCTTCGGACCGAACTGCGTGGCGCGCGGCAGTTTCTGGGTGAGGGACACCGCTGATCGTGATTTTGTTGCCTGCAAATGTGCTCACTGCAGGGGCATAAGGACGCCTTCAGTCGTCTGTCATCGGCGTAGTCCTTCGCCGGCCAGGAGCAGTGCGGCTTCAGGGAGGTCGAGGTCCTCGATTCTCATCTTCGACTCCTCGCTCTCAAGCCGACTCTCAAGATCCGCGCCGAACTCTCACGCTCGACGGCGCCAGACAACTGTCTGGACGCAGCGGAGATGACAGTAGGTCCTGGTCTCGACCTGGGCGGTGTCATTTAGGCCGACGTCTAATCAAGCCTGCCGAACGTCATTCAAAGTGACAGTGCAATCCGAATAACATTCGGCCAGATTCTGCAACGGGGGCGTGACCGCCGCTGCTCCTGACCCCTCTCCACGACTTGGCCGCGTCAGAAATAGGCACCGGGTATGGCCGCCCCGAGGATGGGGCGGCGAAGGTGTTGCGGGATGACTATGACGCCGGTGATCCTGCTCGCGACCGCCAAGGCCGCCGGAATGGGGTTGTCGATGTGGTCGTCGGCGGCCGGATCGAGGCCCAGCTCACGAAGGTATCGGTTGAGCCGATCGGGATCTGCGCCATGCCTCTGGATGGGAAAAGTCGGGTTGATGTCGGTGATGTACTCGCCGTCGACGGCATAGGAGAGACAGTGCCGGGCGGCGTAGTTGTGCCGCATCACCGCCACCGCTTCCCCTCCGTCGCGGGAGAGGGGACAGAGAGCCTCCCTGTGCGAGCCACGCCAACCGCAATCCTCGATCGCGACGGTCCAGTCCCCGATTCGCCTCACAGTGATGACCTCAGGCCCTTCCGGCTGGGAGTAGTCCTCGTCTCCGATGAGCCGGATGTCCTCGTCCGCAGCACCGAGCCGGCGGAGCACCTCGTGCTCGTCGAGCCCGCGGACGAAGACAATCGTGTAGATCTCGCCGAGCCCGCTGCCTTCTTCCCACCCGTAATCTTCTGGCGACGCGCCGGGGGTCCTGGCGGTGGCGTGGACCATCTCGAACGTGCTCGCCTGCTCGAAGATCTCGGGGTGGGCGGCGAAGAAGGCCTCGGTGATTTCTGGAGCCATCCGGCCACGCTCACTGACCGGGTAGCCGTTCGCTCTCGCCCAGTCCCGGATCTGAGTACGGCCGAGCGTGGGCGTCCGGTAGGTGACGCGGAGGGGGGTGAAGTCGGCATCGGACATGATCAGAATCCTCCTGAAGCCGGGACGTCAGCCCGCGCTGCGCCAGTAGGCAAGTTGCGCGCTCGTGCTTTTGACCACCCGAGGAATGGACTCAGGCTGTGGCCAGATCTGCAGCAGATAGCGATCTTCCGCTTCCTCGTCCATGTTCACGGCGTGATAGCGCAACCGATATCACCCTGGCCCCGAGGGCAGCTCGGATATTTCGTGAACGTCTTCGCCTCCCCACTCACATAGCGAGAACCGTCCGGCCTCGGACCGGAAGCTGATCTCCACAATGTCCTCATACCCGTCGATGTCCGCTCCCGGATCCTGGTCGGCTACGGTCGCCGAGAAGCCAAGGGTGCCCGTGTGTGTACCCGTGAGCAGGAGAGCGGCGCCGTCCTCCACGCGAATGATTCCGACGGGGTGATCGGGATGGTCATCGGCGAAATTTGCGTAGCCGTTGTTGTCGTCGGTGTCGTCGACGAGATATGCCTGCCCGTAGTGAACCCAGAGGCCGAACGAGACGGTGCGAGTGGTGGTCATGGTCGGCAAGAGTATGATCATGTACTGACATTTCCGACCGATGCGAGCTCAAGCGTCACAGTGGTGTGACCGTGCTCGCCTTCGCTCGAAGCCTCCAGGCACTTGGGGCATGCCCAGCTGCCGAAGAACACCTGTTGCCAGGTCCGCTGACATCCTCCGTGCCGTACTGGCATCTGCAAGGGCCCCAGACGACCACCGCCGTCCCGTAGGGCCGTTGACATATCAAATGAACGTTCTTTTAATTACCCCATGGGGCGTATCGCGGGTGTCACCGCCGCCGAGACCAGGGAGCGGCTGCTGCGAGCGGCGGCCGAGGTCTTCGCCCGGCGCGGCTACGACGGCACGCGGGTGGCCGACATCGCCGCGGCGGCGGGGGTGAGCAACGGCGCCCTGTACGCCCACTTCGGCTCGAAGGCCGAGTTGCTGGTGGCCGCGCTGCGCGCGCACGGGCCGCAGTTGCTGGCCAGACTGTTCGCCGCCGACCCGGACCGGCCGATCACGGAGCTGCTGGCCGTCGTCGGCCGCGGGCTTCCGCGCCGGCGCGACGCCCACGGCTACCTCATCGTCGAGGCCCTCGTGGCGGCGCGCCGCGACGAGGACGTCGCCCGGCCGATGCGCGACTACGTCGGCGAGCGCGCCGACCGGCTCACCGGCCTCGTCCGCGCCGCCCAGAACGACGGCGAGGTGGACGGCACGCTGTCGCCGGACGCGCTGTCGCATTTCTGCCTGCTGCTCGCGATGGGCAGTGCGCTCGTCACACCCGACCTGCACCGGGTCGACGACGGGGAATGGGCCGCGTTGCTCGCCCGTCTCGTCGCCGCCCTGGCCCCCTCCGGCACCGCGGCGCAGCCCTCGGCCCCTGCCGGCACCGCGGCACGGCCCTCGGCACCCGCAGGCCCGCGGCACGGAGGGGCCGGTACCACGGCACAGAGGGGAGCCCCGCGGTGAGAGTAAGGATCGACCCCGGGCGATGTCAGGGACACGGCCGCTGCTACGACCTCGCCCCCGGCCTGTTCGGCGAGGACGACGAGGGCTACGGGCGGGTCCTCGGCGACGGCGTCGTGCCGCCGCACGAGGAGCAGGCGGCGCGCCTCGCCGTGGCGAACTGCCCGGAAAGAACGATCGAGATCCTCCAGGAGAGCGCCACATGACCGTCGACGACCGCTTCCAGCAGCAGGAGTTCGAGAAGAGGATGCGGAACCGGCCCGACGGCGTGCGCAACGAGGCCGTCACCGGGCCGGTCTCCGACTGGGCGACCGACTTCTCCCACACCGAGCCGGAGTGGGCGGCCGACCCGTACCCGATCCAGGACGACCTGCGGCAACGCTGCCCGATCGCGCACACCGACCGGTTCGGCGGCGCGTGGCTGCCGACCCGCTACGAGGACGTCGCGGCCATCGCCTACGACACCGAGCGCTTCTCCTCCCGGTCGATCATCGTGAGCAACTTCCGCCCGCCGCTCGAGGCGGCGCCGGTGGGCGGCACGCCTCCGATCTCCTCCGACCCGCCCTTCCACCACGACGCGCGCAAGCTGCTGCTGCCGATGTTCACCAAGTCGGTGGTCTCCAGGCAGGAGCCGGCGACACGGGCGTTCTGCCACTCGCTCCTCGACGCGCTGGAGGGGCAGGACGTCATCGACGCCGCCCGTGACTACGCCCAGCACATCCCGACGCGCGTCATCGCCGACATGCTGGGCTTCCCGCCCGAGGACGGGCCGCGGTTCCGCGAGTTCGTCGAGAACGCGCTGGAGGGCGTCAACCTGCCGCCCGAGGAGCGCGGTCCCCGGATGGAGAAGCTGTTCGGCTACCTGCTGGAGCAGATCCGCGACCACGTCGACAACCCGCGGGACGACCTCACGACCTACCTCGTCAACGCGGAGCTGTACGGCCGGAAGCTGGAGCCGTTCCACGTGGCGGGCACGATGGCGCTGCTGCTCATCGCCGGCATCGACACGACGTGGAGCGCGATCGGCGCCTCGCTGTGGCATCTGGCCAGAACACCGGCCGACCGCGAGCGCCTGGTCGCCGAGCCCGCCCTGCTGCCGGCCGCCATGGAGGAGTTCCTCCGGGCCTACGCGCCGGTCACGATGGCCCGGCTGGTCAAGGAGGACATGCACTGGCACGGCGTCGACATGAAGGCCGACGACTGGGTCCTGCTGTCGTTCCCGGCGGCCAACCGCGACCCGGCGCAGTTCGACCGGGCGGACGAGGTCGTCATCGACCGCGAGGTCAACCGGCACGCCGCGTTCGGCCTGGGCATCCACCGCTGCGCGGGCTCGCACCTGGCCCGGATGGAGCTGCGGGTCGCCCTCGAGGTCTGGCTGGAGCGCGTCCCGGTCTTCGGCCTGGACGACCCGGCGGCGGTGACCTGGGCGACGGGCCAGGTCCGCGGGCCGCGCACCCTCCCGCTGCGCATCGGCTGACCGGCCGCCTCACGAAGACCGGCGAGGGGTACGGCGCGACGGCACGCCCCTCGTCGTCATGGGAGACGACCGGCGTCTCCCGCGAGATCACCGTATCGTCGTACCGGAACGTCCTCTCCTCGGCACGGGAACAACGTGGACACACATCGCCCCCCTGACGCGATCCCGCGCGACCGTACGTTGATCAACCGCGCGCTGGACGAGCAGCTCCTCTTTCCGCAGCGCGCGTTCGGCAACAAGGACAACCTGGCCGGCGTCGCGATGCGCCTGCTCGACGAGCACGAGAACTTCGTCCGCCTGGCTCCCTGCCGGCTTTCCGGCTCCACGCCCGGATCGGCCGTCATCGTGCTGAGCGATCGGCGTACCCGTCTGGCCGACCTCGACGCGGGGTACCGGCACTCCGGCACGGTCACCGTCGGCCACGGTGAGCTGAGGGACGTCGTCGTCCACAACGACCGCAGGCTCGGCATCCTCGACACGGCCGACGTCGAGCTCGTGAGCGCTTCGAGCACGATCCTCGCCCGCGGTCTGCTCCGCCGGCAGGCCGAGGCCGTCAGGTCCGACCTGGAGTTCCTGAGCGGACGCCGGGGACGGGAACGCCGGCCGGGAGCGCGCGACCGCGAGGATCCCGGGCGTGAGCTGGTCCGGATGGGCTTCGCCGTGGACATCGTCGGATACAGCGGCCGGTCCGCCCCGAAGAGGAAGGAGCTGCAGGAACGGCTGGAGGCGATCTTCGTCCGGACGATGGACGAGCTGGACGTCGACGTCGCCGCGACCGACCGGCAGGGCACCGGTGACGGCATGAACGTCTTCCTGCCGCAGGCCCTGGAACTGCACACCGCGCTGCCCCGCCTGCTGCACGCCTGGCGCGATCACCTGGCACGGGACAACCGTCGCCATGACGACCGCATGAGAGTGCGCATGGCCGTGGTCCTCGGCCCCGTGGGGATCGCGGTGCTCGGCTACTCCGGTTCCAGCATCGTCGAGGTCAACCGCATGCTCGACAGCGAGGCACTGCGCCGGGCCGTTCGCGAGCACCCCCGGGCCGACCTCGCGGTCCTGGTCTCGGACCTGCTCCACAGGTACACGGTGCGTGAGGGACACCCCGAGCTCGACCCGTTCGAGTTCACGTCCTGCGACGTGGCCAACAAGGGCTTCGCGGCCGATGCCTGGCTGTGGATCGCACGGTGACGGCCCCGTGGCCCGTCCGCATGGCCGCCGTCAGCCGGTGCAGGGACCGCTCGTACACCCTCGGATGAGCCGCCGTCGGCCATTGTTCCCCGGCCTCCGCCGCCATAGGGGCCGATTCAGCAAGGACCCTTGGCCCAGGCGTACTTGATGTCGTACAGCATGCCGAGCGTGGTCACCCCCGGCCGGACGCACTGGTCGTATCCGGGCCGTTCGAAGGTCCGCTCGACGCGGATGAGGACCCAGTCGGTGTTGCAGTGGTTGTAATAGGCGACGGCTCCCCGGGGGTCCCAGCCGCAGGCCAGCGTTCCGACCCCGGCCGTGCTGCCGGGGGTCGCGGTGGTGCCGGCGGACGCCGGCGCGGCGGTCAGCGCCAGGGCGGCCAGGGTTCCGCCGATCGCCGCAAGAATCTTCGCACGCATGCTTCTTCAGCACCTCTTTCGTGTCGTTCTGCGATTCCGTCCAAGCTAGCCATCGGCTCCGGCCACGCTCCACCGTGATTCCTGCCAAACAAAAGGGTTCACTGCCAAAATCTCCCGGCCGGTACGGGAGCACGGCGAGGCGACGACTCTCACCGATTCGCACGACGTCACGAGGCATGGTCCGGGCGGCCGCGACGCTCTGGCTCCGCCCTGGTGACCGGCTGCGATCCAGAACCGGTCGGCCGCCGGAATGCCTTCTCAGACGGCGGGCGGCATTTCTCCGGAACCGCGGACGATCAGCCGGGTCGGGACCTCGACCGTCCGGGCCTTGGAGCGGTCGCCGTCCAAGCGGGCCATCAGCAGTTCGGCGGCGGCTCTCCCGATCGCTGCGGAGTCCTGGGCGACCACGGTCAGGGCGGGTTGGAGCACCTCGGCGAGCGGGAGGTCGTCGAACCCGACGAGGGCCACGTCCCGTCGGCCGAGCCTGGCCAGTCCGAGGACGACCCCGGTCGCGGCGAAGTTGTTGGCCGCGAAGACGGCCGTCACCGGGTCCTTCCGGGCGAGCAGGCGGACGACGGCCGCCGCCGCGGCCTCGTGGTCGTGCCCGGTCTCCACCAGCGCACGATCGAGGGGAATGCCCGCCTTCGCCAGGGCGTCCCGGTATCCCTGGAACCGCTCCCGCCTCGTGTACAGCGTCGGGAGGTCACCGATGAACGCGATCCGGCGGTGGCCGTGCGTGATCAGGTGGGCGACGCCGGACCGGGCCCCCTCCCGGTTGGCGCTGACCACGCAGTCCGCGGTGAGCCTGTTCGGGGGCCGGTCCAGGAAGACGATCGGCAGACCCGCCGCCCGTTCCGCCCGCAGGGGGTGGTGATCGCTGTCGGCCGAGGGCACCACGAGCAGCGCGGTGACCCTGCGCGCCAGGAAGGTGGAGATCAGCGAGCGCTCGCCTTCCGCGGTCTCCTCCGAGGATCCGACGAGCAGGGTGAGTCCGCGCGGCCGGACCGCGCCCTCGATCCCTCCCGCGACGGTGCCGAAGAACGGGTTGCCCATGTCCGGGATGACCAGCCCGATCGTGGAGTCCCGCGCGCCGACCCGCATGTTCCGCGCCATCAGGTTGGGCTGGAACCCCAGCCTGTCCATGGCCTCCAGGACGCGTGCGCGGGTCTCGGCCGACACCGGGCCTTCGCCGTTGACCACCCGGGAGACGGTCTTGGCGGTGACGCCGACCTCCCGGGCCACGTCGCTCATGGTCGCGCGGCGTGCCTTGGACATGGGCCACCGTTCTTCTTCGTCGTCACCAGTGCGTCGAGGACAGGCTAGAGGGTGCTCGGGCGCCCGCGGTGTGGCGGCCGTCAGGAGGGCTCGGAGGCCTCGGAGACACGGACCGCCTTCCGGCCGGCGACGGGGTCGTCCTCGTCCGGTTCCAGCCGCAGCGCGCCCGTCATGATCGAGACGACCTCGGCCATGTCGTGGTCGTCCGGTCTGATGAGGCCGACCCTGCGGCCGAGCCGCTGGATGTGGACGCGGTCGGCGATCTCGAAGACGTGCGGCATGTTGTGGCTGATCAGGATCACCGGCAGCCCGCGGTCGCGGACTCGGCGGATCATGTCGAGGACCTGCCCTGACTCCTTGACCCCCAGGGCCGCGGTGGGCTCGTCCATGACCACGACGTGCCGGGCCCAGGCCACCGCGCGGGCCACGGCCACCCCCTGCCGCTGTCCGCCGGAGAGCGTCTCCACCGGCTGGGTGAGCGACCGGAGACCGATCTTGAGGTCGGCCATGTGCCGGGCCGACTCCTCCCGCATCCGCCTGTGGTCGAGCATCCGGAACACCTTGCCCAGCAGGCCGGGCCTGCGGACCTCGCGGCCGAGGAACATGTTGCTGGCGATGTCGAGGGAGGCCGCGACGGCCAGGTCCTGGTAGACGGTCTCGATGCCGTGCCGGCGCGCGTCCAGGGGGTCGCGGAACCGGACCGGTCTCCCGTCGAGCAGGATCTCGCCCTCGTCCGGCTGGAGCGCGCCGGTCAGCGCCTTGATCAGGCTTGACTTGCCGGCGCCGTTGTCGCCGATGACGGCGAGCACCTCACCGGGCAGCAGGTCGAAGTCCACGCCGTCGAGCGCGGTCACGTGTCCGTATCGCTTGACCAGGCCGCGTGCCTGCAGGACCGGGACCGGCGGGGTGTCGGTCATCAGATCCTCCTGCGGGAGAGCTGGTCCACGGTGACGGCAAGGATGACGAGCACGCCGGTGATCAGGGTCTGGTAGATGGAGGGCACGCCCATGAGCTGCAGACCGTTACGGAAGACACCGACGATCAGCGCGCCGACCAGGGTGCCGAGCACCAGGCCCCGGCCGCCGAACAGGCTGGTGCCGCCGAGCACCACGGCGGTGATGCTGTCGAGGTTGTCGGTCTGCCCCGCCTGGGGGTCGCCGACACCGGTCCGGGAGACCAGCAGCAGCGCGGCGATGCCGTACACGAGGCCGGCGACGGTGTAGACGCCGACGGTGAGGCGGGCGGTGCGGATGCCGGTGAGCCGGGCGACCTCGGGGCTGTTGCCGAGGGCGTAGACGTGCCGTCCCCAGGCGGTCTGTCCGAGCAGGTAGGCGAAGAACAGGAACAACAGGATCGTCAGCAGTGAGCCGTAGGTCACCTGGGTGTCGCCGACGGCGAAGGTCTCGCCCAGCGTGGTCAGCGGCGCGGGCAGGTTCACCACCGTCTGGTCCTGTGAGTAGATGTGGGTGAGGGCGAAGGCCACGTTGAGCATCCCCAGCGTGACGATGAACGGCGGCAGGGGGATCGCGGTGACCAGCAGTCCGTTGACCGCGCCGAAGGCGGCGCACACCAGCAACCCGAGCGCGATCGCGACCAGCGGCGGCACGACGCCGTCCGCGGCGAGCCTGGCCATCAGGACGCCGCCGAACGCCATGATCGCCCCGTTGGACAGGTCGATCCCGGCGGTGAGGATGACCAGCGTCTGCCCGATGGCCAGCGTGCCGACCACCATCACCTGCTGGATGATCAGTGAGAAGTTCCCGCCGCTGAGGAACTGCTCGCTGTTGAAGGAGAAGAAGACGCAGGCCAGGAGCAGGGCCGCCAGTGGCCCGACGGTCGGCGTGGTCAGCAGTCTGCGCGCCGCCGACGGCCCGGCGGTCGCCGGCGGCTTCAAGGGCGTGAGCGCCGTGGTCATCGTCGTCAGCCCCAGCAGTTCTGCAGGCCGAACGCGGTGTCCTTGGCGTCGACGCCGTCGGCGCTCTTGTCGGTGATCAGGGTGACGCCGGTGTCGGTGTAGCCGGAGGTCCTGGTGCCGCCCTTCCCGTACGAGACGACGGCCTTGACCCCCTGCTCGGCCATCTTCAGCGGGTACTGCTGCGAGGTGGCCGCGATCTGGCCGCTCTGTACCGCCTTGGTGCCCGTGCAACCACCGTCGACCGAGACGATGAGCACGTCCTTCTCCCGCCCCTTGGCCTTCAGCGCGGTGTACGCGCCCAGGGCGGCGGGCTCGTTGATGGTGTAGACGACATTGATGCCGGGGGCCTTCTGCAGGCAGTTCTCCATGGCGGTCTGGCCCTTGGCCTGGTCGCCACCGGTGTCCTGGGAACAGACCACCGACGGGTCGCCTTCGGCGATGCCGAACCCCTTGAGGAAGCCGTCGTGGCGGAGCTGTCCGACCGCGACGCCCGGCGCGAGGTCCAGGGTTGCGATCTTGGCGGGCTTACCGGCCATCACGGCCTTGGCGTACCGGCCGATGAGCTCCCCGGCCTTGAGATTGTCGGTGGCGAACAGTGCGTCGGTGGCGTCCTGCGGCTCGGTCGGGCTGTCCAGCGCGATGACCATCACTCCCGCCGAGCGGGCCTTCTTCACGGCGGGGACGATCGCCTTGGAGTCGCTCGGCGTGAGGAGGATGCCCTTCACCCCGGCGGCGACCATGTTCTCGATCGCGGTGATCTGGCCGGCGTTGTCGCCGTCGAACTTTCCCGCGGCGGTCAGCAGCTCCGCGCCCTCGGCCTTCGCGGCGGCCTCGGCCCCCTCCTTCATCTTGACGAAGAAGGGGTTGGTCTCGGTCTTGGTGATGAGGCCGACCTTGATCGGGCCGGAACTCTCCTTGGCCTGGGAGGGTCCGGCGTCGCCGCCTGCGCAGCCCGACAGGCCGATGGCGGCCGTGGCCGCGCAGACGGCGAGCGCACGGGTGGTCCGAATATGACGAGGCATGGGGTACTCCCTGTTCCGATGAGGGGCAACGTGAAGTCAACGTTGACATATGTCAACGTTGACACCCGTTGCCAAGTGATGATGAACTCCGCAGAACGAAACGTCAATGCCCTCACCTCGTAACGAGTCGGCAACGTCGACGGAAGCTCGTCCGCCCTCGGAAAGGCAGGTCATGTCACTCACCCAGGTCACCGTGCTCGGCGAATGCGTCGCGGACGCCTTCCCCGTCGACGGTCCCGAGCCAGGCGGGCTGACCCTGCGCGTGCTGCCGGGCGGCGGGCCGACGAACACCGCGGTGGCGCTCGCGAGGCTCGGGACCCGCACCCGCTTTCTCGGGCGGATCTCCCGCGATGCCTTCGGCGCCCTGTTCCGCGCTCACCTCGACGCGTCAGGGGTGGACCTGAGCGCCTGCGTCTCCGCGGCCGAGCCCAGCACCCTCGCGGTGGCCACCCTGGACGACGCGGGCCGGGCCGGATACTCCTTCCACGCCGAGGGCGCCGCCGACTGGCAGTGGAGCGCGGCCGAACTGACCGCCGACCGCGTCGGGTCGGCGGCGTGCCTGCACACCGGCTCCCTGACCCTGGTCCGCGGCCCGGGAGCCGAGCTCGTCGAGAACCTGCTGTCGGCCCTGCCGGAGACGGTGACCGTCTCGATCGATCCCAACGTGCGCGCCGAACTGGTCGACCCCGCCGTCTACCGGGCGCGGATGCCCCGCTGGTGCGCGCTGGCCGACATCGTCAAGCTGAGCGACGACGATCTGGAGTACGTCCACCCCGGTGAGCCCGCGGAACGGGTCTGCGACGCGTGGCACGCCGCGGGTGTCCGGCTGGTCGTGGTCACCCGCGGCCCCCGCGGCGCGCTCGTCTCGGTGGACGGGGCGCGGGCCCGGGTTCCCGCGCTCGCGGCCGAGGTCGTGGACACGGTCGGTGCGGGCGACTCCTTCACCGCCGGCCTGCTGCACCGGCTGGGCACCGAGGGGTTGCTCGGTGGACGGCTCAAGGCCCTCGACCTGGAGCGGGCCGTCGAGGCCGCCGCCTTCGCCTCCCGGGTGGCCGCACTCACCTGCTCGGTCCCCGGGGCCGACCCGCCCTGGGCGAGGGACCTGGCCGCCTGCGATCCGTAGGTCCCCGCGCCCGGCCACCACGTACCACCCGTACCACCGCGTTCCCCGCCGCCCTGACCGGCGGGTCCGCCCCGGGAAAGCCGTCTCGGGTTCACATGAACAGGACTCGATTCAGGCGGACGCCGTAGTCCGCATCCGGATTGGTCGTGGCGTCCCCGACTCTTTCCTGGATCGCCGCGACCGCCAGGTCGCGCCGTTTCGGCAATCGCGCCGCCTGTGCCGCCGCCAGCGCGGCCGGCATCCGTTCGCGCGTGAGGTCCGTGCAGTAGCAGGGCGCACCGGGCTGCTGCCGCCACGATTCCGCGAGCGTCCCGGCGTCGAAGGCGTCGAATCCGGTGTCCTCGACGAGCGCCATCGCCACTTCGCGGTCCCTTTCGCTGTCGGCGGCAACGGGGATGGCGATGCGATCCGGGCTTCCCGCGGGCTTGCCCTTGTTCGCGAACGAGTCCGAACCGATCGCGTTCCACGCCTTGGCGACCGGCCGGCCCAGCTGTTCGGTCACCCACAGGCTTTCGACCTGGCCGGCGTCGACGGCTTCGATCCTGCCGTCTCGCGCCGGATAGTAGTTCGACGTGTCGACGACGACCGAATCGGCCGGCACGCCGATGATCAGCGGTGCGATCTGCGGAAGACGGTTCAGAGGGATGGAGAGGATGACGGCCTCCACGTCGACCACCGCCTCGGCTGCCGAGACCGCATGTCCGCCCGAGGCCAGCACGTCGGGCTCGATCGTGTGCGGGCCGCGCGAGTTGGCCACCTTCACCTCATGTCCCGCCGCGCTCAGCCGCCGGGCCAGGGTCTTGCCGATGTGCCCGACACCCAGAATTCCGATTTTCATGTCGCATCTCCTTGTATCGATCGAAGCTGCCGGTCGACCAGAGCGCTTCGAACGTCCGACGGGCGTGGCCCAGGATGCTGTCGCCAGGCCGGCACGCATCTTGATCTTGACAGATACGGGTCCTGTCGCACCGCATGCGACGGGCGTGGCGGCCGGCCCCCGCAGGAGACCTGCGAGAAACGGAGCGGCCGGTGGCCTGCACCGGGTGGCCCTGCCGGCGGTGTCCGCTTTCGATGAGAGCGCGAAGGCGGTCGGGGGAGACCTCGTCGGTGGTGCCGGTGCCTTTGATCCAGGCGACCGGGACGGCCGCGAGGAACAGGTCGTGGCCCAGTACCGACGGGCGCGCCCGCCCCGCGAGCCGCGCTGCCCGTACGTACTCGTCGGTGGGGCTCGAGAACCTCTCGTGTTCTTCTCCTCGGGGATGTACGAGGGGTTACATCCCGATTGCGTGGGCGTTATCTTGCTCACGCGAAAACGTGCGCGCAAACATTTGCGCAAGCGCTTCGATCGAGGAGCTCACATGGCCACGATGGCTGATGTCGCGCGTGAGGCCGGTGTCTCGGTCTCCACGGTGTCCCATGTGATCAACGGGACACGGTTCGTGGCCGACGGGACGAGGGAACGGGTCCTCGCGGCCGTCGAGTCGACCGGGTACGCCGCCGGCACGCTCGCGCGGTCGCTCGTCGCCTCCGGCACGAAGTCGATCGGGCTCGCCATCTCGGCGATCTCGAACTTCTACTTCGCCGACCTGGTCGCGGCGCTGGAGTCGCAGGTCAGGCTGGCGGGCTACACGCTCCTGCTGACCGACACCCACGACGACCAGGAGGAGGAACTGAGGGTCGTCCAGGCGCTGCACCAGCGGCGGGTCGACGGGATCCTGCTGGCGACCGAGGCGCGGGGGCCCGGCTCACCGTCACTGCGCTACCTGTCGCAGCTGAACATCCCGACCGTGCTGGTCGACCGGTGCGCCTCCCCCCGGTTCGACCAGGTCGGGACGGAGAACGTCGAGTCCAGCGCGTACCTGGTGATGCACCTCGCGCGACGCGGGCACCGCCGGATCGGCATGATCGCAGGCCAGGGCGGGTTGAGCACGTCGACCGAGCGCTTCCGGGGCTACCAGGCGGGACTGGCCAGGGCCGGGCTGGCCTTCGATCCCGGCCTGGTCGGGACGGGACGGTCGAACGCCGAGACCGCCGAGGTGGCCGTCGGCGCGCTGATGGACCTGGCCGAGCCGCCGACGGCCCTGTTCGTGGCCAACAACCACATGACGATCGGCGTCATGCGGGCGTTGGACCGGCGCGGCGTCCGGGTGCCGGAGGACGTCGCGCTGACGGTGTTCGACGACTTCGAGTGGGCGTCGCTCTTCCATCCCCGGCTCACCGCCATCGCCCAGCCGATCGGGGAGATCGCGGTCCGCTCCGTGAGGCTGCTCGCCGAGCGGATCGCGGACCCGGACCAGCCGCCACGGACCGTCCGGCTGAGGCCCCGGTTCATGCACCGCGACTCCTGCGGCTGCGTGCGCCGGACCCCGCGGCACGGCCGCGCCGCCACGTCGCACGACGCGGGTCCTTAATCTCGTCATAACAGTTGGGAAACAGGCACTTGCCGTGGAGGGGTCTCGTCGCCACCATGAAGAAACGATTCAGTGAATCGATTCTTCAGGAGTGAGATGCCTCGGCCCCGTATCAAGGACGTCGCCGCGCTGGCCGGCGTCGGCACCACGACGGTCTCGGTGGTGCTGAACAACGTCGACGGGGTCCGGGTCACGGCCGAGACGCGGCAGCGGATCCTCGACGCGGCGCAGGAGCTGGGCTACAGCTCCGACCCCATCGCCCGCAGCCTTCGTACCCGCAGGACCCGGACGATCGGTTTCGTCAGCGACGTGATAGCGACGACGCCGTTCGCGGGCCGCATGATCCAGGGTGCGCAGGAGGTGGCGTGGCGGGCCGGATACCTGCTGGTCCTGGTCAACACCGGCGGCGACCGGGAGGTGCAGGAGAAGACGGTGCGCGAACTGCTGAAGCGGCAGGTCGACGGCGTGCTGTTCGCGGTGATGTACCACCAGGAGATCGAGGTCCCCTCGGCACTGGCCACGGTCAAGACCGTGCTCCTGGACGCCAGGCCCACGGACGGCGCCCTGCCGCACGTCGTGCCGGACGAGCACGAGGGCGCGCTCACCGCGGTGGGCGAGCTGATCGGCGCGGGGCACCGGCGTATCGGGTTCGCGACCGAGTCACTGCCGGTTCCCGCGGCCTCCGGCCGGCTGGGAGGCTACACCCGGGCGCTGGAGGCGGCGGGCATCCCGTTCGAGCCGGGTCTGGTCGCCGCGGAACACGGTGACACCCCGGGCGGTTACCGCGCCGCACGCCGGTTGCTCGAACTCCCCGAACCGCCGACCGCGATCTTCTGTTACAACGACCGGATGGCCATGGGCTGCTATCGCGCCGCGGCCGAACTGGGGTTCGCCATCCCCGCGGACCTGTCCGTCGTCGGCTACGACGACCAGGACCTGATCGCCCCCGCGCTGTTCCCCGCGCTGACGACCGTCGCTCTCCCCCACCACGAGATGGGGGCGTGGGCGGCGCGACGGCTCCTGGACCTGATCGAGGACGAACCTCGCGAGGAGGCCCCGGGCCACCTCATGCCCTGCCCGCTGATCAGGCGGGACTCGGTCGGTCCGCCGCCGCGATGACGCGCGGCGGCGGACCTTGACACACAATCCCGCGGCTGGGAGACAGCCGCATCTCGTCCCCGGCTGGCAGGCCATGGGACATGACAAGGAGGCGTAGTGAGACGCACCCTCATCGGTGGAATCATATCCGCCGTCACCGTGTCGGCTCTGGTCGCCGGATGCTCCTCATCCGGTGGTTCCGGGGAGACGGCCCCGGACGGACCCAGAACGATCAAGCTGTGGACCCACGCGGCGGGCAACCCCGAGGAACTCGCGACGGTCCAGAAGGTGATCAACGACTTCAACGCCTCGCAGAACGCGTACAAGGTCGTCCACGAGGCGTTCCCCCAGGGGGCCTACAACGACGCGGTCACCGGCGCGGCGGTGTCGGGCAAGCTGCCGTGTCTGCTGGACGTCGACGGTCCCGCCGTCCCGAACTGGGCCTGGGCGAAGTACCTGGCACCGCTGGACCTGCCGGCCGCGACCGTCGGCAAGCTCCTGCCCAGCACGGTCGGCAGGTACAAGGACACGATCTACGCCGTCGGCTACTTCGACGCGGCGATCGGCCTGTACGCCCGCAGGTCGGTGCTCACCAAGCACGACATCCGGATCCCGACCATCGACCGGCCCTGGACGCTCGCCGAGTTCGACGGCGCCCTGGTCACGCTGAAGAACAAGGGCAAGTACGACTACGCCCTCGACCTGGGCACCGGCGGCGGCGGCGAATGGTGGCCCTACGCCTTCTCCCCCCTGCTGGAGAGCTTCGGTGGCGACCTCATCGACCGCTCCTCGATGACCACCGCCGAAGGCAGGCTCAACGGCCCCGAGGCCGTGAAGTGGGGTGAGTGGTGGCAGAGCCTGTTCACCCGCGAACTCGCCAACTCGCGTGAGGCCACCGACCGGGTCGCGTTCCTGAAGGGCGAGGCCGCCCTGGCCTGGAACGGCAACTGGGGTGCCGCCGACGCCCAGAAGGCCTACGGCGACGACCTGCTGTTCCTGCCGCCGCCCGACCTGGGCAAAGGCCCGAAGATCGGCGGAGCGTCATGGCAGTGGTCCATCACCAACTCCTGCCCCGACCAGGACGGCGCCCGCAAGTACCTGGAGTTCTCGCTGAACCCCAAGTACCTCGCCGAGTTCTCCGACAAGATCGGGCTGATCCCGGCCACCGAGGAGGCGGCCGCGCTGACCGAGAAGTACAGGACCGGCGGTGACCTGCGGGCCTTCAGCGACTTCTCCCGTACGTTCGCACTGGTACGCCCGCCGACACCCGCCTACCCCAAGATCTCCAGCGCGTTCGAGAAGGCCGCCCAGGACATCATGAACGGCGCGCCGGTCAAGACCAGCCTCGACACCGCGGTCGACCAGATCGACGGCGACATCAGCTCGAACGGCAACTACGGGTTCTGACGACCCCGGCCGGGACCCCGCACGGGGTTCCGGCGCCATTCATCCCAGGAGCCCTCATGGTCGTCACGACCCGCGCACGCGACCGCACAACCGACAGACCGGCGCACGCCGGCGGGCGGAACCGGCGACGCACCGACTCACGTACCGCGGCGCTGATGACGGCACCCGCGGTCATCCTGCTCGCCCTGTTCATAGCGGTACCCGTCGTCCTGGCGTTCTCCCTGTCCTTCACCAACTCCCGGCTCATCTCCCCCGACCCGGCCCGGCCGGTGGGCGCCCAGAACTTCGACAGGCTGCTCGGCGTCAGCGTCCTGGAGCAGCACAAGGCGCCCGGGGCCGCCGACTTCCCGCCGGTGCGCGACTACACCAAGCGCGGATCGGGTCACCCGCGGTACGAGGAGAAGTCGGTCCTGTTCACCGTCGACTCCGGGGACGAGCGGACCGTCGTCCTGGCGGGTGATCCCACCTTCTGGAAGTCCCTGCGCAACACCTTCCTGTTCGCCCTCGTCGTCGTCCCCGTACAGGGCGGGCTCGGCCTGGCGCTGGCGCTGCTGGTCAACCAGAGGCTTCGCGGCATACGGATCTTCCGCACGATCTACTTCATGCCGGTCGTCACCTCGATGGTCGTGGTGTCGATCCTCTGGAGGTTCATCTACCAGCCCAACGGGCTGATCAACTCGATGCTCGGCACCCTCACCCTGGGATCGTGGGACGCCGTCGACTGGCTCGGCAACCCTCACACCGCCCTACCGGCGATCATGCTGATGTCGGTGTGGCAGGGAGTGGGATTCCACATGGTGATCTGGCTCGCCGGACTGCAGACCATCCCTCCCTCGCTGTACGAGGCGGCCGCGATCGACGGCGCCGACCGGCGGCAGATGTTCCGGCTCGTGACCTGGCCGTGCCTGCGGCCGACCCGGGTCTTCGTGATGGTGACGATCACCCTGGCCGCGCTCGGCCTGTTCACCCAGATCGACGTGATGACCCAGGGAGGCCCGCTGGACGCCACCACCACCGTCGTCTACCACGCGGTCCGCAAGGGCTTCCGGGAACAGCAGATCGGCTACGGCGCCGCGATCAGCCTGGTGTTCTTCGTGCTGGTCCTGGGCGTCTCCCTGGTCCAGCGCCGGATGCTGCGCGAGAGGAGCTGAACGTGCGCCGCCATCTCACCTACCTGCCGCTGACGCTGTTCGCGCTCGTGTTCTGCCTGCCGATCGTCTTCATGCTCATGTCCTCGCTCAAACCGGACGAGCAGATCTTCGGTGACCTGGAGACCGCGCGGGCGTTCCTGCCGGTCGGCGACATCTCCCTGGACAACTACGGCAAGGTCTTCGACACCGTACCCGCGGGCCGGTTCATGCTGAACTCGGTGATCGTCACCGCGGGGATCGTCCTGTTCGGCTTCCTGGTGAACAGCCTGGCCGGGTTCGCGCTCGCGCGGCTGCGCTGGCGGTTCGGCCCGCTCGTCCTCACCCTGGTCATCGCCACCCTGGTGCTTCCCTTCGAGACGATCGCGGTGCCGCTGCTGTTCTGGGTGTCGAAACTGCCCTGGCTCACCTCGAACGGATTCGAGGTCGGCTGGCTCGACACCTACCGCGTGCAGATCATCCCGTTCATCGCCAACGGATTCTCCATCTTCCTCTTCCGCCAGCATTTCACGTCCATTCCCACCGAGCTGGACGAGGCCGCCCGTATCGACGGCTGCAACTGGTGGACCATCTACCGGCGGGTGGCCGTCCCCCTTTCGGGTCCGGTCTTCGCCACCGTCGGTCTCCTCACCGCGCTTCCGGCATGGAATTCCTACCTCTGGCCGTTGATGACGGTCCAGGACGAGAAGAAACGCACCGTCCTGATCGGCGTCCAGTACTTCTTCCAGCTCGACATCGCCTGGGGGCAGATCATGGCCTACTCCTCTATGATCACGATTCCGGTCCTCATTCTTTTCTTCGCGTTCCAGCGCGCTTTCATGACGAGTATCGCGAGCACCGGGCTGAAAGGCTGACATGACACTGCGTCTGCCCGACCACTGGGTCTGGGACATCTGGCTCGCCGACGACGGCGAGCAGTACCACCTGTTCTTCCTCAGGGCGTCCCGCGCCCTGCACGACCCCGGCCGCCGCCACCACCGGGCCTCGATCGGCCATGCGGTCTCCCGCGATCTGCGCGCCTGGGAACTCCTGCCCGACGCGCTGGTCGCCGCCGACCACGACGACTGGGACGACCTGGCCACCTGGACCGGATCGGTCGTCCGCGGCCCGCAGAAGTGGATGATGTACTACACCGGCGTCTCGCGCGGCGAGAAAGGGCTGATCCAGCGCATCGGGCTGGCCACCTCCGACGACCTCGTCACCTGGCACCGCCATCCCGCCAACCCCGTCGCCGAGGCCGACGCCCGGTGGTACGAGAAACTCGATCTGACCAGCTGGTTCGACGAGGCCTGGCGCGACCCGTGGGTGTTCGCCGACCCCGGCGGCGACGGCTGGCACATGCTCGTCACCGCCCGCGCCGCCACCGGTCCCGCCGACGGCCGCGGCGTCATCGGGCACCTGCGCAGCCACGACATGGTCAGCTGGGAGGCCCGGCCACCGCTCACCGAACCCTCCGGGTTCGGCCACCTGGAAGTCCCCCAGGTCGAGATCGTCGACGGCCGTGCCGTCCTGGTCTTCTCCTGCATGCCCGGTGAGCTCGGCGCCGAGCGCACCGAGCGCGCCGGCGGCGTCTGGACGGCCCCCGGCGCGTCCCTGCTCGGCCCCTACGACATCCGCGGCCAGGCCCGCCTCGTGCAGGACCGCTCCCTCTACAGCGGCCGGCTGATCCGGGACCGCGACGAGCGGTGGCAGCTGCTCGGCTTCGTCAACCACGGCGACGACGGCGCTTTCGTGGGCGAGGTCTGCGACCCCATCCCCGTCACCTACGTCCCCGGGCGCGGCCTCGTGGAGGAAGGCCCGTACGGCTGACAGGCCGTTCCGGGAGAGACGAACTCCCGGCCGTCACAGCACCGATCGCCACAGGGCGATCGGTGCTGTTCTTTTTTGGACGAGAACTCCCGTTTGCGCAAGAAAAAGCGGTCTGAGATGAAAAGAACTATTTTACATGCACGACACGCCAGGCAATGAGACGGACATCTCTTTCACCCCGGGACGCCATCCCGTGAAGTCCCTCGGAGGCATGCCCTGACGGTCGGAGTTCCCGTGAAGTCTCCCGAAAGCGAGAAGAATGGTGAGAGCACGAAGAAAAGTCTCCAGGGCCGGAAACGCTCTGTCAGGACTACTGCTCGCCCTGGCGCTGGTGACGGTGCCCGACACCCCCGCCCGCGCCGAACCTCCGGCGAAGATCACCAACCCCGATTTCGAGACCGGCGACCTGTCGGGCTGGACGACGACGGGCAACGCGTTCTCGGTGACGGCCGACAGCGGCTGGGGCTGGGGATGCTGCTTCGGCCAGCACGGCACCTCCCACGTGTGGGGGTTCAAGGCCGGCGGGGACGGCGCGACGGGCACCCTCACCTCCTCGGTGTTCCGGCTCGCCGGGAGCGGGCAGGTCGACTTCCTCGTCGGCGGCGGCAACAACGCCGACGACCTGTACGTCGCCCTGGTGAGGGCCTCCGACGGCGCCGTCCTGCACAAGGCCACCGGGACCGACAGCGAGACCTACCGCAGGGTGCGCTGGGACGCCTCCGCCCACCTCGGCCAGGACCTGCAGATCAAGGTCGTCGACCAGGCCGGCGGCGGGTGGGGCCACGTCAACGTCGACGACATCCGGCTGGACGGCGCCCAGGGCAACGGCCTGACCGCCCACTGGGCCTTCGACCAGGGAGCCGGAACGCTCGCCAAGGACACGGTGACCGGCCGCGACGACCCGATCAACTACGTGTTCACCAACGCCAGGTACAAGCCCTCCAGCGACCCGCTCTGGTACCGGCAGGAACCGGACGGCAAGGCGCTGTCGAAGGCGCTGCTGTTCGACGGCTACTCCACCTGGGTCACCCGGTCCGGGTTCACCGCCCCCACCGACGCGATCACCGTCGAGGCCTGGGTCGCGCCCCGCGCCTTCGAATGGGGGGACGAGGGCAAGCTGTCGGCCATCGTCAACCAGCAGGACCAGGGCGCGGGCCGCGGTTTCATCCTCGGCGTCGGCCGGCACGGCAAGTGGTCGTTCCAGGCCGCCGTGGGCGGCCAGTGGCAGTCGGTGTGGTCCGCGCCCGACGCCTCGCTGCCCACCAACCGCTGGTCCCACGTCGCCGCGACGTTCAACGCCACCGACCGCACCATGAGGCTCTACCTCAACGGCCGCCAGGTCGGCAGCCACACCACCCCGTCCGGGACGATCACTCCTGACGGCGGCGACCTCCTCATCGGCAGGAACAACCGCGCCGTCATGATCAACGGGACGTTCCCGGCCAACACGTTCGCCGGCCTGATCGACGAGGTGAAGATCCACGACAGGGCCCTGAACGCCGGCGCCGTGACCACCGCCTACGACGCGGTCCGCACCTCCTACCCCGGGGGGACGGTGCCGAAGCCGGACATGGCGATGAACCGCAACCGGTACGCCGGGGACAGATACCGGCCGCAGTACCACTTCATGCCGCCCGAGCACTGGATGAACGAACCCCACGCACCGCTCTACCACGACGGCCAGTACCACCTGTTCTACCAGCAGAACCAGCACGGCCCCTACTGGCACAACATCGGCTGGGGACACCAGGTCAGCCCCGACATGGTGACCTGGCGGGACCTTCCGCCCGCCCTGGTCCCCACGGCGAACTCGGTCGCGCCCGACGGGGTGTGGTCCGGTGACGCCACCACCGACGCCGACGGAAACCCGCTGCTGTACATCACCGCGGGCGACGACAGCGTCCGCCCGAACCAGCGGACCGGTCTCGCCCGCTGCGCGACCCTCCCCTGCCAGCGCGACCTGGTCGACTGGAAGATGGACCCCGCCCCCGTCACCGTCCAGTCGCAGGACCTCGACGTCGGCCCCGGCCGGAAGGTCAAGTTCGGCGAGTTCCGCGACCCGTTCGTCTGGCGCGAGGGCGACACCTGGTTCCAGCTCGTCGCCTCCGGCGTCCAGACCACCGGCGGCGCCGACGTCGGCGGCACCGCGCTGCTCTACACCTCCACCGACCAGACCAACTGGACCTACGCGGGCCCGCTCATGGTCGGCGACATCGCGGCCCACCCCAAGACCGGTCAGGTGTGGGAGCTTCCGGTGTTCCTGCCGATCGGCGGCGGCAAGCACGTCCTCATGATCAACCCGATGTGGTCGGGAGGATCGCCCCACAACGTCAAGTACGTCTGGTACTGGATCGGCGAGTGGAACGCCGCCACCCGTAAGTTCGTCCCGGACTCCACCGTCCCGCGCCTGTTCGACTACGGCGAGCACTTCACCGGTCCCAGCGGGTTCGTCGACGAGCAGGGACGCTCGATCGTGTTCAGCATCGCCCAGGACAAGCGGACCGAACAGGGCCACCACGACTCCGGCTGGGCGCACAACGCGGGCCTGCCCCTCCAGGTGAGCCTGCGGCCCGACGGCGACCTGGGCGTCAGGCCGCTGCCGGAACTCACCCGCCTGCACTCCTCGGCCCAGCCACTGGTGACGCTCACCGACGTCACCGACCTGAACGCCGCCAACCAGCAGATCGCGAACGTGCGCGGGGACATGCTCCACATCCAGCTGGAGATGTCGGCCGCCTCGGCGAACCGCTACGGCATCAAGGTCCGCCGCAGCCCGGGCGGCGAGGAGGAGACCCTCTTCTCCTACGACAGGAACGCCGACACCTTCGCCGTGGACCGCACCCGCTCGGGCACCGTCTCCAGCCTGTCCTCCGACCTCGGCGTGCAGAGCGGACCGGTCACCCTCGACGGCGACGTCCTGAAGGTCGACCTCTACCTCGACAAATCCATGATCGAAGCCTATGTGGGCGGCCACAAGAGCATCACCACCCGGGTCTACCCCGCCCGCGACGACGCCCTCGGACTCGCCCTGTGGGCCGACGGCGGAGCCACGATCAGGTCCCTCAAGGTGTGGCCGATGAAGTCCGCCTACACCGGCTGATCCGCACGGCAGGCGTGGGGGCGACCCGTCCCCGCGCCTGTCCGGCCCTCCCTTCCCCACCCCACCCGCGACACGCCAGGAACCCCCACATGATCCTTCATCCCCGCCGCGCTGCCGCGGCCTCCGTGATGATCGCCGGCGTCCTCGTCGCCGGACCGGCGACCCACGCCGTCGCCCACGGCGGACACAGCGGGCACGGCGGACACGACCGGCCGCCCCGCTACGACCAGCCCCACCGCCCCCAGCTGCACTACAGCCCCGCCGAGAACTGGATGAACGACCCCAACGGCCTCGTCCACCACAACGGCGAATACCACCTCTTCTACCAGTACAACCCCCAGGGCGACGTCTGGGGGAACATCTCCTGGGGCCACGCCGTCAGCACCGACCTCGTCCACTGGAAGGAGCTCGGCGTCGCCATCCCCGCGACCGACGACGAAAAGATCTTCTCCGGCAGCGTCGTCGTCGACAGGAAGAACACCGCCGGCTTCGGCAGGTCGGCCATGGTCGCGATCTACACCGGCTGGAACCCCACCACCGGCGTCCAGTCCCAATCCCTGGCCCACAGCACCGACAACGGCCGCACCTGGACCAAGTACGACGGCAACCCCGTCATCGACCTCGCCTCCAAGGACTTCCGCGACCCCAAGGTCTTCTGGTACGCCAAGGGCGGCCACTGGGTCATGTCCGTCGCCATGGCCGCCGACCAGAAGATCCGCTTCTACCGCTCCGCGGACCTGAAGTCCTGGACGAAGCTCAGCGACTTCGGCCCCGCCAACGCCACCGGCGGCGCCTGGGAATGCCCCGACCTGTTCCAGGTCCCCGTCGAGGGACGACCGGGCGCCAAGAAGTGGGTGCTGGCCGTCAGCGTCGGCGCCGGCGCCATCGCCGGCGGATCGGGCGTCCAGTACTTCGTCGGCGACTTCGACGGCACCACCTTCACCGCCGACAACCTCGTGACCGGCGACCCGCCGCCCGCGGGACAGGTCTTCGCCGACTTCGAGAACGGCTACGACGGCTGGACGGTCCGCAACGACCCGGGCCACCTGCCGGGCCCCTTCGGGGACGCGCCCGCCCCCGGGACCCTGCCCGGCCAGAACACGGTCTCCGGCTACCAGGGCGCCGCGCTGGTGAACGGCTTCGTCGGCGGCGACGCCCCCCAGGGCAGCATGACCTCCCGGCCGTTCACCATCGGCCAGGGCTACATCAACCTCCTCGTAGGCGGCGGGCGGCACCCCCACCGGGAGGGCACCGGCGACGGCACCGCGCCCGCGGGCGACACGATCGCCGACTTCGAGTTCCCCGGCGACGCCACCTACGAAGAGGGAGGATGGACCGCCACCGGCGGGCTGGCCGGCCAGAAACCCGCCCGCGGCAGCCTGCCCGGCCAGTCACCCGTCATCGGCTACCAGGGCGACAGGCTCGCCAGCACCTTCTACGACGTGGACACCACCACCGGCACCCTCACCTCACCGGAGTTCACGCTCACCAGGAACCACCTCAACCTCCTGGTCGGCGGCGGCGACCATCCCTGGGGATCGGCCGCGCCGACCGCCGTCAACCTCCTCGTCGACGGGCAGGTCGCCAGGACCGCCACCGGGGCCGACTCCGAGACCCTCAACTGGACCTCCTGGGACGTCTCCTCCCTCACGGGGAAGAAGGCCCGGATCCAGATCGTCGACGAGAACCCCGGCGGCTGGGGCCACCTCATGGTCGACCAGGTGATGGCCTCCGACCGGCCGGTCCTGCCCCGCGCCACCGAGACCGCCGTCAACCTGCTCGTGGACGGGAAGGTCGTGCGCACCGCCACCGGCGAGGACTCCGAAAGCCTCGACTGGGCCTCCTGGGACGTCCGCGACCTCGCGGGCAGGACCGCGACGATCCAGGTCAACGACCTCAACTCCGGCGGCTGGGGCCACATCAACCTCGACCACATCATGTTCTCCGACAGACCCGCCCTCAGCAGCAGGAACCGCTACTCCTGGGCCGACTACGGCAAGGACTTCTACGCCGCGATCACCTTCGACGGCGCCCCCGGCCGCGAGCCGGTCTGGCTCGGCTGGATGAACAACTGGGAGTACGCCCAGACCGTCCCCACCGCCCCCTGGCGCGGTGCGCAGAGCCTGCCCCGCACCCTGACCCTGCGAAAGGCCGACGGCAGGTTCCACCTCGTGCAGCGGCCCGTGCGTGAACTGCGCTCCCTGCGCACCGGTCCCGTCCGGGTCGTCCGCAACCGCACCGTCACCGACGCCACGGCCCACCTGCCCGTCACCGGGACCACGATGGAGATCAACGCCGAGTTCGCCCTCGGCACCGCCGAACGCTTCGGTCTTGTCGTCCGCGCGAACGGCGACAAGGAGGGCACCCGGATCGGCTACGACCGCTCCACCGGACGGCTCTACGTGGACCGCACCGCCTCCGGTGACAACAGCGCGGGCCCGACCTTCCCGGGCGTCCATGCCGGACCCGTGCAGACTCGCGATGGAAAGGTGAGTTTCACCCTCTATCTCGACAACTCCTCCGTCGAGGTGTTCGGCGCGGACGGCCGGACCACCATCACCGACCAGATCTTCCCCGGGCCCGCGAGCACCGGAATGAAGATCTTCGCCGACAACGGCACGGCCACCCTCCTGTCCCTCAAGGCCTGGCCCCTCAGGTCGGCCTGGCGCTGAATCCCGCGCCGGGACCGCACGATCTCCCGGCTCTGCTTATCGGCTCCGTCGAGGATCCGGTGACGACGGACGATCCTGCCGCGTCACGGGTGAGTCCTGGGCGATGCCGGCCGGCTCGCGGACGTGGTGTTCCCCGGGCCGGCCCCGCCGGCGGTGGAGGACCCCACGTGGCCGCCGCCGGCATCGCCCTCACACGACACGTACGACGAGATCACCGCAGGTCACAGACCCGGCGGCTCAGAACATCGAGATGTGCACATGGTCGATGTGGTTGGCGGTGTTGCCGCCGCGGTTGGACATCATCCTCCAGCCGGCGCCGGTGCGGACGTCGTAGTAGCGCTGCTGCCAGATGATGTACATGACCCCGTACTTCTGGCCGTTGTCGATGGCCCACTGGGCGAGGCGGTTGCCGCGGTCCAGGGCGTCGGGGGTGGGGACGCGGCCACCGGTGCTCATCATGAAGTCGCAGGCCCGGCCGCTGCCGTGGTCGCCGGGGTCTCCCGGGCGCAGGCAGCCGTAGCCGTAGGGCATGGGGAAGTTCTGCAGCACCGTGTTGCGCATGGTGATCGTGCGGGGGGTCAGGCCGCCGCTGCCCGAGGGGGTCTGGAAGCCGTACTTGGCCAGCAGTCTCTCGATCCTGATCCGCTGGCTCTTGAGGTCGGCGATGTCCTTCTTGAGCTTGACGATCTTCGCGTCGGCGGCCTTCTCGGCCGCCCTGGCCTTCCTGATGAGCTCCTTGACCCGGTTGAGCTGGGTGGTGCGGCGGCTGGCGAGGTAGGACATGGTCGCGGCCTGGCTCAGGGCCGAACCGGCGTCGCCCTGCAGGCTCAGCAGGGTGCCGTCGCCCAGGGCGGCGCCCATGTAGCTGGTCTGGACGAAGCGGACGACGTCGGTCTCGGCGTCGGCCAGGGCCCGCTTGAGGCTCTTGGCGTTGGAGGTGGCCTTGCTGGCCTGGACGCGGGTCTCCTCCAGGCTCTGCACCTGGCCGCGGTAGTCCTTGTTGATCTGCGCGGCCTCCTTGGTGAGCTTCCTGAGCTCGACCTCGGGATTGGGCCGCGCGGCACGGCCGGGGGCGGCGTCGGCCGCGACCGGCACCAGGAGCAGCGCGGCGAGCATGGCGGCCAGCGCGACCGGACGGGTCGGCCTCACGCTTCGCTCACCTCCAGAGCCCCTCGCGGACGGAGCGAAACTATAGGAGACGATCTTGAAGCTCGCCACCGGAACGGCGGAAGTCGCACACCATTGACGAACTATCTACCACTTTAAGGTGATTTGGCCAAAATCAACGGAGATAACACGCTTCACTGGGGTTAATCCTCGCACAACGCGTCCCACCACGCCCACGGATCCGGCCTCCCACCTCTTGCCACCGGCGACAGAACATGATTCGGTCTGAAGGGGCCGGAGGCCTTGTGGCCTCCCTTCCGGCGGATGACACTTGTCCAAGCAAGCATTCGCTCAAATTTTGACTCTGGCCCGCCCACCAGGAGGCAACACATCATGCGCCAGCACGACACGCTCTTCATCGGGGGCGACTGGGTGGCCCCCGCAGGGACCGGCACCATCGACGTCGTCTCCCCGCACACCGAGGAGATCATCGGCCGGGTGCCCGACGGCACGCCCGCCGACATGGACCGGGCGGTGGCCGCCGCCCGCCAGGCGTTCGACCACGGCCCGTGGCCCAGGATGACGATGGCCGAGCGCGCGGCCGTCGTCGGCAGGCTCGCCGAGCTCTACGCGGCCCGCCAGGGCGAGATGGCGGAGATCATCACCGAGGAGATGGGCTCGCCGATCACCTTCTCGCAGATGGCACAGGCCCCCCAGCCGCTCGGCATGCTCCAGTACTACGCCGAGCTCGGCGCGACCTTCCCCGTCGAGGAGGAGCGCCCCGGCACGTTCGGCACGGTGACCGTGCGGCGCGAGCCGGTGGGCGTGGTCGCCGCGGTGGTCCCGTGGAACGTGCCGCAGTTCGTCATCATGATCAAGCTGGCCCCCGCCCTGGTCGCGGGCTGCACGGTCGTGGTCAAGCCCGCCCCCGAGACCCCGCTCGACTCCTACCTGCTGGCCGAGATGATCAAGGAGGCCGGCGTCCCCGACGGGGTCGTCAACATCGTCGCGGCCGGGCGCGAGGCGGGCGAGCACCTGGTCTCCCACCCCGGGGTGGACAAGGTGGCCTTCACCGGCTCCACCGCCGCCGGGCGCCGCATCGCGGCGATCTGCGGCGAGCAGCTCAAGCGCTGCACCCTGGAGCTGGGCGGCAAGTCCGCGGCGATCATCCTCGACGACTGCGACCTGCCCTCGGCGATGGGCTTCCTGTCGATCGCCACGCTGATGAACAACGGCCAGGCCTGCGTCGCCCAGACCCGCATCCTGGCCTCGCGCGACCGCTACGACGAGGTCGTGGACGCGGTCGCGTCGATGGTGCGCGGCATGCAGGTCGGCGACCCGTCCGACCCGGCGACCGGCATCGGCCCGCTGGTGGCCAGGCGCCAGCAGGAGCGGGTCGAGGGCTACATCAGGATCGGCATCGACGAGGGCGCCAAGCCGGTCGTCGGCGGGCTGGACCGGCCGCACGACCGCGGCTGGTACGTGGCCCCGACCGTCTTCGCCGGCGCCACCAACGAGATGCGCATCGCCCGCGAGGAGATCTTCGGCCCGGTCCTGACGGTCATCCCGTACGAGGACGAGGCCGACGCGGTCCGTATCGCCAACGACAGCGACTACGGCCTGGCCGGGACGGTGTGGACCGCCGACACCCAGCGGGGCCTGGACATCGCCCGCCGGGTGCGCGCGGGCACCTACGGCGTCAACCTCTACATGATCGAGAACAGCTCGCCGTTCGGCGGCTTCAAGAGCAGCGGCCTGGGCCGCGAGCTGGGCCCCGAGGGGCTCGCCGCCTACCTGGAGTACAAGTCGATCGCCCACATGTGACGCCGGTCGCGGCACCTCACCTCCGGGGGCCGGGCCGGAGCGCCCCCGTCCCGGTCCCCGGAGCCGCCTCGCGCCGCGGGGACACCGGCCGGACGGGCGATCCTGCACGCCCCCGCGACGCTGGGCGACCGTCCGGTCACACGAAGTATGCCCCATGACGATGGCCGAACACTGATTCCTGCCTGACAGGCTTCCCCTGAGGGGTTTCATCCATCCGCTGTGGGTGGAGGTACTTTCACCCGGCGTGGTGGGAGATGACCGACAGTGTCTGCCGGGCGATCTCGTACTCCTCGTCCGTGGGGATCACCGCGACCTTCACCCGGGAGCCGTCGGGCGAGACGACGGTGTCGCCCCGCGCGTTGCGGGCCGGGTCCACCACGATGCCCATTGCCTCCAGTCCCTCCAGGGCCCTCGCCCTGATCGGCGCGGAGTTCTCCCCGACGCCGCCGGTGAAGGCGATGACGTCGACCGTGCCCAGCACCGCGTAGTAGGCGCCGACGTACTTGCGGAGCCGGTGGCAGTAGACCGACACGGCCAGCTCGGCGTCCTCGTCCCCGGCCTCCACCCGCTCGGTCACGGAGCGCATGTCGTTGTCCCCGCACAGGCCGAGCATGCCGCTGCGCCGGTTGAGCAGCTCGTCGATCTCGTCGAGGGACATGCCCCCGGTGCGGGCCAGGTACAGGACGGCCGCCGGGTCCAGGTCGCCGCTGCGGGTGCCCATCACCAGCCCCTCCAGCGGCGTCATCCCCATGGAGGTGTCCACGCACCGCCCGGCCGAGACCGCCGAGGCGCTGGCGCCGTTGCCCAGGTGCAGCACGATCACGCGCGCGTCCGGGTCGCCCGCCAGGCGCGTGGCCTCGCGGGAGACGTACGCGTGCGAGGTCCCGTGGAAGCCGTAGCGCCGCACGCCCAGCCGACCGGCCAGCTCGCGGTCGATCGCGTACGTCGAGGCGGCCGGGGGGATCGTCGCGTGGAAGGCGGTGTCGAAGACCGCGACCTGCGGCAGGTCGGGGCGCAGGCGCCGGGTGACCTCGATGCCGGCCAGGTTGGCCGGGTTGTGCAGGGGGGCGAGCGGGACGAGCTCCCGGATCCCGGCGACCACCTCGTCGGTGATCGGGGTGGGTTCGGTGAAGGCCGTGCCGCCGTGCACCACCCGGTGCCCGATCGCGGCCAGCTCCGGGGAGTCGAGCCCCAGCCCCTCGTCGGCGAGCCGGTCGGCGACGCTCTCCAGGGCCGCCCGGTGGTCGGGCACCGGCGAGCCGTCCTCGCCGATCCGCTCCACCGTCCCGGACGCCAGCCGCTCGGTGCCCTGAAGGAGCCGGTACTTCACCGAGGACGAGCCCGAGTTGAGGACCAGCACCCGCCCGGGACCGCCCTCCCGTTCCCGGCCGCCGCCGTCCCCGCCGTCGTGGCCGGTACGGTCCCGCCCGTCGCGCTCCTCGCCGGTACGGTCCTCGCCGGTGCGCTCCCGGCCCGCGTGATCGCTCATGGGGTGACCTCCTGTGCCTGGACGGCGGTGATGGCGACGGTGCTCACGATGTCGGTGACCAGGGCGCCGCGCGACAGGTCGTTGACCGGCCTGCGCAGGCCCTGCAGCACGGGGCCGACGGCCACCGCCCCGGCCGAGCGCTGCACGGCCTTGTAGGTGTTGTTGCCGGTGTTCAGGTCCGGGAAGATCAGCACGGTCGCCTTTCCGGCGACCCGCGAGCCGGGCAGCTTCGCGGCGGCCACCCGGGCGTCCACCGCGGCGTCGTACTGGATGGGCCCCTCGACCAGCAGGTCCGGCGCGCGCTCGGCGACCAGGGCGGTGGCGGCGCGGACCTTGTCGACCTCGGCGCCCCTGCCGGACTCGCCGGTGGAGTACGACAGCATCGCGATCGCGGGCTCGACGCCGAAGCGCCTGGCCGTGCGGGCCGAGGAGATCGCGATGTCGGCCAGCTGCTCGGCGTCCGGATCGGGGTTGATCGCGCAGTCGCCGTAGACGAGCACCCGGTCGGCCAGGCACATGAAGAACACCGAGGAGACGATCGAGGTGTCCGGGACCGTCCTGATGATCTGGAAGGCGGGCAGGATCGTGGCGGCCGTGGTGTGCGCGGCCCCGGAGACCATGCCGTGCACCAGGCCCCGGTGCAGCATCATCGTGCCGAAGAAGTTCACGTCGGCGACCACGTCCATGGCCCGCTCGGGGGTGACGCCCTTGTGCGCGCGCAGCTCGGCGTACTCGCGGGCGAACGACTCCCGCAGCGGGGAGGTCATCGGGTCGGCGACGGTCACGCCCGACAGGTCCAGGCCGAGGTCACCGATCCGCCGCCGCACCACGTCCTCGCGACCCAGCAGGGTGATGTCGACGATGCCGCGCCGCAGCAGGATGTCCGCGGCCCGCAGGATGCGGTCCTCCTCGCCCTCGGGCAGCACGATGTGCCGCCGGTCGGCACGGGCCCGCTCCAGCAGCGTGTGCTCGAACATCATCGGGGTGACCCGTTGCGAGCGGGTCAGCTCGATCCGGTCGGCCAGGGCCGCGGCGTCCACGTGGGCCTCGAAGTGCCCCAGTGCGGTCTCGATCTTTCGGGGGTTGTCGGCGGTCAGCCGTCCCTCCAGCCCGGCCAGGGTGGTCGCGACCGTGAAGCTGTCCGCCTCGGCCGCGAGCACGGGCACGCCGGGCGCCAGGCGGGCCGTGAGGGCCCGTACCGCCTCGGTGGGCCTCTCCCCCACCGTGAGGACCACCCCGGCCGGTCGCGCCGTCCCGGCCGCCTCCACGGCCAGCGAGGCCAGCAGCAGGTCGGCGCGGTCACCCGGAGTGATCACCAGCGCGCCGTCGGTCAGATGCTCCAGGAAGACCGGCAGGGTGGCCCCGCCGAAGACGAAGCCGAGCACGTCGCGCAGCAGCCCGTCCTCGTCGCCCTGGATCGTCTCCGCGTCCACGGCCTGCGCGACCTGCCCGACGGTCGGCGCCGAGAGCGAGGGGCGCTCGGGGATCGTGTAGCAGGGCACCGGAAGGTCGCACTCGATGACCGTGCCCTCGGGCACCCGGTTGGCGATCACCGCCAGCACCGTGCAGCCGAGGTCGGAGAAGACCTGGTGGCCGGTGCGCATCTCGGTGGCGATCCCCTCGGCGCCGTCGCCGTGCGCGCCCACCACCACGATCACCGGGGCGCCGAACTCGGCGGCCAG
Organism: Streptosporangium sp. NPDC050855; assembly: GCF_044456585.1. Taxonomy (NCBI): domain Bacteria; kingdom Bacillati; phylum Actinomycetota; class Actinomycetes; order Streptosporangiales; family Streptosporangiaceae; genus Streptosporangium; species Streptosporangium sp. NPDC050855. The sequence continues at coordinate 353,750 of NZ_JBITFY010000002.1, forward strand.
CCGGGCGTTGAAGGCCAGCTCGCGCGGGAGGTCGTCGGTGTCGAAGGAGCTGCCCAGCACCAGCAGCGCGTCGCACTCGCGGTCCAGGGTGTGGAACCGGGCGACCAGGGCGCCGATGAGCTCCTCGGCGCCCTTCTCGGCGTAGATCTCCGCGGCCTCCTCGGCGGTCACCCCGGTCGCGGAGGCCGCGAGACGGTACCGGCTCCGGAGCAGCTCCAGGGTGCGGTCCTCGCCGCCCCCGGTGATCGGGCGGAACACCCCGATGCGGTCGGCCCGCCGGGTGAGCAGCTCCATCAGGCCGAGGTCGACGATCTGCCGGCCGTCCCCCCGCCCCAGACCCGCCACGTAGATGCTCCGCATGAACCCTCTCCTTCGCGCGCCGTCACGCCCCGCCCCGCCGTTCGTCAAGAGGAGTAAACACCGTCCTGGGGACGGGACCGGGCGGCGGCCCAGGCGCCGATGCGGCGGACCAGATCGGGGGTCGCCGCGCTCTCGGCGTGACCGTACCCGGGCTCGATCCACAGCTGCGCGGTCCCTCCCGCGGCGTCGTGGAGCTGGTGGGCGTGCTCCAGCGGGAAGAACCCGTCCGCGTCGCCGTGCACGATGAGCAGCGGCACCGGCGAGATCTTCGCGACCGCCTCGTACGGCGCCAGCGGCAGCGGGTCCCACACCCCCTTCATGATCCGGGTGCGCTTGCCCAGCCGCGCGGCCAGCCGCCCCACCGGCCGTTCGATCACCCAGTGCACCTGGCGCATCGGCCGGGTCCCCCGGTAGTACCACCGCGCGGGCGCGCTGACCGACACCACCGCGTCCACCCCGCCGACGATCCCGGCGTGCCGCAGGGCCACCGCCCCGCCCATGGAGAACCCGACCGTGACCACCCTGCGGTACCCGATGGTCCTGGCGTGCCGCACCGCCGCCTCCACGTCCCAGATCTCCAGGTCGCCCACGGTGGACCTGCCCGCCGAGCGACCGTGCCCTCGGAAGTCGAAGGCCACCACCCCGCCGAACCCGCTGAGCACGTGGGCGATCCGGCGGTTGGAGCGCTCCCTGAGCGAGCCGGTGAAGCCGTGGGCGAGCACGATCCCGAGATCGTCCGCCCCGCGCGAGGGGGTGTGCGCGGCGTCGATCCGCAGGTCGTCGCGGGTTCTGAGCGTCACCGGGAAGGAGGGCGCGAGTGGCATGCGTCCGAGCTTAGGAGAGATACGGCCCGGGGGATTCACGGCTCCCCCGGGGTGAAAAAGGGCTGTCCGGAGGGTGAAAAAGGGGACGAGGAGGGTGAATTGGCGCACTTCATGTCCCGAAGACGTGAGAGCGATTGTCCGGATCAACTAAAATGAGAGGGCCGCACGGTCCGCGGCCAGCCTCCACGATCACAGAGTGAGACTCCATCATGCCTTTGAACAGCCGCGACGACCTGCGGAACATCGCGATCATCGCGCACGTCGACCACGGCAAGACCACTCTCGTGGATGCCATGCTCTGGCAGTCCGGCGCGTTCCGTGTCAACCAGGACGTTGACGACCGTGTCATGGACTCCAACGACCTCGAGCGCGAGAAGGGCATCACCATTCTCGCGAAGAACACCGCCGTCAAGCACGGCGGCATGACGCTCAACATCATCGACACCCCCGGTCACGCCGACTTCGGCGGCGAGGTCGAGCGCGGCCTGTCCATGGTCGACGGCGTGGTGCTGCTCGTCGACGCCTCCGAGGGCCCGCTCCCGCAGACGCGGTTCGTGCTCCGCAAGGCGTTCGCCGCGAAGATGCCGGTCATCCTCTGCATCAACAAGGTCGACCGCCCCGACGCCCGGATCAAGGAGGTCGTGGACGAGGTCTACGAGCTCTTCATCGACCTGGACGCCACCGAGGAGCAGATCGACTTCCCGATCGTCTACGCCTCGGCCAAGGCCGGCCGCGCCTCGATCAACCGCCCCGACGACGGCGGCATGCCGGACTCGGAAGACCTGGAGCCCCTGTTCGAGGTCATCAAGAACACGATCCCGGCTCCGGTGTACGACCCGGAGGCCCCGTTCCAGGCGCACGTCACCAACCTGGACGCCTCGTCCTACCTGGGCCGGATCGCGCTCTGCCGCATCCACCAGGGCACCATCAAGAAGGGCCAGCAGGTCGCCTGGTGCCGCACCGACGGCTCCATCCAGAGGGTGAAGATCACCGAGCTGCTGATGACCGACGCGCTGGAGCGCAAGCCCGCCGAGGAGGCGGGCCCCGGTGACATCATCGCGATCGCCGGCATCCCGGAGATCATGATCGGCGAGACCCTCGCCGACCCCGAGGACCCGCGCCCGCTGCCCCTGATCACGGTCGACGAGCCCGCGATCTCCATGACCGTCGGCACCAACACCTCGCCGCTGGTCGGCCGGGTCAAGGGCTCCAAGGTCACCGCCCGCATGGTCAAGGACCGCCTCGACAAGGAGCTCGTCGGCAACGTGTCGCTGCGGGTCCTGCCGACCGACCGTCCCGACGCCTGGGAGGTCCAGGGCCGTGGCGAGCTGGCGCTGGCCATCCTGGTCGAGCAGATGCGCCGCGAGGGGTACGAGCTGACCGTCGGCAAGCCGCAGGTGGTCACCAAGGTCATCGACGGCAAGGTGCACGAGCCCGTCGAGCGGGTGACCATCGACTGCCCCGAGGAGTACCTGGGCGCGATCACCCAGCTGCTGGCCGTCCGCAAGGGCCGCATGGAGCACATGACCAACCACGGCACCGGGTGGATCCGGATGGAGTTCGTGGTCCCGGCCCGGGGCCTGATCGGCTTCCGTACCGAGTTCCTCACCGAGACCCGCGGCACCGGCATCGTCAACCACGTCTTCGAGGACTACGAGCCCTGGTTCGGCGAGCTGCGCACCCGTAACAACGGCTCGCTGGTGGCCGACCGGCCGGGCCCGGTGACCCCGTTCGCCATGCTGAACCTGCAGGAGCGCGGCGTCCTGTTCGTCCAGCCGACCACCGAGGTGTACGAGGGCATGATCGTCGGCGAGAACTCCCGCGCCGACGACATGGATGTGAACATCACCAAGGAGAAGAAGCTCACGAACATGCGCTCCTCGACGAGCGACACGACGGAGACGCTGATCCCGCCGCGTCAGCTCTCGCTGGAGCAGGCGCTGGAGTTCATCCGCGAGGACGAGTGCGTGGAGATCACCCCGGAGAACGTCCGCATCCGCAAGGTCGTCCTGGACGCCACGACCCGTGCCCGGACCACCGCCCGCGCCAAGCGGTCCAACTAACCGCGCGGATCGACCTCTCGCACGACGCCACGGCGCCGTCCCCTCCGGGGCGGCGCCTTCGCCGTCCCGCCCTCCCGTTGCCGATGTATACCCCGGTCACCGGGACGGTGGGCCCGCCGTCTGATACTCATGGGAGGAGAACCGTCGCGGTTCCTCGGCGCCGCGGAGGGGCGACGGGGTCACGGGGATCGGGGGATCTCATGTTCCATCCTGCACGTCATCTGGTACTGGCCGTCGCGCTCGGCGCGGGTACGGCCACCTCGGCATCGGCCGGCACCGTGCCGCCGGGCGCCGTCCCGCCGGGCACGGCCGCACCGCCGGCCGCCGTCTCGGCCGTCGGCTTCGCGGGCATCGCCCCGGCCGCCGGCCCGGCGGGAACCGTCCCGGCCGCCGTCCCGGGAACGGTCACCGTCCCGGGAACGGTCGCCGTCCGGGGGTCGCGATCGCCCGCGCCGCCCGTCGCGCCGGAGTCTCCGTCCCCCTCCGGGACGGCGGGCTCCCCGCGAGCCGGGGCGGCGGGCGCGGAGGTCAAGGGGGTGAAGGGCGAGACGCTCGGCGAGCTGGTCGTGGAGGAGATGGCGCCGGGCAGGACCAGGCTCACGTTCACCGTAAAGGGGCTGACCCCCGGCTACCACGGCTTCCACGTGCACACGAAGGGCATCTGCGACGCCGCGTCCAAGGACCCGGCGACCGGCAGCCCCTTCTTCAGCGCGGGCCCGCACTTCAGTCTCCGCCCCGGCGACCACCCGAGCCACTCGGGCGACCTGCCCGACCTGCTGGTCGGCCGGGACGGCGAGGGCGGGACGATCGTCATGACCGACCGCTTCACGGTGGCCCAGCTGCTCGACGGCGACGGCAGCGCCATCGTCGTGCACGCCCTGGCCGACAACCAGGCCAACGTCCCCGAACGCTACGCCGAGGAGGGGGTGGACGAGACCACCCGCGCGACCGGCGACTCGGGCGGCCGCGTCGCCTGCGGGGTGATCACCAGGCGCTGACGGCGCCTCACCGGGACGGGAACGGACGGGAACCCCCGTGTCCGCGAGGGAACGGGGGTTCCCGCCGAGGTGGAACGGCCGGGATGGAACGCGGGGTGAAAGGCCGGGGGGAACGGCCGGGGTGAAAGGCCGGGGTGGAGCGACCGTCACGGCCGGGGCTCATCTGACGTTCGGGCCGCGCCAGCTGAACGTCAGCACGCTCAGCAGCAGGCCGGCCACGCACCAGGCGCCGAGCACCAGGGCGACCCGGCCGAGTTCCCAGCTTCCCGCCGGCTCGACGCGTGCGAACGCCTCCGGCAGGAAGACCGAGCGCAGGCCCTGGGTCATCCACTTCAGCGGGAAGAGCGCGGCGGTGTTCTGCATCCAGAGCGGGAGCTGGTTGAAGGGGAAGAAGACCCCGGAGATGAACTGCAGCACCAGGAACGGCGGCGTCACGATGGCCGAGGCCGAGCGGCTGTTGGGGATGAGCGCGGTGAAGGCGATCGCCAGCAGCGAGCAGGCCACCGCGCCCAGGAAGAGCACCCAGAGCAGGGTGAGCCAGGCGCCGGCGGTGGCGGGCAGCGGGAGCCCGAAGAGCGCCAGCGCGACCCCGAGCAGGATCACCGTCTCGATGACGCCGGTCACCGCGACGCGGACGATCTTCCCGATGAAGTACGCGGACTTGGGCATCGGCGAGCAGGCCAGCCTGCGGATCATCCCGGTGTCCCGCTCGATGGCGATGTTGATGGCCAGCCCGGTGAAGCTGACGCTCATCACGCCGCTGGCGATGATCCCGGCGATGAACACCTGCTTGAAGTCGACCGTCGTCCCCTCCACCGTCCCGGAGAAGATCGACCCCAGCACGACCAGCAGCAGGATCGGCAGGGCGAGCGTGAAGATCAGGGACTGCCGGTTGCGGAAGAACGACGCGAGCTCGACCTTCGACCGCGCGACCGACGCGCGCCAGAGCCCGGGACGCGCGGAGCCCGCGGAGCCCGCGGAGCCCGCGGTCGCCGGAGGTGCCACGGTCGCCGGGGGGTCCGTGCTCGCCGGGGGTTCTGTGGCCACCGGGGACGCCGGGGACGCCGGGGACGCCGGGGACGCGGCCCTCCCCGCGGCGACGCCGGTGACATGCTGTTCGGTCGTCATCGGGCACCCTCTCCCCGGTCCTTGATGAGCTGGAGGTAGACCTCTTCGAGCGTCGGCCGGTGGATGCGCAGCCCGTCGAGTTCCCGTACGCCCGCCGCGTGCGCCCAGGGCAGCAGCGCGGCCAGGGTCTCCGTCGGCCGGTGGGTGTGCACCGTGACCTGCCCGGCCTCCAGGTGCGCCCGCGAGTCCGGGGGCAGCGGGGGCAGCGGGAGGCCGTCGAGCGGGCCCGTGGCGGCGAAGCCGATCACCGAGCGGTCCGTCTTCCTGCCGCCCAGCTCCGAGATCGGCCCGGCCTCCACGATCCTCCCGGCGACGATGATCGCGGCGCGCTGCGCGAGCGCCTCCACCTCGTCCAGGTAGTGCGTGGTCAGGACGGTGGTCTTGCCGCGGTCGGTGAAGTTCCGTACCAGGTCCCACGCCTCCCGCCTCGCGACCGGGTCGAGCCCGGTGGTCGGCTCGTCGAGGAAGACGAGGTCGGGGTCGCCGACCACCCCCACGGCCACGTCCAGCCTGCGCAGCTGGCCGCCGGAGAGCTGCTGTGCCTGCCTGCGCCGCTGGGGCGTCAGCCCCACCATGTCGATGACCTCGTCGGGCGGGAGCGGCGCCGGGTAGAAGGCGGCGAAGTGCTCGACCACCTCGCGTACGGTGAGGTCGAGGTAGGCGCCGGTCGTCTGCGGCACCACCCCGATCCGCGCCCGCCAGGAGGGGTCGTCCTCGGCCGGGTCACGCCCCAGCACGCGGACGTCGCCGCCGGTCCTGCGGCGTACCCCCTCCAGGATCTCGACCGTGGTCGTCTTGCCCGCGCCGTTCGGGCCCAGCAGCGCGAAGACCTCGCCGGAACGTACCTCGAAATCGATTTTGTCTATGACGACCGTCGAACCGTAACTCTTCTCCAGCGACCGCACATGAATGGGGCCGTCAGCCTCGGCAGCGGACATGGTCTACCCCTCGAACTCGACGCGCCTCCGGCGCGCCGTCAGGATCGGAAATGCAGGATTCGCCATCGTCGACCTCATCGGCGTCACTCCCATGGACCTTCTTCTTTCACCCGGCGTCCCGTGAATCGCCCCCGCCGATCCGCCCGCCGGCCGGGGCGGGCCTGCGGACGGGTGGACCGGAGGAACGGACGGGCCGGTGCGGGTCAGTAGCGGGGCCTGCGGCTGAGGGCCACCCCCGCCACCAGGAACAGGGCCCCGATCACCCCGGCGACCAGCGCCGCGGTGCTGTTGGCGGGGGTGGCGCTGGCCTGCATGACGGCGGTGACGACGCCCATCACCCCGCTGATGTAGCAGAAGATCGTGATGAAGATCTTAACGTTGGTGTTCATGTGCTTCCTTCGGTGGGGGGGCGCCCTGCGGGGAGGGGGCCGGGAGCGGTGCCGGCTGCGGTGAAGCCCAGGAGCATCACCCAGGCGTCCGGGTCTGACCGGAACCTGTTCCAGCGATCGGCGGCGAGAGCCACCTCCTGAAAGGACAGCACACCGGAGGCCAGGAGCGGCTGGAGCCGTCCCGGGCCGAGGTGGGGGGCGAAATCGTCCGTTGGCCGGGTGTCGTTGGTGGTGGCGAAAGGCCGGATGGAGACCTCGGTGAAACCCGCGCCGCGGAGCAGGCGGGTGAGACGGCGGCCGATCGCCCGGTCGCCACCGGCGGCCTGCTGGGCCGCCGCGATCTTGGCGTGGACGCCGGCCAGCTCCGGGTGGACCGGGTCGGCCAGCCCCCAGCAGGAGGCGTCCACCTCGGTGATCAGGATGCGGCCCCCCGGGCGGAGGATCCTGCGGGCCTCGGCCAGGGCCGGGGCGGGGTCGGACAGGTGCTGCAGGACGTACCTGAGCAGTACGTATCCCGCGCTCCCCGTCTCCAGGGGAAGGTCGGCGGCGTCGGCGACGATCAGCTCCGCGCCCGCACCCTCGGCGTGGGCGAGCAGTCCGGGGTCGATGTCCACCGCGATCAGCGACAGGTCGGGCATGGCCCGCCGCAGCCGCCTGGTGATCGCGCCCGAGCCCGCGCCGACCTCGACCAGCGGCCCCCTGGACGAGGTCAGGCCCAGCTCGCGGAGCAGGCACAGCTCCTCCTCGAAGGAGAGCTCGGCCTGCGCCTCCAGCCGCGCCAGCTCTCCGGCCAGCCCGCCCGCGGTGGTGGCGGAGGGATCGTACGAGCCCGCGTCCGGTCTCGGAGCGCCGACAGGAGCGGCGGGAGGAGCGGCGGGAGGAGCGGTGGAGGGAGCATCGGAGGGCACGGCAGGAGGAGCGGTGGAGGGAGTGGCGGCGGTCGCCGGGGTGTCGATGCTCATCGGGGGCTCACCACCATGCGCATGCCGTACTTGGGGCGCAGCGTCACCAGGGCCTCCGGCTCCACCGGGAAACCGGGTTCCAGCTCCAGCCGTACCGACTGCGAGACCGTCGCCAGGACCAGCGTCGCCTCGATGAGCGCCAGGTGCTGGCCGATGCAGACGCGCTCGCCGCCGCCGAACGGCAGGTACAGGTGGCTGGGCAGGTCGGCGTCGTCGAAACGGTCCGGTACGTACTCGTCGGGGCGGTCCCAGTAGCGGGGGTGGCGGTGCAGCACCCACTGGCTGACGCAGACCAGCGCGCCGGGCGGCACGTGGTGGCCGTCGATCTCGTCGGGCCCGGTGGCCCGGCGCGAGATCAGCCAGACCGGCGGGTAGAGCCGCATCGCCTCCTGCACGGCCCGCCGGCAGAGCGGCAGGTCGGGCAGGTCCGCGGCCGTCGGCGGACGGCCGCCCAGGACCCGGTCGACCTCGGCGCGGATCCGCTCCGCCTCCTCGGGATGACGGTCGAGCAGGTAGAAGGTCCAGGTCAGGGACTTGGCGGTGGTCTCGTGGCCCGCCATGATCAGGGTCAGCACCTGGTCGCGCAGGTCGGTGTCGCCGAGGGCGCCGAGCATGCTGTCGAGCAGGGTGCCGGTGGCGTGCGGGCAGGAGCGGCGGGAGGCGATGACGGTGCGGGTGACCATGTCCAGCAGGGCGCGGGCACGTACGTACCCCTGACGCCGGTCCGCGGTGTCCGCCGGGTCGGGGTCGGGGTCGGGGACGTAGTGGCCGATGTAGCGGTTGACCGCGTCCACCGCGCGGCCGAACCCGTCGCCGGCCGCGCCCAGGTCCACGTCGAGCACCGCGCGGGTCAGGATCGACAGGGTCAGCGAGGTCAGCTGGTGGTCGATCGGCTGGGACACGCCCGCCCCGGCGGCGCGCCAGCGCGCCAGCAGGGCCTCGGTCTCCTCGACGATGATCCCGTCGAAGGAGGCGACCTCGCTGCGCCGGAAGGCCGGTGCGCACAACCTGCGCTGCCGCGCCCATTCCTCACCGTCGCTGGTGAGCAGGCCGTTGCCGAGCAGCGGGCGCAGCATGTGGTCGTCGGGCGTGTTCTCCTTCGTGTAGTTCGCCACGTTCTCCTTGAGGACGTACCGGGCGAGGTCCGGGCGGTGCAGCATGAACACGGTCTCGCCGTTCGCGTCGTGCACGGTGACGTCCCCGTGGTCGCGCGCCAGGCCGGTGACGAACCCCAGGGGGTCGTCACGCATGCGTTCCATGTCCACCGGGCCCGGCGGACCGGGGGGTGCTTTCGTGCTGACGGTCGTCACCGACACCTCCGGATGGCGTACGTAAGTATCTTTAATACGTATTCACGGGTGCCGGATATACGTATTTCTCGTCATTGATGGGCCGATCCCGACTATGGGATGCTTGCAATGTAACACCGCATTGACGAAGGTATCAATACTTACATTAATGGCGTAGAAATTAAGTCTTGGTATGCGGCGCAGGCCATGCAACAGTTCAATCAGTCGCCGACACGGAGAGCGCCGGCGAAAAACAAAGGAGAATGGCATGGCACTTGCGCAGCAGGAGCGGGCGGAATTCATCAACTCCTACACCCGCACCCTGATCAACGCGTGGTCCGACGAGAGCTACTCCGCCAGGCTGAGCGCGAACCCGCGTGAGGCGCTGGCCGAGTCCGGGCTGACGATCCCCTCGGGCAGCGAGGTCGTCATCGTGCGCCACATTCCCGACGGGCACGAGGAGGGCAACATGGACGTCCAGGTCGCCCTCTGGGAGAAGGGCATGGAGAGCGGGGTCTTCGAGCTTCACATCCCGGAGACCCCGGTGGTCGACGCGACCGAGCTGAGCGAGGGCGACCTGGCCGCCGTCACGGCCGGCACGCAGCTGCCCTCCGACTCCTGCTACTACTGCTGCTGCCCCTGCTGCTGCTGCACCTGATCCCCGGCATCCCCCGCATCCCCGATATATCGGGCATACCGGGCATCGCAGGGATCCCGGGTACCCCGGGCATCCCCGCCGGAGCATGACGAGAGCGGTGAAGAGGTACGGGTCCTCGGCCAGAATCCGGTCAGGGACCCGCGAGGACGACGGGCGCCGGTCGGGGGTGGCCGCCCGTCGCGGGCGTGGACCCCGGTGCCGTCCGTGCATATCGAAGGAGAGTTCCCCGCGTGACGGTCAGCACCCAGGTCCGCCTTCCCGCCCACATCCCCCACCCGTTCTCCCCGGCCGGACGGGTCGATCCCTACCCGGCCTACGACTGGCTGCGTTCCCGCTCCCCGGTCCACCACGACCCCGTGGCGCGGCTGTGGCTGGTGACCGGGCACGCCGACTGCGCCGCCGTCCTGCGCGACCGGGCCTTCTCCGCGAGCGCCGGCCAGCAGGGACGGGCGCGCGACGAGGACCTGCCGCCGTCGATGCTCACCACGGACCCGCCCGACCACACCAGGCTGCGCACGCCGGGCCTGCTGCTGCTGGGCCCCGCCGCGATCGCCTCGGTGGCCGACGGGATCGCCGCCGACGTGGACGACCTCCTCGACGGCCTGGCCGCCGAGACCGTGGTCGACGCGATCGCGCGGATCGGGAGCCCGCTGGCCACCTCGGTCTTCCTGCGGCTGTTCGGGCTGGCCGAGAGCGACCGGACGGCCTTCTCGCAGCTCGCCCAGGCGGCCTCGATCAATCTGGACCCGCTGGCCGGGCCTCAGGTGGCGGCCCTTGGCCGGTCCGCCATGAAGGAGCTGACCCGCTTCCTGCAGGCGCACTGCGCCGCCCTGTCCTCGGACGCGGCCGGTCCGCCGAGCCCGCTGGCCCGCCTGGTCGCCGACGACCGGCTGACCGACGCCGAGACGCTCGGGGTGCTCGGGCTGGCCGTGGTGGGCGGATGGCAGCCGCTGGCCGAGGCGATCGGCAACGCGATGTACTGGCTGCTGCCCAGGCCCGAGGCGCTGGCCGCGCTCCGCACCGGCGGCCAGGAGCTCGCGCGCACCGCCGTGGACGAGCTGCTGCGGCTGGAGGCGCCGATCCCCTTCACCGCCAGGGTCGCGCTCACGGACGTGACGCTGCCCGGCGGCGAGGTGCCGCGCGGCGCCCGGGTGCTGGCGATCGTGGCCGCGGCCAACCGCGACCCGGCCGTCTTCGACAGGCCCGGCGAGCTGGTGCTCGACCGGACGCCCAACCCGCACCTGGCCTTCGGCGGGGGGCCGCACTTCTGCCTGGCGGCGCAGCTCGTCCGGCAGACCGGAGCGGTGCTGCTGGCCCGGCTGGCCGAGCGCTTCCCCTCCGCGTCGCTGGCCGACCCGCGGCCCGCCTGGGCCTCGACGCTCATCCCCCGGCGGCTGCGCGCCCTCCCGGTGGACCTGGGAGGCGGGGATGCGCGCTGACGTCGCCGACGTCCTCGTCATCGGGGCCGGGGTCAGCGGGCTGACCTGCGCCTCCATCCTGGACCGGGCCGGGGTGCGCACCGTCGTCCTGGAGGCCAGGCCGCGGATCGGCGGGCGGGTGCGCACCTTCCGTCCCGCGGACGGCGGGCCGTCGCTGGAGCTGGGCGCGCAGGTCGTGCACGGCGACCGCAACCCCGCCCGCGCGCTCGTGGAGACCGAGACCGCGCCGCGCCCCGCCGCCGCGCGGGTGATCAGCGGCCGGGTCGGCCGCCCCATGGGGACGCTGGCCCGTACGCCGTGCCCGCCGTGGACGATGGAGGCCCGGCTGAACGCCGAGGGCGCCGCCGACGGCGTGTCCGTGAACGACTGGCTCCGCGACAACGGCGGGCCGGCCCCGGTGGCGAGCGAGTGGCTCCGCCAGATCTGGGCGGCCGACCCGGACCGGCTCAGCGCCCGGGGCGTGTCCGCGGCCCAGCGCGGCGACACCGCCGGGCACGGCGAGTTCGTCGTCTCCGACGGCTTCGACCGCCTGCCGCGACGGCTGGCGCGGGGACTGGAGGTGCACGTCGGCCGCCCCGTCGAGGTGCTCGGCTGGTCGCCGGGCCGGGTCAGCGCACGGACGGCCCGCGGGACCGTGCAGGCCGGCCGGGTGGTCGTGACCGTGCCGCCCGCCGTCGTGGCCTGCGGCACGCTCACCATCGAGGACCTTCCCGCTCACAAGGCCGAGGCCGCGCGGGAGCTGACGCCCGGGGACGGCTGCTGCGTGGTCGCGACCCTGTCCGTCCCTGCGCCGGAGACGGCGTCGGTGTTCGACGCGGACGGGGTCAGCGGCTTCGTGAGCTGCCGCGAGGGACGCCCCGAGGTGCTGATCGTGGCCAGGGACGCGGCCGCCGCCTGCGTACGGGCCGCCACCGGCCCCGACCTGGCGGCCATGCTCACCGTGGCCCTGCCCTGGAGTGCGGGGGCCCGGGTGCTGGACACCGAGATCGCCGACTGGGGAGGCGACCCGTGGAGCCGGGGCGCGTTCACCGCGCCGAGGCTCGGCGCCGAGCGGGCCCCGGCCCGCTGGGCCGAACCGGTCGAGGACACGCTCTTCTTCGCGGGGGAGGCGACGGTCTCGGGAACGCGGCCGCCGTGGGTGCAGGGAGCGATCGTCAGCGGGACGAACGCCGCCGAACGGCTACTGAAGGCGATGAGCAGATGACGGCACCGCATTCCGGCTGGCATCTGCCGGTCTTCACCTCCGAGCTGACCGGCGAGGTGACCCCCCTGGAGCTCGGGACCCGGCGGCTGGTGGCCGTGCGGGACGAGACCGGGACACGGGTCTTCGACGCCGACTGCCCGCACCGGGGGGCGCACCTGGGGTACGGGGGCCGGCTCGCCGACGGCTGCCTGGTCTGCCCGTTCCACGGCCGCCGGATCGGGCTGGGCGATCCCTCCCGGCGGCTGTCGGTGGCCGAGCACCACGTGCTCGTCCTCGGTGAGGCCGTGTTCGTGCGGCTCTCGGACGGCCCCGACGACGACCGCGGGTTCACCCGGGCGATGAAGGAGCTGGCCGACGGCCACCCGCTGACCGCGGCCGTGAGCAGGTCGATGGACGCCGACCCCCTGCTGATCGTGGAGAACGCCTTCGACATCGACCACTTCACCGAGGTGCACAAGGTGCCCAGGGTGCGCGCGATGGCGCACCGCGACGGGGACGAGGGCGAGCTGGTCATGGAGGGCGAGTTCGTCATGGCCTCCATGCCGACCAGGGGGGGCGGCGCGCCGCGGGTCGTCGGTTCGCGTTTCCTGGCCCGCGCCTACAGCCCCGGGGTGGTCGTCACCCTGTTCGGGCCGCCGGGCCGGGAGCAGGTCATCGTCACCGCGGCCGTGCCGCGGGAGAAGGGCGGGTGCGCGGTGCGGGTGGCGATCGGGGTGCGCGCCGAGCAGCGGGAGGAACTGCCGCTGCTCGTCCAGGGCAGCGAGCGGGCGCTGGACGAGGACGCGGTGATCTGGGAGCGCCTGAACCCGCGGGTGACACCGCGCCTGGACGCCAGGGACGCGGCCGTGGTGGCCTACCGGGAGTTCTGCGCGACCTTCGGGGAGCAGGCGTGAGCGGGCTGCGCGTCATCGAGTCGGGGTCGGGCCCGGCCGTGCTGTGGGTGCACGGCTACACCATGGACTCCACGCTGTGGGAGCCCCTGTGGGAGCTGCTGCCGGGCTGGCGGCACCTGGGCGTGGACCTTCCCGGCCACGGCGGGTCCGAGCCGCTGCGGCGCGGCCAGACGCTGCCCGAGCTCGCCCTGCGGCTGGCCGGGCTCGCCGGCGCCGAGGGGGCGCACCGGGTCGTGGGGCTCTCCTTCGGTTCCGGCGTCGCGCTGCAGATGGCCCTGGAGGCGCCCGAGGTGGTGCGGAACCTGGTGCTCGCGGCGCCGACGCTCGGCGGCGCGCCGCCCGACCCCGCGGCCAGGCGGCGGTACCTGGAGCTGATGACGCTGCGCCGGGCGCGCGGCGCGCCAGAGCAGATGGCCGAGCTGTGGATGGCCTCCCCGCCGGACATCTTCCGCGGCACCGAGGCGCGTCCGGCGCTGCGGGCCCGGTTGCGGGAGGTGATCGGCAGGCACTCCTGGGCCGAGCTGGACACCGGGGCGATGGCGATGCTCGGCATGCACCGGCACCCGCCCGAGGACCTCGCCCGGGTCAGGGCCAGGACGACGGTGATCGTCGGTGACTCCGACATGCCCGCGTTCACGGCCAACGCCGAGACCCTGCGCCGGAACGTTCCCGGATGTGAGCTGCGGGTCATCCCCGATTCGGCACATCTTCCCCTACTGGAACGTCCAGAAATAGCAGCTGATGCCGTATTTCAGGGGCTGTCATCACCTGAGATGGTAGGAAAAGTCATCTGATCGTATGGGTCGAACGAGAATTGGTAAGGGGAAGCAGATTGTCCCTGTTGTTGGAGTTCTTCGGCCTGACCGTGCTCGCCGTCACGCACATCGACTCGTCCGAGATGGCCTTCCTCTTCGGCTCCCACCTGGTGAAGGCCGGAAAACCGCAGCTGACCGTGAAGCTCGTGAGCAACGAGGCGTCCGGCGGGGAGCTGCTGGTCCACCGGGAGGACGGGGTGCTGCTGCAGCGCCGCGCGTTCCGGGGGTGGGGCACCATGCCGCCACCCGTCCCCCCGTTCGGCGTGCTGGAGGAGCACTTCCTGGTGATGCGCGCCGTCGTCCTGGCCAAGGGTGACGCGACGGTCGCGCTGATCGGCAGCGCCTGCTCGCCCTGCGCCGAGGTCGCGGTCTCGCTGGCCGCGCAGTCCTGGCGGCCGGTCTCGGGACAGCTCCTCGTGGTCGACCGGGCCACCGGCCACACGCTCCCCTTCCTCACCCCGCTGAACCTGCGCGGCGAGGCCCTGGACGCGGCCCGCGCGAGCGGGCTGATCGGCCTGGAGGCCGACCCCGGCCTGTGGCGCCCGGCCCGGCCGACGCTGGCCGGGCAGTCCGTCCTGGTCCGCCCCGAGCGGCTGGGCACTCCGGTGCCGATCACCGCCAGGCTCGCCCCGCCCACCCTGATCAGGCTCTGCCAGGGAGACAGCGACCGCTGCAGGCTGGAGCCGTCGGACTTCCAGGCGCACGTCTGGCCCCCGGCCGCCACGGAACTGGCCGGCGCGCCCCGCTACCGGCTGCGCATGCCCGAGTCCGGCGGCGCCGAGGCGGCCGCGGCGCTCATCGACGACCGGCTCCTGAAGGAGTTCTCATGCCCCGGCGGCTCTCGTACGGCCCTGGAACACCCTGCTGGGTCGATCACATCACCGTCGACCCGACCGGCGCGAAACGGTTCTACGGTGACCTCTTCGGCTGGGAGTTCGTCAAGGAGAACGGCCGGGGTTACCACCTGATCACCCTGCGGGGAGAGATCATCGGCGGCCTCGGTCCCAGCCCGATGGGCCCGGCCTTCGGCTCGTCCTGGAACGTCTACCTGGCCTCCAAGGATCTCGCCCGCACCCGGGACGAGGTCGGGCGCCTGGGCGGGCGCGTGGTGATGGGCCCGGTGCCCGCGGGCGACGACGGCCGCCTCTGCCTGGCCGTCGACCCCACCGGCGCCGCGGTCGGCTTCTGGGAGGGCGGCAGGGACGAGGGCGTGGTCCTGGTCGACGAGCCCGGTGCCCTGTGCGCCGCCGAGCTGCACACTCCCGCCCCGGACACGGCGGCGCAGTTCTACCGGGGCCTGTACGGCGGGTCGGAGCCGGTGATCCGCTCCTCTCCCCGGGGCGTCTGGGTGCCCTTCTTCGGTACCGGGGACCCGGGGGCGGAGGAGGTGACCCGGACGGCCCGGGCGGCCGGGGCCCGTCCCCTGGGGGCCGGCCTGTTCGCCGACCCGCTGGGCGCGATCTTCGGCCTTTCCGCCGCGGTCTCCCCCGCCACAGGCGCGGCCGGAGGCTCCGCCGGAGACGCTCCCGGAGCCCCTGCCGGAGCCCCTGCCGGAGACCCGGTGACCGGTCCCGCCGTCTCCGTCGCGGCCCCCGCGACCCCCGTGGCCCCCCAGGGGAAATGAGCACTGAAATGCGTATAAATGCGTATTAACTAAATTCATACCTTCCTGCGAGAATTCGCTGCAGTGGTCATCGCGTGGGAAGGGAATTTCATGGCGCCTGACGTAGTGGTGATAGGCGGGGGTCCCGCCGGATCGATATCCTCGGCCCTTCTGGCGCGGGCCGGTGCCCGGGTCCGCCTGCTGGAAAGGGACTCCTTTCCGCGATACCACGTCGGCGAGTCGATCTCCTCCTCCTGCCGCGCCATCATCGACCTCGTCGGCGTACGGGAGAAGATCGAGGCCCGCGGTTACACCGTCAAGGAGGGCCTGCTGCTGCGCTGGGGCGCCGAGCGGGACTGGACCATCAACTGGCCCGACCTCTTCGGCGACAAGGTGCGCTCCTGGCAGGTCGACCGGGCCGACTTCGACGACGTCCTGCTCAAGCACGCCGCCGAGCAGGGCGTCGAGGTGGTCCACGGCGCCCACGTGAAGAAGGTCCGCTTCGACGAGGGCCGCGCGGTGGGCGTGGACTGGGTGCTCGACGGGCAGGCCCGCCACAGCGCGGCCGACTACGTGGTGGACGCCTCCGGCCGCGCCGGGGTGCTCTCCGCCCAGCACTTCCGCGACCGGACCCAGCTCGACGTCTTCCGCAACGTCGCCATCTGGGGCTACTACCAGGGCGGCGACCTGCTGCCCAGGACCCCCCGGGGCGGCATCAACGTGATCTCCTCCCCGCACGGCTGGTACTGGGTCATCCCGCTCAGCGGCGACGTCTACAGCGTGGGCTTCGTCACCCACCAGGACAACTTCCTGGCCCGCAAGCCGGAGTTCTCCTCCACGACCGAGATGTTCCTGGCCCTGGTCGCGGAGTCGGAGACGGTCGCGGAACTGATCTCCGGCGGAGCGTTCCAGGGAAAGGTCCGCGTCGAGCAGGACTTCTCCTACTCGGCCGCCAGCTTCTGCGGCCCCGGCTACTTCCTGGCGGGCGACTCCGCCTGCTTCCTGGACCCCCTGCTGTCCACCGGCGTCCACCTGGCCATGTACAGCGGCACGCTGGCCGCGGCGTCCATCCTGTCCACGCACGCCGGGGAGGTCACCGAGCCCGAGGCGCTGGGGTTCTACGAGTCCCTGTACCGCAACGCCTACGGCCGGATGTTCTCCATGGTCGCCGGGTTCTACGAGCAGTACCGGGGCAAGGCCGAGTACTTCTGGCTGGCGCAGCGCCTGGCCAGGGGCCAGTACCCGAAGCTGATGCAGAAGAGGGGCGGGGCGGTGGCCCCGGACAGCGCCTTCGCCTCGATCACCTCGGGCCTGACCGACCTGGACGACGCCACCCGCTCCGGCGGCGCGGCCCCGCTGGACGCGATGGTGCTGGCCACCGAGCTGACCGCGCGGGACGCCGTGGCCCCACAGGCGCCCGAGCCCGACCCGGGCGTCCGCCAGGAATCGGCCGCCGGGCTGTACCTGGTCACCGAGCCCCGGCTGGGCATCGGGCGCGCCACCGAACCGGCGGCGCCGCGCTGACCTTCCCCCCGGCCTGATGAGGACCGCGCCGTCCGGCGCGGTCCTCATCAGGTCGTACGGTCGTCCGGTCGGTCGCAGGGTCGGACACGCGGTCCTCGCCCGGACGGGCACCCGGTTCCCGTCCGGAGGGTCGTCCGGTCAGACGCCGAGGGCGGCGGCCAGCTGGTGCCGCCCTCGGATGCCGAGCTTGCGGTAGATGCGGCCCAGGTGGGTGTCGATGGTGCGCTTGCTCAGGCAGAGCCGCTCGGCGACCTCCAGGCTGCTCATGCCCTGGCGTACCAGCTCGACGACGCGCTGCTCGGCGGGGGTGAGCAGGATCTGGCTCCGCGTCCGCTCCGGCGCCCGGTCCTGCGCCCGCGGGGCGTCCGGCACGTGGTCGGCGACCGCCGGCGGCTCGGCCGCGATCGTCCGGGCCGCGGCGTGCTCGCCCAGCGCGGTGTACGCCTTGGCCGCGTGCGCGCGCCAGGGCAGGCAGGTGGGGTTGGTGATGCCGCGGGCCGAGAGGCGCTGCCCGCAGTCGAGGAACAGGCTCAGCGCGGTGACGTGGTCGTCCGCCGCCGCGGCGATCATCCCCTGGGCCTCCCGGATCAGGCTCTTGATCAGCGGGTGGGCGTCCACCGGGATCGTCGTCTCGCGCATCAGCGCGGTGGCGTCCTGCGTCTCGCCCATCTGGACCAGGGCGCGCGCGCCGCACGCGCGGGCCGCGGCGGTCAGCGCGCCCGCGCCGATCCGCTCGGCCCCGTCCCGCGCGTCGATCGCGTCCCGCAGGCTGTCGGCCGAGTCGCCCCGCCGGTAGCCGACGTCCGAGCGGATCAGCAGCCCGAGCACGCGCAGCTCCGGCTGACGCCAGGCGCGGGAGTGCTCCAGGATCCTGGAGCACGTCGCCAGCGCCTCCTCGGGACGGCCGGTCCAGGCGAACGCCAGCGCCGCGCCCACCAGCCCGCTCCCGTCCGAACGGCCCAGCTGGGAGCCGAGCAGCGTGGCCCGCCTCGCCAGCCGCCCGGCGGTGCCCGGATGCCGTCCGCCCGCCGCGACCATGGCCGCGAGCGCGCCGGAGAACTCCCTGGAGGCGGCGTCCGGCGGGCCCGTCACGGCCAGCCGCGCGGCCCCGCGCAGGCCGGCGCGATGTCCCGAGAGCAGGACCTGCGCGCTCAGCCGGAGCAGCGGCTCCCGGGGCGGGTCCGGCGTGGTCGCCATCTCCTGCACCACGGCGACGAACGGCCGGGCTCCGACCGTGCTGGCGGCCAGCGCGGGGCTGGCCAGGTACAGCAGCGACCTGGCCGGCTCGACGGTGTCGGGCGCGTCGGTGACCAGCGCCTCGGCGTGCCGGGCACAGGAGTCCAGGTCGTGGTGCAGCTCGGTCCTGGCCAGTTGCAGGGTCAGCTCGTGCACGACGACGGGGTCGTCGGAGCAGGACAGCGCGCGGCGCAGGTAGCGGGCCGCGTCGTCGTACCTGCGGGCCGTGACCGCCTCCGTGGCCGCGGAGCGCAGCACCGGGACTCCCCAGGCCGAGGTGGTGAGCATCAGGTGCTCGGCGGTCTGGGCCGCGGGCGCGCCCGTCCTGGCCAGCAGCGCGGCCACCCGTTCGTGCAGGTCGAGCCGGGTCCGGGTGTCGATGCGCGACAGGGCCGCCGTCCGGACCAGGGTGCTGCGGAACCGTACGGGAGGCTCGGCGGTGATGAGGCCCGCCTGGACGAGCGTCCGGCGGGCCTGCTGGAGTTCCAGCTCCCCCTGGCCGGAGAGCATCGCCGCCACGGTGACGTCGGTGTCGGGGCCCATGACGGCGAGCTGGGTGAGCAGGTCGGAGGCCACCGCGTCGTCGTCGTGCAGCCATTCGAGCACGGTGTCGGACAGGGCCGCCGCGCCGATCTCCAGCACCCGGTCGAGGTCGGGCAGGCCGGGGCTGACCCCGGCGTGCCGCATCCGGGTGGTGAGCTCGCGCAGCACCCGCGGGTTGCCCTGGGAGAGCGTGTGGCAGAACCCGGACAGCTCCTCGTCGGGCGGCGCGCCCAGGGTCTGCCCGACGAAGTCGGCCGTGCAGGTGGCGCAGATCGGCCGGAGCTGGATGAACCGCGCGTACGGCAGCCTGGTCAGCTCGGCGAGCGGCCCGGACGGGGCGCCGTCGCGCAACGTGGCGATCATCATGACCGGCAGGTCGTCCAGGCGGCGGGCGATGTAGGAGAACCAGCGCAGCGACGGCAGGTCGGCGAAGGACAGGTCGTCGATCGCGATGACCACGGGCTGCTCGGCGACCAGGTCACGGGTGATGTGGAACAGGTCCGTCAGCAGATCGTAGGTGGCGACGCCGTCGTCGGTGGCGGCACGGTCGAACTGCCTGCGGGGGCGCCCGCCGGCCGACAGCACCGGATCGAAGAGCTGGCGGACCATCCCGTAGGCGAAACGGCTCTCGCTGGGATGGCAGCGGGCCCGCAGCACCAGGCTGCGGGAGGGCAGCAGATCGGTCACGGCACTGAGCAGGGCGCTCTTGCCGATTCCGTTCTCCCCCTGGATCGCCGCGACGGTCGGCCGGCCGATACGGAGCTCGTCGATAGCCTCACGAAATACAGCCAGTTCTCTGTCCCTGTGGAGAAGGGGGGCCATAGGCCCATCGTCCATTACCGCGTTCCGGATCTCAACGAACTTTTTGCTAATGACAGAAAAGCGTACGTTTTATTGACAGCCTCCTGTCGTGGAACGGGGCCTCGCGTACGGGCCCGCACACCCCCTCTCCCAGGCCGGGCCCGTTTTTTCCCGGCATCCGGCCCGCGCCGCCGCCCCGCCCGTCCCCCGCACCGCCGCCCCGCCCGTCCCCCCGGCCCCCGGCCCTTGGCCGCCCCACCCCGCACCCGCCGCCCGAGCCCTGCCTCCACCAGCGGAAACGTCCTCCGTGGCCGCGTCCGGCCACAGGGGGACATCGCCCGCGCCACCGGGGGACGCCGGGCGGGACCGGCACGTACCCCGGACGGAGCGGGCACGCGCCCCCGGTCCGGCGGGGCACATCCGGAGCGGCACGGACCCCTCACCGACCGTACCGATACTGAGGCCGGACCGCCGGTACCTAAGTATCGCGCCGGGCGATGCGTATGATTTTTACGCATTCTCCCGCCCCGTACCGCCGTGTTTAAATTCGCGTGAAGCCGGTTGTCCGGAAGCGTGGAAAAAGGGGAATGCCGATGGAGAGCCCGCGTTTGAAAGCTCATTTCCATGTGGACGTCGTGGACGGTGCACGGGTGTTCCTGTTCGCCGAGGGCAAGGACTTCCTGGTACCGGGAAAGGCCGCCGTGGCGGTGCTGCCCTACCTCGACGGCCGCAGGACGGTCAGCGAGATCGTCCAGGAACTGGCCGGGACCCTGCCGTTCACCACGGTGCTGGCCACGCTGCGCCGCTACGAGGCGGCCGGTCACCTCGCCGAGGGCAGGCCCGACCTGCCGGAGGAGGTGCTGGCCTACTGGGACGCGCTGAACGTCGACCCGGCCGCCGTCGTCTCGGGCGCGCCGGTCACCGTCTCCGCCGCCGAGGGGGTCGACCCCGCCCCGGTCATGGACGCCCTGGCCGCGCTGGGGCTGACGGTGCGCTCCGGCCCGATCGGCGAGGTCCCCGCCGAGGGGGTGTCGGTGGTGCTCGTCGACGACTACCTCGACCGCGCCCTGGAGCACCGCAACACGCTGCAGCTGGCGGCCGGGCGGCCCTGGCTGCTGGCCAGGCCGGGCGGCGTCAGCACCTGGCTCGGCCCCTTCTTCGACCCCGACCACACCGGCTGCTGGTCGTGCCTGGAGCAGCGGCTCGCCGGCAACCGCCAGCTGGAGCGCTACCTGGCCTCCAAGCGTGGCGAGCGGGTGCCGTACAACCCGGCGCGGGCGCGGGCCGCGGCGGGCCCGCTGGCGCTGTCCGGGATGCTCGCGTCCGAGATCGCCCGCATCGTGGCGACCGGCGAGCCCGGGGCGATCTGCGGCACCATGGTCACCCTCGACATGAGCACCCTGGAGACCGCCAGGCACTCCCTCATCCGCCAGCCGCAGTGCCCCTCGTGCGGTGTGCCGGTCGAGCGCAACCCCAAGATCGTGCTCGCCCCCCGGCAGGCGAGCCACACCACCGACGGCGGCTACCGCGTCGACAAGCCGCAGCAGACCCTGGACCGGCTGCAGAAGCACATCAGCCCGCTGCTGGGCGCGATCACCAAACTGATGCCGATCGGCGACGAGGCCAACGGCCTGACCTACAGCTACGCCGCCGGCCACAACTTCGCCATGGTCAACGACAGCATGGACCTGCTCCGCCGCAACCTGCGCGGGCAGAGCGGCGGCAAGGGACGCTCGGAGATCCAGGCCAAGGTCAGCGCGGTCTGCGAGGCGATCGAGCGCTACTCGGGCGTGTGGCGGGGGGACGAGCCGGTCGTCCGGGCCGCCTTCGCCGACCTGGACCCGGCGACGGCCGTGCACCCGGACCGGCTGCTGCTCTTCTCCGACGAGCAGCGGGCCGGGCGCAAGGAGTGGAACGCCGACCCGGCGCACCGGCTGCAGCTGGTGCCCGACCCCTTCGACGAGACCGCGCCGTTCGACTGGTCGCGAGCCTGGTCGCTGACCCGCGACGAGGAGCGGCTGGTCCCGGCCGCCTACGCCTGGTACGGCCACCCCGACCTCAACCGGCACTTCTTCTGCATCGGCGACTCCAACGGCAGCGCGGCCGGCAACACCCTGGAGGAGGCGATCCTGCAGGGCCTGTGCGAGCTGGTCGAGCGCGACTCCGTGGCGCTGTGGTGGTACAACCGGGCGCGCGTCCGCGGCTTCGACCTCGACTCCCTGAACGACCCCTACGTGGGCGAGCTGCGGTCCTTCTACGACGGCATGGACCGCGACCTGTGGATGCTCGACCTCACCACCGACCTCGGCATCCCGGTGTACGCCGCGCTCTCGCGCCGCCGCCACGAGGTGGAGGACGTCATGGTGGGCTTCGGCGCCCACCCGGACTCGCGCATCGCGGCGTTCCGCGCGCTCACCGAGCTCAACCAGTTCCTGCCGACCATCGAGGGACGCGACGAGCAGGGCAACACGAAGTACCGCGCCGACGACCCGGGGCTGCTGAACTGGTGCAAGGAGGCCAAGGTCGCCTCCGAGCCCTGGCTGCTGCCCCACCCCGACCTCGCGCCGGCCACCGTCGGCGAGCCCGCCCCCAACGAGCTGGCCGCCGTCGTGCGCCGGTGCGTGGACACCATCGCCGAGGCCGGCTCCGAGGTGATCGTCGTCGACCAGACCCGCCCCGACCTGGAACTGAACGTCGTCAAGGTGATGGCGCCCGGCCTGCGGCACTTCTGGCGCCGGCTCGGCCCGGGCCGCATCTACGACACGCCGGTGAAGCTCGGCTGGCTCGACCACCCCACACCCCAGGAGGAGATGAACTCCTGGAACGTGTTCTTCTGAGACGGGCGGCCGGACACATGAACCCCACCCTCGTCTCCCGGTTGCGCCGTGACGTGTCGTTCACCGGTGAACACCTCGACGTGGCCGGCAGGGCCGTCGAGCTCAGAACGCTGACCCCCGGACAGGGCGCGGCCCTGAAGCTGCTGGCCGACGGCGACCACGACGACGCCGAGCTGGCCGTCGCCGTGACCGCGCTGGACGGCGAGAGCGGGCTGCTGCGCTGGCACATGCTGCTGCGCGGGCTGAACGCCTCCGGGCTGGTCGAGCACGCCGTCCGCGAAGGCGGCCGGACCGGCGAGGTCGGCGAGATCCGCCAGATCCGCCAGATCATCGCCAGGCTCCGCCTGGTCGGCCGGGGGGCGACGCTGCTCGCCCCGGCCCCGGCCGGTCCCGCGCGGCTGTCCCGCTTCGCCGAGGCGCGGATCGTGGACGGCATGCCGACCCTGCAGGCCCCGGGCCGTCACCTGGCCGTCGAGCTGGCGCCGCGGGCCGCCGGCCTGATCGGTGAGCTGGCGGCCTGGAGCACCGGCGTGCCCGCCCCGGTGCTGCGGCTGCTGGCCACGGCCGGCCTGCTGGCCCCGGGCGGCCCGCAGGAGGACGTCGAGACCACCGAGCGTTCCCACGCCCAGTGGCACCCCGGCGACCTGGCCTTCCACGCCCGTACCCGCACCCCCGCCTCGGCCTCCGGTTACGGCGGCACCCATCCCCTGGGCGACCGCTTCCCGCCGGAGCCGGTCTCCCCTGCGCCCGCGGGCACCCGGACGGTCGCGTTGCCCGTACCGGACCTGGAGCGGATCGCCGCCGCCGACCCCTCGTTCACCGAGGTGCTGGAGCGGCGCCGCTCGATCCGCGCGCACGACATGGACGCGCCGATCACCCTCGACCAGCTCGGCGAGCTGCTCTACCGGTCCCTGCGCAGGCGGGGCACCATGACGGGCGGCGACGGGCAGGAGCTGGCCGACCGGCCCTACCCCAGCGGCGGGGCCGTGCACGAGCTGGAGGTCTACCCGCTGGTGACGGCGTGCGAGGGAGTGCCCGCGGGACTGTGGCACTACGCGACCGACCGGCACGAGCTGGAGCTGGTCGCCGAGCCGGACAAGGCCACGGCGGCGCTGGTCTCCGAGGCGCGGGGCGCGGCCATGCTGGAGGCGGACCCGCAGGTCGTGCTGCTGGTGGCGGCCCGGTTCGGCCGGGTGATGTGGAAGTACGAGACCGTCGCCTACCCCCTGGTGCTCAAGCACGTGGGCGTGCTCTACCAGACCCTCTACCTGGTCGCCACCGCGATGAACCTGGCCGTGTGCGGCCTGGGCGGCGGCGACACCGCGGCCTTCGCCACCGCCTCGGGGCGCGACCCGCTCCTCGAAGGCACCGTCGGGGAGCTCGTGCTCGGCTCCCGCCCCCGCATGGAAGGGTGAACCGCGTTGCAATTCCGATACAAGGCCCTGCAGCGGGCCCGCGAACCCGATGAGCTGGACTCCCCCACGCTGCTGGTGACCCCGCGCGGCTGGATCGCGGTGTTCGTGGTGATGATCACCATGGCGGGCGGGCTGTTCTGGTCGTTCGCCGACGAACTGCGCATCTCGGTCAGCGCCCCGGGTCTTCTCACCCACCCCGGCGGTACGGCCCGGATCCAGAGCCTGCACACCGGCATGGCCCAGCGCGTCCTGGTGAAGCCGGGCGACCCGGTGACCGTCGGCCAGGCCATCGTGGAGCTGCGGGACGCCGAGGGCGAGCGGCGGACGGTGACCAGCCCGTTCGCGGGCCAGGTGGTCGACACCACGATCAGCGACGGCCAGGTCGTCCCGGTCGGCACCACCGTGGCGACGGTCGAGCGGACCGACGTCGCCGGTGACCGCCTGGTCGCGATGCTGTTCGTCCCCGCCGACCGGACGGCACTGATCACCCCCGGCCGCCTGGTGGACCTGTCGGTCGCCACCGCGCCCGCCGCCGTCTTCGGGCTGCTGCGCGGCAAGGTCACCTCGGTCAGCCGCTACCCGCTGACCGAGGAGGCACTGGCCGGAATGGTCGGCGGCGAGCTGGCCGCCAGGAAGTACAGCGCCGGCCACGCCCCCCTGATGATCATCGTGGACCTGATCCCCGACCCGGACACGCGCTCGGGGTACGCCTGGTCGACCACGCAGGGCCCGCCCGTGCGGCTCGACTCCCAGGTCAGCGTGTCGGCCTCCATCCACCTGGGCGGGCAGAGGCCGTTCGACCTGCTGCTCGGGCGCTGACGAAGGAGCCACCGATGACGAACACCACCCTGCCCGCCGCGCCGCCGCCCGTACCCGCTCCCACCCCCGCACCCGGGCGGGAACGGGGGCGGCGGCTCTCACGCCCGCGCCGCAGACGCCCCCACCGGGTGCCGACCGTGATGCAGATGGAGGCCGTCGAGTGCGGGGCGGCCGCGCTGGCGATGGTCCTGGGTCACTACGGCAAGCACGTGCCGCTGGAGGAGCTGCGCGTCCGATGCGGGGTGTCCAGGGACGGCTCCAGGGCGTCCTCGGTGATGGCGGCGGCACGCTCCTACGGTCTGGTCGCCCGCGGCTTCCAGGTCGAGGCCGAGAACGTGCGCGCCCAGACCGGACCGGTCATCATCTTCTGGGCGTTCAACCACTTCCTGGTGGTCGAGGGGGTGACGACCCGGTTCGGCCGCACCATGGTCGCGGTCAACGACCCCTCCGGGGGGCCACGGCTGATGGAGTGGTCGGACTTCGACTCCGGCTTCACCGGGATCATGCTGACGTTCGAGCGCGGCCCGGACTTCACGCCCGGCGGCGAGCGCAGCCGGCTGGGCAAGGCGCTGCTGCAGTGGCGGCTGCCGAGCGGGCGGGCGCTGCCGCTGGTGCTGCTGGCCAGCGCGCTGCTGGTGATCCCCGGCATCGCAGGCCCCGCCTACTCGCGGGTCTTCATCGACCAGGTGCTCAGCGGCCACTCGCCGGGCTACCTGCCGGCGCTGCTGGTCGCCATGGTGCTCACCGCGCTGGCCGTCTTCGTGCTGACCTCCGTGCAGCAGTTCTACCTGTTACGGCTGGAGATCAGGATCGGGCTGGCCGGTTCGGCCCGCTTCTTCCGCCACCTGCTCCGGCTGCCCATCGAGTTCTTCCTGCAACGCCGCCCGGCCGAGGTGTCGCGCCGGGTCTCCACCAACGACACCGTGGCCGAGGTCCTGTCCCGCGACCTCACGCTGACGGTCATCAACCTGGTGCTGGTGGTCTTCTACGCCGCCCTGCTGGTCCGCTACGACGTGCTGCTCGGCGTCATCGGCGTCGGCATGGCGGCGCTGAACATGGTGGTGCTGCGCTGGGTCTCCCGGGTGCGCAAGGACGCGGTCTCCACCCTCCGCAACGACCGGGGCAACCTCACCGGCACGACCTTCGCCACGCTCAGCATGATCGAGACGGTGAAGGCCACCGGCGGCGAGCCCGACGCCTTCACCCGCTGGGCGGGCTTCCTGGCCAAGGCCGTGACCGCGCAGCAGCGGCTCGGCGTGCCCACCGCGCTGCTGATCGTCGTCCCCCCGATGCTGGCCACCGTGAACACCGGCCTGATGCTGCTGGTCGGCGGGCTGCGGGTGGTGGAGGGCGTGCTGAGCATCGGCATCCTGGTCTCCTTCCAGACCCTGCTGGCCGCGCTGAGCAGGCCGGTCACCCAGCTCACCAACCTCGGCAGCCGCCTGCAGGACCTCACCGCCGACATCAGGCGCATCCACGACGTGGAGCGCTACCCGATCGCCCGCCGCTTCGAGCGCGCGGAGGGCGGCACGGGCGGCGCGGGCGAGGGCGCGGACGGCGTCGTGCTAGCCACCCGCCTGGAGGGGCGCCTGGACCTGGAGAACATCACCTTCGGGTACGGTCCGCTGGCCGCCCCCATGATCGAGGACCTCTCGCTGACCGTGATGCCGGGCAGCAGGATCGCCATCGTGGGCGGCTCGGGCAGCGGCAAGTCCACCCTGGGCCGCCTGCTGACCGGCCTGTACGAGCCGCGTTCCGGCCGGATCCTGCTGGACGGCCGCCCGATGGAGGAGATCCCGCGTACCGTGCTCGCCGCCTCGATGGCCTACGTCGACCAGGAGATCGCGCTGTTCTCCGGGACCGTGCGCGACAACCTGACGCTGTGGAACGACGCCGTCCCCGACGAGGTGGTGTTCGCCGCGCTGCGCGACGCCGCCGTCTTCGACACCGTCCAGGCCCGCGCCGGCGGGATCAACTCGTTCGTCCGCGAGGACGGCCGCAACTTCAGCGGCGGTCAGCGGCAGCGGCTGGAGCTGGCCCGCGCCCTGGCCGCCGAACCCACCCTGCTGATCCTCGACGAGGCCACCAGCGCCCTGGACCCAGAGACGGAACGTGTCATCATGGACAACCTGCGCCGCCGCGGCTGCGCCTGCCTGCTGATGGCCCATCGGCTGTCCACCGTCCGCGACGCGGACGAGATCATCGTCCTGGACCGCGGCCGGATCGCCGAGCGCGGCACCCACGAGGGACTGCTCGCCGCCGGCGGCCCGTACGCGCGGCTGTTCGAGACCGGGGGCGGCGCGTGATCCCCGCCGGGCTCGTGAGGGCCACCACCCGGGTGGACCTCGGCACCGAACGATTCATGATCCTCGACGACCCCCGGCTCCTGCTGCTGGTCGAGGCCGGCGCGGTGGACCTGTTCGCGGTGCGGACGGCGGGCGGCGAGCTGGAGGGACGCTGGAACTTCCTGGGCCGGGCCGAGACCGGCACGGTACTGGCCTGGGGGGTGCGCTCGGGACCGCGGCACGTGATCGTGGCCCGGCCGGTGCCCGGCGCCGTGCTCTCCGACGTCCTGGTCACGGAGATGGGAGGGCTTCCCGCCGACGCGACCGACTGGCTGATGAAGGGGATCGGCCACGGCGTCGAGCTGCTGGCCGGCGCGCTGCCCGGCACCCTGCCGCCCCGCCAGTTCGTGCCGCTGCCCGCCGACGGGACGGCGGAGCTGGACGCGGACACCACCGTGCGGTCGGTCGACGGCGTCCTGTGCGTGCGCGTCGAGGCGGGCGAGCTGGAGATCGGCGACAGCGACGGCGTGCTGCTCGGCGCGGGCGATGACGTCTGCCTGACCGAGGGGGAGTGGCTGGTCGCCCGCACCGGCACCCGGCTGCGGGCCCGCACGCTGCGTTCCGTCTCCGGCGAGGGCGACGGGGCGCTCGGCGAGCTGCTGGCCGCCCACGCCGTCCGCCTGCTGACCCGCATCGACCGGCGCATCGACCGGCAGCGCGACGAGGAGCGCGCCGCCCTGGCCGCGCTGAGCGAACGCGACGGCACCGTGCTGACGCAGGCCGTGCGGAGCTTCGACGCCGTGCTGCGCGACACCGACTCCCCGGTGCGGGTGGCCGACGTGGCCGCCGACCCGCCCTCGCTGGCCTCGGCCCGGCTGGTCGGGGCGCACCTGGGCTTCGACGTCCGGCCTCCGGTACGGCACGGCGGCCAGGGCCGTAGCGTGAACGACCTGCAGGCGATAGCGCTGGCCTCCGGCGTGCGGACCCGCGTCGTGCGGCTGGAGGGCAGGTGGTGGACCAAGGACCTGGGGCCGATGGTCGGCACCCACTCCACGGGCCGTCACGTGGCGCTGCTCCCGCTGAGCCGCGGCTACGTCATGGTCGACGACGGCGTGGTCACCCCGGTCACCGCGGTCGTCGCCCGCAACGTGACCGAACGGGCCCACGTGCTGTACCGTCCGCTGCCCGCCTCGGTCAGGTCCGTCGGCGCGCTGCTGCGCCTGGGCCTGTTCAGCGGCAACCGCGGTGACCTGCTGCGGTTCGCGGCCATGGGGGTGCTGGTCGCCCTGCTCGGGCTGATCGTCCCGATCATGACGGGCCAGGTGCTCGGCGTGTTCACGGTCCGGGCCGAGGTCGACCTCATCGTGCACGGCTCCCTGGTGGTGATCGCCTCCGGGGTGGTGATCGCGGCCCTGTCGGTGGTGCAGAACATCGCCGTGCTCAGGATCGAGAGCCGTTCCACCTCCGCCATGCAGTCGGGCCTGTGGACCCGGCTGCTCTCCCTGCCCGCGGGGTTCTTCACCCGCTACTCCACCGGCGAGCTGGGCACCACCGTGCTGGGCATCAGCTCGGCGCAGGAGATGCTGTCGGGCATGCTGACCACGGCCACGCTGGGGCTGCTCACCGGGTCGGCCAACCTGATCCTGGTGTTCTTCTACGACGTGCGGCTGGCCCTGGTCGCCATGGGGCTCACACTGTGCGGGGCC
This sequence comes from Streptosporangium sp. NPDC050855, assembly GCF_044456585.1. Classification (NCBI taxonomy): domain Bacteria; kingdom Bacillati; phylum Actinomycetota; class Actinomycetes; order Streptosporangiales; family Streptosporangiaceae; genus Streptosporangium; species Streptosporangium sp. NPDC050855. The sequence continues at coordinate 382,479 of NZ_JBITFY010000002.1, forward strand.
GGGTTCGCGCTCGGCGCCGGGCGGGCGCAGCTGCGCTGGCAGCGGCAGGCGTACCGGCACGAGCAGGTCCTGTCGTCCCGGGTCTTCCAGATGCTCACCGCGATGCCGAAGCTGCGGGCCGCCGCCGCCGAGGAGCGGGCGTTCGCCGAGTGGACGCGCGAGGTCACCAGGGGGCGGACGCTGATCGCCTCGGCCCGCCGCGTGCAGAACGTGGTGACCACGTTCAACGCCGGGTTCCCGCTGGTGTGCACGGCGGTCGTGTTCGCGGTGGTGGCGGGCCCGCTGAAGGGCGAGGTCCCGATCGCCGCGTTCCTGCCGTTCTTCACCGCGTTCAGCCTGCTGCTGGCCTCCAGCCTGCAGTTCACCGCCGCCGCCGTCACCGCCATGGGCGTGGTGCCGATGATGGAGAACATCAAGCCCATCCTGGAGGCCCGGCCGGAGACCGACGGCACCAAGGCCGACCCCGGCGACCTGTCGGGGCGGCTGGCGCTCAGCCGGGTGTCGTTCCGGTACGGCACCGACGGCCCGCTGACCCTGGACGGCATCGCCCTGTCGATCGAGCCCGGCGAGTTCGTGGCCCTGGTCGGCCCCTCGGGCAGCGGCAAGTCCACGGTGCTGCGCCTGCTGCTCGGGTTCGAGACCCCGCTGTCCGGCACCGTCCTGTACGACGGCCAGGACCTCGCCGAGCTCGACGTCTCCGCCGTCCGCCGCCAGTGCGGGGTGGTGCTGCAGAACGGCGCGCTGCAGGCGGGCAGCATCCAGGCCAACATCATCGGCAGCAGCACCTACACCGTGGACGACGCGTGGGCGGCGGCCGAGATGGCGGGGCTCGCCGCCGACATCAAGGCCATGCCGATGGGCATGCAGACCGTGCTGTCGGAGGGCACCACCACGTTCTCCGGCGGCCAGCGGCAGCGCATGATGATCGCCCGCGCGCTGATCGCCCGGCCCCGCATCGTGTTCTTCGACGAGGCCACCAGCGCGCTGGACAACCCCACCCAGAGCCTGGTCGCCGAGAGCACCCACCGGCTCAACGCCACCCGGGTGGTGATCGCCCACCGGCTCTCCACCGTGGTGGACGCCGACCGCATCCTGGTGATGGACGAGGGACGGATCGTCCAGCAGGGCACCTACGAGGAGCTGCTGGCCGTACCGGACGGGCTCTTCGCCCAGCTGGCCGCCCGCCAGCTCTGCTGAGGACGCCCGTTCCCCGGGACGCCCGCGCTCCACCGGAGGCGTCCCGGGACGGTCGCCGCGCAGGTCCGCGTCACGGGTTGTAGTAGTACCTTCGCCCCGGTACGGGGCGCCGCCCGTACAGTTCCGACAGCGTCACGAACCGGTAGCCCCTGCCGGCCAGGTCGTCCAGCAGGCGCGGGACGGCCCGCACCGTGGAGGGGTGGATGTCGTGCAGCAGCACGATGGAGCCCGGCCCGGCCCCGGCCGCGCGGTGGGCGACGACCGAGACGTCCCGGTCGTGCCAGTCGCGCGTGTCGACGTTCCACAGGATCTGGGCGAGCCCCAGATGGCGGCTCTCCGCGGCCACCCACGGGCCGGTCAGCCCGTACGGCGGGCGCATCAGGCCCATCGTGACCCCGGTCACCCGTTTGACCAGCCACTGGGTACGGCCGAGTTCCTCCCTGACCTCCCCGGGGTCCAGCCGGGTCAGCTGCGGGTGGTTCCAGGTGTGGTTGCCCAGCTCGTGCCCCTCGGCCACCATCCTGCGCAGGACGGCCTCGTCCTCCTCGGAGACCATCCGCCCGACGACGAAGAAACTCGCCCGCACCCGGCGCTCGGCGAGCAGGTCGAGCAGCCACCCGGTGTAGGGTCCCGGGCCGTCGTCGAAGGTGAGCGCCACGCACCTGACCCGCTCGCAGTCGACGCGGCGGGCCGGGGGCGGGACGGGCGGCCGGGCCTCGTGCCTGGAGGCCCGCACTCCGGCCGTCCCCGGCGGGGGCGAGCCCGCGGGGACCGCCGACGGGGGCGCCCCGGCGGCCACGGTGGTCACCGCCGGTTCCACCGACCCCACCAGGGTGATCGGAGAGGTGTTCCCCGCGACCGCGATCAGCGCCACCATGGGCACCGTCCAGACCCGCATGCTTCCCCCCGAAAGCGACGCGGAGGTGATGATCGATCCCGGCCGGGTCCCCCCGCGCGATCATGGCCGGGCACTCCACCAGGATGGGACATCGGCCGCCGTTTCACCTCTCCGACGCGCCACCGCGGCGCCACGTCCGCGGTGATCCGCTCCCGCCTCCCGCGTACGTCCGGGGCACCCGGGGGCCGGTGACCGGACAGGGCGCACGACCTCAGCGGTCGGGCGTCTCCCGGGGCTCGGTGACCACCATCATGAACCGCAGCGGGTCGTCCCCCTCGTTGGCGTACCGGTGCGGGCGGTCGGCGCTGAACACGACGGCGTCGCCGGTCTGCACCGGGTGGCTCCTGCCGTACACCGACAGGGTGAGCGTCCCCTCCAGCACGGTCAGCATCTCGCGGGTGCCCGGCGGGTGGGCGTCCCCGTCGTGGTGGTCGCCGGGGGCCAGGCTCCAGTCCCACAGCTCCAGGATGGCGGGGGCGTCGGTGCCGACCAGCAGCCGCGCCGTGCTGGACCTCCCGTGCGGGAACGTGATGACGTCGGCCCCGCTCACCACCCGGACCACGGGGGTGTCGGAGACCTCCACCATCCGCGCGACCGTCACCCCGAGCGCGTCGGCGATGCGGGTCAGCGTGCTGATGCTCGGGTTGGTCCTGGCCTGCTCGACCTGGACCAGCATCCCCCGGCTCACCCCCGAGCGGGCGGCGAGCTCGTCGAGGGTCATCTGCCGGTGCGCCCGCTGGGCCCTCACGTTGTTGGCGACCGCCGCGGTGATCGTCTCCGGGTCCATGGGTTCAGTGTAGTGAACCCGTTTGGCACTTCATTGCACCTCATATATTGTCCTGAAAGTTCACTGTGTTGTACTAGGGGGGCTCGAATGACGGCAGTGATACTCGCGACGGCCTGCGCGGTGGTGTACGGCACCGCCGACTTCCTCGGCGGGCTGGCGACCCGCCGGGCGCAGGTGTTCGCGGTGGTGGTCCTCTCCCAGGCCGCCGGGCTGGTACTGGCCCTGGCCCTGCTGCCGGTCCTGCCCGGGACGCCCACCCTGGCGACGCTGGCCTGGGGCGCGGCCTCGGGGATCTCCGGCGCGGTGGCGGTCCTGCTGTTCTACCGGGCGCTGGCCACCGGCGTGATGTCGGTGGTGGCGCCGATCACCGCGACCGTCTCGGCGGTGCTGCCGGTGCTGTTCGGGCTCGCCGTCGGAGAGCGCCCGTCGCCGGTCGCGCTCGGCGGGGTGGTCCTGGCGCTGCTGGCGGTGCTGCTGGTCAGCCGCGGCTCCTCCGAGGAGACGTCGAGCGGCGGGTACCGCTCGGTCCTGGCCTCGGTGGCCGCGGGAGCGGGCTTCGGCGGCTTCTTCATCCTGCTCGCCCAGGTTCCCGAGGGGGGCGGCATCTGGCCGCTGATCGGCGCCCGCGTGGCCTCGGTCGCGGCCATCGGGCTGCTGGCCCTGGCCGCCGGCCGCACCCTGCGCCCGGCACCCGGGGCGCCGGCCTTCATCCTGGGCGCCGGGATCCTCGACATGGTGGCGAACGTGCTGTTCATGCTCGCCCAGCAGCGCGGGATGCTGAGCCTCGTCGGCGTCCTGGTCTCGCTGTACCCGGCGAGCACCCTGCTGCTGGCCCGCCAGGTGCTCGGGGAACGGCTCAACACCGTGCAGGTCGTGGGGGTGGGCTTCACCCTCGGGGCGGTCGCGCTGATCGCGTCCGGCTGACCCGCCCCCGACCCGGCACTGACGTCCCCGGGAACGCCCGCGGCCCGCTCCCCGGCAGGGGAGCGGGCCACGGGTCGAGCAGGAGGGGACGGGCCCGGGGGTCAGGCCGCCTGGACGTCGGCGGAGAGGCGGAAGCCGCCCTCCTCGCGGGCGTAGCCCTCCAGCATGGTGCGCAGCTGGCGCCGGCCCCGGTGCAGGCGCGACATGACCGTGCCGATGGGGGTGCCCATCCGCTCGGCGATCTCCTTGTAGGCGAAGCCCTCGACGTCGGCCAGGTAGACGGCCACCCGGAAGTCCTCGGGCAGGGCGCGCAGGGCGTTCATCACGGCGCTGTCGGGAAGCTGGTCCAGCGCCTCGGTCTCGGCGGACTTCAGGCCGGTGGAGGTGTGGGACTCGGCGGCGGCGAGCTGCCAGTCCTCGATCTCCTCGGTGGCCGAGAGCTTGGGCGAACGCTGCTTCTTGCGGTAGTCGTTGATGAAGTTGTTGGTCAGGATGCGGTGCAGCCACGCCTTGAGGTTGGTGCCCTCGCGGAACTGGTGGTACGAGGTGAACGCCTTGGTGACGGTCTCCTGGACCAGGTCCTCGGCGTCGGCGGTGTTGCGGGTCAGACGCATCGCGGACGCGTACAGCTGGCTGGTGACCGGAACGACGTCACGCTCGAACCAGTCCTGGCGCTGCTCTTCCGTCATCGTGATCATTCGATCCCCCTCGTACTCTTCCCCCCACTACCGCCCGGCACGGTCGCGACACACCCTTTCTGACGGCGTACTCGATGCTCGCAGGCACCCCGTAAGGGGGCCGTTAAAAGCTCTGAGAGGTCAGGGGGATGATCGACGACTGTGTCCACGGCGGGTGCGACACGCCCTACAGCCGGATAAGTCTCAATAGCGTAACATCGTTCTCTGGATTTGGTCGGAGATGTGTCCATCATCACATAACCGCTGGTAGGCCCGTTTTTCGGGTGCCGTGACAGGCCGGGACGCACGGCTCCGGGGCCCGCCGCCGAACGGCCGTTGCCGTCCGCCGGACCTGACCTCGACCCCGCAGAAGCTGTGACACCCGTCTTCACGTCTCCCCGCTTCCCACGCGCCGAGGACTTAATCTCCCCTCTGAGGAACGGGCGGACGGTGCCACCGGTTCATTCGAGAGGGTCCTACCGGGTTCTTCGTCCCTTCGCCCTGCAAGGACGCATCATTCGGCCCTTCGTCACGGCCGCGAGGATTCTCCGGGAGCCGGGAGCCGGGAGCCGGGCGCAGGGCGCAGGGAGCCGGGAGGGCGCGGGCGGTGATCGGCCGAAGAGGGCCGGCCCGCCACCGGTCGGTGGCGGGCCGGGCGAGGTCCGTCGCGGAAGGGCGAGTCCCGCGACGGACCGGGAGGGGGCGGGAGAGCGCGGGAGGAAGCGGGAAGGGCCGGGAGGCCGTCCGTCAGGGAAGCGGGGTCAGCAGCAGGCGCCGTTCGGCGTTGGCCTCCACGGCGGCGCGGCTGTAGAGCAGCGGGAAGTACTCCCCCTTCTGCCACAGGGGCGCCAGGTCGCGGTAGTGCGGGCTGCCCGGGTCGCCCGACTGCCCGGGGGCGTTGATCGCCCGCGACCTGTCCCACTCGCCGACGTCGAGGACCATCTTGAACGTCGCGCCCGACAGGGGCGCGTAGGAGCCGGGCAGGTAGTTCGACGCGTCCACGGTGTTCCAGGACCCGCCCCGGGGGAACGGGCCCACGTTCTCGCCCAGCGGGTGATCGAACGTCATCTTCTGGATGTCGCCCCACCTCCAGGCGGCCGGGCCGGGGCCGAGCCGCACCACCAGGGCGTCGTAGGCCGCGGCCAGCGAGGTGAGCAGGAGGCGGTCCCGCACGGCCGCGCCGTCGGCGCCGAACCAGCGCTCGGGCTCCCGCAGGGCCTCCATCAGCAGGACGGGGTCGTGAATGAAGATCATATTCGCCACGTTCTCCGGCAGGACCGCCCGTGCGAACGCCGGCTCCAGGTGGGCGGTGAACCACGTCTCGAACAGGGCGGCCTGCGCCGAGTCCGCGTCGATCACCGCGTCGAAGCCGCGCAGCAGCTCCAGCGCCCTGACCGCCGACGGCTCGGTGGCGCTCATCCCGGCGAGCCGCCGTACCAGCTCGCGGGCGGGGATGGAGAGCTTGTCGCTCTGCAGCGCCCGCGAGTCCGCGGGCGAGGTGCGCGGCTTCGCCGAGAGCACCTCGACGATGCGCTGATGCCGGTACGGGAAGGCCCACGAGTCGAACCCGACCTTCACCGGATGGTCCTCGGGCATGTTGAACTCGTTGGCGGAGGCGACGATCCCCTTCGGGGGGTTGTAGGTGCGGGGCAGCAGCGCGCCGTCGTGAAAGCCGTCCCACTCGTAGCGGCCGTCCCCCGGGACGGGCATCAGGCCGTCGTAGCCCACCCGTCGCGGCGCCAGCCCCCCGGGGACCCAGCCGATGTTGCCCGCGGTGTCGGCGTAGATCTGGTTCTCCGGCGGACCGCCCCAGGTGCGCATGGCCGCGGTGAACTCCTTCCAGTTCCGCGCGCCCATGTACGCCATGCTGCCGAAGTAGGGTGCCGTGCCCGGCTGCGACCAGGTCGTGCGCAGGGCGTAGGCGAGGTTCCGCTCCCGGTCCACCTTGATCACCGGGCCGTGGCGGGTGAAGGCCAGCTCGGCGGGGCGTGCCGCCTCCCCCTTGACCGGCACGTTCTCGGTGACGGTGCGCATGCGCTCCCAGCCCTGGCCGTAGCGGTAGCGGCCCGGGTCGGCGGGGTCGAGCCGGTAGACGTACAGGTCCTCCTGGTCGACGCCGAAGATGGTCAGCCCGAACGCCACGGTGCCGTTGTGCCCGATGGAGACGCCCGGCAGCGCGGGCTCCCCGGCCCCGATGACGTCGAGGCCGGGCGCGGACAGGTGGGTGACGTACCGCAGGGAGGGGGCCTTCATCACCCGGTGCGGGTCACTGGCCAGGATCGCCCGTCCCGTGGTGCTGCGCGACGGGGCGACGGCCCAGGCGTTGCTGCCCTCGGCCGGGGCCGGGACGGACGGCTCGGTCACCGCCTGCACCCGGCCGTTCTTGAAGGTGACGCCCTGGGTGGCGAGCTGGTAGACGCCCAGCACGTCCGCGGGGATCGCGCACGGGTCGAGCCCGTCGGGCACCGAGGTCCTCCAGTGGGGCTGGAGCCTGCGCATGAGCGGGTCGACGCCGATGCCGCCCGCGCAGACGGCGCGGGCCCGGTCGACCTCGGGGCCCAGGTTCACCACCAGGCTGTGGCTGCGGATCCGCACCACGTCCTCGGGCGACCAGCGGGCCGGGGCGTAGCCGAGCTCGCGGAACTCCGGCGGCGTCTCCTCGGGGAAGCGCCGCAGCCGGTCGATGTAGGCGTTGACGCCCTCGGTGAAACGGGTGGCCGCCATCTTCGCGTCCGGGCCGTAGCTCGCCCACTCCCTGTCCATGTCCCCGCGGTACAGGAACAGCCGGGTCGCCCGGTCCTGCGCGAGGTGGCCGGGGCCGAGGACCTCCGACAGCAGGCCCAGGCCGCGGCGGCGCCACAGGTCGATCTGGAACAGGCGGTCGCGGGCGGCGTTGAAGCCCTGCGCGAGATACAGGTCCGCGGTGTTGCGCGCGTAGATGTGCGGCACGCCCCAGCGGTCCACCACCATCTGCACCGGCTTGGTCAACCCGGCGACCGGCTCGACCGTGAGCCCCGGCCCGGCGGCCCGTCCCGTCCCGTTCCCCGCCCCGTTCCCCGTGCCGGCACCGGCCGCCTGCGGCAGCAGGCAGGCACCGCCCACCCCGCTGACGACGGCCAGCATGAGGGCCGCCCTCCTCCATCGCCGCATGTCGCTCCTCCCCTCGGCCGGCAGCGCGCGGCGTACCGGCGGTGCACGGGAGAACGACGGCGTACGGCCCGCCCGCGGCACGCGTCCACCCGCGGGGGCACGGCCGTTCACGTCCGGCGCAAGCCCCCGCGCACGGCGCACGGCGCCCTCAGGCGCCTTCACCGCGACTCTGGCGCGGACCGGCCGGGCCCGTCACCCCCTGCCCGCCCCCTACCGCCCCCGGGATGTCCACGCCGGGGGCGGCTCACCGGCCTCGGTGCCCGTACGGGCGAGGCGGGCGGGAGGGCGGGCGGGTCACTCGCCGAGGAGCGCGTCCACGAAGACCTCGGGATCGAACGGGGCCAGGTCGTCCGGGCCCTCGCCGAGGCCGACCAGCTTGACCGGGACCCCCAGCTCGCGCTGGACGGAGATGATGATCCCGCCCTTGGCGGTGCCGTCGAGCTTGGTCAGCGCGATGCCGGTGATGTTGACCACCTCGGCGAACACCCGGGCCTGGCGCATGCCGTTCTGGCCGGTGGTCGCGTCCAGGACGAGCAGCACCTCGTCCACCGTCGCCTTCTTCTCGATGACGCGCTTGACCTTGCCGAGCTCGTCCATCAGGCCGGTCTTGGTGTGCAGCCGTCCGGCGGTGTCGACGATGACCACGTCGGCCTTCTCCCGGATGCCCTCGGCGACGGCGTCGAAGGCCACCGAGGCCGGGTCGCCGCCCTCGGGACCGCGCACCACCCCGGCCCCGACCCGGTCGCCCCAGGTCTGGAGCTGGTCGGCGGCGGCGGCACGGAACGTGTCGGCCGCCCCCAGCACGACCTTGCCGCCGTCACCGATGATGACGCGCGCCAGCTTGCCGGTCGTGGTGGTCTTGCCGGTGCCGTTGACGCCGACCACCAGGACCACCGCCGGGCGCTCGCCGTGCGGGGCGACGTGCAGCGTACGGTCCATGTCGGTGCCGATCTGGGCGAGCAGCTGCTCGCGCAGCAGGGCGCGCGCCTCCTCGGGCGTCCGGCTGCCCAGCACCTTGACCCGGGTGCGCAGCTCCTCGACCATCGCCCGGGTCGGCGCCACGCCGACGTCGGCGGTGATCAGGGTCTCCTCGATCTCGTCCCAGGCGTCGTCGTCGAGGCGGTCGCGCGAGAGCAGCTCCAGCAGCCCCTTGCCCAGGGTGCTCTGCGAGCGGGCCAGCCGGGCGCGGAGCCGCACCATCCGGCCGGCGGACGGCGGCGGGACCTCGACCGGCGGCAGGATCGTGACGTCGGCGGGGTCGATCGGCCTGGCCGGTGGCGGCACGGTGGTCGTCGCCGCGTCCTCGTCCACGGCCGTGCCGCGCCCGGGGGCCTGCGGCACCCCGGAGACGGGCGGCGCCTCGGGCGGTTCGACCCGCGGCGGCGTCCTGCGCACCGACCGGAACAGCAGGAGCATGCCGCCGCCCGTCAGCAGGGCGATGACGGCGATGATCGCGATTATGCCGAGATAGGCTTCCACAAGACCACAGTTTTCCAGACGCCCCGGGATGCTCGCTCCCCAGGTGTTCGAGCGGGCCCCCGTCCGGACGGGCGTTCGAACGGGCCCGTGCCCGGCCGGGGTGCGCGCGGGCCGGTCCCCGGACGGTCCGGAGCGCGCGCGGCCCGGTGTCCGGGCGGCCCCGGCGCGTTCAGGCGGGCTCGTGCTCCCGCAGGCGCTGGCTGATCACCTGGGTGACGCCGTCCCCGCGCATCGACACGCCGTACAGCGCGTCGGCGATCTCCATCGTGCGCTTCTGGTGGGTGATGATGATGATCTGCGAGGTCTGCCGCAGCTCCTCGAAGAGCGTCAGCAGGCGCTGGGTGTTGGTGTCGTCCAGCGCGGCCTCCACCTCGTCCATCACGTAGAACGGCGAGGGCCGCGCCTTGAAGATGGACACCAGGAACGCCACCGCGGTCAGCGACCGCTCACCGCCCGACAGCAGCGAGAGCCGCTTGACCTTCTTGCCGGGCGGGCGGGCCTCGACCTCGACGCCGGTGGTCAGCATGTCCTCCGGATCGGTGAGCAGCAGCCTGCCCTCCCCGCCGGGGAACACCCGCGTGAAGATCGTCTCGAACTCACGGGCCACGTCGGCGAAGGCCGCCCCGAAGACCTGCTCGACCCGCTCGTCGACCTCCTTGACCACCAGCAGCAGATCGCGGCGGGTCTTCTTGAGGTCCTCCAGCTGCGAGGTCAGGAAGGAGTGGCGCTCCTCCAGGGCCGCGAACTCCTCCAGCGCGAGCGGGTTGACCTTTCCGAGCTGGGCCATCTGGCGATCGGCCGCCTTGGCCCGCTTGAGCTGCTCGTCGCGGTCGTAGGGGACGGGATCGCCGTCGTCCACCGGGACCGGCTCGGCCGGGCCGTACTCGGCGATGAGGGTGTCGGGCTCGACCCCGTACTCCTCCACCGACCGCGTCTGGAGCTGCTCCAGCCGCAGGCGTTGCTCGGTGCGGGCCATCTCGCTGCCGTGCGCCCGGTTGACCAGCTTGTCCAGCTCGCCGGAGAGCTCGCGCACGCGGACCCGGACGGCCTTGAGCGAGGCGTCGATCTGTCCGCGCGCCAGCTCCGCCTCGTCGCGCTCGGCGGCCGCGGCCACCAGCGAGGCCTCCAGGGCGCGCAACGTCAGCTCGGCCCCCCGGACGACCGCCTGGGCGGTGCGGGCCTGCTCGCGGCGGCGCTCGCGGCGCTCGGCCGCCCTGGCCCGCTCCTCGCGCTCGCGCTCGGCGGCGCGTGTCAGCTCCTCGGCCCTGCCCTCGATGCTGCGGACCCGCTCCTCCGCGGTCCGTACGGCGAGGCGGGCCTCCATCTCCTCCTGCCTGGCCGTCGCGCAGATCCCGGCGAGCTCGTCACGCAGGTCGGTGGCCGGTTCGGTCTCGGGCTCCTCGGCCCCGACGGCGGCGGCGAGCCGCTCCTCCAGCTCGGCGAGGCCCGCCGCGTCCCGGTCGCGTGCCTCCTCCGCGGCCCGTACGCCCCCGGCCAGCCGCTCGCACTCGTCACGGGCGGCCTTGGCGGCGGCGCCGAGCCGGGCGAGCCTCCTGGCCACCGCGGCGACCTGCTGGTCGGCCTCGCGCTGCCTGGTGCGCAGCCGGTCCAGCGCGGCCTGCGCCGCGTCCAGGCCGCCCTGGGCGTTCTGCACGCCGGTCTGGACCTCGGCGACCCGCGCCCGGGCCGCCTCGACCGCGGCCTGGGCCTCGGCCTCGACCTCGGCGGCCTCCTCCAGCTCCGCCGCGGCGAGCCCGGCCGCGGTCCGGGCCCCGGCCAGGTCGGCGGCGGCCTCGTCCAGCGCGGCCCGCATCTGCAGGGCGGAGGTGCCGCCCGGCGAGCCTCCCCTGGCGGCGTGGGCGCCCAGCAGGTCGCCCGACCGGGTGACGGCGCGCAGGCCGGGGAACCGCTCCACCGTCTTCGCGGCGGTCGCGAGATCGTCCACCACGAGCACGTCGGCCAGCAGGGCGGCGGTGGCGGCCCGCAGCTCGGCGGGGACGGTGACCAGGTCGGCGGCCCATTCGGCGCCGTCGAGCGGCACGGGGCCCCGCGGGGGCGCCGCCTCGCCCGAGGCGATGACCAGCGTGGCCCGGCCGGCCTCGCGGCTCCTGAGGAACTTCAGCGCGTCGGCGGCGCTCTGCAGCGACTCGACCGCGACGGCCTCGGCCGCGGCCCCGAGCACGGCGGCGACGGCCACCTCCGCGCCGGGTCGTACCGAGAGCCTGGCGGCCACCGGGCCGAGCATCCCGGCCAGGTCGGCGGCGAGCAGCGCGGCGGCACCGTCGGCGCCCTGGGCCAGGCCCATCTCCAGCGCCTCGAACCGGGCCTCCAGCGCGGCCACCTGGCGCTGTGCCCGCTGGTCGGCCTCGCGGGCGGCGGTCAGCGCGGCCCTGGCGGCTCCGAGCGCGGCGTCCGGGCCCGCGACCGCCGCCCGGGCCGTCTCGACCCCGGCCCTGGCCGCCTCGACCGACTCCCTGGCCTGCTCGACCGTCTCCAGGGCGATCTCCAGCTCCTCGGCGAGGGCGGGGTCGGCGGCCGGCTCGGCGCTCTCCTGGCCGTCGTGCTCGGCCTGGGCCGCCTCGGCCCGCTGCTCGGCCTCCTCCAGCGCGCGGCGCAGCCTGCCGATCTCCTCCTCGGCCGCCGCGGCCCGGCTGCGCGCGGCCCCGGCCTGTCCCCTGAGCCTGGCCAGGCCCTCGCGGCGGTCGGCGATGGCCCTGGCCTCGGCGGCGAGCCGCCGCTCCTCCGCGGCGAGCGCCGCCTCGGTCTCGGCGCGCCCGGCCACGGCCTCGGCGAGCGACTCCTGCTCCTGGGCGAGCAGCTCGGCCAGGACGCGCTCCTGCTCGCGGACCTCCTCGGCCTCGCGCTCCAGGTCCTCCGGGTCGCGCCCGCGCCGCTCCACCGCGGTGTCGGAGGCGTGGCGGTGCCGTTCGGCGGCGAGGGTGGACAGGCCCCGCAGGCGCTCGCGCAGGGAGGACAGCCGGAAGAACGTCTCCTGGGCGGCGGCCAGGCGCGGCTGGGCCTGGGCCTCTGCGGCCTCCAGCTCGGCCTCGGCGACCTGGCCCTGTTCGAGCTCGCTCTCCACCGCGGCGCGCCGGGCCAGCACGGCGGCCTCGTCGGCCATCTCCCGCTCCAGCGCGGTGCGCAGGGTGAGCACGTCGTCGGCGAGCAGCCGGAGCCTGGCGTCGCGCAGGTCGGCCTGGATGACCGCGGCCTTCCTGGCGATCTCGGCCTGGCGTCCCAGCGGCTTGAGCTGGCGGCGCAGCTCGGTGGTGAGGTCCTGCACCCGGGTCATGTTGGCCTGCATCGCGTCCAGCTTCCGCAGCGCCTTCTCCTTGCGCTTGCGGTGCTTCAGGACGCCCGCGGCCTCCTCGATGAACGCCCTGCGCTCCTCGGGACCGGCGTGCAGCACCTGGTCGAGCTGGCCCTGGCCGACGATGACGTGCATCTCGCGGCCGATGCCGGAGTCGGAGAGCAGCTCCTGGATGTCGAGCAGCCGGCAGGTGTCTCCGTTGATCGCGTACTCGCTCTGGCCGGCCCGGAACATCAGCCTGCTGATCGTCACCTCGGTGTAGTCGATCGGGAGCATGCCGTCGGTGTTGTCGATGGTCAGGGTGACCTCGGCCCGGCCCAGCGGCGCCCGCGAGGAGGTGCCGGCGAAGATGACGTCCTCCATCTTGCCGCCGCGCAGCGACTTGGCGCTGTGCTCGCCCATCACCCAGGCCAGGGCGTCGACCACGTTGGACTTGCCCGACCCGTTGGGGCCGACGACCGCGGTGATGCCCGGTTCGAACCGGAGCGTGGTGGCCGAGGCGAAGGACTTGAACCCGCGCAGGGTGAGGGTCTTCAGATACACCCCGGCATCCCCTCCCCGGTCCGGCCGCGCCGCCCGGCGCGGCACGCCCCTGCCCCCGGCCGCCCTCCGGTGACGACGGGCGCGTCCCTTCCCGTCAGCCCGCGGCTCCGTTCACGCGGGGAAGACTACCGTTCTTCACCCCCGCCCGCCCGCGCACCGCCTATGGTGCCCTGCATGGACGCGGAACGCGGTGAGAGCGAGGCTCCGTCACACCCGTCGAGGTCACAGCCGCCGAGGTCGCACCCGTCGAGGCCGTGCCCGCCGAGGCCGGGGCCGCCGAGGCCGGGGCCGTCCGGGGGCGAACCGGCGGGCTCCCGGCCCCGCGGGTCCGGCGACCCGTCACCCGCGGACGGGACACGGGGGCCGGGACGGCGCGCCTTCCTGGCCGGGGGCGGGCTGACCGTGCTCGCCCTGGGCGCCGCCGCGCTGGCGGCCGGGCCGGACGGCATCCGGGGCGCGTACGCACAGATCGTCTGCGGGGCGCTGCCCCGCCCCCCGGTGACGTCGCCTGGAACGATCCAGCGCAGCCGCGTGGACCGGCGGCGGGTGATCGTGGGGTTGCCTCCGGGGGCGCAGGACGGGCTTCCCGTCGTGGTCATGCTGCACGGGGCCGCGGGCAGCGCGCGCACGCCGTTCGGCGTCTACGCCGTCCACCGCTACCTGGCCGCGGGCGGCGGCCGGTTCGCGGTCGCCTCGATCGACGACTGGCCCTCCGCCGACATTCCGGGGTCGCTGCTGCCCTATCTGACCTCGAACGGGATGGACACCGCGAAGATCGGCCTGATGGGGTGGTCCTCGGGAGGGGCCGGGGCGCTGAGGCTGGCCGCGGAGCTCGGTCCCGAGCAGGTGGGGGCGGTCGTGGCGGCGTCGCCCGCGGTGAGCGCGGCTCAGGCCCCGCTGCGCGAGCTGGTGGACATCCCGGTCTGGCTGGGGTGCGGCGAGCGCGACCCGTGGGCCCGGCAGACCCAGACCATGCTCAAGGCCCTCAAGGCCCTGGGCGCCACGGCCGAGGGCGGGATCGCCGACGGGTGCCAGGACACGGCCTACCGCCGCCGGGTGTTACCCGAGCAGCTGACCTTCCTGGCACGGCATATAGAACGCACATGACCTGAACAAGGTATATGTGTCGTCATATGACAAGGGACGCCCCGTCGAGGCGTCCCTGGACTGTGTTCCGCCCCGGCCCCCGTTAGGTGAGAGCCGGCTCGCGATCCTGCAGACGGTTGAACTCCTCGTCGCGACTGCCTGCCGCGAGTTCGTCGTTCTGGGCCTGGAGCCGGGTGAGCTCTCCCTCCAGGTCACGGATGCGCTGCTGAAGACGACGCATTTCCGAGACCATCCGAGGGTCGGGACCGCCGACGTGGCCGAGTAGAGCCTTCGCCATAGTAAAGGGTCCTCCACGCTGAGTGACCAGACTGGTTCGCGCACTTCTTTGCCGCGGGAGGGGTGCGCGTGGTTCTTTATCAAGAGTCGCACCGGTGAGGGAGACGGTCAAGCTGAACGCTCCGGATGGATGCACCGATGGGCACTCTCGACGGCTAAATATATCTTATTTTGGGTGGTTTAGGGAAGTGGTCAGCGTTCGACGAAACCCTCTGGACTACCTTTGGGCTCGCTCCACCGCTCGACCACCACGTCCACCCGTCCGGGCGTGTCGCCGCCCCGCAGGAGCTCCAGCAGGTCCTCGCACGCCCGCCGCGTCCCCTGGGCGACCACCTCGACCCGGCCGTCCGCGGTGTTGCGCGCCCAGCCGGTCAGGCCGAGCTCCAGCGCGCGGGACCGCGTCCACCAGCGGAAACCCACCCCCTGCACGCGCCCCCGGACCCAGGCCGTGAGCCGCACCCGCCGGGTGCCCTCCGCGCCGGCCCCGGGCGTGTCGGTTTCGGGCGTGTCGCCCTCATGGGCGTTGGCACCGGGCATACCGGCCTCGGATGCCCCGGTCCCGGCGACCTCCCGGGCGGCTCCGGTGCCCGTCACCGCAGGGCCCTTCCGGGCCGGGGCTGGCAGCGGGGACAGCTGTAGGAGGAGCGGTTCATGAACGCCTCGCGCACGATCGGCGCGCCGCACCGGGAACAGGGCAGGTCACGCCTGCCGTAGACGGCCAGGGACCGGTCGAAGTAGCCGCTCTCGCCGTTGACGTTCACGTACAGGCTGTCGAAGGAGGTGCCGCCCTCGGCGAGCGCGGCGGTCATCACCTGCCGGGCCGCCGCCAGCAGCTCGGCGATCTTCGGCCTGGTCAGCGCCCCGGTGGGGCGGGCACCGTGCAGCCTGGCCCGCCACAGGGCCTCGTCGGCGTAGATGTTGCCGACCCCGCTGATCAGCGACTGGTCCAGCAGCGCCCGCTTGATCTCGGTCTGCCGCAGCCGGAGCCGCCGGGCGAACCCCTCGTCGTCGAAGTGCTCCTCGAACGGGTCGGCCGCGATGTGCGCGATCGGCTCGGGCACCGCCCGGCCGCCCGCGTGCGCCATCGGGGTCACCAGCACGTGGCCGAAGGTCCGCTGGTCGACGAAGCGCAGCTCGGGGCCGCCGTCGGTGAAGGAGATCCGGACGCGCAGGTGCCTCTCCGGCGGCGAGCCGGGCTCGGTGACCAGGAGCTGGCCGCTCATCCCCAGGTGCGCCAGGATCGCGTCGGCCCCGTCCAGGGGCAGCCACAGGTACTTGCCCCGGCGCTCGGCGACCCCGACGGTACGGCCCTTGAGCCGGAAGGAGAACTCCTCGGCACCGGGAAGGTGGCGCCTGATCGCCCTGGGGTGGAGCACCTCGGCGTGGGCGACCACCCGCCCGGAGACCCATCGCTCCAGGCCGCGGCGGACCACCTCGACCTCGGGCAGCTCGGGCATGTGCCCCTCCTCCGGCGGTGGATCAGCCGACGTCGCGTCGTTCCCGGTCCTGGCGGATCCGGTTCCAGGCCGCTTCGGCGGCCTGCTGCTCCGCCTCCTTCTTCGAACGCCCCGACCCCGCGCCGTATGCCTCCCCGCCCACCCGCACGACCGCGGTGAAGGACTTGGCGTGGTCGGGCCCGCTCTCCTCGACGTGGTACTCGGGCACGCCGAGCGACTCCGAGGCGGTCAGCTCCTGCAGCGAGGTCTTCCAGTCGAGCCCGGCGCCGAGCGAGGCCGAACGGGTGATGAGCGGGTCGAAGAGCAGGTGGACGACGCGGAACGCCTCCTCCAGGCCCCTGTTCACGTAGATCGCGCCGATCAGCGCCTCGAGGGTGTCGGCCAGGATCGAGGACTTGTCGCGGCCCCCGGTGCCCTCCTCGCCCCGGCCCAGGCGCAGGAAACGGCCCAGGCCCAGCGAGCGGGCCACGTCGGCCAGGGCGCGCATGTTGACCACCGCGGCCCTGAGCTTGGCCAGCTGCCCCTCGGGCAGGTCGGGGTGGTTGCGGTAGAGGGTGTCGGTGACGACCAGGCCCAGCACCGAGTCGCCCAGGAACTCCAGGCGCTCGTTGGTGGGCAGGCCACCGTTCTCGTACGCGTAGGAGCGGTGCGTCAGCGCCCGCTCCAGGATGGCGACGTCCAGATGGACCGCCAGCAGGCGCTCCAGCTCGTCCTTGACGGACTCGACGGCGACCGGTTTGACGCTCGTGGCCATGACTTCTCCTCGCACGTTCTGTCATCGAATGCGCGATGGCGAAGCAATGAAGGAGAAAGTGCCCGAAGACCCCGAAGACGTGGTGGGCGCCGGGAAAGTAGGTACGCGTTCTACCGCGAACCCCGGCGTCCACCACAGCCGCGGGCGGACCGCCATCGCAGGGGTGAGGACGGTGACGCCGGCCGGGACCCCTGGGGGCCCGGCCGGCGGCCGTCGGTCAGAGTGCGATCAGGCGGAGGGCTCGATCACCTGACGGCGGTTGTACGTGCCGCAGGTCGGGCATGCCACGTGCGGACGCTTCGGCGAGCGGCACTGGGGGCAGCTCACGAGCGAAACCGCGGCGGCCTTCCACTGCGACCTGCGGGAGCGAGTGTTGCTCCGCGACATCTTGCGCTTTGGGACAGCCACGTCAGCTCTCCTGATCGTTGTTATGTTCCGGAACCAGGCCCTGCAGCTTGGCCCAGCGGGCGTCGATGACTTCGTGGCCGTGGTCGGGCTCGGCGTCCGCCAGCCTGACCCCGCACTCCACACAGAGCCCGGCGCAGTCCTCACTGCAGACCGGGCTCAGCGGAAGCGTGAGCACGACCGCGTCGCGAAACGCGGGTTCGAGATCGAGAAGTTCACCGTCGAGAAGCGAGTCACCCTCGGCAGCATCCTCTGCCGAGTAGAAGAACAGCTCCTGGAACTCCACCTCGGTGTGCGAGGTGACCGCTTCCAGGCAGCGTGCGCACTCCCCCCGCAGCGGGGACCGCGCAGTGCCCGTGACGAGCACACCCTCCATGACCGCCTCAAGCCGGATGTCCAGCTCGACGTCGGCGTCCTTGGGGACGCCGATCATGTCGACGCCGATGTCCGCCGGTGCCGGGAGAACGAGACTCATCCGGCGCATCGACCCTGGCCGCCGCCCCAGGTCATGGGTCGAGATCACCCATGGGGCTCGGGGGTCAAGGTTGCGCTGGTTCATTTCACTCTCATTAGGCATGGCGCATCACCGCCGTCGTGCAAGGCCGAAACAAGAGAATACCAGTGCCTAGCCCCTGAGCCGTTCGACCAGAAGTTCCTGCACGAGGTCCGGGACGAGCCCGGCCACGCTGCCGCCGTACTTGACGATCTCCTTGATGCGGCTGGAGGACAGGAAGGAGACCTCGGGACCGGTGGCCATGAACAGGGTCTCCACCCCCGACATCCGGTAGTTGAGCTGGGCCATCTGGAGCTCGTAGTCGAAGTCGCTGACCGCGCGCAGGCCCTTGACGATGGCGGGGATCTCCTGCTGCCTGCAGTAGTCGACCAGCAGGCCGTGGAACTTGTCCACGCGGACGTTCCCGTACTCCTTGGTGACCGTCTGGAGCGTCTGGATGCGCTCCTCCACCGTGAAGAGGCTCTTCTTCTCGATGTTGATCAGCACCGCCACGACGACTTCGTCGTACTGCCGGGAGGCCCGGCCGATGATGTCCAGATGACCGTTCGTGACGGGATCGAACGATCCCGGACAGACAACGCGACGCAAGGTGGACCCCCTGCTCTAAGGATTCCCGGAGGCGCGACCGTACCAAACGGACGCTTCGCCATAACGACGGACCCTCTCCTGTTCGTACCCCTCCGGCCAGACGAGGTCGCCGCCCCGGCTCTCCCGCTCCACCGCGACCAGCGCGTCCGGCGCCAGCCAGCCCCGGTCGCGCAGCAGCTCCAGCACCGTCCGCACCTCCTGCTCCCCCAGCGCGTACGGCGGATCGGCGAGGACGAGGTCGTACGCGCGCACGGTGCCCCCCGGGCCGCCCTCGGCGTCGCCCCGCACCTCCCCCGGCGCGCTCCCCCGTGCGTTCCCGGGCGTGCCGGGATCCTGCCCCGCCCCGGCCCCCCTGGTCAGCAGGCGCTCCACCCGGTCGGCGACGACCCGCGCCCCGTCCAGGCCCAGTGACGCGACGTTCTGCCTGATCGTGCGCACCGCCCGGGGGTCGGACTCCACGAGCACCACGTGATCGGCCCCCCGGGAGAGCGCCTCCAGCCCGAGCGCTCCCGAGCCCGCGTACAGGTCGAGCACCGCGCAGCCCTCCAGCGGCCCGATCAGCGACCCCACCGTGGAGAAGATCCCCTCCCTGGCCCGGTCGCTCGTGGGGCGGGTCCCCCGCCCCGGCGGGACGGCCAGCCGCCGCCCCCCTGCGCTTCCCGCGATGACTCGGCTCACCCCGTCATCCTCTCAGCGCGCCGCGCGCCCCGCCCCGCCGATCCGGGCCCCGGACGCCGCCCGCCCGGCCCGCGACGGGTGCCCCGGGCGGCGCCCATGCAGCCCGGCGTGTCGCGACGCATCACATAACCGCAGGTCAAAAGGGTCCTGGCAGGTGATCTAGGTCAAGAGTGGGCAAGGAGTGGCGACGAAAGCGCAAGGGTCGTTCCGTCCGGTGCCCGTCCCTTGCATGATGTTTCCTGCGGCCTCCAAGTGACCCAGGGGGAGGCCGACCGGCGTGATCGTGAGCCCTTCCGCACGCCGGTGCTCTCGGCACCTGACCCGGGAGTGGGCCCAGGCGGGGACGGCATTCGGGGGGAGGCCGTCCCCGCAGTTGGGCCCTTCGGCCCGGAGCGGGCGCGAGACCCCCCGGAGGCGCCAGACACCCCGGACACCCGGGACACCCGGGACCCCGCGGACACGCGAGACGGCGCGGACCCGCGGGACCCCGCGAACGCACCAGGCGCCCGGACATCCGAGACGACCCCGCGAACGCACCAGGCGCCCGGACACCCGAGACGACCCCGCGGGACGGCGCGGCACCCGCGAGACGTCCCGGACACCCGAGGCGCCCGGAACACCGAAGACGCCCGAAGACGCCCGAAGACGCCCGAGACGACCGAGACGCCGGGGCGGGCCTCACGCCTTCTCCAGGTACTCGGCGCGCTCGTCCGCGAGGAGCCTGTCGATCTCGGCGCGGAGCACCGGATGGCCCGCAAGCTCCGGGTCCGCCTCCAGCATGGCCTCGGCGTCCAGGCGCGCGGCGTGGATGACGTCCTCGTCGCGCAGCAGCTCCAGCATCTTCAGCGACGATCTGCGCCCCGACTGGGCCACACCGAGCACATCACCCTCCCTGCGCTGTTCCAGGTCCACACGGGACAGCTCGAAGCCGTCCAGGGTGGAGGCCACCGCGTCCAGCCGCGCACGGGCGGGGGTGCCGCCCGGCGCGTCGGTCACCAGCAGGCACAGGCCGGGCAGCCCGCCCCGCCCGACCCGGCCGCGGAGCTGGTGGAGCTGGGACACGCCGAACCGGTCGGCGTCCATGATGACCATGACCGAGGAGTTCGGGACGTCGACGCCGACCTCGATGACGGTGGTCGCCACCAGGACGTCGATCTCCCCCCGGGTGAAGGCCCTCATCACCGCGTCCTTGTCCTCCGGGGGGAGCTTGCCGTGCAGC
The DNA here is from genome assembly GCF_044456585.1 of Streptosporangium sp. NPDC050855. Lineage (NCBI taxonomy): Bacteria > Bacillati > Actinomycetota > Actinomycetes > Streptosporangiales > Streptosporangiaceae > Streptosporangium > Streptosporangium sp. NPDC050855. Next base: position 402,442 of record NZ_JBITFY010000002.1, read on the forward strand.
GCCTCGACGCGCAGCCCCTCCAGCGGGCCCGCCGACAGGGTCTCGGCCACCTCCAGCACCGCCAGCGGCGGCCTGCGCTCGTCGTCGGCCTTGGACATGTCGCCCTCGTCGCCCTCCAGGTCGCCGATGCGCGGGCAGACCACGTACGCCTGGCGGCCCAGCCCGATCTCCTCGCGCAGCCGCGTCCAGGCCCGGTCGAGGAAGTGCGGCTTCTCCGCCGCGGGGACCACGTGCGTGGTGATCGGGGCGCGCCCCGAGGGCAGCTGGGAGAGCGTGGAGACGGTGAGGTCGCCGAAGACCGTCATGGCGACCGTGCGCGGGATGGGCGTGGCCGTCATGACCAGCACGTGCGGCCGCCCGCCCCCGGCCTTCTCCCGCAGGGCGTCGCGCTGCTCCACGCCGAACCGGTGCTGCTCGTCCACCACGACCAGGCCGAGGTCGGCGAACTGGACGCGCTCCTGCAGCACGGCGTGGGTGCCGACGACGATGCCGGCCGTGCCCGAGGCGGCGTCGAGCATGGCCGAGCGGCGGGCCGCGGCGCCCAGCGAGCCGGTCAGCAGGGCGACCGCGGTGCCGCCGAACATGCCGCCTCCCGCCAGGTCGCCGAGCATGGCCGAGATCGACCGGTGGTGCTGCTGGGCGAGCACCTCGGTGGGGGCCAGCAGCACGGCCTGTCCCCCGGCGTCGACCACCTGGAGCATCGCCCGCAGCGCCACCACGGTCTTGCCCGCGCCCACCTCGCCCTGGAGCAGCCGGTGCATGGGGTGCGGCAGGGCCAGGTCGGCGGCGATCTCCTCGCCCACCTCGCGCTGGCCCTCGGTGAGCTCGAACGGCAGCCGCCCGTCGAACTCGGCGAGCAGCCCGCCCTCGATCGCGGGCCGGGGCGTGGCGGGCCAGGCGGCCGCCGCCATCTTGCGCTGCAGCAGCACCGCCTGGAGCAGGAACGCCTCGTCGAACCTGAGCCGCTTGCGCGCCCTGCTCACGTCGGCGTGGTCGCGGGGCCGGTGGATCGCCAGCAGCGCGTCCGACAGGCCGGGCAGCCGGTGCCGGGCCCGCAGGGCGGCCGGGAGCGGATCGTCCAGCTCGCCCAGGGTGTCGAGGACGACCCCCAGCGCCCTGCGGATCGCCCAGGGCGTCACGTCCTTGCCCGCCGGGTAGATCGGCACCAGCGCGGAGGCGAACTCCTCGGCCCCGGTCTCGTTCTCCTCGATCATCTCGAACTCGGGGTGGGACAGCTGCCACTTGCGCTTGTCGCCCTGGCCGAAGGCGCCGACCTTGCCGGCGAACATGCCCCGCCTGCCCGGCCGCAGCCGCGTCTCGGCGATGTGCGAGGTCTTGCCGAAGAACGACAGGTAGATCTTGCTGCCGCGGGCGTCGGCCACCTCGACCTCCAGCCAGGTGCCGCTCTTGTTCCGCATCGGCCTGCGCATGGCCCTGGTGACCTCGCCCACCACGGTGACGTGCTCGTCGACCTGCAGGTCGTCGAGGTCGGTCAGCTCGCCCCGCTCGGCGTAGCGGCGCGGGTAGTGCCGCAGCAGGTCGCCGACGGTGCGCAGGTCGAGAACGCTCTCCAGCAGCTTGGCCGTCCTGGGGTCCAGCGCCTTCGCCAGCGGCTCGTCGAAGCTCGTCACCCGAGTTTTCTACCGTGCCGCGGCGACAGAATTCACCTCGCCCGGCTCACTCCACCCCGATGAGCAGCGGATAGCCGCCCTGCCCGCCCTCGTAGCGCACCACCTCGACGTCCGGCCTGGCCGCGGCCAGGTACTCCTCCACCGCGCGGGCCGGCTCCCCGCAGGCGCCGGCGCCCTCCAGCAGGGTGACCAGCTCGCTGCCCGAGGACACCAGCCGGCGGACCACCTCCAGGGCGGTGCCGGTCAGATCCGCGCCGATCACCGCGGCCTCCCCGTCGACCACCCCCAGGACGTCGCCGGGGACGACCAGGCCCGCGCTGGTCATCACCTCGCGGTCGGCCGCCCAGACGTGCCCGTGGCGGGTGTGCGCGGCGGCCTCGGTCATGGCCACCACGTCGTCGTCGAACCTGCGCAGCGGATCGTGCACGGCCAGCGCCGACAGCCCCTGCACCGAGGCCCTGGTCGGGATCACCCCGACCGTCAGCCCCTCCTCCCTGGCGATCTCCGCGGCGGCCATCGCGACCTCGCGGACCCCGCTGTCGTTGGGCAGGACCACGACCTGCGACCCGGCCTTCCTGATCGCGGCCAGCACCGCCGCCAGCGACGGGGTCGAACCGGGCTCGCGGCGTACGACCACGGCCCCCGCCTCCTCGAACACCGCGGCCAGCCCGGGCCCGGCGGCCACCGCCACCACGCCCCGGCCCCCGGTGACCGGATGGGTCCTGCCGTGGCCGGACAGGTACGTCACCGTGATCCGGTGGGGCCGTCCCAGCCGCAGGGCCGCCTCGATCGCGGCGCCCGCGTCGTCGACGTGGACGTGCACGTTCCACAGCCCGTCACCGCCCACGACCACGAGCGAGTCGCCGAGCGCGTCGAGCTCCGCGCGCAGCGCCGCGACCTCGGCCTCCCCGGCGTCCAGCAGGTACATCACCTCGTAGCCGAAGTGGCCGGCATCACCGGCCCTCCCGGCCCTGCCGGGTCCCTCGCCGGTCTCCCCGGCCTCCCGCCGCTCCCCGCGCGCGGGCGGGACGGGGCGCCGGGCCGGGATGTCCACCCGCCCGGTGTAGGAGTCGGTGACGACGGCGGCGAGGCTCTCCAGGATGACCGTCAGCCCGGCGGCCCCGGCGTCGACCACCCCGCTGCGGGCCAGGACCTCCAGTTGCTCCGGGGTACGGCGCAGCGCGGAGCGCGCCTCCCGTGCCGCGCTCCGCGCGACCGAGGCCAGGTCGGGGCAGGGACGCCCGGTGTCCGCGGGAGCGCCGCGTACCGCCGCTGCCACGGCCGTCAGGACGCTCAGGATCGTGCCCTCGACCGGCCTGGACACCGCGGCGCGGGCCAGCTCGGCGGCCCTGACCAGGCCGCGTCCGAGATCGAGGCCGTCCCCCCGGGCCTTTCCGAGCACCTCGGCGAGGCCGCGCAGCGCCTGGCTGACGATCACCCCGGAGTTGCCCCGGGCACCGAGCAGCGCCCCCTGCGCGAGCGTCTGCCAGGTCAGGGCCGCGTCCGCGTCGCCGGGCAGCCCGTCGAGCGCCTCCGCCGCCGAGAGCATGGTCAGGTGCAGGTTGGTACCGGTGTCGCCGTCGGGCACCGGGAAGACGTTGAGGGCGTCGATCTCCTCGCGTCCCCTGCCCAGCGTCTCCGCGGCCAGCCGCGACCACCTGCGGACCGCGGGCGGGTCGAGAACCTGCAGCACTCCTGACCTCCTGATCCCGGGCGGACCGCCCGGGCCCGTGATCGTCCCGGCAGGTGCCGACGGGTGCCTGTCGATGCCGGCCGGGCGCGACCCGCGGTGACGCGTCCCGCGATGCGCTACGGTTGCCTCCGGAGATTATCCCCGTTCGGCCGTTCACGGCGGCTCGCGTTCGCGTGCACGACCGGACATCGGATATTCTCGTATGGCCAGCCGGTCGTCCCGGCATGCCCGATGACCGCCCGGCAGTGCGGCGGATCGAGCCTCTCGACTGATCTAAGGAGCGAACCGTGGCTTCCGTTTGCGACGTTTGCGCTAAGAAGCCGACTTTCGGCAACAACGTCTCCCACTCGCACCGCCGCACCCGCCGCCGCTGGAACCCGAACATCCAGCCCGTGCGCGCAGTGGTGAACGGCACGCCGAAGCGGCTGAACGTCTGCACCTCCTGCATCAAGGCGGGCAAGGTCACCCGCTAGCCGGACTTCACGAAGCCCGCCGTCCCGCATCGGGACGGCGGGCTTCGTCGTTCCCGGCGCTCCGAGGGCCCGCGGTCGGAGCGGGCCACACGGACCGGGCCGCGGGGACCGGGCCGCGGGCCGGCCGCGACGTCCGGGGCCCCGGAAGCCCCTCACCCGGGCTCCGGGCCCGCGGGGACGTCAGGCGGGGCGCAGCCGCCAGGCGTGGTCCACCGGGCCGATGCCCGACCCCAGGGGGAACCCGTGCGCGATCGCGCCGGTGACGTACGCCTTGGCCTTCTCCACGGCACCGGGCACGTCCTCGCCCAGGGCCAGGTGGGAGGCGATCGCCGAGGCCAGGGTGCAGCCGGTGCCGTGGGTGTGCCGGTTGTCGTGGCGTTCGGCGGTGAAGCGGAACTCCCGCCTCCCGTCGGTCAGCAGGTCCACCGGGGCGCCCGGCAGGTGACCGCCCTTGACCAGCGCCCACGCCGGGCCGAGCTCCAGCACGGCGTCGGCGGCACGGCGCAGGTCGGACTCGTCCTCGACCTTCACGCCGGTGAGCTGGAGCACCTCCCACAGGTTGGGGGTGACCACGGTGGCGACGGGCAGCAGCCGCGACCTCATCGTCTCCACGGCCTCGGGGGCCAGGAGCGGATCGCCGTGCTTGGAGACCCCGACCGGGTCGACCACCACGGGAACGTCCAGCCCCGCCAGCACCCCGGCGACCGTCTCCACCAGCACGGGCGAGGCGAGCATGCCGGTCTTGACCGCCTGGGCGCCGATGTCGCCGAGCACCGAGTCGAGCTGGGCCCGGACCGCCTCGGCGGGGAGCTCCCAGTAGCCCTGCACGCCCAGCGAGTTCTGGGCGGTCACGGCGGCGATCACGCTCATGCCGTGCACCCCGAGGGCCAGCATGGTCTTCAGGTCGGCCTGGATGCCCGCGCCGCCTCCGGAGTCGGAACCGGCGACGGTCAGGACGCGAGGGGGAGTCGAATCGGTCATGTCCCCATCCAACCAGTTCGGTTCCGAGGGCACCGGCTCAGTCGACGGAGCACTCCCCCTGGTCGCTCCGGCAGGTCCGCGGGATCTCCGCGTCCCCCCGCGCGGTGAAGGTGACCACGAGCGGCTCTCCGGCCTCCAGGCCGGCCGGCGACTCGATCACCAGGTCGTCGCCGACCTGCCGCCACTCGGCGCCCTCCAGCGCGGAGACCCGGCCGCTGACCGGCACGCTCACCGTGAGGTCGCCGACGTTCGCGTCGGCGGCGACCACGAGCTGGACGGTGTAGGTGCGGGCCTCCTCGTCCATCAGGTCGGCGCCGACCGTGATCGCGGCGCCCCCCGCGAGCGGCGCGGGGCGCTCCACGGCCCCGCCGGAGCTGGGGACCGGGTCCGGGGCGGGCGCGGTGGTGCTCGGCACCTGCGTGGGCACCCCGGTGGGCTCCTGGCTGGGGGCCTCGTTGACCAGCGGTTCGGCGGTGGTGACCCTGGGGTCGGGCTCGCCGGTGGACGACGGCCTGCGGGTGCGGGACCCGTCCTCGTCGGTCCGGGGAGCGCGGGTGGCCCTGCGCGTCGCGGTGGGCCGGGGGGCCGCGGTGACCCCGCCACCCCTGCGGGTGACGGCCGGGGTCGGGGCGGCGGTGGCCTCGTCGCCCGCCTCCGAGGGCTCCTCGGACGGCGCGGCGTCCCCGATGTCACCGGTGCCGTCGGTGCCGTCGCCGAGCTCGCCGGGATCGGTGGTCTCCTCGGCCGGGACGGGCCGGTTCGACGCCGCCGTGACGCATCCGGTGGCCGGGCAGCCGGCGGGCTTCTCCGAACCGGTCAGCCCGCGGACCCCGGCCACGGTCCCGCCGAGCAGCACGGCCACCGCGGCGACGGCGAGCAGCGTCTTCCCGACCCGTCCGCCGGACCTCTTCCCGTCCTCGGGCCAGGGGTCTGCCGAGCCGGACGGCTCGGACTCGGAGGTCCAGCCCGATCCCAGGAAACCCGTCCGGGGCTCGGTGACGACGGACTCCTCGGGACGGAGCCTGCGCCCGACCGGCTCGTCCCGGCGGTCCTGCTCCGGAGGGGACTCCGGCCCGCGGTTACCCCGGTCCGGGGATGTCTCTTCCCCGTTCGCACCGTGGCGGCCCATACAGCCCCTTTCTCGGAGGAATCACGACCGCCCATCTTCATACCAGTTCGGTAACCGTTTGTCGCAATTTTCACAAACATCACAACAGGTGAGGAACGTCACTCCCGAAAGTGGTCCCACCCGCCGCGGGCCAGGGACATGCCGCTGACCTGCACTCCCGTCCCCTCGGCGGCCCGGCCCACCACGGTCCACCCCTCGGGCAGGCGCACCCCGGCCGGGAAGGTCGCGGCGAGCGCGTGGTCGTCCCCGCCGGAGAGCACCCACTCCAGCGGGTCGGTACCGGTCAGCCGGGCGGCCTCGCGCATCACCGCGGGGACGGTGAACGCCCCGGGGTCGAGCAGCAGCGCGATCCCGGAGGCGGCGGCCACGTGACCGAGGTCCTGGAGCAGCCCGTCGCTGACGTCGAGCATGGCGGTGGCGCCGAGCGCGGCGGCCTGCGGGCCGCGCGCGTAGGGGGGTTCCGGGCGGCGGTGGGCATCGATCAGCTCGATCAGCTCGGACGGCTCGATCAGCTCGGGCGGGCCCGCGCCGAGCAGGGCCAGCCCGGCCGCGGCGTACCCGAGGCGGCCCGTGATCGCGACCACGTCCCCCGGCCGGGCCCCCGAGCGGGTGACCGGTGCCCGCCCGCCCAGGTCCCCCAGGGCGGTGACGGCGACCACGACGAGTTCGGAGCGGGTGATGTCGCCCCCCGCCACGCCGGCGCCGACCAGGTCGCACTCGTCGCGGAAACCGTCGGTGAGGTCGTCCAGCCACCCGACGGCCGCGTCCGCGGGCAGCCCCAGGCCGACCACGATGCCGGTGGGGTCGGCCCCCATGGCCACCACGTCGGACAGGTTCTGCGCCGCGGCCTTGCGGCCGATGTCGTAGCCACTGGACCAATCGCGGCGGAAGTGCCTACCCTCGAGCAACAGGTCCGTCGTGACGACGACCCGCCCGTCGGGAGCGCTCACCACCGCGGCGTCGTCCCCGGGGCCCAGAAGTACCGTCCCGCCCTGGGACAGGCGTCCGGCAATACGTGCAACAACCCCGAATTCGCCGAGATCTCCTACTGTGATGACACACCTCCCGTTCATCACAGGGTACGGTGGCCCTTCGGCACTGATCCAATCGCCCGGGAGGTCGTGATGGTGCAGGCCTACATCCTTATTCAGACCGAGGTCGGCAAGGCCGCGAGCGTGGCTCGGGAGATCTCCGGCATCTCCGGGGTCACCCAGGCCGAGGACGTCACCGGTCCGTACGACGTGATCGTGCGGGCGGAGGCGAACAACGTCGACGAGCTGGGCAAGCTCGTGGTGGCGCAGATCCAGGGCGTCGAGGGCATCACGCGTACCCTCACGTGCCCGATCGTCCACATCTGATCGGAGACATCCGCGATGGCACGCCGGTTCGCCCGCCGGGCCGGGTACGTCTGCGCCCTGCTGATGCTGGCCGGGTGCGGCGGTGCCGTCCGGATCGAACCGCCCGTTCCCGAGGGTCCCGCCGTCGCGGGGTGCCGGTCGCTGGCCGAGCGGCTCCCGCGCGTGCTCGACGGGGAGGAACGCGCGGAGTCCGACCCCGTCTCCCCGTACGTCGCGGTGTGGGGGCAGGGCCGCATAGCGCTGCGCTGCGGGGTGCCGCGCCCGGTGACGATGTCGGCCACCGACCAGGTGCCCGAGCTCGACGGGGTGGCCTGGTACGCCGACCCGGCCAGGCCGGCGCTCTTCACCGCGATCGGCAGGCAAGCCTACGTCGAGGTGACGATCGCGCGGGAGCACACCCCGCAGAACGTGCTCATCGACCTCGCGGCACCGATCAAGGCGGCCCTGCCCTGACGTGCCCTGACGCGCCCTGACGCGCCCTGACGCGCCCTGACGCGCCCTGACGCGCGTCCCGCCGGAGCGTCCTCCCGCGCGGCGCACAGGATCCGTCCGACCGGCTCATCCAGAGGCCGTCCGGCCTCTGGATGAGCCCGTCTAGCGCAGTCCGGCCGGGCGGGCCAGCGCGAGCCGGATCAGCCGGTCGACCAGCTCGGCGTACGGCACCCCGGTGGCGGCCCACAGCTGCGGCGCGACCGACATCGCGGTGAAGCCCGGCATGGTGTTGATCTCGTTGACGATCAGCCGTCCGTCGGGGGTGTAGAAGAAGTCGACCCGCGACAGGCCCTCGCAGCCCAGCGCCTCGAAGGCGCGCACGGCCATCGCCCGCAGCTCCTCGGCCGTCTCCTGCGGGACGTCCGCGGGCACCGAGAGCGACATGTCGTTCCCGATGTACTTGGCCTCGAAGTCGAAGAACTCGTGGTCGCCGTGGACCAGCACCTCACCGGGCAGGCTGGCCCGGGGGGCCTCGTCGCCCGGTGACTCCAGCACCGCGCACTCGATCTCGCGGCCGACGACGGCCGCCTCCACCAGCACCTTGGGGTCGTGCTCGCGGGCGAACTCGATGGCCCGCTCCAGCTCCCCCAGGTCGGCCGCCTTGGAGATGCCCTGGCTGGACCCGGCGCGGGCGGGCTTGACGAAGACCGGCCAGCCGAGCTCCTGGACCTCCTTGAGCACCCGCTCGCGCTCGGTCCGCCAGTCGCGGTCGCGGATCGCCACGTACGGGCCCACGGGCAGGCCCGCGGCGGCGAGGATCGTCTTCATGTACGCCTTGTCCATGCCGACCGAGCTGGCCAGCACCCCGGAGCCGACGTAGCGGACCCCGGCCATCTCCAGCAGTCCCTGGATCGTGCCGTCCTCGGCGAAGGGCCCGTGCATCACGGGGAAGACGACGTCGACGTGACCGAGCTCGACGGGGATGCTGCCGGGGTCGTAGGCCACCAGTGAGCCGCCGCCCGAGGTCAGGGCCAGCGTCGCGCTCTGCGCGTCCACCACGGGCAGCTCGCCGCCCTCGATCGCGTAGCGCTGCTCCCCCGAGGCGAGCACCCACCGGCCGTCCCGCGCGATCCCGATGGGGACGACCTCGTACCTGGACCGGTCGATGACCTCCAGCACGCTTCCCGCTCCCATGATGGAGACGGCGTGCTCGGAATTGCGGCCGCCGAAGAGGACGGCCACCCTCGGCAGGGGTTCGTGCTGCTCGCTCATGATGACCGAATGTACCCCCTGTTAGGGGGCAATCCAGCTGTTAGACGCGCCTATCTACTCGATGCGGGTAGGGAGCCCGCCCTCTTGGCCGTGTCCACGCCGGGGTCCTCGGCGGCCTTGGGCACATCGGGGAACACGCGTCCTGAAAAGGGATCCCCGCCCGTCGGGGAGGTTCGCCGCCCGCGGGCGGATCCCCGGCGGAAGGGCCCGCGGTCCCGCGCGGGGCCCCGCCCGCGACGGGACCGGGGAATCCCGTCCGTGACGAAACCGGGCCTACCCGTTCCGCCGTCCCGCTCACACCCCGTAGCGTTCCGGCTTGGGCGTCCGCGACATCAGGAGCACCGCGGCCTCGCTCGGGGGCATCGCGTCGTGGACGACGGCCACCACCACCTCGGTGATCGGCATCTCCACGTCGTGCTTCCTGGCCAGTTCGAGCACGGACTCGCAGGACTTCACCCCCTCGGCGGTCTGCCGGGTGGCGGCGACGACCTCGGTCAGGGTCATGCCCCGCCCGAGGTTCTCGCCGAAGGTGCGGTTGCGCGACAGCGGGGACATGCAGGTGGCGACCAGGTCCCCCATGCCCGCCAGGCCCGCGAACGTGTGCGGGTCGGCGCCGAGCGCCGCGCCCAGCCGGGAGATCTCCGCCAGCCCGCGGGTCATCAGCATCGCCCCGACGTTGTCGCCGAGCCCCATCCCCACCGAGACGCCGACCGCCAGGGCGATCACGTTCTTCACGGCGCCGCCGAGCTCGACCCCCACGACGTCCGCGTTGGTGTAGGGACGGAACCAGGGCGGCACGTGGCACGCCTCCTGGAGCCGTTCCATCGCCCGCTCGTCGGTGCAGGCGACCACGGTCGCGGCCGGCTGCCCCCGGACGATCTCCCCGGCCAGGTTGGGCCCGGAGACCACGGCGACCCGTTCCTGGGGCACCTCGGCGACCTCGCAGATCACCTCGCTCATCCGCTTGGTGGTGCCCAGCTCGATGCCCTTCATCAGGCTGACCAGCACCGCCTCCGGCGGCAGGTGCGGCTTCCAGCCGAGCAGGTTCCCCCGCAGGGTCTGGGAGGGCACGGCGAGCACCACGAAGTCGGCGCCGTCGAGGGCCTCGGCGGGGTCGGTGGTGGCGCGCAGCGTCTCGGGCAGCACCGCGCCCGGCAGGTAGTCGGGGTTCTCGTGGCGCAGGTCGATCGCCTCGACGACCTCCGCCCTGCGGCCCCAGATCATCGTCCGGGTGCCCGCCTGGGCGAGGATCATGCCGAAGGTGGTTCCCCACGAGCCCGTGCCGAATACAGCCGCCTTGGTCATTTCAACACCGTACGCCGAAGTCAGTGGCCCGCAGGACGCGCCATCGGCGCGGGAGGGGGCTTCTCGCCCCGGAGTTCGGCCAGCTGGGCCGTGATGGCCGCCATGATGTCGGCGGTCGCCGCGCGCAGCACCTCCGCGCTGGGCGGCTGTCCCGCGTACCTCGACAGGTCCACCGGCGGTCCCGTCTGCACGCTGAAGGTCCTGCGGGGCAGCAGCCGGGGCCTTCTGGCGCCGTACGGCAGGATCTCCTGGACGCCCCAGTGGGCGACGGGGATCACGGTGGCGCCGGTGGCCAGCGCCAGCCGGGCGGCTCCGGTCTTGCCCTCCATGGGCCAGAAGTCCGGGTCCCGGGTGCAGGTGCCCTCGGGGTAGAACATCACGCACGCCCCGGCTGCGAGCCGCCGCCGCGACTCCTCCAGCGAGCGGGCCGCGTCCACGCTGCCCCGGTAGACCGGGATGGCCTGCATCGCCCTCACCAGGTGGCCGATGACCGGTACCGAGAACAGCCCGGACTTGGCGAGGATCACCGGCCAGCGGCCGTGGTTGTACAGGAAGTGCGCGATCAGGATGGGGTCCAGCCAGGACAGGTGGTTGGTGACCATGATGATGCCGCCCTCGCGGGGCAGCCGGTCGCCGCGGCGCCAGTCCTTGCGGATCAGGAGCCACGAGATCGGCTTGACGATCACCACGGCGAAGGCGACCCAGAACGGGGAGGGCCATCCGGGGCGTCTCATGGGCACCTCCACGGCGACGGGGCGGGCGTCCCGTCGCATGGTAACCCTCCCCGTTCACCATCGGTGAGGGCGAGGCGGGATGCTTGGCGTCATGCCTGCTCCGGAGAACCCCGCCTGGACGCTCGTCGTCCCGGTCAAGACGCTGATCGCCGCCAAGACCCGCCTGGCGGCCGCGGCGGGCCCGCACCGGGCCGCGCTGGCCGTGGCGATCGCCTGCGACACCGTGGAGGCCGCGCTGCGCTGCGCGCTCGTCGCGCGGGTGGTCGTGGTGACGGGGGACCCGGTGCCGGCCGAGGCGCTCGCCGAGGTCGGCGCCCACGTGGTCGGCGACCCCGGGGCGGGCCTGAACGCCGCCCTGCGGCACGGCGCGGCCGAGGCGGTGCGGCTGGAGCCCGGCGGTGCCGTCGGCGCCCTCCAGGCCGACCTGCCCGCCCTGCGCCCGGCCGAGCTGGCCCGCGTGCTGGCCGCCGCGTCCGCGTTCGACCAGGCGTTCCTGCCCGACAGCGCCGAGGTCGGCACGACCTTCTACGGCGTGCGCGCGGGCGTGCCGTTCACACCGGGGTTCGGGGGCGAGTCGCGCGCGCGTCACCTGCGGCGCGGTGCCGCCGAGCTCTCGGTGCAGGGCGTGGAGTCGGTCCGCCACGACGTGGACACCCCGGACGACCTTCGCCGGGCGCTGGTCCTGGGCGTCGGCCCCCGCACGCTGGCCGTGGCCGGGAGGATCTCGGCCGCCGGGGGCGCGGGGGGTTAGGCTGGGCGCGTGCAGGCGACGGTGCGCGAGTTCGATCCGGCGACCCGGTCGGGGTCGGTCTTCCTCGACGACGGCAGCGAGGTCCCGTTCGGGGCGGCGGCGTTCGACGCCGGGCCGCTGCGGCTGCTGCGGTCCGGCCAGCGGGTGAACATCGTCATGGACGGCGAGGCCGTCTCCTTCATCACCCTGTCGACCTTCCCGGTTCCCGGGGTCCCGGGAGTGCCCGAGTAGCCGTTCCCGCTCGGGACGGCCGGGGAAAGCCCGGACGGACGGTCCGGGAAAACCCCGGCGGCCGGGAAAATCCCGGCGGGCGGCCCGGGAAAGCGCCAGGGACCGGCCGGCCGCGCGCCCGCGGAAAAGCCGGAAGCCCGGCCCCCACCTCGGGAGACCGGGCGTCCGCACGGAGCTCTACTTCTTCTTCGAGGCCTTCTTGCCCCCGCTGTTGACGAGCTCCTTGAAGTCCGAGCCCGGCCGGAATTTGGGCCCCCAGCTCTCGGCGACCCTGATCTCGGCACCCGTCGAAGGGTTACGGGCGGTACGGGCCGGCTTGTGCACCATTTCGAACGCGCCGAACCCCGTGATCGATACCTTGTCGCCACTGGCGACGGCGGTCTGGATGGCGTCGAGCACCGCGTTCACGGCCTCGGTGGCCGTTCTCTTGTCGCCCACCCGATCCGCTATGGCGTCGACGAGTTCCTTCTTGTTCATAAGGTTGCTCCCCCTGCTTACCGATGTCCGGGAGTGGGTCATGAGGCAGAAAACCCGTCTCACCCGATTTGTCACGGCGAGGGGTCTCATCACAGATCTCTCATCGACGATCACGATGAGAAACCCCCTGCCCGCTTGAAATTAGGGGACGGAGCCGTATGACTCAATCACCTTCCGCAATGTTTCCAGTGCTTGGCGTATCTGAAACCCGGACATCAATACTGAGAAGGAACGAATCAAGACGCGCCGCGGCGTGTTCGACGTCCCGCTTGGACAGGTCGCAGATGGTCAGCAGGCGCCGCGCGAGGCGCTCGCGCTCCTTCGCGGGCACGGGCAGGGACCTGACGTGGCGGTGCGCCTCGCGCAACCGCCACGCCAGCTCGTCCTGTGGACCCGTCAGACGGTCGTCGGCAGCCATGGCTGCCGACCATTCTCGTATGCGCCTATGGCGTCGGCGTTGCGCAGGGTCAGCCCGATGTCGTCCAGGCCCTCCATCAGCCGCCAGCGCGTGTAGTCGTCGATCTCGAACGCGACCGTCCCGGCGCCCCACCTGACCTGGCGTTCCACCAGGTCGACGGTGATCTCCAGGGTGGGGTCGGCCTCCACCGCGGACTGCAGGTCCTCGACGACCGGCCCCGGCAGGACGACCGGGAGCAGGCCCATCTTGGTGGAGTTATTACGGAAGATGTCCCCGAACCTGGCCGCGATCACGACGCGGAAGCCGTACTGCTGCAGGGCCCAGACGGCGTGCTCGCGGGAGGAGCCGGTGCCGAAGTCGGGCCCAGCGAGCAGGATCGTGGCGCCCTGGTGGGCGGGGTCGTTCAGGACGAAGTCCGGGTCCTCGCGCCAGGCGGAGAACAGGCCCTTCTCGAACCCGGTCCGGCTGACCTGCTTGAGCCAGACGGCGGGGATGATCTGGTCGGTGTCCACGTTGCTGCGGCGCAGCGGCACGGCCCGGCCGGTGTGGGTGACGAACGCTTCCATCGGAGGGCTCCTTACAGGTCGGCGGGGGCGGTGAGCCGGCCGGTGACGGCGGTCGCCGCGGCGACCTGCGGGGACACGAGGTGGGTACGGCCGCCCTTGCCCTGGCGGCCCTCGAAGTTTCGGTTGGAGGTCGAGGCGCTGCGCTCGCCGGGGGCGAGGGTGTCGGGGTTCATGCCCAGGCACATGGAGCAGCCCGCCTCGCGCCACTCGGCACCGGCGGCCTTGAAGACCTCGTGCAGCCCCTCCTGCTCGGCCTGGAGCTTGACCAGCATCGAGCCGGGCACGATCAGCGTGCGGGTCACGACCTGCCGCCCGCGCAGCACGTCGGCCACGGCCCGCAGGTCCTCCAGCCGGCCGTTGGTGCACGAGCCCACGAAGACCGTGTCCACCGCGACGTCGCGGAGCGGGGTGCCCGCGGTCAGGCCCATGTACTCCAGGGCCCGCGTGGCCGCGGCCGGGTCGTCGGTGTCCTCGGGCCTCGGCACGGCCGTCCCCAGGGGCGCGCCCTGGCCGGGGTTGGTGCCCCAGGTGACGAACGGGGTCAGCGTCGTGGCGTCGATCTCCACGACGGTGTCGAAGACGGCGTCCTCGTCGGTGACCAGCGACCTCCAGTACTCGACCGCGGCGTCCCAGTCGGCGCCCGCGGGCGCGTGCGGGCGCCCCTTGAGGTAGGCGAAGGTGGTCTCGTCCGGGGCGATCAGGCCGGCGCGGGCACCGGCCTCGATGGACATGTTGCAGACGGTCATCCGGCCCTCCATGGAGAGCGCGCGGATCGCCTCGCCGCGGTACTCCACGATGTAGCCCTGGCCGCCGCCGGTGCCGATCCTGGCGATGATCGCCAGGATGAGGTCCTTGGCGGTGACGCCGGCGGGCAGCCGGCCGGAGACCTCGATGGCCATCGTCCTGGGCCGGTAGGCCGGCAGCGTCTGGGTGGCCAGCACGTGCTCCACCTCGGAGGTGCCGATGCCGAACGCGATGCCGCCGAAGGCGCCGTGGGTGGAGGTGTGAGAATCGCCACACACGATCGTCATGCCGGGCTGGGTCAGGCCGAACTGCGGGCCGATGATGTGCACCACACCCTGGCCTGCGTCGCCCATGGGGTGCAGCCGGACGCCGAACTCCGCGCAGTTCTTGCGCAGCGTCTCCACCTGCACCCGGGAGACCGGGTCGCTGATGGGACCGCGTACGGTCGGGACGTTGTGGTCCTCGGTGGCGATCGTGAGGTCGGGCCGCCTGACGGGTCGGCCGGCCATCCGCAGGCCGTCGAACGCCTGCGGGCTGGTCACCTCGTGGACGAGGTGCAGGTCGATGTAGAGCAGGTCGGGTTCTCCTTCCGCACGTCGAACGACGTGCTGCTCCCAGACCTTCTCCGCGAGCGTGCGGCCCATGTCGCCTCCTTGCGATCGGCTGTCCCACACCCACTTGCTTTCTCATATGTCGAGACGGCAGTATCGGTGTATGGACAACTCTAGCGGAGTCGGCGTACTCGACAAGGCCGTCCTCGTGCTCAACGCCCTCGAAGCGGGGCCCGCCTCCCTCGCACAGCTCGTCCAGGCCACCGGCCTGGCCCGGCCCACCGCCCACCGCCTGGCCGTGGCGCTGGAGCACCACCGCATCGTCTCCCGCGACACGCAGGGCCGGTTCGTGCTGGGACCGCGCCTGTCGGAGCTGTCCACGGCCGCGGGTGAGGACCGCCTGCTGGCCGTCGCCTCGCCGGTGCTGACCCAGCTGCGGGACCTGACCGGGGAGAGCGCGCAGCTGTACCGGCGCCAGGGGGACGAGCGGGTCTGCGTGGCCGCCGCCGAGCGGGCCAGCGGGCTGCGCGACACCGTGCCGGTCGGCTCGGCGCTGCCGATGCTCGCCGGGTCCGCGGCGCAGATCCTGCTCGCCTGGGAGGAGCCGGACCGCCTGCACCGGGGCCTGCGCGGGGCCAAGTTCACCGCCGCCACCCTGGCGAGCGTGCGGCGCAGGGGCTGGGCGCACAGCGTCGGCGAGCGCGAGCAGGGCGTGGCCAGCGTCTCGGCGCCGATCAGGGGGGCCGGGGGCAAGGTCGTGGCCGCGGTCTCGGTCTCCGGGCCGATCGAGCGCCTGACCCGGACCCCGGGCCGCCTGCACGCCGCCCCGGTGGTCACCGCCGCCGAAAGGATCACCGAGTCGATGCGCCGGGCGAACTGACGCCGAACCGACGCCGATACGGCCCCTCCAGGGGGCGATATGAGGAGGCGAGCACCCCTGCCGCCCCCTAGGCTGGGAAGGTGACAGATCGCATCGAGGCAGCCGCGGCTGAACTGCGTCCCCTGCTCCAGAACTTCATCCTCTGGGCGCGTGAGAACGCGCCCGGCAGCGACTCCGGCCTGGTGGGCTCTGTCGCGCTGTGGCACCGGCTGATCGCCTCCGACGACGTGGGCCGGTGGAAGCGGTCCGATCTGCGCACGGTCCTGCTCGACCGGATGCCCCAGGTCGTCGAGGATCCCGACGCGGCGGCCGACGGCATGGTCCCCGCGATCCGCGCCTACCTGACCTTCCTGGCCGACTCCGGCCGCCTGGCCAGGGGCTCGTCCTCCCTGGAGGACCTGCTCGCCGAGCTCGACGCCCTGGAGGACGACTTCGTCGACGCCATGGAGGAGCTCGTCGTCGAGGAGGACGAGGAGGAGGACTACGACGAGGAGGAGGCCGAGGGGCTCGGCGACTTCGAGCCGTTCGCCGACGAGCTCGCCGAGCTGCCGACGATCAGGCTGCGTCCCGACTCCGAGCTGGCCGCCGCCACCCGCAAGACGGTCCTGATCGCCAAGGCCCGCGACCTCGCGGTCTGGGTCGGGACCGAGCGCAGGGTCGGCGAGACCAGCCTGCTGAGCGACGCCGAGATCACCGAGGCCCTGGGGGTCCTCGGCTTCCCGGTCCCGCGGACGGACGGCGCCACGCTGGCCGACTCCGTCCCGGCCCTGTGGAACGTCTGGAACCTCGCGATCGACCTCGACTTCCTCCAGCCCGAGGGGGAGGACACCGTCAGCGTCGACCCCGACACCGCCGAGTGGCCCTTCGAGGAGGACGACGACGCCCTCGACGCGTGGATGGCCGGCCTGCACTCCATCGACTACGGCGACCCCGAGCTGGACGACGAGGAGGCCACGATCGCCCTGTCCGGGCTGACCAGGGCGCTGCTCATCCGGGTGCTGCTGGCGACCGGCTCCAAGCCGCTCGCCGAGCTCCGCACCGAGCTCGCCGAGGCCGCCGCCGAGTACGACGACCTGGGCGCCGAGGCCTGGGCCGCGGCCACCGAGCGCTACGGCGACCCGCTCAACCCGGTGCTCGACTGGCTGACCGGCTACGGCATGGTCGAGGTCGAGCACGACCAGGTCCGGCTGACGCCGCTCGGCATGGAGGGCGTGGTCCACCTGGCCGACGAGGCCGACATCGAGCTGGACGCCCGGCCCGCCATCGACGCGATGACCGCCCTGGACCTGCTCTCCTTCGGCGCCGAACTGCCCGAGGAGGAGGCCGACGCCGAGTTCGCCGCCTGGATGGAGCTGCGCGCCCCCGAACAGGCCGCCAGGGACCTGCTGGAGGCCGCGGCCGAGGACGACGCGGACGCGCTGATCCGGGTGCAGGCGGCCAGCATGGTCGGCTCGCTCGGCGAGGTGGCCGCGCCCGCGTGGCGGGAGGCCCTGGACGAGCCCTCCCTGCGCCCGTACGCCGCCACCCACCTGGCCCAGCTCGGCGTCGAGGACGCTCCCCCGCCCACCCAGGCCGACACCCACTGGCTGATCCTCGACATGCTGACCATCTCCGCCGGCCTGGGCCGCCCGGAGTTCGTCAGCAGCCTGGACGACATCGGCAACGTGCCGAACCTGGTCAACCTGCTGGACGTGATCTGGAAGGTGCCGCACCCGCACCTGGAGGAGCTCCTGGAGGCGATCGGCAAGGCCCACCCCGACAAGCAGGTGGGCAAGGCCGCCAAGCGGGCCCTGTTCAAGGCCCGGTCCGGCCAGAACTAGTCCCGGACGCGAGGGACCGGCTCCTGGCGGGGGCCGGCCCCTTCTTCCCCGCCGGGTTCGCCGCGTCCTCGTCCGTACGGCTCCCCGGCGCTTCAGGAGGGTCCCGTGGCTCCGGCGGCGCGCTCCTCGTCGCCCTGCCAGTCGGGAAGCGGCCGGTAGATCGCGATTCCCGCGGCCTCCAGCTCCTCGCGGAGCGCGAAGTAGCGCTCGCCGAACGGGTCGACGCCGTTGAGCGGCATGAGCCCCCGGCGGATGGCGAGGTCGTGCGGGGCGAGGGCGGCGGCCCGTTCGAGGTGACGCTCGGCGGCGGCCGTGCGCCCGGCGCGGAACAGCCAGGTGGCCAGGCGCGCGTGCAGCCGGGCCCGCCGCTCCTCGTCGGTGGGGGCGCGCAGCTCGCGGGAGGTCGTCCCGGCGTCGCCGTCGATCACCCATCGGCGCAGGGCCGCGACGGCCCGCTCACAGGACAGGCCGTTCATCGAGCGGAAGGTGTCGGTGGCCGTCATGGTGTCCTGGGGACGGGCGATCCGGCCCTCGGCGTCGACCCAGACCACGGTCGGCACGTTGATCACGTTGTAGAGCTCGGCGATGCGGCCGTCGGTGTCGACCACCGCCGGGTGGGTGACCTCGGCGAGCCACTCGCGGGCGGCCTCGGGGTCGCGGTCGAGGGAGACGCTGAGCACGCTGAAGCCGTACCCGCCCAGCTCCCGGTGCAGGGCCTCCCAGGCGGGCAGGTCGTAGCGGCAGCCGCACCACGAGGCCCAGAAGACCACGGCGACCCTGGTGCCGCGCAGCGCGGTCAGCGCCTCGAACTCCGGCGCCCTGCCCGGCGGGAGGTCGGCGGGCTCGCCGACGGCGATCAGCCCCTCGTCCGGGTCGGCGACCGCCTGCCTGCCGAGCAGCCCGGCGAAGGCCACCAGGTCGACGCCCTCTCCGGTCTCGGCCGCGGCGGCGCGGAAGGCGGGGATGCACGCGTCGCCGCGGCACCAGCCGTGCGGCTTGCGCTCCCAGCCGAGGACGGGCTCCCCGTGCGGGAGGATCGGCCCGGTGATCCGCTCCTCGTGTCCGTCCGCCAGCAAAGTGATCATTTCTTCCCTCATTGGATAGTGACGCTCTCCAATCATTGGACAGTTGTGCTATCCAAGCAAGGGGGGTCACGGAAAAGGACGGTGAAGGACACCCGGGGTCACGGGAGCGTGACGCGACCGTGATCGTGAAGCGTCCGCCACCCGGCCATGATCCGTCCACCACCCGGTCATGATCTGGCCGCGTCCGTCCGCGAGGAGAAGAAAACGAACGCCGGGAACACGAAAAACCCCCGGAAGCCATTGCTTCCGGGGGTTCGCGATGTAGCCCCGACCGGATTCGAACCGGCGCTACCGCCTTGAGAGGGCGGCGTCCTAGGCCACTAGACGACGGAGCCTTGCGAGAGACAGTGGTAGTCCCGACCGGATTCGAACCGGCGCTACCGCCTTGAGAGGGCGGCGTCCTGGGCCACTAGACGACGGGACCCTACACACTGTCATCAGATTCGGAGGGGACCGAATCTGCGGCATCTTCGAAAAAGAAGATGCAGCTGGGGTACCAGGACTCGAACCTAGAACAACTGAACCAGAATCAGCCGTGTTGCCAATTACACCATACCCCACCGCACCGGACCCCTTGCGGGGCTCGCTGGCGACTCCGAAAGAATAGCCCAGGTTGGGGGTCAAGACCAAAACGATTACCCGCGGCCGGATCGCGGTATCACCGGGCTGCCGCCGCGAAGGCCGCTGTGCGACGCTGCTGGAGAGATCCGTCCACCCGTGAGGAGTTTCCGTCTTGGTCGAGAACCCGTTCTTCGCCCTCAGTGAGCTGCCGTACAGGCTCCCGCCGTTCGCCCAGGTGAGGGAGGAGCACTACCTCCCGGCGTTCGAGCGCGGCATGGCCGACCAGCTGCGCGAGGTGCGTGAGATCACGGACGACCCGGAGCCGCCGACGTTCGCCAACACGATCGAGGCGCTGGAGCGTTCCGGCCGGATCCTGCGGCGTACCTCGATCGTCTTCATGACGATCGCCGCCTCCGACACCACCGACGGCATCCGGCGGATCGAGACCGAGATCCTGCCCAGGCTGACCCGGCACGGTGACGCCATCAGGCTGAACCGCGCCCTGTACGACCGGATCAGGCGGGTCACCACCGACGACCCCGAGGAGGCGTGGCTGCTGGAGAAGTACCGCGTCGACTTCGTCAGGGCCGGCGCCGACCTGTCCGAGCCCGAGCAGGAGCGGCTCAGGCGGCTGAACGAGGAGCTGACCCGGCTCTCCACCTCCTTCACCCAGAACCTGCTGGCGGCCTCCACGGCCTCCGCGCTGGTCGTCGAGGACCCCGCGCTGCTGGACGGGCTCCCGGAGAGCACGATCAAGGCCCTGGAGAAGGACGGCCGCTACGTGCTGCCGCTGTTCAACCACA
This sequence comes from Streptosporangium sp. NPDC050855, assembly GCF_044456585.1. Taxonomy (NCBI): domain Bacteria; kingdom Bacillati; phylum Actinomycetota; class Actinomycetes; order Streptosporangiales; family Streptosporangiaceae; genus Streptosporangium; species Streptosporangium sp. NPDC050855. Next base: position 422,337 of record NZ_JBITFY010000002.1, read on the forward strand.
CCAACCAGCCCGCGCTGGCCGAGTTGACCGACCGGGAGACCCGCAGGAGGCTGTACGAGCTGTCGGTCGGCCGGGCCCCGGAGAACCTGCCCCTGGCGGCCAGGATGGCCGAGCTCCGCGCCGAGCGGGCCGCCCTGCTGGGCTATCCCAGCCACGCCGCCTACACGGTCGCCGACCAGACGGCCAAGACCACCGGCGCCGTCGAGGAGATGCTCGGCAGGCTGGTGGGCCCGGCGGTGGCCAACGCCCGCAGGGAGGCCGAGGAGCTGGGCCGGGAGGCCGGTCTCCCACTGGAGCCGTGGGACTGGTCCTTCTACGCCGAGCGGGTGCGCAAGGCCAGGTACGACTTCGACGGCGGCGACCTGCGGCCCTACTTCGAGCTGGACCGGGTGCTGCGCGACGGGATCTTCCACGCGGCCGGTGAGCTGTACGGCATCACCTTCTCCCTCCGCGAGGACCTGGCCGGCTACCACCCGGACGTACGGGTCCACGAGGTGTTCGACGCCGACGGCTCGCCGATGGGCCTGTTCCTGCTCGACCCGTACGCGCGGCCCTCCAAGCGCGGCGGCGCCTGGATGAACAGCCTGGTGAACCAGTCGCACCTGTTCGACGAGCTGCCCGTGGTGATCAACAACCTCAACATCACCAAGCCTGCCGAGGGTCCCACCCTGCTGACCTTCGACGAGGTCAACACCGCCTTCCACGAGTTCGGCCACGCCCTGCACGGCCTGTTCTCGGACGTGCGCTTCCCCCGGGTCTCCGGTACCGAGGTGCCGCGCGACTTCGTGGAGTACCCCTCGCAGGTCAACGAGATGTGGGCCACCTGGCCGTCGATCCTGGCCAACTTCGCCAGGCACCACGAGACCGGCGAGCCGGTGCCCGCGGAGCTGCTGGAGAAGATGCGGGCGGCCGAGAAGTTCAACCAGGGCTTCGCCACGGTGGAGTACCTCGCGGCCACGCTGCTCGACTGGGCCTGGCACAAGCTGGCCGCGGGCGAGACCGTCGAGGACGCCGAGGCGTTCGAGACCGCCGCCCTGGAGCGCGCCGGGATCGCCTTCGACCTGGTCCGCTCCCGCTACCGGACCTCCTACTTCGCGCACATCTTCTCCAGCGGGGTGGGCGGCTACAGCGCCGGTTACTACTCCTACATCTGGAGCGAGGTGCTCGACGCCGAGAGCGTCGGCTGGTTCGAGGAGAACGGCGGCCTCAGGCGCGAGAACGGCGACCACTTCCGCTCCACCCTGCTGTCGGTGGGAGGCTCCCGGGACGTGATGGACGCCTTCCGCGCCTTCCGCGGGCGTGACCCGCGCATCGAGCCGCTGCTGGAGCGCCGGGGCCTGCAGGCGTGACCTTGCCTCCCCGGCCGGGGTGGGGGAAACCTCACCCCGGCCGGGGACGCACATCCCATGCGCCATCCGTACGAAGGCGTCATGATCGGACAATGACACGAGCATGGAACAGGACGGGCGTCGCGCTCGTCGCCCTCCTCACCGGTGCCCTGCTGGGCACCGCGAGCCCGGCCGTGGCCCGGACGGAGGCGACAGGGGCGGCCGGGACGGCCGGCGGGAACGCGACCGTCCGCACCGACGCCGGCCTGGTACGGGGCACGGCCGCCGCCGACCACCGGCTCTTCCAGGGCATCCCGTACGCCGCGCCGCCGGTCGGGGACCTGCGCTGGCGCTCCCCGCGGCCGGTCACGCCGTGGCCGGGCGTGCGCGACGCCACCGCGCCCGGTGGCCGGTGCGCGCAGGTCGCCGACGTCTGGGGGCTGCCGGCGAGCGACACCGAGGACTGCCTCTACCTCAACGTGACCGTCCCGGCGCGCGGGCACGTGAAGCGGCCCCGGCCGGTGATGGTGTGGCTGCACGGCGGGGGCCTCACCAGGGGCGCGGGCAGCGAGTACGACGCCCGCAGGCTGGCCGTGCGCGGCGACGTCGTGGTGGTGACCGTCAACTACCGGCTGGGGATCTTCGGGTTCTTCGGGCATCCCGGGATGGAGGACTCCGGGGCCTTCGGGATCGAGGACCAGCAGGCGGCCCTGCGGTGGGTGCGGCGCAACGCCTCGGCGTTCGGCGGCGACCCGGGCAACGTCACCCTGTTCGGCGAGTCCGCCGGTTCGCACTCGGTGTGCGCGCAGCTCGCCTCCCCCTCGGCGGCGGGGCTGTTCCACCGGGCGATCGCCCAGAGCAGCCCGTGCCGGACGGGCGACTCCGCGGACCGCAGGCCGCGTCCGCTGATGGACGTGCCGCTCTGGGTGCCCCGCGCGGCCCACGAGGGGTACGGGCAGATCCTGGCCGCCACGGCGGGCTGCACCGACCCGGACACCGCGCTCGCCTGCCTGCGTGGCAGGCCCGTGGCCGACCTGCTCGCCCTGCAGCCCCTCCCGCTGCCGGGGTACGGCAACGCGGTGCTGCCCGAGGACCCCGCCAGGGTCCTGCACGAGGGCCGCTTCCACCGGGTGCCGGTGCTGACGGGCGTCACCCGGGACGAGGGCACGCTGTTCACCTCGCTCATGTTCCCGCCGATGACGGCCGAGCAGTACGAGGCGACCCTCACCGAGAGGTTCGGCGCCGCCGGGGCCGCGGTGCTGGCCCAGTACCCGCCGGCCGCCCACGGCGGCTCGCCCCTGCAGGCGCTGGCGGCCGTGATGAGCGACCTGGACTGGGCGTGGCCGGCCCGCGACACCGACCTGATGTTCGCCCGGTACGTGCCGACGTTCTCCTACGAGTTCACCGACCGCACCGCCCCCGTGCTGTTCCCGCTGCCGAACGGGGTCGAGCCGCTGGCCTCGCACGGCTCGGAGCTGACGTTCCTGTTCGGGGCCGGCTGGACGTCCGCCCCGCTCACCGCCGAGCAGCGACGGCTCGGTGACGTGATGATCGGTTACTGGTCCCGGTTCGCCGCGACCGGCGACCCGAACCGGCCGGGCCTGCCCGCGTGGCCGCGGGTGCGCCCCTCGGACGGCACCCCGTACGTGCAGGAGCTGGCCCTGGGCCGGGGCGGCGTCGGGCCGTTCGACCGCGGCGCGGCGCACCGGCTCGCCTTCTGGGACGGCCTCGCCGAGCGGGGAACGCCGGACGCGCGCCGTTCCGGCTCCCCCTCCTGAGGAAGCGCGGGAGCCCGCGGAAGCGGTGAGGCCCGGGACCCGGCGGACGGCCGGGTCCCGGGCCTCACCGGCTCGGGTCGGTCCGCCCGGTCAGGCCCCGAGCCTGGCGAGGGCGGCGCGCAGGCGCTCCGCGGTGCGCTCGCGGCCGAGGACCTCGATCGACTCGAACAGCGGCAGGCCCACGGTCCGGCCGGTGACGGCCACCCGTACGGGGGCCTGGGCCTTTCCGAGCTTGAGACCGTGCTCGGTGCCGACCTCCTCCAGGGCGGTCTTGAGCGAGTCGGGGTCCATCGCGACGGTCTCCAGCCGGGCCAGGTAGCCGGTGAGGATCTCCACCGCGGAGTTCTTCATGGCCTTGTCCCAGGACGCCTGGTCGAAGACGGGCTCGTCCAGGAAGAGGAAGTCGACGTTCGCCGTGATCTCCGACAGGACCGCGATGCGGGTCTGGGCGAGCTCGGCGACCTTCGCGAAGACCTCGCGGTCCCAGCCGGGCTCCAGCCAGGGGTCGCAGCGGGAGACGAACTCCGCCAGGGGCAGCGCCCGGATGTACTCGCCGTTGAACGCGCGGAGCTTCTTCTCGTCGAAGAACGCCGGGGAGGGGTTGACGTCCTGGAGCCTGAACAGCGGCACCATCTCCGACCAGGGCATGATCTCCCGGTCGTCGCCGGGCCCCCAGCCGAGCAGCATCAGGTAGTTGACCATCGCCTCGGCCAGGTAGCCCTCGTCGCGGTAGGACTCCAGGGCGACCTTGTCGCGGCGCTTGGACAGCTTCTGGCGCTTCTCGTTGACGATCACCGGCACGTGCGCCCAGATCGGCGGGGTGACGCCGAGCGCGTCCCAGAGCAGCTGCTGCTTGGGGGTGTTGGACAGGTGCTCCTCGGCGCGGACCACGTGGCTGATCCGCATCTCCACGTCGTCGACGACGTTGGCCAGGACGAACAGCGGCGATCCGTCGCCGCGGGCGACGACGAAGTCCTCCATCGCGGCGTTGGGGAACTCCACCGTGCCGCGGACCAGGTCCTGGATCACGGTGACGCCCTCGTCGGGGGTGCGGAAGCGGACCGCGCCCTCGGCCAGGCCGCGGTCGCGGCAGAAGCCGTCGTAGCCCTGGTGCTCGGAGCCGGTACGGGCCTTGACCTCGTCCCGGGTGCACCCGCAGTGGTAGGCGCGGCCGTCGGCGAGCAGCGTGGCCACGGCCTCGCGGTGCTGCTTCTCGTACGAGGACTGGAAGTAGGGGCCCTCGAAGGCCGGATGGGTGTCGTTGACACCGATCCAGGCGAGCGCCGAGATGATGCCCTCGGTCCACTCGGGCCGGTTGCGCGCGGCGTCGGTGTCCTCGATGCGCAGGACGAACCGGCCTCCGGCCTGCTCGGCCAGGGCCCAGTTGAACAGCGCGGAGCGGGCACCGCCGACATGGAACATGCCGGTCGGCGAGGGGGCGAAGCGAACCCTAATCACGGGGGACCACCCGGTTGCTGAGAGTGCCGATTCCTTCGACGAAGACGCTGACCTCGTCGCCGACGCTGAGCGGGCCGACCCCCTCGGGGGTGCCGGTCAGGATGACGTCGCCGGGGATCAGCGTCATGACCGCGCTCACGTGGGCGATCAGCGCGGGGATGTCGTACATGAGCTTGGAGGTGCGCGAGCTCTGGCGGACCTCGCCGTTCACCGAGGTGACGATGGCGACGTCGGACGGGTCGAGCTCGGTCTGGATCCACGGGCCGAGCGGGCAGAACGTGTCGAAGCCCTTGGCCCGGGTGAACTGGACGTCCTTCTTCTGCAGGTCCCGCGCGGTGACGTCGTTGGCGCAGGTGTAGCCGAAGATCACCTCGTGCGCCCGCTCGCGGGGGACCTCCCGGCAGAGCCTGCCGATCACCACGGCCAGCTCGCCCTCGTAGTCGACCCGCTGGGAGAGCGCCGTCGGGTAGGCGATGGCCTCACCCGTGCCGATCACCGACGTGGACGGCTTGAGGAAGACCAGCGGCTCGTCCGGCACCTCCCCGCCCATCTCCTTGGCGTGGTCGGCGTAGTTCCTGCCGATCGCCACGACCTTGCTGGGCAGCATGGGGGCGATCAGCTTCACCTGGGAGAGCGAGAACCGCTCCCCGGTGAACTGGATCGGCCCGAAGGGATGGCCGGAGATGCCGGCGACGAACTCCTCCCCGGGGCCGCCCTCGACCACCCCGAACCCGACACCGTCTCCTGTGGAGAACCTCGCTATACGCACACGGACAAGGCTAGTCGCGCTCCGGGTCCCGCAGGACCGTGCCCGTCTCCGGGCGGACGCCCACCCGAACCGGCGACCCCACAACCCATATACAACCAAAAATGTAGATAAATCCTATTTTCCAGATACCGCCAGGATTACTCTAAGAATAGGTATGTCCTGGTTGTGTGCCATATGGGGGGTATTACCGGCTATAGCACCATCGGGGACCGGCGCGGTCCTCTCTCGGGGGAGGGAACGGACGTGACTGAAGCCAGCACGGTGAACAGGCCCCAGGGCGGCGAGGCGACGGTGCCCCGGGCTCGCACCGACAGTTCCGGAATGCAGAGTGGGCTGGTCACCCCCAAGGGGACCACCACCATCGAGAGCGGCGTGGTCGCGAAGATCGCGGGCCTGGCGGCCCGGGAGATCCAGGGCGTGCACAACATGGGCGCGGGCACGGCGCGCGCCTTCGGCGCGATGCGCGGCATGGTGGGCGCCGAGAAGAGCGTCACGCAGGGGGTCTCGGTCGAGGTGGGCGAGCGGCAGGCCGCCGCCGACCTCGAACTGGTCGTCGAGTACGGCATGTCCATCCCCGACCTGGCCGGCGCGGTGCGCCGCAACGTGATCACGGCGGTCGAGCGGATGTGCGGCCTGGAGGTCACCGAGGTCAACATCAAGGTCTCCGACGTCCACATGCCCGGCCAGGGGGACGGGGCGGAGGAGTCGCCCGAGCCGGAGCCGCGCGTCCAGTGAGCGACCCCGTCCCCGGAGCGCCGGGACCCGCACGCGGTCCGCACGAGGCCGGCCGCACGGCCGTGCCCGCACCCGATCCCGGGCCCTCGGCCCGCCGCACGGCCGTACCCGATCCCGGGCTCTCGGCCCACGAGCCGCCCGCGCCCGCGTACGGATCCACGCGGACGGCCGGGCAGCGGACGGCCGGGCAGGAGATCGCCGGGCAGGGGATCGCCGGACCGGGGGGTGCCGCGGGCCCGCGGAACGGGGAGGACGGACCTGCGGCCGAGGTCGGGCCGGGAACGGGGGACGTCTCGCAGGATCCCGTCCACCGCGCGGCGGCCCTCGCCCGCGGGATGGCCGACGCGGTACGGCGCTGTCCCGACGTCGTCGACCTGTCCGGCGGCCCGTTCGGGACGGTGGCGACCTACATGCCCGGCGAGATGATGCCCGGTGTCGCGCTGCGCGAGGACGAGGTGGAGGTCTCCATCGTCGTCAGGCTGGGACGCCCGCTGCCGGAGATCGCCGAAGAGGTGCGCGCGGCGGTCGCCCCGATGGCGGGCGACCGGCCGGTGAACGTCCATATCGGAGGTGTGACATGAACGGTTTCCCCATCTGGTCGGTGCTCGGCACGGTGGCCGGCATCCTGCTCGGGTTCGCCGGGGCCTTCGGCGGGCTGTCGGCGTTCCTGCTGGTCCTGGTGCTGGGCGCGATCGGATTCATGATCGGCCGTCTGGCGGAGAGCGGGCAGATCGACCTGTCCAGGCTGGCGGCGAGGCGACGATGAGCACCCCGGTCGAACACCGTCCCGTGCCCGGCCGGGCGACCCAGGGCTCCGCGGAACCCGCGGAACCCGGGACCCTCTCCGGTGACGGGCCGGGCGGTGTCCCGGAACGGACGGGCCGGTCCGCGCCGTCCACCGTGTCCGGCCGTCTGGCCGTACCGGCGGAGCGGCGTGGCAGGACCGACATATCCGATCGGGTGGTGTCGCGCATCGCGACCCGCGCGGCCGGAGAGGTGGCACGGGTACGGAAGGTCGGCGAGCGGGGGCCGCTGTCCTTCCGGGGCGGTACCCGCGCCACCGTGGACGGTGAGCTCACCACCCTCCGCCTGGACGTGACGGTGGACTACCCGGCCCCGCTCCGCGAGGTGGCCCAGCAGGTCAGGAGCCACGTGGCCGAGCGGATCATGGCCCTGACCGGCCTGTACGTCGGCCACATCGACATCGACGTCACCAACGTGACCCTGACCGGGACCGGCGCGGCCGCCCGCCGCCCCCGCGCCGTCGAGGCCGCCGAGACCACCGGGAGCGCAGGGAGCGCAGGGAGCGCAGGGAGCACCGGAGGCACCGGGTCCACCGCGGCTCACGCCTTCCACGGGGAGCGCGGATGACCACCCGCACGTCCGGCGGGCCCGGCCCCGTCCCCGAGGCGGCGGGACCGGACCCGGGGACGACGACCGCACCCGGCGCGGAGATCGCGGAACCGCCCGCGTCGCAGGCGACCGGCGCGGTGCCGAGGAACGCCTCGGCGGACCGCGCGGCGGTCAGGGCGTTCCGTCCGCGCCGGGTGATCCCCTCGGTGATCACGGCCCTGCTGATGACCGCGCTCGGCCTCCTCGTGGCGCTGGAGGTCGTCTCCGCGCTGCTGAACCGCCCGCTCCGCCTGGTGCCCTACGACCGGATCCTTCCCTGGGCCTCGTCCACACCGTGGAGCGACCCGCGGGTGATGGCGGGCGCGGGCCTGACCGGCCTGCTGGGCCTGCTGCTGGTCCTGCTCGCGATCGTGCCGGGACGGCCCACGCTCGTCCCGGTCAGGACCGGGACCAGGAAGCTGCTCGTCGGCGTGCAGCGCCGGGGGTTCGCCCGGTCGCTGGCCCGCGCCGCCGAGGCGGTGCCGGGTGTCGACCGCGCCCGGGTGCGGCTGCTGGGCAGGACCGTGCGCGTGCGGGCCGACGCCGGAACGCGGGACGTCACCGACCTGGGCGACGTCGTACGGGAGGCGGTCAACGCGCGGATCGACGCGTTCTCCCCCGTCCGGAGGCACTCCGTCCGCGTGCGGCTGCGAGGCAGGTGAGCACCGTGAACGACACGACCGCCCGGGGCAACCGGCTGGGACTGCTCCTCGTCGGGCTGGCGCTGCTCGCGCTGTCGGCGCTGGTGATCGCACGCGGAGCCGGGGCGTTCCCGCAGGACGCGGCACCGGCCCGGGCTCCGCTCGTCGACGAGCCGATGCGCGCGGCGTTCGCCCGCTACGACCCGTCGCTCCGGTGGGTGATCGCGGCCGGTGGGATCGTGCTCGCCCTGTTCGGGCTGCGCTGGCTGCTGGTCCAGGGGCGCCGCCGCAGCCTGGACACCATGCGGCTGGACGGCGGCCCGGCCGGGGTGACGGAGGTCGACACCGGCGGCGTGACCGACGCGGCGTCGGCGGAGGCGGGCGCGCACCCCGCGATCCTGGGCGCCACCACCACGATGGTCGGCACGGAACGGGACCCCTGCGTACGGGTACGGGTGACCCTGGCCGGGGACGCGCCGATGAGCGCGGTCCGCGAGCAGCTGGGCGAGGTGGTGCTGCCGCACATGCGCCAGGCCCTGGAGAGCCCGGACATGCCCGCCGTCGCCCGGGTGAGCGTGCAGGACGCGCCACACCCCCGCAGGACCCTCGCGTGACGGGGCGCCGATCATAGAGTGGTCGGGAACCCACCACCTCGAGGAGACGATGTGCCGGTCGTGAAGATCAACGCCCTGACGGTGTCCGCGGAGATGCGCGAGGAGCTGGAGCGCCGCTTCTCCGGACGGGCAGGGGTCGTCGAGTCCGCCGACGGATTCGAGTGGTTCGAGCTGCTCCGGCCGGTGGACGGCACCGACCGCTACCTGGTCTACACCCGCTGGCGTTCGGAGGAGGACTTCAAGCGCTGGACCGAGAGCCAGGCCTTCCAGCGGGGCCACGCCCAGGCCGCGGCCGACGCGGACCAGGGGCAGGGGCAGCAGGGGCAGCAGGGGCAGCAGGGGCACGGTCACGGCCAGGACCCCGCCCAGGGACAGGGTCACGGACACGGTCCCGCCCAGGGACACGGGCACGGCCAGGGTCCCGCCGCCACCGGAGCCGAGCTGTGGTCCTTCGAGGTGGTGCAGAGCACCGGTCCGGCCCCCGGGGCCTGACCACCGGCACGACCGGCCCTGCCGGGATCCCGGGCTCACCCCTCCAGGGGGTTGGCGGCCATGAGCTCGGCGATCCCGGACCGGGCCAGCCGTCCGGCCTGACTGTCCGGTTTGCGCCGCGCCTGGTCCAGGATGCACATGGTGAAGTACGGGCCGATCCCCGCCCGGGGGTAGGTCCCCAGCACCTCGGCGCGGAGCTCCGCGGGGAAGTCCTCAGGCCTGCGGCCGGAGATGTCCAGCGCGGTGGAGAGTTCCAGCAGGTACCCCTCCGGGTCCTTGGCGGGGTCCACCTCGTCCCACACGTGGCGTACGACGACCTCCGCGGCGCGCACCCGGCGCTCGACCGGCCAGCCGGCACCGGCGGCGAAGACCCACGCGACGTGGCCGCCCGCCTCCTCGAACGGCACGGTGTGGCTGTCGAACTCCTCCACCAGGCCGATGTCGTGCAGCATCGACGCCACGTACAGCAGTTCGGCGTCGAAGGCGATGTCGTTCATGGCGCCGTAGGCCGCCGCCCACAGGTAGGCGCGGACGGAGTGGTTGAGCAGGGCGGACGTGCAGTAGGCGGTCGCCACCTCCAGGGCGCCGCGGGCGGCCTGGGTGTCGGGGACGACGATGTCGGCGAGTCTCATGCCCCCAGCCTGCCGAAACGGGCGGGCATCCCGTGAGTGGCCTGGAGGACACCGGCCGATAGGATCGCGCCATGAGCTTCCGGACGGTCGCGGTGATGCTGTTCGACGGCATCCCGCTGTTCGAGGCGTCGGTGCCGATCGCGGTCTTCGGGGAGCGGCGGGCGGGGCTGCCGGAGTTCGACACCCGGGCCGTCTCCGCCGAGGGCGGCCCGGTCCGCACCGACATCGGGATCACCCTCGCCGCCCCGTACGACCTGGACGCCGTCGACGACGCCGACCTCGTCGTCGTGCCCACCTGGCGGAACCCGTCGGGGCCCGCGCCCGCGGCGGAGGCGCTGGAGGCTCTGCGCCGCGCCCATCGGCGGGGGGCGACCGTGGTCGGGCTCTGCCTGGGCACGTTCGTACTGGCCGCCGCCGGGCTGCTGGACGGGCGCGGGGCCACCACCCACTGGCGCTACACCGGCCTGCTCGCCGCGTCCCACCCCCGCGTCGAGGTCCGGCCCGGCGTCCTGTACGTCGACGAGGGCGACGTCCTCACCTCCGCGGGCAGCGCGGCCGGCATCGACCTGTGCCTGCACCTCGTCCGCCGGACGTACGGCCCGGAGACGGCCAACCAGATCGCCAGGGGCCTGGTGGTGCCGCCGCACCGGGCGGGCGGCCAGGCGCAGTACATCGACCATCCGGTGCCGTCGCCCTCCACCGGCGACCCGATCGGCGAGACCCTCGAATGGGCCCTGCGCCACCTGGACCGGGAGCTCACCGTGGACGTCCTGTCCGCCCGCGCCGCGATGAGCCGCCGCACCTTCGACCGGCGCTTCCGCGCGGTCACCGGCACCACCCCGGCCCAGTGGCTGCTCCACCAGCGGGTCCTGCAGGCCCAGCGGCTGCTGGAGACCACCCGCGAGCCGGTGGAGCGGGTGGCCCGCAGCGTGGGGTTCGCCTCGGCGGTGGCGCTGCGCCCGCACTTCCGCCGCCGGGTGGGCGTCTCCCCCACCGCCTACCGGGAGACCTTCGGCACCGCCCCGGCAGGGGAAGCCGCCGCGCCCCCGGCCCCCTGACCCCCGGGGCCCGTGAGGTCTCACCGGCCCCGTAGGGTTCATGGGACCCACCGGTCCCACGGGCGGGGACCCGCATCCAATTGCTAACGATCCCCTGGAAGTACCCCTCCCGACTTGACCGGTTTGGTGGGATTCGGACAGCATGATCCGCTCTCATGACGCGACTCGACTCCGCCCGGAAGGAACTGGCGTGCGCCGCCGCACACAAGCACTCGCTCTTGCCCTGGTCTCCCTGCTGACCTGCCTCGTCCCGGTCGGCACCGCCGAGGCCGGGGCCGCGAAACGCACCACGGAGTGTCAGGGCGACTGGCTGCCCGCGACGCCCACCGGGTCGGACGTGATGGGCGGCAGGCTCGGCTTCCTGGACCTGGCCCCGGTGAAGATCGGCAAGAACGTCGACTGGCGCACCGATCCCTACCGCAACCGCTCGTGGAGCATGGTCTTCCACTCGCTGCGCTGGATGGGCCGCCTCGTCGCCGACTACGAGTCCAACGGCGACAAGGCGTACCTGGACCGGGCCGTCGAGATCGCCAAGGACTGGGTCGCCGACAACCCTCGCGGCGGCGCGAGGACGAGCCCGTACGCCTGGCAGGAGCACCCCATCGCGCTGCGCGCGCCCGCGCTGGTCTGCCTGAGCAAGCACGTCGACGCCGGCTGGCTCACCCGCAGCCTGACCGAGCACGCCACCATGCTGTCCAACCCCAAGCTGTACGAGAAGGGCCACAACCACGGCATCGACCAGGACATCGCGCTGCTGGGCATCGGCTGCCGCTACGGCCGCAAGGAGTGGTCCGGTCTGGCGATCAGGCGTCTCACCGAGACCGTGAAGCTCGACGTGGACTCCCAGGGCGCGCTGCGCGAGCAGGCCCCGCGTTACGCGATCTACGTGTACGAGCGCCTGCGGGTGGCCATGGACAACATCCGGGCGTGCAGGCTCACGGTGCCAGGGGAGATCTCCCGGCGCTGGGAGTCGATGGAGGACTTCATCTCCCACTCCACCCAGCCGAACGGGTACATGGTCCCGATCGGCGACGGCGGGGCGGACGTGCGGCCGGTCGGCTACAGCGCGCCGAAGAAGACCGTGCGGGTGTTCGGCAACGGTTACGTCTACGGGCGCACCTCCTGGAACGACCCCGGCTCGGCGTTCTACTCCATCCGCTTCGGGCCCGGCATGAAGTACCACGGCCACGAGGACCACCTGGGCGTGACCTACTACGCCCAGGGCCGCGACGTCCTGGTCGACGCGGGCTTCGACTCGTACGAGAACAGCGGCTACCGGCGCTGGACGATGTCCCCCCAGGCGCACAACACCTCGACGGTGGCCGGGGCCCGGTTCCGCGGCGGCACGGCCACCGCCCTGAGCAGGTCCTCGATCGGGCAGGACCGGCAGAGCTACCGGCTGACCGACAGGGCCTACGGCGTCTCCAGGACCCGTTCGGTGCTCGTCGGCCACGGCCGGGACGTGATGGTCGTGCTGGACACGGTCCCCAAGGGCTCGCGGGTGGGCAACCTCTGGCACTTCTCCCGCGACCTTTCCGTCGTCTCGAACGGTGGCGGCCGGGTCGTGCTGAAGGACGAGAAGGGGTGGAAGGCGACGCTCGCGCAGGTCTCGATGCCGTCGTGCAGGCCGGTCGGCGGGCTGAAGGTCGTCCGCGGCGCGAAGAACCCGTACCAGGGCTGGGTGTCGTCGGCCTACCTGCAACGGCACCCCGCCCCCGCGGTGGTGGCCCCGGCCGCCGGAGCCTCCGTGCTGACCGTGGTGGTACCCGGCACCGACGACCCGTCGCTCTCCTGCTCCGGCGGCACGGTCACCGTGAAGACCTCCGAGGGCACGGTGAGCCTCCGCGCCCGCGGCGCCGACCTGTCCTGAGGGACCCGGTCTGTCCTGAGGGCCTCGGCCTGTCCCGTTCTGAGGGTCCCGGCCGTCCTGACGGACCCGGCCGGACGTCCCGCCGGTTCCCGGCTCCGCTCCCCAGCGGTACGGTTCCCCGCCGGTTCCCGTCCCCGGCGCTGCGGCCGGGGACGGCGCGTCCCTCAGGCGGCGTGGCCCGCCCGCAGCAGGCCGTAGGTGACGGCCTGCTCCAGCGCCTGCCAGGACGCCTCGATGATGTTCTCGTCGACGCCGACCGTGGACCACTCCCCGGCCGCGTCGCTGGAGGTGATCAGCACGCGGGTGACCGCGTCGGTGCCGTGCGTGCCCTCCAGGATGCGGACCTTGAAGTCGATCAGCTCGACCTCGGCCAGCTCGGGGTAGAGGCGCTCCAGCCCGAGCCGTACGGCCCGGTCGAGGGCGTTGACCGGGCCGTTGCCCTCGCCGGTGGCGACGATCCGCTCGCCCTTGGCGTACAGCTTCACGGTGGCCTCGCTGACGACCTCGCCGCCCCGGGCCCGCTCGACGATCACCCGCCAGGACTCGACCTGGAAGTGGCTCCTGCGCTCGCCCGCGACGGTGTCACGGAGCAGCAGCTCGAAGGAGGCGTCGGCGGCCTCGAAGGTGTAGCCCCTGGACTCCATCTCCTTGACCCGGTTGACCAGCTCCCGCGAGATGTCCGGGCCCAGCTCGTAGCCCAGCTCGCGGCCCTTGAGCTCGACCGAGGCGCGCCCGGCCATGTCCGAGACGAGCATGCGCATGTCGTTGCCGACCTGGGCGGGGTCGATGTGCTGGTAGAGGTTGGGGTCGACCTTGATGGCGCTGGCGTGCAGCCCGGCCTTGTGCGCGAAGGCGGAGACGCCCACGTAGGGGGCGTGCGAGTTGGGGGTGACGTTGGTGACCTCGGTGATCGCGTGGGCGATCCTGGTCATGTCCGCCAGCGCCTCCCGGGGCACCAGGTCGAAGCCCCGCTTGAGCTGGAGGTTCGCCACGACGGTGAACAGGTTGGCGTTGCCCGAGCGCTCGCCGTAGCCGTTGGCGCAGCCCTGCACGTGGGTGGCGCCGGCCTTCACCGCGGCCAGCGAGTTGGCGACCGCGCAGCCGGTGTCGTCGTGGCAGTGGATGCCGATCCTGGCCGACGTCTCGACGGCGGCGTGCACCACGTCGGCCAGCTCGTCGGGGAGCATGCCGCCGTTGGTGTCGCAGAGCGCGATCACCGAGGCGCCGGCCTCGGCGGCGACGCGCAGGACCTCCAGCGCGTACGCCGGGTTGGAGGCGTAGCCGTCGAAGAAGTGCTCGGCATCGAGGAAGACCCTCTGCCCCTCCGCACGAAGATGGGAGACCGTGTCGCGGATCATCGCGAGGTTCTCCTCCAGGGTCGTGCGGAGGGCCAGCTCCACGTGCCGGTCGTGACTCTTGGCGACAAGGGTCACGACCGGCGCGCCGGATTCGCGCAGCGCGGCGACCAACGGGTCGTCGGCCGCCTTCACACCTGCCCGGCGGGTCGCGCCGAACGCGGCGAGCTGCGCGTGCTTCAGGTCCAGCTCTGTTCGAGCCCGCCTGAAGAACTCGGTGTCCTTGGGGTTGGCGCCCGGCCAGCCGCCCTCGATGAAGCCGACGCCAAGGCCGTCCAGGTGACGCGCGACGGCCAGTTTGTCGGCCACCGTGAGGTTGAGCCCTTCCTGCTGGGCTCCGTCACGGAGAGTCGTGTCGTACACGTGGAAGCGATCGTCGGCCATGTCGTTCTCCTTCGCGGGTTCGATGATCCGCCGCGCGCCCGTCCGGCTCCGGAAACAAAAATGACCCCTCACGGACGTGAGAGGTCTGCGCGCCGGCGGTGTCCCTTTTCAGCCGGCGCGCCTGCCGATAATGAGCAGACCGTAGAACATGATGCCTCGGAGTCTGCCACACGACGACACCATCTGACACATCGATCTCACGATCCGAGATACGCGGCGCGTCGGCGACGTGCCGACACGGTGCGGAATCGCCGACACCGCCGGGCGTCACGGGCGAGAATGGCTCCCATGAAGGCCACCTACCTCGACCCCGCCGTGGGCCAGTACCTGCTCGCGCACACCACCCTGCCCGACGAGATCCTCGACGCGCTGGCCGTCGAGACCCGCGAGCTGACCGGCGACGACGCCAGGATGCAGATCTCCCCCGACCAGGGGAGCTTCCTGACGATGATCACCCGCCTCTGCGGCGCCAGGAACGCGGTGGAGGTGGGCACCTTCACCGGCTACTCCTCCATCTGCCTGGCCCGCGGGCTCGCCCCCGGAGGGGGGCTGACCTGCTTCGACGTCAGCGAGGAGTGGACGGCGATCGCCCGCAGGTACTGGGAGAAGGCGCAGGTGGCCGACCTCATCGACCTGCGGATCGGCCCCGCGGCCGAGCGGCTGCTCGAACTGCCCCAGCACCCGGCCGTGGACCTGGCCTTCATCGACGCCGACAAGGCCGCCTACCCGGTCTACTACGAGCTCCTGATGGAGCGCCTGGCTCCCGGCGGGCTGATCCTGGCCGACAACACGCTGCGCGGCGGCCGTGTCGCCGACCCCGCCAGCGACGAGGAGACGGTCAGGTACATGCGCGCGTTCAACGACATGGTCACCGCCGACGAGCGGACCACCTCGGTCATGCTCCCCATCGCCGACGGGCTCACCATGATTCGAAAGCACTGACGAGAACTTTCCCGGATCCGTACGCGGGCGCGACGCTTTCCGATCACTTTACGTGATGTGACGAACACGTTGCGCCCATCGGCGTGGAGGGAAGGATGAGACCATGGGAATGCTCATGGAGAGATCGACCGCGTACCAGATCACGGATCGGAAGAACCTCGAACGGCTCTACACGGAGCTCGTCGATCGGTTCGAGAATCACCGGATCGAGATCGTCAACGGCAGGATCGTGGTGAGGGAGATGCCCACGATCGCCCACGCCAAGGTCGTCTACCAGCTGACGGCACAACTCATGCCGTTCTCCATGGAGAAGGGGTGGCGTCTCTATCCGCAGGTCAAGCTCCTCCTGCAGGTGCAGGGGGATCGCATCGAGCCCGACCTGGTAATCGTGCCCCCCGATCCCCCTCTCTGGGATCCCAGCCACATCCATGCGAACGCCACGTTGCTGGTCGCCGAGGTCGTCTCTCCGAGCAGCGTTCACGACGACCACGTGGTCAAGCCGCGTGCCTGCGCGCTCGCGGGCGTCCCGCTCTACCTCGTGATCGACACCTTCGCGGACCGGTTCAGGTTGCTCAGCCGACCCGGCCCGGAGGGGTACGCCGAAGAGGTCACCGAGTCGCTCGGCAAGCCGCTCGAACTGCCCGCGCCGTGGAACCTCACGATCGACACGGGCAGGCTGACCGAGGGCTGAGCCCGTCGCGCGGAAGGGCCCGGCCTTGGAGGACCGGGCCTTCCGGTGGCGGCTAGCAGATCTTGTGGACCCAGCCGTGCGGGTCGGGGCGGGACCCGTACTGGATGCCCACGAGTTCCTCGCGGATCTTCGAGGTGACCGGGCCCTGGTTGCCGTCGCCGATCGTCCAGGCGCGGTCGGCGCCCTTGACCGCGCCGACCGGGGTGACGACCGCGGCCGTGCCGCAGGCGAAGACCTCGGTCAGCTCGCCCGACTCGCAGCCGCTCTGCCACTCCTCGATCGACAGGCGTCCCTCCTCGGCCCGCAGGCCCAGGTCACCGGCGAGGGTGAGGATGGAGTCGCGGGTGATGCCGGGCAGGAGCGTCCCGGTCAGCGCCGGGGTGAGCAGGCGGTCGCCGTAGACGAAGAACAGGTTCATCCCGCCCATCTCCTCGACGTGACGGTGCTCGACCGCGTCCAGCCAGACCACCTGGTCGCAGCCCTGCTCGACGGCCTGGCGCTGGGCCACGAAGGCCCCGGCGTAGTTGCCGCCGCACTTGGCCGCCCCGGTGCCACCGGGGGCGGCGCGGGTGTACTCGGTGGAGAGCCAGACCGAGACGGCCTTGCCCCCGCCGAAGTAGGCCGCGGCCGGTCCGGCGATGACCATGTACCGGTAGGTCCTGGAAGGGTAGTTGACACCGAGCGCGGGCTGCGTGGCGATCATGAAGGGGCGCAGGTAGAGGCTGTGCCCCGGGGTGGTGGGGACCCAGTCACGGTCGGTCTGGACGAGCAGCTCCAGCGACTCGACGAACGTCTCCTCGGGCAGCTCGGGCATGGCCATCCGCAGCGCCGAGGCGTTGAACCGGGCGGCGTTGGCCTCCGGCCGGAAGGTCACGATGGCGCCGTTCTCCTGGCGGTAGGCCTTGAGACCCTCGAAGAGCTCCTGCCCGTAGTGGAAGACCGAGGTCGCCGGGTCGAGGACGAGCGGCCCGTACGGGGTGAGCCGGGCGTCGTGCCACCCCTCCCCCTCGGTGTAGTCGATGGAGATCATGTGGTCGGTGAAGACCTGGCCGAACCCCGGGCTCGCCATTACCTGCTCACGCTCGTCCGTGGTGCGAGCGTGGTCGGAGAGCTGCACGTCGAAGCTGAGCTTCTGAGCGGTGGTCATGACGCGGATCCTTCTCTTGGTGTCTGGCTTACCCTTGCGTCCATTCTGCGTTGGACCGGGTAACGGGAAACTACTGCATCGATAGCGAAAACCGTCAGCGGGGCGGAAAACCAAAACGCGCCCGGCGGCTCGGTGAGCCGCCAGGCGCGTCTGGGTCGAGGTGGGCGGCTTCCTCAGCCGGCTACTCGGGCGGTGATGTCGTCGCCGATCTCGCGGGTGGTCCGGCCGGTCCGGCCGGTCGGCCGCTCGGCCAGGTCGTCGGCGACGGCCCGCTCGACCCGGACGGCCTCGGAGTCCAGGCCCAGGTGGTCCAGGAGCATGGCGACCGACAGGATCGTGGCGGTCGGGTCGGCCTTGCCCTGGCCCGCGATGTCGGGGGCGCTGCCGTGGACCGGCTCGAACATGCTCGGCGCGGTGCGGTCGGGGTTGACGTTGCCGCTGGCCGCCAGGCCGATGCCACCGGCGATCGCCGCGCCGATGTCGGTGAGGATGTCACCGAAGAGGTTGTCGGTGACGATCACGTCGAAGCGCCGGGGCTGGCTGACGAAGAACATCGAGGCCGCGTCGACGTGGCAGTAGTCGGTCTGGACGTCCGGGTACTCCCGGCCGACCCTCTCGACGGTGCGGGCCCACAGGTCACCGGCGTAGGTGAGCACGTTGGTCTTGTGGACCAGGGTGAGCCTCCTGCGGGGACGCGACAGCGCCTTGTCGAAGGCGTAGCGCACCACGCGCTCGACGCCGAAGGCGGTGTTCAGCGACTCCTGGGTGGCGATCTCCTGCGGGGTGCCGTGACGCATGACGCCCCCGGCTCCGGCGTACGGGCCCTCGGTGCCCTCGCGGACGACGATCATGTCGATGTCCTCCGGCCGGACCCCGCCCAGCGGGGTCTCCACCCCGGGGAAGAGCTTGACCGGCCGCAGGTTCACGTAGTGGTCGAGCCGGAAGCGGAGCTTGAGCAGCAGGTCGCGCTCCAGCACGCCCGGGGGCACGCTGGGGTCGCCGACCGCCCCGAGCAGGATCGCGTCGTAGCCGCGCAGCTCCTCCAGGACGACGTCGGGCAGCGTCTCACCGGTCTCGTGGTAGCGCTTGGCGCCGAGATCGTAGGTGGTGGTCTCCACCTTCGTGCCGACCGCTTCGAGGACCTTCAGCCCTTCGGTGACGACCTCGACCCCGATCCCGTCCCCGGGGATGACCGCCAGGCGGATGTTACGCGAATCCATGGGGTCACCCTACCGGGCCGTCTCGGTGCTTGAACACCGGTCTCACGCCTCGGACGGAATTTCCCTCGGGTACATCTGATCGCTTTGCCCGTCTTTATCCTATGTTGACCGTTTCGCGAGGTTTCGTTATGGTCCTCACCGTTCACGTTGATGCCTAATTCGTACGGATCATCCCTTATCGATGCGTACGGAGCCGGGGAACCACTCTTTCCGGGATCGTCCCGGGCCCCGGGAACCCCGCTCCCGACCGGAGCGCGTTCCCGGCCGCCCGCGACGGGATCCCTCGGGGCGAATCGGCGCGCCCGCGCGCCGTAGGGCGGCCTCCACGCCCGAGCCCGACAGCTCACCCGGCAGGCCCTATGGAAGGAACGACCCTGTACGGCAAGATCTGTTCGCGCGTCGCGTCCGTCCTCGTCGCCGGGACCGCGGTGTTCGCGACCCCGGCCACCGCGCTGGCCGCCTCGCCCTTGCCCGCCCCCGCGCCTCCCGCGCTCGGCATGCCCGCCCTGAAGGGCGCCCTGCGGGCCGCGTCCCTGCGTCCCGCCTGGCAGAAGGCCCTGAGCTGGGCCATGTCCAAGCGCGGCACGCCGTACGCGTGGGGCGGCACCGGCCGCGGCGGCTTCGACTGCTCCGGGCTGATGCTCCGCGCCTATGGGGCCGCCGGGATCGCGCTGCCCCGCATCGCCTCCGAGCAGTACGAGGCGTTCTCCAGGAAGATCGCCTGGAAGGACCTCAGGCCCGGGGACCTGGTCTTCTTCCGGGGTCTCGGGCATGTCGGAATGATCACGAAGCCCGGGTACATGGTGCACGCCCCGCGGAGCGGGGACGTGGTCAAGGAGGAGCGGCTCGCCTCATGGCGGCACGCCTCCTTCGTCGGCGGGGTGCGCCCCGACCCCGAGGGGGTCGAACTGGCCGAGCGGATCGAGCACGCGACCGGATCCGCCGTCGGCGGGTGAGCCCCCGCGGCTCCGCCGCGAGCGTCGCGGAGCCGTCCGCCCCGGCCGGCCCGGCCCGGACCGGCGCACGGCCGTGATCGGGCAGGTGGCCGGCAGGTGGCCGGCAGGTGGCCGGCAGGGTCAGCGGGTGGGCGCGCCACCGTTGTCGCGGCGGTCCAGGGCGGTCTGGATCGCGTCGGCCGCCTCGTCCTCGTTCTCGTCCGGGCGGTTCCAGGAGTACATCTCGTACATGGTGAGTCTCGTTTCGGTCGCGGGTGAGCTGTGAAGGTGGCCGAGACTCCGGTCAGGACTCGGACCGGGCCCGATGCCTCGGTCCGGGTCACGGACCGGTGGGCGGAGGGCTCGGAGCCGGCGATCGCCACGGCACCGTGGCGGGCCGCCGGCCTGCCCTGTCAGGCCCCGCCGCGGCGGGTGCGGAGTGCGAGAACACCCGGCGCATCTCCATCAGGTTACCCGGTGACGAAAGGGTCGTCTCGCCCCGCGTACACACTTCTCACATGTCGAGACGGCGAGCGGGTGCCGGCCCGGTCCCGGACGGTCCGTCCGGGAGCGGGCCGCGGCGCGCCGCGGCCACCCACGAAGGGGACCCGGCGGACCGGGACGGTCAGTCGGTCAGGTCGACCGAACGGCCGCTGTCGGCGCCGATCTCCGCGCCGATCTGGTCGACCACGTCGGCCGGGATGGCGGTGTCGACGGTGAGCGCGATCAGGGCCTTGCCGCCCTTGACGTCCCGGGCCACCTGCATCGAGGCGATGTTGATCGAGTGGTCGCCCAGGATGCGGCCGACCACGCCGACGATGCCGGGACGGTCGGTGTAGGTGAAGAACGACAGGTGGTCGGTCGGCTCGATCTCCATCTGGTAGCCGTTGACCTCGACGATCTTCGTGATCTGCCTCGGCCCGGACAGGGTGCCGGAGACCGAGACCGCGCGGCCGTCGGCGAGCACGCCGCGGACCGTCACCACGTTGCGCCAGTCGGGGCTCTCCGAGCTGGTGATCAGCTCGACCGTGACACCGCGGTCCTTGGCCAGCAGCGGGGCGTTGACGTAGGTGACCGAGTCCTCGACCACGTCGGTGAAGACGCCCTTGAGGGCGGCCAGCTCCAGCACCCGGACGTCGTGGGAGGCGATCTCGCCGCGCACCTCGACGTCGAGCCTGGTGGCGACCTCACCGGCGAGCGCGGTGAACACCCGGCCGAGCTTCTCGGCCAGCGGCAGGCCCGGCTTGACGTCCTCGGCGACGGCGCCGCCCTGGACGTTGACCGCGTCCGGCACGAACTCCCCGGCCAGGGCGAGCTTCACGCTCCGCGCGACCTGGGTGCCGGCCTTCTCCTGGGCCTCGTGGGTCGAGGCGCCCAGGTGCGGGGTGACCACGACCTGGTCCAGCTCGAAGAGCGGGCTGTCGGTGACCGGCTCCTTGGGGAACACGTCGATGCCGGCGCCGGCGACGCGGCCCTCCTTGATCGCGGAGTAGAGGGCGTTCTCGTCGATGATCCCGCCTCGGGCGACGTTGATCAGGCGCACGTTCGGCTTGACCTGGTGCAGCTCCCGCTCTCCGATGAGGCCGATGGTCTCCTTGGACTTGGGCAGGTGCACGGTGATGAAGTCGGCCTCGCGCAGGGCCTCCTCCAGCGAGACCAGGCGGACGCCCATCTGCGCGGCGCGGGCCGGCTGCAGGTAGGGGTCGTAGGCGATCAGCTCGACGCCGAACGGCTGGAGGCGCTGCGCGACCAGCTGGCCGATCTTGCCGAGGCCGAGGATGGCGACGACCTTCTCGTCCAGCTCCACGCCGGTGTACTTCGAGCGCTTCCACTCGCCGCCCTTGAGCGCGGAGTGGGCCTGGGCGACGTTGCGGGCGGAGGCGAGGATCAGGGCCACGGTGTGCTCGGCGGCACTGGTGATGTTGGAGGTGGGCGCGTTGACGACCATGACGCCGGCCTTGGTGGCCGACTCCACGTCGACGTTGTCCAGGCCGACGCCGGCGCGGGCGACCACGCGGAGCCGGGGGGCGGCGGCGATCGCCTCGGCGTCCACCTGGGTGGCGCTGCGCACGATCAGGGCGTCCACGTCCGCGAGGGCGGGCAGGAACTGGGCGCGGTCGGCGCCGTCGGTGTGGCGGACTTCGAAGTCCGCGCCCAGAACCGCGAGACCGGCCTCGGAGAGTTCCTCGGCGACCAGTACGACGGGCTTGTTCACAGGCAGATCCTTACTAGGCGGTGAGGTGCACGGACCTCACGTAGTCTATCGGCGCTTGTGAACGCGTTCACGAGTGTCCCGCGATCCGAGACGGGGTAGGCCGTGACCGGGGGGCGCTACCCGCCGTCGTCGCATCCCATGCCTGCAAAATTCAACTTGGTATTGATCCCAAGAAAACTTCGCGATTACCCTGATAAGCCGTGGTCCACTACCTATCGTTCCTCATATGAGCATCGGGAACCCCGCTCTCGGCACCGTGCTCGCCCAGCACGGCGAGCCGCACCGGCTGCTGGCCGCGCTCGCGGAATGGGGACTCCTGGTCGCCGTGCGACCCGACCGCTCCGTCGTGCTCGGCACGACCCAGGCGGGTGAGCGTGTCCTGCTCGGATACACCTCGGCGGACACCTACGCGCGGCACCGTGGCAGCCACTCGTTGTCGGCCTGCGACGCCGACACCGTCCTCGACATCCAGCGCGTCACCGGCGTGCGGGAGATCGTGATCGACGCGGCCGGGCCGGCCGCCGCGGCCGTGCCGATCGAGGACCTCCAGCGCTACCTGCTCTCGACGCGCAGCGGGCCCACCCCCGCGCTGTCGAGCGCGACCCCCACCGCGTACGCGACCGGGGCGATGGCCACGGTCTCGCGTTCGGCGCCCGCGCTTCCGCGGACCGCTCCCCCGGCGGCACCGCAGAGCCCGTACCCGCAGGCTCCCTCCGCGCCGGGCGCGTACCCGCAGGGCACGCCCTCCCCGGGGGCGTACCCGCAGACCCCTCCCCCGGCGGCCCCGCAGGCCCCGTACCCGCAGGGCCCCTCGCGGCAGGCCGCCTCCCCGCAGGGCCGGCCGCGGACCCCCGTGCCCGCCGCGCCCGCCGCCTCGTGGATCCCGGCACCCCGGCCGCACCTGTCGGGCCCGATGCAGATGGTGGACCCCGGCTACCGCCGCTGCGACCACCCGATCCTGCCCGCGCTGCGCGCCGCGATCTCGCACCTGCTCGTCGACTACCCGCTCGTCCACCACGTGTGGATCTCCGAGGCCAGCACCTCCTCGGGCGCCCCGGGGATCATGCTGCACGTCAAGGTGCACATGTCGGCGGCCGAGGACGTGGTCAGGGACATCCACCGCGGGGTACGGGCCAGGCTGCCGCAGCTCGCCGCCAGCGAGGCGCCGATCCTGATGGCCAGGGTCGCCGACGCGCGCAGCGAGCAGCGGATGATCGAGCTGGGCGCCCACGTGGTCTGCGCCGACGTCACCGACTGACACCGACCGGCACCGACCGGCACCGACCGACTCGGCCGACACCGGCCGACACCGGCCAGCCCGTCGGACCACGGCGTCCACGACGCCTCCTGTCCGCGTCGACGCGTGCCGTCCCTGCGCGTGCGGGGGCGGCGGGTCCAAGGTTTCCGGGATCCGGCAGGAGACCGTGCGCGGAGAAGTTTCCGCAGCGTGTGCGCGGTCGCCCGCACCGGTCCGGATGATCGTGCCGGATGGGTCCTCGGCAGGAGATCCGCGTATTCTGGACAGGTTCCGCCCTCGGGGCGGATACTCGGAGGATGAGCTCGACGCATCCCCCGGCCCGCGCCTCCGACGGGGACCGCGATCGTGCGATCAGCGAGCTCCGTGATCGTGCCGTCGAGGGACGCCTGTCGCACGACACCTTCCTCGGCCGGGTCGACATGGCCCTGCGCGCTCGCAACCAGGGCGAGCTCGACAACCTGGTCGCCGACCTGCCGCAGCGCGGCCGGTTGCGCCGCATCGTCACCGAGGCCGTCGCCTCGGCCTCCGACTTCACCAAGCGGGTCGAGTCGGCCTGGCGGCGCCCCCGGATGCCCCGGCTGGCGCTCCCCGGCGACGGCAGGACCCGCTACGTGGTCGGCCGCGGCTCCTCCTGCGACCTGGTCCTCGCCGACCTGACCGTCTCGCGGGTGCACGCCGAGCTCCGCCGCGACCAGGAGGGGTGGATCCTGGTGGACCTGGGCTCGCTCAACGGCACCCGGCTGAACGACTGGCGGCTGGTGGGGCCGGCGAAGGTCCGGCCCGGTGACGTCGTCTCCTTCGGCGACTGCGGCTTCCTGATGGTCACGCCCCAGGTGCTCTGACCCCGAGGCGCTCCGGGCCCGGGTCTGCTCAGCCGCCCTGGGGCCCGGCGGCCCCGGCCTCGGCGAGCCTCTCGGCCGTCAGGGTGTAGCGGGTGACCAGCACGATGCTGACCCCCATCAGGAGCGCCGGCAGCAGCGTGGTGCCGTACAGCACCGCCGTGGTCGCCGATTCGGGCTGGGCGACCGGCGTGGAGGGGTTGGACTCGACGAACCCGGTCGCCCCGAGCAGCCAGCCGAGCACCAGCGCGCCGAAGGCGAAGACCACGGTCTCGGCCGCCGTCCACAGGCCGGTGAACACCCCGGCCCTGCGCTTGCCGGTGACCAGGGCGTCGTGGACGATCACGTCGGAGAGCATCGAGAACTGCAGCAGCTGGAACCCGGCGTAACCGATGCCGACCAGGAGCACGCACACGTGCGCGTACACCGGGCCGAGCAGGCCGGAGAAGACCATCGCGACGGTGCCCGCCATGAACAGCGCCGACGCCAGGATCATCGCGCCGCGCTTGTCGTAGCGCTTGGACAGCCAGATCCAGGGCGGCATGGTGATCAGCAGCGGGCCGACGATGCCGAGGAAGAGCGTGGTGGTCGCCGACGGATCGCCCAGCGTGTAGGTGGCGAAGTACGGCGAGCCGGCCAGCATGATGCCGGCCGAGAACATCTGGGCGCAGCTCAGGCCGAGCAGCACCATGAACGTCCTGTTCGAGCGGGCGGCGGCGAACTGGGCGGTGATCGACGGCTCGGCCTCGGCCTGGGCGATCATCGGGGCGCGGGCGGTGCCGAAGAACGAGGCCAGCATGGACAGCAGCAGCACCGCCCCGATGACCAGGCCCATGGTCCGGTAGCCGGTGACGTCGGTGCCGGCGATGAGCGGGGCGACGCCCCCCGAGAGCAGGATCCCCAGGCCGACGAAGGCCATCCTCCACTGCAGCAGGGAGGAGCGCTCGTGGTAGTCGTCGGTCATCTCCGCGGGCATCGCCTTGTAGGGCACCTCGTAGAAGGCGTAGGCCGTCGCGGTCAGGAAGTAGCAGGCCGCGACGTACACCGCGGCGGACATGCCGGTGAGCGGGGGGCCGGCGAAGGTGAGGGCGAACGTCACCGGCAGGGTGAACGCGCCCAGCAGCATCCACGGGCGGCGGGCCCCGAAGCGGGAGACCGTCCGGTCGGAGCGCTGACCCACCCAGGGGTTGATGAAGATGTCCCAGAGCTTGGGGAGGAAGACCACCACACCGGCGATCCAGGCCGGGACCGCCAGCACGTTCGTCATGTAGAACAGCAGCAGCAGGCCCGGAACCGTGGAGAAGGTCGCGGTGCAGATCGCGCCGACGCCGTAGCCGATGCGCACTCCGCGCGGCACGGTGACGGCGGCGGGGGGTGTCGCCGGGAAGACCATGCCACATTCAATCGCAGCGCGTGGGCACTGGGTAGGTCCAGGACAGGACGAATGCCCCACCACCGCCCCGGCGTCCGTCCGTACGTGATCGCCGGGAGCCTCCGGATCCCCGCCCCCTCCCGCTCCGGACGCTCCCCTGTACGTGATCACCGGGAGCCCGCGGACCCCGCGCGGCCCTCGCCCCTGCCTCCCGGACGTGATCACCGGGAGCCTCCTGACTCCGCCCGGCCGCATCTTTTTTTCCGCGGGGTCGCGGCGCCGGATCCATGATCCGGGACGGTTGCCGCCTGGAACGTTCGATGCCGCCGATGTCCAGCTCAACCAGGTCACGAAACGGTGCCACCGACCATAACGACGGCCCGATCCGGCCTCCGGAACACCGGTCACAGACGCCTCTGCGATCACTCTGGTTTACCCGCGACGCAGATTAATGTCGGGAATTTGCTGACAAGACTGTTCTGTCACCGACAGAATGCGGATCCGTCCAGCGTCTACCAACTGGAGGAAACCGACATGCGCAGACCGCTAGGGCTACTTCTCTGCCTCGGAAGCCTGGCGGCCCTCAGCACGCCGATCGCCACGGCTCACGCCGCGGCCTCTCCCCAGGCCGAGTGCCGCGTGTACGCCGCCAAACCCCGCCTCACCCCCGCGGGACGGATCCAGGCCTCGGCCGCGCGCCTGGGCTGTGACGACACCGCCCTGGTCCGCATCCGCATCAAGCGGGCCGTCCCCGGCGCCGACCCCGTCGTCAAGAGCACGTCCCTGCGCGGCACCAACGGCCGGGTGACGGTGAGACTGCGGTGCGCCCCCGGCGTGTACTACACCGTCGTCACCGACTACCGGGGCAACGTCGGCCGCTCCAGGCCGATCAGGTTCGACTGCGCTCCCGGCACCCCGACCCCCACCCCGACGACCAGCCCGACGGCGAGCCCCACCGCGAGCCCCACGGCCAAGCCCACCGCGAGCCCGACGGCCAAGCCGACGAGCACCGCCAAGCCGACCCCCAAGCCCACCGCCACCGCGACCTCTCCCGCCCCCCAGCCGGGCTCCTCCCTCTCCGAGGAGGTCGTGCGCCTGACCAACGCCGAGCGGCAGAAGGGCGGCTGCGCGCCCCTGGTGTCCGACCCGCAGCTGCGGTCGGCCGCCCAGGGCCACTCCGACGACATGGCCGCCAAGAACTACTTCAGCCACACCTCCCAGGACGGCCGGGACATGACCGCCCGCATCAAGGCCAGCGGGTTCAGCCCGATGCGCGCCTGGGCGGAGAACATCGCGATGGGACAGCGCACCCCCGCCGATGTCGTCACCGCCTGGATGAACAGCTCCGGCCACCGCGCCAACATCATGAACTGCGCCTACACCCACCTCGGGGTGGGCGTGGCCAACAGCCCCCGGGGCATCTACTGGACCCAGAACTTCGCCAAGCACTGAGTCCCGAGCACCGAGCCTGCCTGCCAAGGCCCGCGCCCCCGCGACGTGAACTCGTCGCGGGGGCGCGGGCCTTCGGCCGTCCGGGCGGGACCGCCCGGACGCGCGGCTACTTCAGCCAGCTCATCATCGGGCGGAGCTTGGCGCCGGTCTTCTCGATCGGGTGCTCGGCCAGCTCGTCGCGGTAGGCGGTGAACTTCTTCTGGCCGCCGTCGAACTCCTCGACGAGCTCCTTGGCGAACTCGCCGGACTGGATCTCGGCGAGGATGCGCTGCATCTCCTTCTTGGTCTCCGGGGTCACCACGCGCGGGCCACGGGAGTAGCCGCCGTACTCGGCGGTGTCCGAGACCGACCAGTACATCTTGTGGATGCCGCCCTCGTACATCAGGTCGACGATCAGCTTCATCTCGTGCAGGCACTCGAAGTAGGCGACCTCGGGCTGGTAGCCCGCCTCGATCAGCGTCTCGAAACCGGCCTTGATCAGCTCGGACACGCCGCCGCAGAGCACGGCCTGCTCGCCGAACAGGTCGGTCTCGGTCTCCTCCTTGAAGGTCGTCCGCAGCGCGCCGGCGCGGGTGCCGCCGATGCCCTTGGCGTACGACAGCGCCAGGTCCAGGGCGTTGCCGCTGGCGTCCTTCTCCACCGCGACGAGACACGGCACGCCGCGGCCCGCGGTGTACTGGCGGCGCACGAGGTGACCGGGACCCTTCGGCGCGACCATGGCCACGTCCACGCCCTCGGGCGCCTCGATGAGGCCGTAGCGGATGTTGAGGCCGTGGCCGAAGAAGAGCGCGTCGCCCTCGACCAGGTTCGGGGCCACGTGGTCGGCGTACAGGTGACGCTGGATGTGGTCCGGCGCGAGGATCATGGTCAGATCGGCCTCTTCGACGGCCTCCGCGGGAGCGAGCACGCGCAGGCCGTCGGCCTCGGCCTTCTCCCGGCTCTTGGAGCCCTCGGGCAGGCCGACCCGGACGTCCACCCCGGAGTCGCGCAGCGAGAGCGCGTGGGCGTGCCCCTGGCTGCCGTACCCCAGGACGGCGACGTGCCGGCCCTGGATGATCGACAGGTCGGCCTGGTCGTCGTAGAAGATCTCAGTCACTTACTTAACCTTTCGGGTTTCTCTGCGCGCGTTACGCGGTCCGGTCCAGGGCCCGGAGAGAACGGTCGGTGATGGAACGGGCTCCGCGGCCGATGGCCACCATGCCCGACTGGACGAGCTCTTTGATGCCGAACGGCTCGAGGACCTTGATGAAGGCCTGCAGCTTGTCCGGCGTCCCGGTGACCTCGATGGTCACCGCGTCCGAGGAGACGTCGACGCAGCGTGCCCGGAACAGGTTGACCAGCTCCAGCACGCTGGAGCGGTTCTCCGAGTCGGCCCGCACCTTGATCAGCGTCAGCTCGCGCTGCACCGCCTGCGCCGGGTCCAGCTCCACGATCTTCAACACGTTGACGAGCTTGTTGAGCTGCTTGGTGACCTGCTCCAGCGGGAGGTCGGCGACGTTGACCACGATGGTCATCCTGGAGATGTCCGCGTGCTCGGTCGGCCCGACCGCCAGGGAGTCGATGTTGAACCCGCGCCGGCTGAACAGCGACGCGACGCGCGCGAGCACGCCCGGCTTGTTCTCCACCAGCACCGAGAGCGTGTGCCTGCTCATGCGTCGTCCTCGCTGTCCCACACCGGCGCCATGTCGCGCGCGAACTTGATGTCGTCGTTGCTGGTACCGGCGGCGACCATCGGCCACACCATGGCGTCCTGGTGCACCACGAAGTCGACCACGACCGGCACGTCGTTGATCTCCATCGCCTTCCGGATCGTCTCGTCCACGTCCTCGGGCCGCTCACAGCGCAGGCCCACGCACCCGTAGGCCTCGGCGAGCTTGACGAAGTCCGGGATCCTGCGCACCGTCTGCAGGTCGGTGTTGGAGTAGCGCTGGTTGTAGAAGAGCGTCTGCCACTGGCGGACCATGCCCAGGTTACCGTTGTTGATGATCGCGACCTTGATCGGCACGCCCTCGATCGTGCAGGTGGCGAGCTCCTGGTTGGTCATCTGGAAGCAGCCGTCGCCGTCGATGGCCCAGACCGTGGTGTCGGGACGGCCCATCTTGGCGCCCATCGCCGCGGGCAGCGAGAAGCCCATCGTGCCGGCGCCGCCGGAGTTGATGAACCTGCCGGGCCTCTCGTAGCCGATGAACTGCGCGGCCCACATCTGGTGCTGGCCGACGCCCGCGGTGTAGATCGCGTCCGGGCCGACGACCGCGCTCAGCCGCTCCATGACGTACTGCGGGGCCAGCGAGCCGTCCTCGAACTCGGTGTAGCCCAGCGGGTAGGTCGCCTTGTAGGTGTTCAGCGCCGTCCACCAGTCGGTGTAGTCGCCCTTGCGGCCCTCGTTGCGCACCGCCGCGATCAGCTCGGTGATGACCTCCTTGCAGTCGCCCACGATCGGGACGTCCGCGTGCCGGTTCTTGGAGATCTCCGCCGGGTCGATGTCGGCGTGCACCACCTTCGCGTACGGGGCGAAGGTCGACAGGTCACCGGTGACGCGGTCGTCGAAGCGGACGCCGAGACCGATGATCAGGTCGGACTTCTGCAGCGCGCCGACGGCCGACACCGAGCCGTGCATGCCGGGCATGCCCATGTGCTGGGGGTGGCTGTCGGGGAAGGTGCCCCGCGCCATCAGGGTGGTGACCACCGGGATGCCGGTCAGCTCGGCGAACTCCAGCAGCTCCGGCGACGCCCCGGCCCGGTGCACGCCGCCGCCCACGTACAGGACCGGCCGCCTGGCCTCGACGATCAGCTTGGCCGCCTCGCGGATCTGCTTGGAGTGCGGCCGGGTCACCGGACGGTAACCGGGCAGCTGCATGACGACCGGCCACTGGAAGGTCATCTTCGCCTGGAGGGCGTCCTTGGCGATGTCGACCAGCACCGGGCCGGGACGGCCGGTGGAGGCGATGTGGAAGGCCTCCACGATCGTCCTGGGGATCTCTGCGGCCTCGGTGACCAGGAAGTTGTGCTTCGTGATCGGCATGGTGATGCCGGAGATGTCGGCTTCCTGGAAGGCGTCGGTGCCGATCGCCGCGCTGGCCACCTGGCCGGTGATGGCGACCATCGGGACCGAGTCCATGTACGCGTCGGCGATCGGGGTGACCAGGTTGGTCGCGCCGGGACCGCTGGTGGCCATGCACACCCCGACCCTGCCGGTGGCCTGCGCGTACCCCTGCGCCGCATGCCCGGCGCCCTGCTCGTGCCGTACGAGCACGTGCCGGACCTTGGTCGAGTCGTAGAGCGGATCGTAGGCGGGCAGAATCGCGCCGCCGGGGATCCCGAACACGGTGTCGACCCCGACGTTCTCCAGCGCCCTCACGAGGGCCTGGGCTCCTGTCATCTGTTCGGTCATCGGCTCGTTCCTTGTGGCTGGCTGAGCATGCGTGATGGCATAAAAAAGGCCCCATTCCACCTGGTCGGCGGAGCTGGGGCGGCGCGCAGGTCGTAGTGCTTCGGCTATCGGCCTGCGCGCCGGCGAAGTACTACGAGAATCCCACGGTGAAGCTGCATGGCTCCACCATGGCCGACCCGGTGTGTCCGCGTCAAATCCATGGACAGGTATCTCAGATCGTGAGATATGACGTCAGGCGGGCGAACCGAGGCTGGAGAGGCTGGTGCGCATCAGCGAGTCCACCCCGCGCGCCGCCATCGGGCGCGCCACCAGGAACCCCTGGCCCCGGGTGCAGCCCATCTCGCGCAGCAGCTCCAGCTGCTCGGGCCGCTCGATGCCCTCGGCCACCACGATCAGCCCGAGGTCGTGCCCGAGCCGCACGATCGTGCGGGTCAGCAGGGTCAGCGTCTCGTCCCGGCCCAGCCCGGACACGAAGGACGGATCTATCTTGATCATGTCGACCGGGAGCTGCCGCAGGAACGCCAGCGAGGCGTACCCGGTGCCGAAGTCGTCGATCGCCAGCCGGACGCCCAGGGCGCGCAGCTCGGACAGGCGGACGATGGTCTCCTCGGCGTCCTCGACCAGCATCTCCTCGATGACCTCCAGGGTCAGCGCGCTGGGCGGCAGGCCGCTCTCGCCCAGGGCCGACTCGACGGTCTCCACGAAACGGGGCGCCATGATCTGCCGGGCCGACAGGTTGAGCGAGAGCCCGATCTCCCAGGCCGAGGCGCGCCAGGCGGCCACCTCCCGGCAGGACTCGCGCAGGATCCACTCGCTCAGCGGCACGATCAGGCCGGTGTCCTCGGCCGGCCCGAGGAACTGCTCGGGCGGGACGAACTCCCCGGCCCGGCACCAGCGCACCAGCGCCTCGACCGCGGTGACCCGGGAGGTGGCCAGGTCGACCACGGGCTGGTACTCGATCGCGAACTGATTCTCCAGCAGCGCCCGCTGCAGGTCGGCGGCCAGTTCCAGGCGCCGTACCACGTCGGCGTGCATGTGCGCGGCGAACACCTCGACCCGGCGCCCGCCGAGCTCCTTGGCCCTGGCCATCGCCACGTCGGCGTTGCGGATCAGGTCTCCTGAGGTGACGTCGTCGTCGGCGAAGGCCACCCCGACGCTCGCGGTCAGCGCGATGTCGCGGTCGGCCACCCGGAACGGCTCGGAGGAGACCGTACGGACCAGCCGCTCGGCCAGGTCCACCGCGGTCTGGGCGTCGGCCGCCCCCTCCAGCAGCACCGCGAACTCGTCGCCGCCCCAGCGCGCCAGGGTGTCGTCGGCCCGTACGGTGGCGCGGAGCCTGCGGGCCGCCTGGCCCAGCAGGTAGTCGCCGCTGGCGTGGCCGACCGAGTCGTTCACCGCGG
Source organism: Streptosporangium sp. NPDC050855 (assembly GCF_044456585.1). NCBI lineage: Bacteria > Bacillati > Actinomycetota > Actinomycetes > Streptosporangiales > Streptosporangiaceae > Streptosporangium > Streptosporangium sp. NPDC050855. The sequence goes on from NZ_JBITFY010000002.1 coordinate 453,705, forward strand.
TGAAACCGTCCAGGTCCAGGAAGACCACGGCCGCGCTGCTCGCGCCGGGACGGGCCAGCACCTCCCGGGTGCGCTCCTCGAAGTAGGCGCGGTTGGGCAGGCCGGTGATGCCGTCGTGGAAGGTCAGGTGGGCGACCTGGTTGCGCAGCGCCTCCTGGTCGCTGACGTCGCGGGTGGTGACCAGCAGCAGGTCCTCCCCGCCCACGTGCCGGGTGGCCACCGACTCGGCGGGCCGCCAGGTGCCGTCGGAGGCCCGGACCCGGCAGGCGACCATGCACGCCCCCGGCCCCTCGGACGGCTCGTCCTCCAGGCTCATCACGCTCAGCGCCGCCCGGATCCCCGGCACGTCCTCGGGATGGATGTAGTCGAAGATCGTCCCTCCGACCAGGTCGGCGGGACGGTACCCGTAGGTGATCTCGACGCCCTCGCCGATCCGGTGCACCACGCCCTCGTGGTCGCAGACCAGGACCACGTCCCCGGTGCTCTCGGCGAGGTCGTTCAGCTGCCGCTCGCCCTGATGGACCAGCCTGCGCAGCCGCCCGGTCTCCACCAGCATCACGAACAGCCTGCCCACCAGGACGGCCACGATCGAGGCGCACACCAGGGACAGGACCATCGGCGACCCCTGGACCCCGCCGTCACCGGCCACCCGCAGCAGCACCACGACGGTGGCTACCGCGACCAGCAAGAGCGGCACCGCCGCGATCAGCGAGGACGTGCTCTCACGGGCCGATATCTCGTCGTCGCCGGGGTCGTACTGCTGCGTCGCGGGCCCGCTCCACGGGACCGCGGCCAGCACGAGGAAGGCGGCCGGGGCCAGCCAGACCCAGGTGAGCGACGGCGTCTCACCGCCGACCCGGGCCAGCGCGGTGATCGTCTCCGAGGCCGCGACGGCGGCCAGCACGGCCAGCGCGGCCAGGCCGACCGGCCAGGCCGACCGGCGGACCGGCACCACGGCCGGGCCCACCACGCAGGCGAGGATCAGGCAGAACAGGGGCGAGGCGAACGTGACCGCGATGTCCCCTGCGTCCCCGGCCCCGCGGGAGGCGGGTCCGACCAGCGTCACCCACAGGATCACCACGATGGAGGCCGCGCACACGTAGGAGTCGGCGAGGTCGCGCAGCAGCGCGTGCCCCCGGGCGGGCCTGGCCGCCGACAGGCCGGTGCCGACGGCGAGCATCGCCGTACCGGCCAGCAGCACCAGGTCGGCGAAGGTCACCACGAAGGGCGTGCCGTCCGCGATCGGCCGGACGCCGACCCCGACCAGCCAGGTGGCCGAGCCGCCCGCCAGCCAGCGCCAGGCCAGCGCCCTGCGCCGGCCGACCGTCCTGGAGGCCGCGGCGAACAGCGATCCCGCGGCGGCCGCGGCGGTGACGACGCCCGCCACCGCCTCCACGACCACGGCCGTGGCCCCGCTCAGAAGCGCGGCAACGAGCCCCAGCACGCCGATGGCGGCGGCGGTCAGCGGTACCCGGGGGTCACGCCAGCGGATCAATGTCGTCTGCCCATCGGTGTCGTCTCGGTGTCTCTCGCTCTGCAGCGTCCCTTGCTCGCCGCGCTCACGCCGCCGGCGCGAGCGCTCCGTCACGTCTCGGAGCCCACACCGGCACAGGCCAAGTGTGTGCCGTCCGGCTCACGCGAGGGGTGACAACACCGCAGTCGTCACCGATCTGATAACCGCGGGGACCAGACCGCTTCTGACGAAGGTACGCAGCACAGGTCACGAGGCAGCCACGGTCAGGATTCCTTTGCCGGTCAGTAAGAACCCGTGATCACGTTCTTGAGCGGCTCGCCCGCCAGGTAACGCAGCAGCTGGGAGCGGAGGAGCTTCAGCGTGCGCCGTACGGACGCCGGACTGCTGCCCGCGACGTGCGGGGTGACGAAGACCCCCGGAGCCGTCCACAGCGGGTGGTCCGGCGGCAACGGCTCGGGGTCGGTGACGTCGAGCGCGGCCAGGATCCGGCCTCCGTGCAGCGCGGCCACGAGCGCGCCGGTGTCGACCACCGGCCCCCTGGCCGCGTTCACCAGGACGGCCCCGTCCTTCATCGCCGCCAGGAACCCCGCGTCCACCATGCCGGTGGTCTCGGGGGTGGAGGGCACCAGCAGCACCACCACGTCGGCGCCGGGCAGCAGCCCGGGCAGCTCGTCCAGGCCGTGCACGCCGGGCCGGGCGGTCCTGGCCACCCGGACCACGTCCACCTCGAAACCGCCGAGCCTGCGCTCCAGCGCCTCACCGATCGAGCCGTACCCCACGATCAGCACGGTCGAGTCGGCCAGCACCCCGGTGTGGTGGTAGGTCCACTCACCCCGCGCCTGCGCCCGCGCGAACCCCGGGAACTCCCGGAGCACCGCGATCATGGCCCCCACGGCCCACTCGGCGGTGCCCGCGTCGTGCACGCCCCGGGCGTTGCAGAGCGTCACCCCCTCCGGAAGGTGCGGGAGGTAGGCGTCGACCCCCGCCGTGACGGTCTGCAGCAGCCGCAGCCCGGTCATCCGGCCGAGCAGCGCGGGCAGGTCCGCCACCGGCATCAGCGGCGGGATCCAGACCTCGGCCTCGTGCGCCCCCTCCGGCACCGGCTCCGTGCCGTCGTAGACGACGCACTCCACCTCGGGCAGATCACACAGAACATCGGCGGCGGCCTTGGAGGGAACCCAGATCTTCATGGAGGCATTATGAGTGTTGTGCTCACGGCGACGCGTGTCTATGGCGACGCTTCGCGTCGCGGTGAGACCGCTCGGATCCGGCTCCTTCCCTCGTCGCTCATCCGCTTCGCTCCTTCGCTCCTCGGTCCAGTCGCCGGCGCGGCCTCACAACCCCAAGGCGACGCTGCGCATCGCCACAAAAACAGCCACCGGACCTGTGAAGCCTCGTCGACAAGGGATGGAGCCCGGATCCAAGCGGCTTCACCACGACGCGCAGCGTCGCCATGGACAGATCTCACAGGCCCAATCAACACATTCGCCGGACCTGTGAAGCCGCGCCGGCGAGTGGACTGAGGAGGGCGGAATCGTGAGGAACGAGCGATTCCTCCCGACGAGGGAAGGAGCCGGATCCAAGCGGCTTCACCGCGACGCGTCAGCGTCGCCATAGGCACAGCTCACCGCGACGCGAAGCGTCGCCTATAAGCACCTGAGGTTGGTCTCGGGCTTGTAGACCGTCGTCTTCTTGACGCGCTTGATCTCCTTGCCGTCCTGTTTGAAGATGCGCCAGACGTCGATCGTGAACCCCTGCTGGCCGATCATCTCGATGCAGTCGGGGCCGGTGTCGGTGGCGTTCTCGAACGGGGTCACGTTGTACCGCTCGGAGGAGATCGACTCGATCTCGTAGCGCTTGGTGCTCCAGAAGGCGACCGTGACGCCCCTGTCGTCGGCCGAGGTCTTCACCAGCACCCCGTACGGCGAGTCGTTCTTCCAGCGGAAGTCCGGCTGGGGCCAGGAGACCGTGGACTCGCGCCCGGCCGGGTAGCGGGGGATGTAGAACTCGTGGGCCACGTGCTGCACGTCCTCGAGCCCGCCGAAGAACACGGCGTTGTACATGGTGGTGGCGAACTGGGAGATGCCGCCGCCGACCGAGTCGACCAGCCTGCCCCCCTCGATCATGGGAGCGGGCACGAACCCGCGGGCCGTGTCGCGCCGGCCGACGATCTCGTTGAGCGAGAAGGTCTCGCCCGGTTTAACCAGGTAGCCGTCCAGGAGCCGGGCGATCGTCTTGATGTTGGTGACGCGTGGCGGGCAGCAGTCGTAGAAGGTGGTGAACTGGCTGATCCGCTCCTTGATGCCGAGCCCGCGGGCCTCGGCGTCGGACATGCGGGGCTGGACGGTGGTCAGGGCCACCGGGATCGTCCGGTCGCCGTCGCGGCGTACCATCTCCGCCACGTCCGTGGCGAGCCGCTCGTCGTCGATGCCCTTCCCCTTGCGGCCGGGCACCAGTCTCGGTTCTCCCCCGACGATCCGGAACGTGGGGTCGCGCGGGGCCGTGGCCGGATCGATGAGCCCCTTCTCCACCGAGGCGACGGCGCTCCCGGCGTCGAACACCGGGCGCATGTCGCCGGAGGCGTCCGGTTCGAAGGACAGGTGCGCCGCGAGGGTCTCCACCGGCAGCAGGACCTGCCTGCCGGAGGAGGTGAGGGTGACCGGTCCGGACAGTGCCCTGGACGCGCCGGCCGCGGCCTTCCGCACCGCGGCGGCCGAGGCCTTGGGCTTGATCACCGAGACCGGGAGGCGGACCTCCCGCGCCGGGCCGAGGAAGGCGTCCTCGATCGCGGCGGCCGCCGCCTCCCGCTCCAGCTCCCGGCCGTCACGGGGTGTCACGACGACGGGCTCGACCCCCTTGAAGGTGACCGAGCCCTCCCGGACCTTGAGGTCGATCTTCCTGGCCAGGTCGTCCACCGCGCCGTTCAGCGTCTCGCGGTCGGAGGAGACCTCGGGGTCGAGCTCGGTGGTGCCGGTGAGGGCCCTCCAGACCTGGCCGGGGCTCGGGAAGCCGCTGGGGGCCTGGTTGATGGTGGCGACGACGTCGAACTCCAGCCCGGCCTTGTCGGGGTCGAGCGTGAAGCGCTTGCCCGCGGCCAGCAGGGTCATCTCCTCGGACGCGGCGGCGCTCAGGCGCTCCCTGAGCTCGTCGGCCGCCTCGGTCACGGTCAGCCCGCCGATGTCGACGCCCCGTACGGTGGTGCCCGGCAGCACCTTGCCGGACATGACGACCGCCGGTACCGCGTACACGAGCCCGGCGACGAACAGGACGGCGAGGACGATCAGAAAGATCCTGCGCCCCCTGCGGCTGCGCGGGGGCGGCTCCTCGAAGCGGGACCCTTCGGGCCGGGGGAAACCCCCGTCACCGCCGGGGACCAGCGTGGGCTCGTCGCGCGGGGAGGGGCGCTCGGGCGGGGGCGGCATCTGCCAGGGCTGCGGGGGGTCCGCGGCGGGCGGGATGACCGGCGATCCACGGCCGGGCCCGCTGGAACCGCCGAGGCCGGTGGGGCCGAAGATGTCGGACGACACGCCGGGCGGCAGGCGGGAGCCGTTCCTGGACGGGCCGGGCTGCCGTCCGGCCGGGGGGAGTCGTGGCTCGCGGGCGCCCGGCGGGACGGGGTCGGAGGGAAGCGGAACCCCTTCGAAGGGGTCGGTCGGCGGGTTCACAGACGCTCCGGCGTTCCGCACGGCCTCCGTCTCCTCCTGCCTCGCAGCATTCACCTCCGGCAACCCTAAACCACATCGGATGACCACCGTCTAAAAAGGAATAACAAATCAGCCCGTCCAGCGGTATCGGTGTTCGGGCCGGCCCGCGGTCCCGTACCTGGGCCGCAGCTCGGCCTGACCGGCCGTGCAGAGGTACTCCAGGTACCGGCGCGCGCTCACCCGGGACAGGCCGGTGGCCGCCGCCGCCTCGGCCGCGGACAGGTCGGTGCCGCTCTCCCTGAGCGCGGACGCGACCAGCGCGCAGGTGGTGACCGAGAGCCCCTTGGGCAGCGGTGGCGGGACCCCCCTGACCGCCCCGAAGAGCCGGTCGACCTCCTCCTGGCGGGTCTCGTCGCCGAGGCCGGCCAGCCGCCGGTGGGTCTCGGCGTACCGTTCGAGACGTTCGGTGAGGGCGCGGGCGGTGAAGGGTTTGATCAGGTAGTTGACCGCGCCGCCGCGCATGGCGGCCCGGACCGTCGTCACGTCGCGCGCGGCGGTGATCATCAGGACGTCCACCGGGTGCGAGGCGCTCCTGAGCGTCCCGAGCACGTCGAGTCCCGACATGTCCGGTAGGTAGATGTCGAGCAGCACCAGGTCGGGCCCGCACTCCGCGGCCGACTCGATCGCGGCCTGCCCGGTGTGCACGACGCCGGCGACGGTGAAGCCGGGCGTCCTGGTGACGTAGCCGGCGTGGATCCTGGCCACCATGAAGTCGTCGTCCACGACCAGCACGCGGATCTCCCGCGCCGGTCCGCGCTCGCCGCTCATCCCGTCGCCTCCCGTTCGGACGGCGCGAGCGAGCCCGCCGGGGACGACGCGGACGGACCCGCCAGGGAGGATGCGGGCGGATCGGCCGGGGACGGTACCGGCGAGACCGCAGGGCCCCCCGCCGGGGACGGCCCGGCCGTACGTTCCGCGGGCGGGACCGGGAGGAAGGCGGTGAAGACGGCGCCGCCGGCGTTGTGCACCCGCACCCACCCGCCCCGCCGCGCGCACGTCTGGCGGGTCAGGGCCAGCCCCAGGCCCCGGGGCCCGGCCAGGGCGGCCTTGGTGGTGAAGCCCTCGCGGAACACCTCCTGGACCAGCTCGGGGGTGATACCGGGGCCGGAGTCGCCGACCCGCAGGTGCAGCCCGTCCGCCTCGGTGCGGACCGAGACCTCCACCGTGCCGCCGCTCTCCTGCAACGCGTCCAGGGCGTTGGCGACCAGGTTGCCGGCCACCAGGACCGCGTCGTGCGGGTCGCCGAGCATGCCCTCCTCCACCCGGCAGTCCTCCGACAGCGTCAGGGTGGCGCCCCGCTCGGCCGCCTCGGCCGACTTGGCCAGCAGCAGCGCCGCCAGCGTCGGGTCGGCGACCTTCTCCCGGATCCCGGAGGCGTGTCTGCTGTAGGCCTCGGTGGTCTGGGTGATGTAGCTGACCGCGGTCTCGTGCTCGCCCAGTTCCAGCAGGCCGACCACGGTGTGCATGCGGTTGGCGAACTCGTGGGCCTGCGCGCGCAGCGCACCGGTCGTGGTGCTGGCCTGGTCGAGCTCGCGGGTCAGCCGGACCAGCTCGGTCCGGTCCCGCAGGGTGACCACCCAGCCGCTGCGCCGTTCGCGGACCGCCACCGGGGTCCGGTTGAGGACCAGGACCCGGTCGCGGTGGAGCACCACCCGGTCCTCCCCCGGGTCCGCGCCGTCCAGCACGTCCCGCATCCGGTCCGACAGCGGCATCTCCCGCAGGCTGCGGCCGACGTCGTCCTGGGACAGGCCGAGCAGGTCGCGGGCCGCGTCGTTGACCAGCGTCACCCGTCCGGCGAGGTCGAGGGCGAGCACCCCCTCCTTGACGCCGTGCAGGACGCCCTCGCGCTGTTCGAGCAGGGCCGCGATCTCCCGCGGTTCCAGGCCGAACGTCTGGCGGCGGACCCTTCTCGCGATCAGGGCGGTGGCGGCCGACCCGGCGACCAGGACCGCCAGCACCGTCCACAGCAGCGGCGGGAGCGCCTCGCCGAGCCGGTCGGCGACGGTGGCCTCCAGGATGCCGACCGAGGTCAGGCCGATGACGCGGCCGGCGGAGTCGAAGATCGGCGCCTTGCCGCGGACCGAGCGGCCCAGGGTGCCGGTCTGCACGCCGGTCCAGGTCTGCCCGCCGGTCAGCACCTCCGAGCCGTCGGTGGAGAGCCTCTTGCCGATCAGGGCCGTGTTGGGGTGGGCGTAGCGGATCTGCTCGCGGTTGGCGATCACCACGTAGTCCGCGCCGGTGGCCGCCTGCACGCCGACCGCGATCGGCTGCAGGCTCAGCTCGGGCCGGGCCCTGGTGAACGCCTCCCGCACCTGGGGCAGCCCGGCCACCGACTCGGCGATCGCCAGGGCGCGCTGCTGGTACTGCCGGTCCAGCAGGCCGCGGGTGTGCTCCATCCAGACACCGGCCGTACCGCCGACCGCGAGGACGACGATCACCGTCTGCAGGACGAAGAGCTGGGTGCCGAGCGAGGCGTTCAGCAGGCGTCGCACGAGATGACTCCCAGGTCAGGGGTCTCGATGAAAGCAGCCCGAGGTAACGGCGGGATCGCGGGAGGTGTGACCAATATGACCGATACGACGGCAAACACGCAAAGGATCGACAGGGGAGGCGACGGGGCCCACCATCCTCACCACGCTGTACTTACGTTGTTGGGAGTTGCAATGCGTCTTCGGAGGCTGGCCGCCCTCGCGGTGGTGTCCCTCACCGCCCTCACCGCCTGCGGTTCGGGCGGGGGCTCGGGCGTGAGCGCGCTGAGAATCATGGCCCCGGCCGCCCCGGGAGGCGGCTGGGACCAGACCTCCCGCGTGGCCGCGGAGGCGCTGAAGGCCGCCGAGCCCTCCCGCAAGGTCGAGGTGTACAACGTGCCCGGCGCGGGCGGCACCATCGGACTGGCCCAGCTCGCGGGCGAGAAGGGCAACGGCGACCTGCTGATGACCATGGGGCTGGTGATGGTCGGCGCGGTGGAGCAGAACAGGTCGAAGGTCACCCTGGCCGACACCACGCCCATCGCCAAGCTGACCGAGGAGTACGAGATCGTCGTGGTCCCCGCGGCGTCGCCGTACAAGACGCTGGCCGACCTGGTGGCGGCGTGGAAGGCCGACCCCGCGAAGGTCGCCGTCGCGGGCGGTTCCGCGGGGGGCACCGACCACATCGTGGCCGGCCTGATGGCCAAGGCCGCGGGAATCGACCCCAAGCGGGTCAACTACATCGCCCACTCCGGTGGTGGCGAGGCGCTGAACGCGCTGCTCGGCGAGAAGGTGGCCGTGGGGATCTCCGGCATCGGCGAGTTCGCCGAGCACGTGAAGTCGGGCAAGCTGCGCGCGCTCGGCGTCAGCTCACCCGCCAGGCTCGGCAACGTGGACGCCCCCACCCTCGTCGAGGGCGGCCTGGACGTGCGGCTGGCCAACTGGCGGGGGTTCGTCGCGCCCGGCGGGTTGGACGCCGAGGCCACGAAGAGGCTCACCGACCTGGTCACGAAGATGCACGCCTCGCCGGCCTGGAAGGACGCGGTCACCAAGAACGGCTGGACCGACGTCTTCCAGACCGGCAAGCCGTTCGCCGACTTCCTCACCGCCGAGCAGGCCAGGGTCAAGGCGGTCATCGCGGAGATGGGCCTCGTCTCCTGATGTCCCCCGTCGAGGACCCGTCCACCGGCCCCGGCCGGTCGTGGCGGCGGCCCGAGCTGGGGCTGGCGGCGCTGGTGCTCGCGCTGGGCGCGTTCGTGATCGTCGGCACCGCCGACGTGGGCACCGCGGGCGCCGCGCTCGGGCCGGGGCCGCGGTTCTTCCCCGTCCTGGTCGGCGGGGCGATGCTGCTGACCGGGCTGTGCTACGTGATCGACGTGCTCAGGGGCGGGCACGGGGACCCCGAGGAGGCCGAGGACGCCGACACCGGAGTGCGGGCCGACTGGCGCACGGTCGCGCTGGTCAGCGTGATCTTCCTGGCCTTCGCCGGGCTGCTCGACCTATTGGGCTGGATCGTCGCGGGCGCGCTGCTGTTCTTCGGCCTGTCGGTCACGCTGGGCGCCGCCCACCGGGCGCGCGCGGCGGTGATCGCGATCCTGCTGTCCACGGCCACCTACCTGGCCTTCGTCAAGGGCCTGGGCGTGACGCTGCCGGCCGGGCTGCTCTCCGGGGTGATCTAGTGGAATCGTTCCGGTTGCTGATGGAGGGCTTCGCCACCGCCCTCACCCCGGTCAACCTGCTGTACGCGCTGGCGGGCGTCACGCTGGGCACACTGGTGGGCGTGCTGCCCGGCATCGGCCCGGCGATGACCGTGGCGCTGCTGCTGCCGATCACCTTCACCGTCCCCCCGGCCAGCGCGTTCATCATGTTCGCGGGCATCTACTACGGCGGCATGTACGGCGGGTCGACCACCTCGATCCTGCTCAACACGCCCGGTGAGAGCTCCTCGATGATCACCGCGCTGGAGGGCAACAAGATGGCCCGGCGCGGACGGGCCGCGCAGGCGCTCGCGACCGCCGCGATCGGCTCGTTCGTCGCGGGCACCATCGCCACGGCGCTGCTGGTCCTGGCGGCGCCCCTGGTGGTGGACTTCGCGATCTCCTTCGGCCCGGAGGACTACTTCGCGCTGGCCGTGCTCGCCTTCACCGCCGTCTCGTCGGTGCTGTCCCGCTCGGTCGTGCGGGGGCTGGCCTCGCTCGGGCTCGGCCTGGTCATCGGGCTGGTCGGCATCGACCAGCAGACCGGGCAGGCCCGGCTCACCCTGGGGGTGCCCCAGCTGCTCGACGGCATCGACGTGGTGATCGTCGCGGTCGGCCTGTTCGCGATGGGCGAGGTGCTCTACGTCGCCTCCCGGCTGCGGCACGGCCCGCCGGAGGTGATCCCGGTCGGCCGGGCGTTCCTCGGCCGCTCGGACTGGTCGCGCTCCTGGCGGCCGTGGCTGCGCGGCACCGCGCTGGGCTTCCCGTTCGGCGCGCTGCCCGGCGGAGGCGCGGAGATCCCCACGTTCCTGTCGTACTCGATCGAGAAGCGGATGGCCCGCGGGGTCGCCCGCGAGGAGTACGGCAACGGCGCGATCGAGGGGGTCGCCGGTCCCGAGGCCGCCAACAACGCCTCGGCGGCCGGCACCCTGGTCCCGCTGCTCACCCTGGGCCTTCCCACCTCGGCGACGGCCGCGATCCTGCTGGCGGCCTTCCAGCAGTACGGCCTGCAGCCGGGGCCCCAGCTGTTCGACCACAACCCGGCGCTGGTCTGGGGCATGATCGCGTCGTTGTTCGTGGGCAACACCATGCTGCTGGTGCTCAACCTGCCGCTGGCCCCGCTCTGGGCCAGGGTGCTGCACATCCCCCGGCCGTACCTGTACTCGGGGATCGTGCTGTTCGCGGCGCTCGGCGTCTACGCGCTGAACTCCTCCTGGGTGGAGCTGGTCATCCTCTACCTGCTGGGGCTGCTCGGTTTCGCGATGCGCCGCTTCGGCCTGCCGGTCGCCCCCGCGGTGATCGGCCTGATCCTGGGCCCGATGGCCGAGATCCAGCTCCGCCGGGCCCTGGCCATCGGCGCGGGTGACGTGACGGTGCTGGTCAGGAGCCCGATCGCGGCGACGCTGCTCGTCGTGGCGCTCCTGGCGCTGCTGACGCCCCTGATCAGGAAGGCGGTCGCCCGCCGCACCGCCTGACCTTGCCTCCGCCCTCGGCCGCCTGACCCCAGGACGGGTGGGCCCCCGGACGCTCAGGCCGTGAGCGTGGCCAGCAGGTCGTCCAGTGCCGCCTTGACGCGCTCGGGCGTCACCGGCCGGTTCCCGCGCAGCCGGTGCGCGAGCAGCGGGGCGGCCAGCGGCGCCAGCAGCGCGTCGGCCAGGACGGGGGCGTCCGCACCGGGCCTGGCCCGCGTGACGAGCAGCGACAGGTGGGCGTGGTAGGCGTCGTAGGCACCGCCGAAACGGGCGAACGGCGTCGCCGTCTCGGCCATGAGCAGCAGGTCCAGCTGCTCCACGGTCCTGTCGACGAGGGCGTGCAGGAAGGCGCGGATCCGGGCGGGCGCGTCGGCGCCCGGCCCGAGCGGCGGCGGCCCCTCGATGAACGCCGCCTGGAACTCGCGCTCCCGCTCGTCGATGAGCGCGTACGCCAGCCCCGAGCGATCGCCGAACCGGCGGTACAGGGTGCCGACGCCGACGCCCGCCGCGGCGGCCACCTCGGCCATCGCCAGCCCCTCGACGCCGCGGGCGGCGACGATGTCGGCCGCGGCGGCAAGGATCTTCATCCGGTTGCGCGCCGCGTCCACCCGCTCGGGGCGCGGGTTCGTGACGGCGTCCACGGTCACAGGTTAGACGGTCACGGGACGCCCGACGGGCTTGCAAACGGAATGCATTCCGTTTTATGGTCAAGCGGAACGCATTCCGTATGAGGAGAAGACATGACACGCAGGGTCGCGCTCGTCACCGGGGGGAGCCGCGGGATCGGCGCCGCCGTCGCCGTCCGCCTGGCCTCCGAAGGTGCCGACGTCGTCATCACGTACGCGCGCTCGGCGGAGCGGGCCGCGGCGGTCGTCACACGGATCGAGGCCGCCGGTGCCCGCGGCCTGGCCCTGGAGGCCGAGGCCGCCGACGCCGGCGCGCTGGTCGCGGCGGTCGAGCGCACGGTCGCCGAGTTCGGGCGGATCGACGTCCTGGTGAGCAACGCGGGCATCGCCCCGTACGGGCCGCTGGAGGAGGTGACGCTCGCCGAGGTGGACGCCACCCTGGCGATCCACGCCCGCGCCTCGTTCGTACTGGCCCAGGCCGCCGCCCGGCACATGAGGGAGGGGGGACGGATCATCTGCATCGGCAGCAGCCTCGCCGAGCGGGTGCCGTACCCGGGCTGGACCCTGTACGCGATGAGCAAGTCCGCGCTGATCGGCCTGACCAAGGGGCTGGCCAGGGATCTGGGGCCGCGCGGCATCACGGCCAACCTCGTCCACCCCGGATCGACCGACACCGAGATGAACCCGGCCGACGGCGAGGAGGCCGAGGAGGAGCGGCGTTTCTCCGCGCTGGGCCGCTACTGCGACCCGGCCGACATCGCCGCCACCGTCGCCCACCTGGCGGGCGAGGGCGGCAGGAACATCACCGGTGCCGCCGTCGTCGTCGACGCGGGCACCACGGCCTGACCGTCATGGCCTGGTTCCTGCTCGTCCTCGCGGCCATGCTGGAGATCGTCTGGGCCACCGCGCTCGAACGCTCGGACGGCTTCACCCGGCTCTGGCCGACGGTCGTCGGGGTGACGACCGCGGCCCTGAGCTTCGTCATCCTGACCTTCGCCCTCAAGACCCTTCCCATGGGCACCGCGTACGCCGTCTGGGTGGGGCTCGGCGCGCTCGGGGTCGCGGTCGCGGGCATCGTCGCCCTGGGCGAGAGCGCGGCACCCGCCCGGCTGGCCTGCCTGGCGCTCATCCTGCTCGGCGTCATCGGCCTCAAGCTCCTGGAGGGATGACGCCCGGCCCGGGATGCCGGGCCCGGGATTCAGGGCTCACCCCGCCAGGGTGTCGACGGCCGGCCCGTCGTACCCGAGGCCGTCCTCTCTCGCCAGATAACTGCACGAGACCCATCCCGCGGTGCCCGCGGGCAATCCGGAGGCCGATCGCCCGCCCAGCCGGAAATAGCACCAGCCGTTCGTCGAGCTCGTACCGACCTGGCCGTAATCGCCGTAGTAGAGATAACCGATGACCTTGGAGCCGCCCGGGGTCGATCTCAGGCGTACCCCGTCGGCGATGATCACGGCGTCTATCCCCGGGACCGCGGACAGGACGGAACCGCCGGTCACGGGGGTCGCGGAGGCGGGAACCGCCATGGCGGCCGTCCCCGCGAAAGCCACCAGCGCCATGGCCGCGGAGGCCAGGAATCTTCTCATGTGCATTCTTCCGATCGTGAGGTCAGGTCATACCGGAGTGAATGGCGAGAGTGCCGTGATCACTGTGCAAGTAATCACGAATTCCGTCAATAGCTGGTGAATTCCAGAAATGCGAATTACCACATAAAATCGTCGAGGGTCCCGCGCTTTTCAGACGTGTCCGTCCGGGCCGGCCGTGTTCGTCCGGGCCCTACCCATCGGAGATCCGGGCCTTACCCATCGGAGAACGGACGTGCGGGACCGCCCTCCCGTCGAGAAGGGTCCCCGAACGGGCCCCGGCCGGAGCCGGGGCCCCTCGGTCAGCCCGAGACGCCGAGGCGCTCCAGGATGAGCTCCCGGGCCCGGCCGGCGTCGGCCTTGCCCCGGCTGGCCTTCATGACCCCGCCCACCAGCGCGCCGACGGCGGCCACCTTGCCGCCGCGCACCTTGTCGGCCGCGTCGGCGTTCTCGGCCAGCACCCGGTCGATGATCTCCATCAGCTCGCCCTCGTCGTTGACGATCTGCAGGCCGCGGGCGGCCACCACCTCGTCCGGGGAGCCCTCACCGTTCAGCACGCCCTCCAGCACCTGGCGGGCCAGCTTGTCGTTCAGCGCGCCCCCGGCGACCATCGCGCACACCCGGGCGATCTGGTCCGGGGTGATCGGCAGCGCGCTCAGCGGGACCGCGGACTCGTTGGCGCGGCGGGCCAGCTCACCCATCCACCACTTGCGGGCGTCCGCGGGCGGGGCCCCCGCGGCGACCGTCGCCTCGACCAGCGCGATGGCGTCGGCGTTGTGCATGGCCGCCATGTCCAGGTCGGACACGCCCCACTCCTGCTGGAGCCGCTTGCGCCGCACGCTCGGCAGCTCGGGCAGGGATGCCTTGAGCGTGGCGACCCAGGCCGGGTCGGGGGCGATCGGCACCAGGTCGGGCTCGGGGAAGTAGCGGTAGTCCTGCGCCTCCTCCTTGGACCGTCCCGAGGTGGTGGTGCCGGTGTTCTCGTGGAAGTGGCGGGTCTCCTGGATGATCCGGCCGCCGGAGGCCAGGATCGCGGCCTGGCGCTCGATCTCACCGCGGACCGAACGCTCGACGCTGCGCAGCGAGTTGACGTTCTTGGTCTCGGTACGCGTCCCCCACTCCGAGGAGCCGCGCGGCATGAGGGAGACGTTCACGTCGAACCGCATGGAGCCCTCCTCCATGCGCACGTCCGAGACGCCGAGCCCGCGCACCAGCTCGCGCAGCTCGGTCCCGTACGCGCGGGCGACCTCGGGGGCCAGCCGGTCGGTCCCCGGGATCGGCTTGGTGACGATCTCCACGAGCGGGATGCCCGCGCGGTTGTAGTCGACGATCGAGTAGTCCGCGCCGTGGATGCGGCCGGTCGCGCCGCCCACGTGGGTGGACTTGCCGGTGTCCTCCTCCAGGTGGACGCGCTCGATCTCGACCCTGACGGTCCTGCCGTCTACCTCGACGTCGAGGTACCCGTCGAAGCAGAGCGGCTCGTCGTACTGGCTGATCTGGTAGTTCTTCGGCATGTCCGGATAGAAGTAGTTCTTCCGGGCGAAGCGGCACCACTCGGCGATGGAGCAGTTGAGCGCCAGGCCGATGCGGATCGTCGACTCGATCGCGGCGGCGTTGGCCGTCGGCAGCGAACCGGGCAGCGCCAGGCAGACCGGGCAGACGTGCGTGTTCGGCGGGGCGCCGAACGTGGTCGAGCAGCCGCAGAACATCTTCGACGCCGTACCCAGCTCGACGTGCGTCTCCAGGCCCAGCACCGGTTCGAAGCGCTCCAGCGCCTCGTCGTACGGCATCAACGTCTCGGTGCTCATCGGTCGTTCACCATTCCTCTTCCGCTCCGCGGAGCGATCGTTCCTCGCGCGCCGGGGCGCCCGGTGCGCCGGGACCGGCCCGTGCCCACCGTGCCCGCGTCCCGCGCCGTGAGAATCTGCGTCGTGAAAACGTGCGTTGCGAAAACCTGCGTCATGGATGTCCGCGTCATAGATAGCCGAGTCCCTTCAACGCGTTCCTCGTCTCGGCCACCCAGTTCGCGTAGGCCGGTACCTGTGCCAGGACGGCGAGATCGATGTTGCGTCCTACGTACTCGAAGTAGTCGCGCACCGGCTTGCCGCGCCGGGGGACGGTCGCGGCGAGCACCCCGGCGGGGTCGGCGATCCTGTCGACCTCGCGGGGACGGGACGGCAGGAGGCTCAGGTCGCTGCCCTCCAGCCCCGCCCACACGGCCCGGTCCGCCAGCAGCCAGCCCTCGGTCTCGCCCAGGCCGATCACCGGCACCAGGTAGTGCGAGTGGTAGCGGACGCTGTCGCGCCTGCGGCGTTCCCGCTGCTCGTCGTGCGTGAACAGCAGGTGGCAGTCGGCCGCGAGCTCCTCCAGCGCGGCGACCAGGCGCTCCCGGTCGCAGGAGACGACCTCGGTCGCCTCGACGTCGACGGCGTGCGGCGACATCCAGGTGAGCTCGCGCAGCTGCCGGGAGATCACGATGCCGAGGAAGCCCTCGTCGGCCTCCCCCTCGGCGACGAGTCCCGGAACCAGCGGACGGCTGCTCACGCCGCCGCGCCCAGGTACTTGCGGACCTGCCGGGGCGAGACGAACGTGCCCGGCTCGCCGTCCGGCTGGATCGGCTTGGCCACCGTCACCCGCGACACCCGGTCGTTGTCGGGGTCGACGCGGACCGCGGTGTCGAGGAACGTCAGCGCCTCCGGCTCGGTCCGGTAGACCTCCGCGACGACCACCGGGGACTGGCTGGTGATGATCACCTGCCGCAGCGGCTCCGGCCCCCCGGGAACGGTGACCCTCCGGCGCACCCGGCGGAGCAGCTCGCCCAGGCGGACCGGGTGGACGCCGCTCTCGATCTCCTCCACCAGCAGCGTGCCCGGGTGGTCGGGGTCGTGCAGGGCGGCCAGCAGGCCCAGGACGCGCAGCGTGCCGTCGGACAGCAGCGCGGCCGGGACCGTCCCCTGCCCGTCGACGACCAGCTCGAAGGAGCACTCGCCCCGGTCGGTGCGCGGCACCAGGTCGGCGACGTCGGGGACCACCCCGGCCAGGTCCACCGTGAGGTCGGTCATCGCCTCGGTGCCGGCCATCCGGCCCAGCACCGCGGCCAGGTTCGCGCCGTCGGCCGCGAGCGGCCCGGCGTCGGCCGCCGGGCAGCGGCGGCGCATCGCCGCGGGCGAGGGCGCGTAACGGCGCCAGGACCGGACCGTACGGCGGGGCGTGCCCTCCGGGTCCGGGTCGGCGATCATGAGCTCCAGCAGCTCCGGGGGGATCTGCTGTGCCACGTGGCTGACGACGGCCCCGCTGGACCTGGGGATCTTCAGCACCATCTCCGCCCCCACGTCGAACCTGATCGGCACGACCGACCTCGGCTCGGGGGCGACCATCGCCTCCACCGAGACCACGAAGCCGGGCACGGCCAAGCCCTGGGCGACCCGGTGGAACTGGTCGCCCGGCAGCCCGCGGGTCGCGCCGAACAGCCCGCCGGCCCCCTCGATCTCGGCGGCCACGAACGCGACCGCGTCGAAGAGGTTCGACTTGCCGCTCGCGTTCGGGCCGACCAGCACGAGAAAGGGCGGCACATCGAGATCGAAGTTCAAGAAGGACTTGAACCCGTCGATCTCGATCCGAGTGATCATGCCGCCGTTCTCCCTGTCACCTGTCGCCCCCTGGCCTCGACGTCCCCGAAGCCCCTTGACGTCCTCGGCGTCCTCGGCGCCCCCGGCGCCCTTGACGCCCCTGCCGTCCCGGTGTCCTGTCGCCCCGGGTCCACGGGCCCTGGAAATCCCGATGTGCCGGAACCCGTCCCCTACAGCTCCGGGGCCCGGGACAGCAGGTCGCCGCCCCAGCGGTCCCGCAGGGCCTGCTCGACCGCGGCGCCGACCCGGTAGCAGCGGTCGTCGCCGAGCACCGGGGCCATGATCTGCAGGCCGACCGGCAGGCCGTCCTCGTCGGCCAGGCCGCACGGCACCGAGATGGCCGCGTTGCCGGCCAGGTTGGACGGGATCGTGCACAGGTCGGCCAGGTACATGGCCATGGGGTCGTCGGCGCGCTCGCCGATCGGGAACGCCGTGGTGGGGGTCGTCGGCGAGATGAGCACGTCCACCTGCTGGAAGGCGGCCTCGAAGTCGCGCGCGATGAGCGTGCGGACCTTCTGCGCCTGGCCGTAGTAGGCGTCGTAGTACCCGCTGGAGAGCGCGTACGTGCCCAGGATGATCCGGCGCTTGACCTCGGGGCCGAAGCCCTGGGCCCGGGTCAGGGCCATGACCTCCTCGGCGCTGCGCGTGCCGTCGTCGCCGACCCGCAGGCCGTAGCGCATGGCGTCGAAGCGGGCCAGGTTGGACGAGCACTCCGAGGGGGCGATCAGGTAGTACGCCGGCAGGGCGGTGGTGAACGACGGGCAGGAGACCTCGACGACCTTCGCGCCCAGCGACTCCAGCAGCTCCACGCTCTCCTGGAAGCGGGCCAGCACGCCGGGCTGGTAGCCCTCGGCCTGGCCGCCGAACTCCCTGACCACGCCGACGCGCAGGCCCGCCACGTCGCCGTTGCGCGCCGCCTCGACCACCGAGGGCACCGGGGCGTCGACCGAGGTGGAGTCCATGACGTCGTGGCCGGAGAACGCCTCGTGCAGCAGGGCGGCGTCCAGCACGGTCCGGGCGAAGGGGCCGGGGGTGTCCAGCGAGCTGGCGAAGGCGATCAGCCCGTAGCGGGACGAGCCGCCGTAGGTCGGCTTCATGCCCACGATGCCGGTGACCGCGGCGGGCTGGCGGATCGAGCCGCCGGTGTCGGTGCCGGTGGACAGCGGGGCCTCGTACGCGGCGACCGAGGCCGAGGAGCCGCCCGAGGAGCCGCCGGGGATGCGCGACAGGTCCCACGGGTTGCGGGTGGGGCCGTAGGCGGAGTTCTCGGTGGAGGAGCCCATCGCGAACTCGTCCAGGTTGGTCTTCCCGAGGATCACCAGCCCGGCCTCGCGCAGGCGCCGGGTCACGGTCGCGTCGTACGGCGGCCGCCAGCCCTCGAGGATCCTCGATCCGGCCGTGGTCGGCATGTCGGAGGTGGTGAAGACGTCCTTGTGCGCGATCGGCACGCCGGCCAGCGGGCCGAGCTGCTCACCGGCGGCACGGCGGGCGTCGACGACCCGCGCCTGCTCCAGGGTGGTCTCGGCGTCGATGTGCAGGAAGGCGTTGATCTTCGGCTCGACCTCGGCCATCCGGTCGAGGTGGGCCTGGGCGACCTCGACGGCGGAGACCTCGCCGCTCGCGATCATCGCGCCCAGGTCGGCGGCGGTCTTGCGGATGAGGCTCATGCTTCCTCCCCGAGGATGCGCGGCACGCGGAAGCGGCCGTCCTCGACCGCCGGGGCGCCGGCGAGCGCCGCCTCGGGGGTCAGGCCGGGCCGGACCTCGTCGGGACGGAAGACGTTGGTGAGCGGGAGCGCGTGCGAGGACGGCGGGATGTCGTCGGCCGCCACCTCGGCGACGCGGGCGACCGCACCGATGATCACATCGAGCTGGGCGGCGAAGTGGTCGAGCTCCTCGTCGGCCAGCGCCAGCCGGGAGAGCCGGGCGAGGTGAGCGACCTCGTCGCGGGTTATGGCGGACATGAGTCGTTGAACCCGTTTCCTGAAATGTCAATTGGACACTGTCATCCTATGGCTCGCGACCTGAGGCTCCCGACTCATTGACCCCGCCGCGATCACATCGCGATCCCCGTACGGCCCCCCTGTGACCCTCACCGGACCGGGACGGGCCCGGTGAGGCGGGCGAAGGCGGGCGGATACGGGGCCCGCGCGGGCGTGCCCGCGGCTGTCAGGCCCGCTGCGCGTCGAGGATCTCGCGGCGGCGCAGCAGGGTGAGATCGTGCGTGGCCAGCGCGCGGTGCTCGCGCAGCCACACGGTCGCGTCGGCGGCCGACATGGGCTCGGCGAACAGCCAGCCCTGCCCCAGGTCGCAGCCCATGGCCTTGAGCCGCTTGGCCACCTCGTCCGACTCGACGCCCTCGGCGACCGAGCGCAGCCCCAGGGAGCGGACCAGGTCGACGATGGAGCGGACGATCCGCTCGTCGTCCTTGGACTCGGCGATACGGCGGACGAACGAGGAGTCGATCTTGACCTCGGCGACCGGCAGGCGCTGCAGGCGCACCAGCGAGGAGTAGCCCGTGCCGAAGTCGTCCAGCGCGAGCGGCACGCCCAGCGACGCCAGGGCCCGGACGGCGTCGGCGGTGTAGGCCTGGTCGGTCATCAGGATGCGCTCGGTGACCTCCAACTGGATCGCCTTGGGCGGCAGCCGGTAGCGCGCCAGTCCCGCCCCCAGCTGGTCGGACAGGGCCGAGTCGAGCAGGTCGCGGGCCGAGACGTTGACCGAGATCTGCTCGTGCAGCCCGGTGTGCCACCAGTGCGCGGCCTGCTCCAGGGCCGCGTCGATGACGTACCCGGTGAGGTGGCGCATCAGGTACGACTGCTCGGCCATCGGGACGAACTCGTCCGGGGGGATCATGCCCCGCTCGGGGTGGCGCCAGCGCAGCAGCGCCTCCACGCCCCGCACCTGCCCCCCGGCCAGGTCGAGCTTGGGCTGGTAGTGCAGCCGCAGCTCGGAGCGGTCGATGGCCCTGCGCAGGTCGCCCAGCAGGGTGAGCCGCTCGGGGCTGTTGCGGTCCTTGTCGGCGGCGTAGATCTCGACCCCGGTCCGGCCCTCCTTGGCCAGGTACATCGCCACGTCCGAGCGCTGCAGCAGCATCTCGAAGTCCGGCGCGTGGTCGGGGTAGAGGGCGATGCCGAACGAGGCGTCCAGGTCGAAGCTCATGCCCTCCAGCCGGACCGGCTCGGTGATCGCCACCCGCAGGCGGGCCGCCACCTCCCTGGCCGCCGCGGCGTCCCTGACCGAGGGCAGCAGGACGGCGAACTCGTCGCCGCCGAGCCGGGCCACCACGTCGCCGGGGCGGACGCTGTGGGTGAGCCGGTGCGCCACCGTCTGCAGCAGCCGGTCGCCGACCGGGTGCCCGAGCGTGTCGTTGATCTCCTTGAACCGGTCGAGGTCGAGCAGGAACAGGCCGACCCGTTCGCCGTCCCGCGCCTCGGCCAGCGCCTCCTCGGTGCTGAGCACGAGCATCTTGCGGTTGGGCAGGCCGGTCAGGCCGTCGTGCATCGCCTGGTGGTCGCGGCGCACCGACATCGTGGCCGTGAAGTAGACCGCCACCATCGGGGCCAGGAACAGCGGCACCATGGCCGGCGAGTGGTTCATCACCACCACCACGAGCGGGGCCAGGCCGAGCAGCCCCGCGTACACCAGACTCTGGTGGCCGATGGTGGTCCGGATCACCCGGTGGATCGACCTGCGCTCGTGCAGCGCCACCGCGCCGGAGACCAGCAGCGCCCGCACCGTGAAGTACGCGAGCCCGGCCGCCCCGATCACCAGCAGGTCCGAGCCGTCGGGCACCCCCGAGCCCTCGATGACGGGCAGGTCGCCGAAGACCCCCAGCACCAGCCCGGCCGCGCTGCAGGCCAGCGTCACCTGGGCGATGTTGAACATGACCCGGTGCCACGCCTTGCGGGTCACCACCCCGTTGACCACGATGGCGACCGCCTGCAGCAGCGCGGCGACCGGCAGGCCGTAGTGCAGCAGGGCGGCGAAGGTGAACATCGTCGACGGATAGGTGCCGCCCACCGTCATCGACGACGACAGCACCACCGGGCGCAGTTCGCCCAGAACGATCAGGACCGCGAGCGTCCAGAACACCGGGCTGCGGACCAGCGTCGCCGCGTCGACCGCGTCCAGGCGCAGCTGGGACACGACGAGCACGGTGAACCCGACGGTGGTGACGGCACCGAGATAGGCCCACAGGGGCGATCCCGGTCGCGGTCCGGTGTCGCGGGTATCGGTCGGGTCGGCCATGAGTAACAAAACCCCCATTAGTTCACTATGGGAGAGTACGGCCTATGGGCCACTTCGCGAAACCGATTGCGCACGTTCCGTCACGGAGAATTCGCACGTTTTCATCACCCGGCACCGGAGCCCCGGCTATTCCTCGGGCTTGACGGTCATGGCGGCCGCCGCCTCCGGCCCCTCGGCCAGCAGCACCGCCAGCCCCTCCTCGCCGAGCACGGGCACACCGAGCTTGATCGCCTTGTCGAGCTTGGACCCGGCGTTCTCCCCCGCGATCACGAACGAGGTCTTCTTCGACACCGAGCCCGAGACCCTGCCCCCGCGCGAGGTCAGGGCCACGCCGGCCTCGTCGCGGGTGAAGGCGGCCAGCGTGCCGGTCACCACGAAGGTGAGCCCGGCCAGGGTCTGCGGGAGCTGCTCGGCCGGGGGGTCGTCGGCCATCCGGACCCCGGCCGCCGCCCACCGGTCGATGATCTCCCGGTGCCAGTCGACCTCGAACCAGTCACGGATCGCCGCGGCCACCCGCGGGCCGACGCCCTCCACGGCGGCGAGCTCCTCCTCCGAGGCCGCCGCGATCGCCGGGATCGAGCGGAACTCCGCGGCGATCGCCTGGGCCGTCGGGGGCCCCACGTGCCGGATGGAGAGCGCCACGAGCACCCGCCAGACCGGCCGGTCCTTGGCGTTCTCCAGCTCCTGGAGCATCTTCTCAGCGTTCCTGCTGGGCTCGCCGCTCTGGTTGGCGAAGAAGGTGACGACCTTCTGCTCGCCGGTGTCCGGGTCGGTCCTGGGCAGGCCGGTGTCGAGGTCGCGGACCACCGATCTGATCGGCAGCAGCTGCTCCATCGTCAGGTCGAACAGGTCGGCCTCGGTGCGGATCGGCGGCTGCTGCGGCGGCAGCGGCTGGGTCAGCGCGGTGGCCGCCACGTAGCCCAGCCCCTCGATGTCGAGGGCCTTGCGCCCCGCGGCGAAGAAGATGCGCTCGCGGAGCTGGGCCGGGCACGCCCTGGTGTTGGGGCAGCGCAGATCGGCGTCGCCCTCCTTCTCGTAGGCCAGCCCGGTGCCGCACTCCGGGCAGCGCTCCGGCATCGTGAACGCCCGCTCGCTGCCGTCGCGCAGGCCGACCACCGGGCCGGTGATCTCGGGGATGACGTCGCCGGCCTTGCGCAGCACCACGGTGTCGCCGATCAGCACCCCCTTGCGCGCGACCTCCGAGCCGTTGTGCAGGGTGGCCCGCTCGACCCTGGAACCGGCCACGACGATCGGCTCCATCACCCCGTACGGCGTGATCCGGCCGGTGCGGCCCACCCCGACCTGGATGTCGAGGAGTTTCGTGTTGACCTCCTCCGGCGGGTACTTGTAGGCGATGGCCCAGCGCGGGGCCCGGCTGGTGGAGCCCAGGTTGCGCTGGAGCTCGACGCGGTCGACCTTGACCACGACGCCGTCGATCTCGTAGGCCGGGTCGTGCCGGTGCTCGCGGTAGAACTCGATGAACTCCTCGATGCCGCCGAGGTCGTCGACGACCCGGTACAGGTCGCTGACCGGCAGGCCGAACCCGGCGAGCCGCCGGTAGATCTCCGACTGGGTGGGGGGCAGGGCCGTGCCCTCCCACCTGCCGACCCCGTGGACGATCATGCGCAGCGGGCGCTGCGCGGTGACGCGCGGGTCCTTCTGCCGGAGCGAGCCGGCCGCGGAGTTGCGCGGGTTGGCGAACGGGGCCTTGCCCGCCTCGACCAGGTGCTCGTTGAGCTTCGTGAACTCCTCGACCGGCATGTAGACCTCGCCGCGGACCTCCACCAGGTCGGGGACGTCGTCGCCGGTCAGGCGGTGCGGGATGCCGGTGATCGTGCGGACGTTGGCCGTCACGTCGTCCCCGACGCGGCCGTCGCCCCGGGTCGCCCCCCGGGTCAGGCGGCCCTTGCGGTAGAGCAGCGCGATCGCCAGGCCGTCGATCTTCAGCTCGCACAGGTACGGCGCGGGGTCGCGCTCGGCCAGCCGCTCGGCCCTGGCCCGCCAGGAGGCCAGGTCGTCGGCGTTGAAGGCGTTGTCGAGGCTCTCCATCCGCTGCAGGTGCTCGACCGGGGTGAAGTCGCTGGAGATCGGCGCGCCGACCTTCTGGGTGGGCGAGTCGGGCGTGCGCAGGGTGGGGTGCTCCTCCTCCAGGGCACGCAGCTCGCGCATCCACAGGTCGTACTGGGCGTCGCTCACGGTGGGCGCGTCGAGCACGTGGTAGCGCCAGTTGGCCTCCTCGGCCAGCTCGCTCAGCTCCGCGTGCCGCTCCAGCGCGGCCACCGGCACACCCTCGACCTCAGCTCCCATCGCCGGGCCCTCCCCTCGTCGTCGCCCAGGGTGAACGTTATCGCCGGACACCGACAACCGGCTCGGGCGACCGGCCGCCGGCGCCACGTCACCGGCACCGCGTCCCCCCATACCGGGCCATCTCCACCACGTCATCCCCACCGGGCCACCGGTCCCGGGGTCACCGGTGCCGGGGTCACCCGTGCCGGATCAGCGCCGATGCGCCGCCGGTGCCGCGTCACCGGCGCGTCGGCCCCGGCGCGCCGCCGTCCCCGGCCTCACTCGCCGGGGTCGTCCCGCAGCACCCGGGCGGCCCCGCGGCAGGCGGCCAGGGCCGCCCTGGCGTAGGCGGGCGAGGCTCCGGCCAGGCCGCAGGCGGGGGTGAGCACGACCTGCGAGGCCAGGGTCGCGGAGGGGAAGCCGAGCCGGCGCCAGAGCTCCTTCGCGGGCGCGGCCACCGCGCCGGCGTCGGCGATCGCGGAGTCCACGCCCGGCACGACGCCGAGGAACAGGGCCGTGCCCGCCTCGACGATCTCGCCGACCGCGTCCTCCTCGCGCCTGCTCAGCAGGCGGGCGTCGAGCGACACCCCCCGGACGCCCGCGGCGCGCAGCACGCCGAAGGGCACGCGCGGGGCGCAGCAGTGCACCACCGTGAACACGTCCGGCGGGAACACCGCCCGCAGCCGTTCGGCGACGACCTGCCGGTCCACGGCGGCCAGCCGCCCGAAGCCCGAGGCGGTCGGGACGGTGCCCGCCAGCACGCCGGGCAGTCCCGGCTCGTCGAGCTGGAGCACGATCTCCGACGCGCCGGGCACCCGGCGGCGGACCTCGGCGACGTGCGCGGCGAGCCCCTCGGCCAGGGACGCCACCAGGTCGCGCACGGCCCCGGGGTCGGCGAGGGTCTTGTCGCCGTACCGCAGCTCGATCGCGCCGGCCAGCGTCCACGGCCCGCACGCCTGGATCTTGAAGGGGCCCTCGTAGCCCTGGACGACCTCCTCCAGCCCGTCGAGGTCGCGGATCAGGTGGTCGCGGGCGCGCTTGGCGTCACGTCCGGGCCGGTCGGCGAACCGCCAGCCCGACGGCTGCACCTCCACCGGCATCTCCAACAGGAGGGACGCGGTACGCCCGATCATGTCGGCGCCCACGCCGCGGGCGGGCAGCTCCGGCAGGTACGGCAGCGCGGGCGACTCGCCGAGGACGACCCTGACCGCCTCGGCGTGGTCCTCGCCCGGATGCGAACCGATGCCGGTCGCGGTCGCCTCACCCCATGGGTACTGGCTCACAACTGCTCCTGGTCTCGCGTCGGAACATGGGCGGGCTCCGCCGGTGCCTGCCCGGCTCACCCGCCCACGCAGCTTATGGCCGCGCGATCGCGTCCCCGGCCCGGAAATCCCGCCGCGCCGTGACGGAAGGCACCGGGCTGAGTAGGGTGCTGCCCGGTATCACCTGTTTCCGGGGCCTGTGCGCTCCGGAGCGCCTCGGTCAGGGGGCCGTCGCGCTCAGGGGCCGTGTCGTTCTGGGGGCTCTTCGTGATCGGTCGGATGCTCGCCACGGTACTGACGCTGGTGGCGGTCGCGGCCCCTCCGGCCGCGGCCGGGACGGTGACGCCGGTGACGAGGGTGACGACGGGGACGACGGGGACGACGGTGACGGTCCCGGCTCCGGGCGGGGGGACGGCCGCCCCGGCCCCCGGCGCGGGGACGGCGGTCGCGGTCGCGGCCTCCGCCTCCGCCTCCGCCTCCGCGCACGGTGCGGGATCGGCGCCGGAGAAATGCACTCCCAGGCGCGGTACGACCAGCATCTCCGAGTCCTGGGCCCAGCGCCGGCTCAGCCTCTCCGAGGTGTGGGAGCTGACCAAGGGGGCCGGGGTGACCGTCGCGGTCGTCGACAGCGGGGTGGAGGCCCGGCATCCCCAGCTGAGGAGGATCCGCTCGGTCGACCTGACCGCCACCGGGGTCCGCGACTGCCTCGGCCACGGCACGGCCGTGGCGGGCATCATCGGGGCGGCGGAGATGAAGGGCGTGCCCTTCACCGGGGTCGCGCCGCAGGCGAGGCTGATCTCCGTCAAGCAGACCTCCGACGGCACCGGGGACGTGGGCAGGCTGGCCGCGGCCATCGTGCGGGCCACCGAGCTCGGCGCCGACGTGATCAACGTCTCGGTGCAGGCGAGCGACCAGGCCGACCTGCGCAACGCGGTCGCCTACGCCCTGGCCAGGGACGTGGTCGTGGTGGCCGCGGCCGGCAACGTGCAGAAGGAGGACGGCACCCCGGCGCCGGCCTACCCGGCCGCCTACGAGGGGGTCATCTCGGTCGGGGCGGCCGGTCCCGACGGGGCCAGGGCCGACTCCTCGAACGCGGTCACCCCGGTCACGGTCCTGGCCCCCGGCAGGGGGGTCACGAGCACCTGGGCCGGGCGGAGCTACCGCGAGGACCTGGAGGGCACCAGCTTCGCCGCGCCGTACGTGGCCGGGGTGGCCGCGCTGGTGCGCGCCCGCCACCCGCAGCTGGACAACGTGCGGATCCGGCGGCGCATCGAGCTGACCGCGGACGGCGGCACCGGGACGGGCACCGGCGCGGGGATGGTGAACCCGCTGCTGGCGGTCTCGGCGATCCTGCCGTCCGAGCAGGTGGCGCTCGCGCCGCGCGAGGCGGCCCCGCTGCCGGCGGACGCGGTGCGGCCCGCTCCCACGGGGGATCCCGTGGCCGTCTCGCGCGCCCTGTGGCTGGCGCTGGGCGCGCTCGCCGCGGGCGTTCTGGTCACCGCGGCCGGCATCGCGGTGCCGATGGGCCGTCGCCGGGGCTGGCGACCGGGCACACCAGAGAATCAAACATGACAAACGTATTAAAAACCCGCTCTACCCCGCCGGATTTGGTTGGATGGGACCCAATTAGCCTAAAGCGGCTTTATTGACAGCTGCGCTGGAAGGAATCCAATGGGGTATTTGTACCCATTACTGGCCGAAGATCCTAGTCGTATCGGGGTGCACGTCCTGGTCGGCCGGCTCGACCCGGCCCCCGAGCACACCGTCTACCTGGGACATCTCCTCGATGACGAGACCGTTCGCGTCATCCGCCTCCTCCCTCCCCGGCCGGACGCCGACGCGCAGGCCCGGGAACAGATCACGACCGCGCTGAACGCGGCCAAGCGGGCGTCCGGGGCGCACACCGCCAGGCTGCTGGAGGTCGGCTGGTTCGACGACTCCCCGTACGTCGTCCGCGAGCACGTCGAGGGTCCCACCCTGCGGCAGGCGGTCGCCGAGCACGGCCCGCTCGCCGGTGACGCGCTGGAGCGGTTCGCCGTCGGCACCCTCACCGCGCTGACCGCCCTGCACCTGGCGGGCCTCGCCCACGGGGCGCTCACCCCCGACACCGTGATCCTCGGACCGGACGGCCCGCGGGTCTTCGACATCGGCCTCGTCCCCGCCACCGGCGGGTGGGAGCCGGACTACCTGGCCCCGGAGCGGCCGCGTGAGGACCCCCTGGCCCTCAACGGCGCGCCCGCGGACCTGTTCGCCTGGGCGGCCACGGTCGTCCACGCGGCGACCGGACGCCCGCCGTTCGGCGGACGGCCGGAGCAGGGCCCGGCGGACCTGAGCGGCCTGCCCGCGGAGCTGCGGCCCGTCCTCGCCTCCTGCCTGTCCGGGCGGTACGAGGAGCGGCCGGACGCCAGGACCGCCATGCTGCGCCTCCTGGGCGAGCGCGAGGCGGCGGACGCGGCGGCGGGTGCGGCGGCGGGTGCGGCGGCGGACGCGGCGACCTCCCTGGCCGGAACCGCTCCGGAGCCCGTCCCCTTCCCCGGCGTCGTCGGCACCGTCTCGGGGGCCGAGGCGGACACCGCGGCGGGCACCGGGCCGGACGCGCGGACCGGCGCGGGAGCGGACACGATCTCGGACACCGGGGCACGGGCGGCCTCCGGTTCCGGGGCACGGAACGGCACGGACGTCACGGGGATCCTGCACGGGGAGGACGTTCCGGCCGACGAGGCCGCCCCCGGTGCGGCCGCACCGGGACGGCCCGCGACACCGGCGACGTCGGTCTGGGGTGCTCCGCAGCTTCCCCAGGACGCGTCCCCCGTACCCGGCATCCCGGCCCAGGCACCCCCGCCCGCCGCCGAGAAGAGGCCGAGGAGCGGGAACTTCTCCATGGCGCTGGCCGTCTGCGTCGGCGCCATCGTCCTGCTCTCCGGGCTCGGACTGTGGGCGGCCGGGCGTTACACCGCCCTGAACGACCTGGAGCAGGCCTCCTCCAACGGGGCCGTCCCGGAGGTCGCCCTCGGCCTGGCGGACAGCTCGCAGCAGGAGCCGCAGGCGGCCGATCCCGGCCAGGCCCCCGGGGACGACCCGGTGGGCAAGGTCACCGTGCCCTGGGGCACGACGCCCGACCCCGAGTCCGCGGAGGTCGGGCCGCTGCAGCTGCCCAGCGACGCTCCCACGCCCCCGGTGCCGACCATCGGCTCGTACACCGGTCCCCCGGTCCCCGTGCCGACCGGTCCGCTGACCGCGGCCCCGACGGTGCCCGCGGTGCCGACCGTCCCCGCGACCGCCCCGGCGACCCCCACCGCCGAGGCGTCGTCCACGGCGCCCGTCCAGACGACCCCGACCCCGGTGCCGTCGCTGACCGTCGCGCCGGAGGGGCCGCCGACCGTCGCGCCGACGCCGGTGCCGAGCCCCACCCCCACCCCGGGGCAGAGCGACCCTCCCGCCACGCCGGCGCCCGGCACGACGCCCACCCCGGCGCCGGTGTTCCCGACGCCGACGCCGAGCACGGGCCAGGGGACGCCGACCCCGGTGCCCACCCTCTCCCCGACGGCTCCCCCGGTGGTTCCTCCGACGGCGCGGCCGACGACCGCCAGGCCGTCACAGCCGGCCCCTCCGACCGCCAGGCCGTCGCAGCCGGCCGTTCCCACCTTCAAGCCGACCGCGAGCCCCTCGCAGCCCGCGAGGCCCACGGTCCGGCCGACGACCCAGCCCACCGTCCGGCCCACGGTCCGGCCGACGGTCCGTCCGACGGTGGTCCCGACGGTCCGGCCGACCTTCTCGACGACCGCCAGGCCGTCCTGGACGCCCCCGGTGCAGCGCACCAACCCGCACACCCCCGAGCAGGTCTGCGGGGCGGGCTACACGGTGCAGCGCTCGGCGCCCTTCAACGGCGGGACGGCCTACGTGCTCTTCAACGCCGCCACCGGTAACGGCTGCGCGGTCACCGTCAAGAGCGCGAACCTGGGCACCGCGTCACCGGTCTGGGCCACGCTCGACGTCCAGGGCGCCCAGAGCAGGACCGACCGGCGCAGCCACGAGTACTACGCGGGACCGGTCGTCCTTCCCGCCAAGGGCAAGTGCGTGCGTTTCAACGGCGGCGTCCCGAGCGGCTCCGCCGGTCTCGACTGGGGCTGCCGATGAGGCCGGGCGAGCGGGAGAGCGCACCGAACGCCGCGGGCGAGACGTACTCGCTGACCGGGGACCCTGAGGCGGACCGGCTCCTCGCGGGGATCTGGGAACAGACGAACCGCATGGAGGAGGTGGGGCAGAGCCTCGCCGAGACCAGGGGCCGGGGCGAGGCGGCCGACGGTCACGTCCAGGTGGAGGTGCTGGCCAGCGGCGAGCTGGCGGGACTGCGCCTGGACCCGCGCGCCCTGCGCCTGGGCTCGGAGGCCCTCGCCGAGGCGATCCTGGCGGCGTCGGGTGAGGCCGCCAGGGACGCGGCCGAGCAGACCGGCGGGCTGCTGAACTCGCTTCTGGAGGAACCCTTCCGGAACTGATCGGCGGTCCCCGACACACGGATCCGGCCCCGGGCTCCCGCCCGGGGCCGGAGTCGTCCGGGCGCACTCCTCTCGGAGCCGGGCTCAGGCCGGGGGCTTGACCGCCCGGGAGCCGTGCACGATCACCTTGGAGACCCACTGCTCCCAGCTGGGAAGCCCGGGGTTCCCCTGGAGCGTGTTGTCCATCACCGTGTACATCCCGGAACCGGCGAGGCGGGACATCAGGTTGCCCACCGCGTTGCTCGGGAACGCCTTGCCCCAGGGCCCGATCTTGGTCAGGTCGTAGACGCCGTCGAAGGCGAGGTTGCTGACGAAGCCCCGGCCGAACTGCTTGGCGTTCTCCCCCGCGCCGGTGACGTCGTTGCCGGTGAGGTCCTTCTTGACCCCGGCCAGCTCGAAGATGCTCCACTGGATCACCTGCTGGCCGCCCGCGTAACCGATGCTGTCGCCCAGGTAGTAGAACGAGTTGTAGATGATCTTCTCGACGCTCATCTTGAAGAGCTTCATCTGCAGGACCGCGCGGCCCTTGAAAAACCTGTCCATGATCTGCTTCTGCACGGCCGCGCCGATGCCCGCGGTGGCCCAGCCCCAGGCCACCGTGAAGACCATGTTCACCCAGACCTGGATCGCCAGGACGATCAGTACGTACTGGGTGATCTCCACGGCGCGGGCGTAGTCACGGCAGGCCGTGGCGATCGCCCGGCAGAACGTGGCGAGCTGTCCGGGGTAGGGCCGGAACGTGCCCGTCCACAGCTCGTTGAACTCCCGGATCGCCGCGCCGCCGTTGTTCTTCCAGACCTGCTCGGCGATGCCGTTCGCGTCGGCACCGGTGCGCTCGACGACGTCGGCCAGGCGGTCCCAGATGTCCGCCGCCTCACGCAGTTTGTCCGGGTCGCCCTCCGGCCACTGCACGCCGAGCATGGGCGTGACGAACGCGGCGCCGCCCAAGGAACCGCCCACCATCGCGGCCTTGAACGGGTTGGCCTTGACGAGGGCCCCCGCGGCTCCCAGGGGGCTCAATCGAGCTCGGCCTTGCTGTGCGCCTCGATCTCGGGACCGACGATCGCGGTGACCATCGCACCGACCGTGGCCCAGTTGGCCCCGTCCACGTTGTCGCCGACCAGGCCCAGGTTGTCGCCGATCCTGAAGTAGGCGTCCCTGAGCTCCCCGGCGTGCTTGAGGGCCTCGTCACGGGCCGCGAGGTAGCCCTTGCCACCGCCGCCCGCGAACTTCTGCCCGATCTCGTCGTTCCCCCAGAAGGGCCCGAGCCCGTCGAGGGCGGCCATCGCCTCGGTGACGGCCCTGCCGAGCTCGTTGTTCTCGGCGCGGAAGTCCTCCTTGCGCTTGTTCAGGTCGGTCGGACTGATGTCCGTCGGTTCTGCGGGATGGGACACGGCGCTCCCCCTGGACGTGACGTGCGTTTTTGGGGTGATGCTATGTACCCATTGTTACAGAAGAGGGCAGATTTTAGATGCCTTCTGTTTACTTTCCCGTTCACGTGTCCGTGTCGGCGGGTGGCGACATGAACGCGGTCTGAATGAGGCGCACCCCGTTCCTGCGGTCGGAGAGATAGGCGCGGCCCGGCGGCAGCGGGTGCGGGCGCACCCCGAACAGGACGCCCTCGTCCTTGTGGCCCGACATCATCACGGCCGGGGTGGCCATGTCCTTGAGCCGCTGGAGCACCGGGTCGAACATGGCGCGCCCGGCACCGCCCATCGCACGGGCCAGCACCAGGTGCAGGCCGATGTCGCGGGCCTGGGGCAGCAGGTCCATCAACGGCATGAGGGGGTTGGCGCCCGAGGACACCACGTCGTAGTCGTCGACCACGATGTAGATGTCCGCCCCCTTCCACCAGCCGCGTGAGCGCAGCTCCTCCGGGGAGAGGTTCGCCGGGGGGAGCCGCTTGACCAGCGCCTCCCTGATCTCGGCGATGAACTCGCCCGCGGCCGTCGAGGAGGCCGCGTACCCGATGCGGTGCTCGGTGTAGGCGGCGTCCAGCAGCGAGCGCCGGTAGTCGATGACGATGAGGCGGGCCGCCGAGGGCTCGTGGCGGGCCACGACCCCCTCGGCCACCAGGCGCAGCAGGTTGGACTTGCCGCTCTCGTTGTCGCCGATGACGACCAGGTGCGGGTCGGCGTCGAAGTCGGCGAGCACCGGCGACAGCGTGCTCTCGTCGATGCCCAGCGGGATGCGCGCGCCGGTCTGGTCGGGCCGGGGCAGGCTCTCGGGCCCGAGCACCGCGGGCAGCAGCCGCACGCGCGGGGCGGGCGGGCCCTGCCAGGCCGCGGCGACCGCCTCGACCATCGCCCGGGTGGCGGCGGGCAGGTCCTCGGCGCGGGAGCCGCCGTCGACGCGGGGCAGGGCGCCGAGGAAGTGCAGCCCGTCGCGGGTCAGGCCACGGCCGGGGGTGCCCTCGGGGACGGCCAGCGCGGCCCTGCGGTTCACCTCGGACTCGTAGGCGTCGCCCAGCCGCAGCTCCACGCGCGAGCCGAACAGGTCGCGGATGGAGGGGCGGAACTCCGACCACTTGTTGGTCGCGGCCACCACGTGCACGCCGTAACCGAGGCCGCGGGCGGCCAGCTCGGTGATGACGGGTTCCAGCGACTCGAACTCCTGGCGGACCGTGAGCCAGCCGTCCACCACGAGGAACACGTCCCCGAAGCCGCCGGTGTCGACCCCGCCCTCGGCGCCCCCGGCGCCCTGGGCGATCCGGCGCCGGTAGGTCGCGATCGAGTCGACGCCCTGCTCGGCGAACTCGCGCTCGCGCCGCGCGAGCAGCGCCGTGACCTCGGCCACGGTACGGCGGACCCGGTCGGCGTCCAGCCGGTTGGCCACCCCGCCGACGTGCGGCAGCCCCTCCAGCGCGGCCAGGCCGCCGCCGCCGAAGTCCAGGCAGTAGAACTGCACCTCGGCGGGGGTGTGGGTGAGGGCCAGACCGGCGATCATCGTGCGCAGCACGGTGCTCTTGCCGCTCTGCGGTCCCCCGGCCACGGCCACGTGCCCGGCCGCGCCGGACAGGTCCAGCCAGTACGGGTCGCGCCGCTGCTCGAACGGCCGGTCCACCACGCCGAGCAGGGCGTGCAGCCCGCCGCGTCCCTGCCACTGCGCGGTCGTCAGCCCGTGGTGCGGGGTGACGCTCAGCGGCGGGAGCAGCTCGTCCAGCGAGGGCGGCTCGGCCAGCGGCGGCAGCCAGATCCGGTGCGCGGGCGGGCCCTGTCCCTCCAGGCGCCGGACGACGACGTCGAGCAGCGACTCGCGTCCCGCGGTGACGGGCTCGGGTTCGGGCTCGGGCTCGGCCTGCGGGGGCGGCGCGACGTAGGCGGCGCCGTACGGGACGATCTGGCGTCCCTCGGCGCGCTCGTGCCGCACCACCCGGCGCTCGGGCGTGTAGGGCCCGGAGACGTAGGCGGCCTTGAAGCGGACCATGCCGCTGGTGTCGAACTTCAGGAACGCGTTGCCCGGCGCCGAGGGCAGCTCGTAGGCGTCGGTCACGCCGAGCACCACCCGGCTCTCCATCGCCGAGAAGGTCCGCAGGCCGATCCGGTACGACAGGTGGGTGTCCAGGCCGCGCAGCCTGCCCTCCTCCAGCCGCTGCGAGGCCAGCAGCAGGTGCACCCCCAGGGACCGGCCGAGCCGGCCGATCATCACGAAGAGCTCGATGAACTCGGGCTGCGCCGAGAGCAGCTCGCTGAACTCGTCCAGCACCACGAACAGGGTGGGCAGCGGCCGCAGGTCGGTGCCCTGCTCCCTGGCCTGCTCGTAGTCGCGCAGCGAGGCGTAGTTCCCCGCGGCCCGCAGCAGCTCCTGGCGCCGTACCATCTCGCCGTGCAGGGCGGCGTGCATGCGGTCGACCAGGGGCAGCTCGTCGGCGAGGTTGGTGATCACGGCCGCGACGTGCGGCAGGGAGTCCATGCCCAGGAAGGTCGCGCCGCCCTTGAAGTCGACGAGCACGAAGTTCAGGACCTCCGAGGAGTGCGCGACGGCCAGCCCGAGCACCAGCGTGCGCAGCAGCTCGCTCTTGCCGGAGCCGGTGGCGCCGATGACCAGGCCGTGCGGGCCCATGCCGCCCTGCGCCGACTCCTTGATGTCCAGCTCGACGGGGCGCCCGTCGGTGCCGACGCCGATCGGCACGCGCAGCCGGTTGCGCGGCGCCCGGGGACGCCACAGCAGCGCCGGCTCCAGCGCGGCCGGGTCGCCGAGTCCCAGCAGCTCGGCCAGGGTGGTGTCGGCGGCCAGCGCGTCACCGCCCCCCGCCCCGGCCGGGGAGCCGCGCAGCGGCGCCAGCCGCCTGGCCAGCCCGTCGGCCTGCAGGTAGGAGAAGCGGTCGGGCCTGCCCAGGAGGGTGACGACCTCCTTGCCGCCCTGGTCGGTGGTGACCCGGCTGAAGGAGTCCTCGGTGACGCGCAGCCGGAGCGTCGTCTTCTCCCCGGCCGGGGTCGTGGTCCCGTCGAGGTCGATGAGCGTGACCCCCTCGATCGCGTCCGCGCCCAGCGGGGAGTCCTGCGGGACGTGGCCGCCGTCGATGATCACGACGTGGTACGGGAGCGCGTCGGCCGAGACGCCCGGCTTGAACCGGGCCCGGTTCTTGAAGTCGTCGCCCAGCAGCCGGTCCAGCTCGCCCAGGTCGCCCGTCATCAGCCGGACGGGCCCGGCGGCGTCGGTCTCGTGCGGGTGCAGGGCGTGCGGCAGCCACTTGACCCACTCCCAGTGGGCCATCCACTCCCCGGAGGCGCAGACCGCGATCCTGAGCTCGTCGGGCGAGTGGAAGACGGCCAGCTGGGCGACGAGCGCCCTGATCATGTCGCGGACCGGCGCCTGGGGGCCGGTGGGCCGGACCCGGGCGAAGGAGTGCAGGGCGACCGCGATGGGCAGGTCGGTCACGGTCGAGTGGGCGCGGACGAAGCGGCGCAGCGCGCCCGCGGACATCGCGTCCAGGTCCTCGACCGGCTTGGACTCCGGCGGTATGAGCTGGACGGCCAGGCGCTGGGTCCCGGTGCCCACCCGGACGGCGGCGAAGTCGGCGTCGGTCGGCCGCCGCTCCCACAGGCGGGCGCTCAGCGCGATCGACCAGAGGGCGTCGGGGTCGGGGCCGTTCCAGTCGAGCGCCTCGCGCTGTCTGCGGGCGGCGCGGCGGACCTTGGCGCGGGTCTGGGACAGGTAGCGGAAGTAGTCGCGCCGCAGGCCGTTGAGCCGCTGCTTGCGCTCTCCCCCGGCCCGGCCCATCTGGCCGATCGACATGCCGACCATGGAGAGCGCGAACATGCCGCTGGCCACGTACATGATCGGGTTTCCGCCGCCGTTGCCGGCGAACATCAGCCCCATCGCGGCCGCGCCGGCCAGCATCGGCAGGTAGGTGAGCACCTGGGTGAACCCCGCCGAGGTGGTCTCCGGGATCTCCGGCGGAGACTCCAGCAGGATCTCGCCGCGAGGTGGTACCGGCGGCGGACGTCGTTCAGGCCGCCGGACGACCACTATGCCCACTTCGCCCCCGATGTGAGTAAAGCTAATTTTGTCCCCGGCATACCGTAGCGAACCCGTTCCACCTTCTCGGCGAAATCCGGGTGAACGGCACGGAACCGAGACCGGGCCGGGTATCGGACGACCGCCGGGATGGCTACCATGCGCCCGTGAACCAGGTGACCGCAATCCCGCTGTGCCGCATCACCGTCGTCACCCCGCGTCGGCGGGTCGACCTGGCGGTTCCCTCCGACCTCCCCCTGTCCCACCTGCTGCCCGACCTGCTGACCGCCACCGGCGAGGCCGACGCGATCCCGCCGGCCGGCGGCTGGGTGCTCCAGCGGATCGGCGCGGCCCCCATGCCCCCGGGCGCCGGCCTGAACGAGCTGGGCATCAGGGACGGCGAGGTGCTCTACCTGCTGCCCCGGGCCTCCCAGCTGCCCGAGGCGGTCTTCGACGACGTCGCCGACACCGTGGCGACCGGCGTCAAGGAGCGGACCGGCCGCTGGCGTCCGGCCCACACCCGGGGCACCGGGCTGGGCGCGGCCGCGGTCGCGATGGTCGCGGCGGTCGTCGTGCTCGCGGTGAGCGGGCCCGGCTGGGTGGTGGTCGTCGCCTTCGCCGCGGTCTGCACGATCCTGGCCATGGTGGCCGGCGCCGCGCTGTCCAGGGCCGCGGGCGACGGCCGGGCCGGGGCGGTCATCGGCTACACCGCGCTTCCCCACGCGTTCCTCGCCGGGGCGTGCGTGCCCGCCTCCGCCGGTCCCGGCACGTTCGGGGCGCCCAGCCTGCTGGCCGGGTTCGCGGTGACCGCGCTGGTCGCCACCGTGACCGGCTGGATCGTCTCCGAGGGGCTGCCCAACTTCTTCGGCGTCGGGCTGGCCGCGGTGATCGGGGCGATCTGCTCGGCCGTGGTGATGCTCACCGCCGTACCGGCGGCAGGCGTGGCCGCGGTGGCCGCCGCGGTGACGCTGGCCTGCGCCCCGCTCATCCCGACGACGTCCTTCCGGCTGGCGCGGCTCCCGCTGCCCGCGCTGCCGGCCAACGCCGAGGAACTGCGCGCCGACACCGAGGACATCGACGGCGCCGACGTCCTGCGGCGCGCCGCCGAGGCCGAGCGGTTCGCCACCGGCCTGACCGCGGGGGTCGCGCTGGTGGCCCTGGGCGCGCTGCCCGCCCTGCTGACCGCGAGCGGGTGGACCGCCCCGGCGACCGTGGTCGCGCTCTCGCTGGCGCTGCTGCTGCGCGCCCGCGTCTTCCAGGGGACCGGCCAGCGGCTCTGGCTGCTCTGCTCGGGGATGACCGGGCTGCTGGCGCTGATCGTGGGCGTCGCGCTCACCGTGCCGGGCTCGGCTCCGGCGGTGACGATCGGCCTGGTCTGCGCGGCGGGGCTGACGTGCGGGCTGGCGCTGTTCCTGCCGGTACGGCGGCCCTCGCCGTTCTGGGGACGCGCCGGTGACATCGTGGAGTTCTGCCTGATCCTGTCCCTGCTCCCGCTCGCGCTCGGGGTGCTGGACGTGTACGCCACCGTCAGGGGCCTGTCCGGCTGACCTGCTCCGGCCCGCGGGCTCAGTCGCGCCTGAGGTCCTCCAGGGCACGGGCGAGGTCGTTGCCGATGTCCTCGAAGCGGCGGCGGGCCTCGTCCATGTCGAGCGTCACCGGCTCGCCGCCGGTGGCGGCGCGCAGCAGCTCCTCGTTCGCGCGCCTGGCGTCCTGCTGGGCGGCGCGCACCGCCTCGGTCACCGCCTCGGCGACGGCCTGGCTGTCCAGCCGCATGATGCGCGGCTCAAGGGTGATCTCCCTGATCTGCCCGGCGCCGTCCACCAGCGCGCGGGCCAGGCCGTCGGCGCCCGTCCCCTCTCCGGTGACGGTCTTCAGCTCGACGGCGACGTCGCCGAGACGGCGCAGCGTCTCCTCGCTGTTCCGTATGACGGCGTCCAGGTCCTCCGGGCGCAGGCCGTCGGGGTCGACAGGGATCACTTGTACGGCTCCGGCTTCTCTTTCTTGGGGGCCAGCCACTCGAACGTCCCGCCCTTGGGAAGCTGGGGCACCTGGCCCGGGGCGACGGCGGGGGCGGGCTGGTACGGCAGGAGCGAGGGGTCGATCCTCGCCTTGGTGAAGTCCACCTTGGCCGTGCCGGTGGGCTCCAGGTTGAACGACTGGACCCACGCCTTGCCGGAGAAGTACATCGACATGCTGCCCGCCGCCGCCGCGATGAGCTTGCCCAGCGCACCGGTCGAGACGGCGATGATCTGACTGGCCAGGGTGCCCAGCGTCCTCAGGTTGACCATGGCGGTGGCCGCGTACGGGGTCGCCAGCATGGCCGCCGCGATCGTGGCCAGGGCCAGCAGGGTCGCCGCGACCTTGGCGATGGCCAGCCAGTACGCGCGGTAGGCGTCGCCCATCTCGTCCACGATCCCGGAGATGTTCTTGATGTACGCGCGCAGGCTCTCCAGGGCCTCCTGCATCCGCTGGACGGCGTCGTCGAACGCCTCCCTGTCGTCGGCGATCCAGCCCTCCTTCTCCTTGGTGAGCAGGACGGCGACGTAGCTCTTCACCGCGGTGTCCAGGCGCGAGTGGATGGACTCCCAGTTGTTGTAGGCGTCGGCCATGCCCGGCACGTTCGCCACGGCGGTGCTCGCGACCGCCACGCCCGCCCAGGCGGTGGGGGCCAGCCGCGCGCCGCCCTTGAGGGTGGACAGCACCTTGCCGGAGTTCGTGATCACCCCCTTGGCGCTCCTGCCCGCCGTCAGCGCGGTCGGCCTACCCCCCGATGCCACGGCCATGCCGCCTCCCCCTTCCGCGGATCACTGGTAGACGACGGTGCTGTTGTCCTCCGCGGCGCGCCAGTTGGCGCGGGCGGTGGTCAGCGCGACCGTCCACGACTCCAGCGCCGCCACGGCGTCGTCGAACTTCTCCCCCACGTCCCGCTGGACCTCCCGGTACCGCATCCCGACCGCGACCTCACCGATGGCCCCCCAGCCGGGAAAACCGACCGTGGTGTCGCCGATCATCGCGCGGAACTCCTTGAGCTTCGGGATGACGTCCTCCTCGATCTCGGCGCGAATGCTCTCGATCGCCATGGAGGTGACGTACCTCTCCTGGGTCATGTGGCCTCCCGTGATCGCATGTTCCCGGACATCTCCTACCATCCCCACCCGGCCCTTCCGGCTGCTTCGAAGGCCTGTTCACACGCTCGCCGATGATCGGAAACGTCCGCGCCCCTCACCGTTCACCATCGGCACCGCGTACCCCACGCGTCACCGGCGCTTCTATGCTGTCGGCGACCGCGCACCCTGCGAGGCGGAGGTGGGATGCAGACCCGTCGTGATCTCTACCAGGCGCACAGGCTGATGACCCAGCGCCTGGGCATGGCCTTGCTCCAGGGTGAGCCCGACGTGCCCGAGTCGCCGATGCGCAGGCACAACGTGGCCACGCTCTGCGGCGTGCTGGTCGCGGTGCTGGTGACGGCGGGGTTCGGCATCTACGGGCTGCTGCGGCCGGGCGGCGCCACCGCGCTCACCGCGCCCGGGACGGTGATCGTCGAGGAGGAGTCGGGCGCGACCTTCGTCTACAGCGCGTCCCAGAACCGGATGATCCCGGTCGCCAACGTGACCTCGGCCCGGCTGCTGATCGGCGGCGCGCAGGGCGTGAAGGTGCGCACGGTCACCAACGCCTCCCTGGCGCGCTTCTCCCGCGGGCTGATGGTCGGCATCCCCGGGGCCCCCGAGTCGCTGCCGCCGCGTACCCGGCTGGTGCGCTCGCCCTGGTCGGCCTGCGTGGTCGAGGGCGTGGACGCGACCGGGGCGCGGGCGCCGTACACCTCGCTGATCGGTGGTTCCGGGGTCGGCGGCGCGCCGTTCGGGCGGAGCGCCGCGATGGTCGTGGAGGAGGGATCGCAGACCTGGCTGCTGTGGGGGGACCGGCGGATGCGGGTACCGCCCCAGAGCCTGCGGGCGCTGACCGAGGAGCAGCCCCGGCAGGTCCCGGCGGTCTGGCTCAACGCGCTGCCCATCGGCCCGGACTTCCGCGCGCCCGCGATGGCCGCCCGCGGCCGTGCGGCACGCGGCCCCGACGGCGGGCGCTCGGCGGTCGGCAGGATCTACACCGTGCCGGCGGTCGCCGGCGGCACGGCCAAGTGGTACGTCCTGCTCGCCGACGGCCTGGCCCCGCTGACCCCCGCCCAGGCCGAGCTGCTGCTCCAGGACCCGGCCAGCAAGCGGGCGTACGGCAGGGCACCGGTGCGCGCCGTGGAGATCGACGCGGCGACCGCGAACGGGATGCGGCGCTCGGCCACCCGCATGGGGCAGGCCGGTCTGCCCGAGGTCATGCCGAAGGTCGTCTCCCCCGACCCGGCCTCGCCGGTGTGCGCGGTCTACGCCGACACCGAGCGCGGATCGACCCGGGCCCGGCTGACCGTCGGCAGCACGGTGCGGATCCCGGCGCCGCCCGGGGGGCGGTTCGACCAGGACTCGGTGGACCAGGTCGTGCTGCCGCCGGGCAGCGCCTCGCTGGTGGGCGTGCTGCCCGGGAACGGCAGGCTGGACGCGGTCGGCTCGCTCTTCCTGATCAGCGACCAGGGGCGGCGGCACGCGATCACCTCGGCGGAGTCGCTGCCGAGCCTGGGGTACACGGCCGCCGACGTCGCCCCCTTACCCGCCCATATCGTGCATTTGATCCCGCAGGGGCCTACGCTCGACCCCGCAGCGGCGAGAAACCCGGTGCCACTGGGGCAGCGGTGATTCCCGTTACCAACGGGACATCGCCCCGTTATAAGGGCGAGATCATCTCACTGTCCACTTTGTAATGATCGAAGCACTCATGTCCATCGAGCACCATGGAGGTGCCACGTGGTTAGAACCAATGCGGATCACGCGCGGCTCGTCGAGTCCTCGCAGAAGACCCAGGACGCCAAGAACACGATCACCCAGATCAAGACCCAGCTCGAGGGACACCGCGGCGAGCTGCGTTCCGGCTGGGACGGCCAGTCCGCGGTCTCCTTCGACAGCGTGTTCAACGCCTGGAACACCGAGATGGCCATCATCCTGCGCGAGCTGGAAGGCCTCTCCGAGAAGCTCAAGCTCACCCAGAAGAACTACCAGTCGACGGAAGAGAACCAGGCCGCCTTCGCGAGCAGGCTCTCCGCCGACATCAACAGCTGACACAGCTCAGAAACGGGGATCACCAATGGCTAACGACCTTGACCGCACTCTTGTCGATTTCGGCCAGATGGACCGCTCTGCCGCGGACTTCGCGCGGCAGTGGCAGATGCTGGAGGGAACCCTCCAGACGCTCGAAGGAGACCTCGACCGGTTGCTCGGCGACTGGGAGGGCGACGCCCGCACCGCCTACTACGCCGCACGCGCCCAGTGGGACGCCGCGTCCGGCCGGATGGCCCAGCTGCTCCAGCGCCTCGGTGGCGTCATCGAGGTCGGCAGGGAGAACTTCTCGCAGACCGAGAAGGTCAACGTGTCGATGTTCGACGGGCGCTGACACCTGGTAACCGAGCGGGCCACGGCGACGCCGGGGCCCCTCGTCACCGGGTAGGACCGATCGGGTCGCGGTGACGCCGCGGCCCCTCAGCAACGGGGAGAGAGGCATGTTACCTCCCGAGGACAGACCCGAGCCCTCCTGGCCCGGCATCGACAAGAACCGTCCCGCCGTCGAGATCAAGCGCGACCGGATCAAGCAGCTCCTCAAGGCCCTGGAGGACGACGTCGCGCGCCTGGAGGGCTCCAACGAGGGCGCCCTGCAGGACCTGCGGGCCATGACCAACCTGACGGAGGCCGAGTTCGGCACCTGGGACACCGCCAAGGACGTCGCCAGGACCACCCAGAAGGCCCACATGAAGATCGGCGCGGTCTACCAGGACACCATCGCCAGGTACCGGGCCGCGATCGAACTGCTGCGGGTCGCCGCCTACAACTACCAGGACGCCGAGCAGGCCAGCACCACGAACAAGGCGAGCTGAGGCGATGGGCAACGACCACGCGATTCACCACATCAAGTTCGACGGTGAGAGCGCACCGGCCATCGGCAGCCGCGACCACTACAGCGGCTACGGCGCCGCCGAGATCAAGTCGATGCTCGAGGCCACCAACCCCCGGGCCATCGAGGAGGCCGGCCACACCTACAAGACCGCGGCGAGCACGCTGGGCGAGAGCCGCGCCCTGCTCCGGCAGGTCGCCGGTGAACTCGCCCAGGTCTGGAGCGGTGACGCCTCGATCGAGGCGCAGAAGGCGCTCCAGCTGGTCCACGGGACGGTTCACGAGCTGGCCAACCGCTGCGGCCAGCTCGGACCGCCCCTGGTCCACTACGGCGGACAGGTGCTCCCCCAGTTCATCGAGGCCGCCGTCCAGAGGCCGTCGATGGGGTCGATGCTCGACGGGGTCGACATCCTCCCGGGGGACGACATCGCCTTCGGGAAGATCGGCAACACGGTCCTGTTCACCAACAAGTCGAACAACGACTTCGCCCGCGACGACCTGGTGAACCTCAACAAGAACCTGGTCGAGCTCTACAACAACATCCCGCCGACCGTGGAGAAGAACCTGCCCCTCCTGGGCGCCCCGACCGACCCCGCGCTCACCGGCCAGAACTACCCCGGAGGTCTCCCCGGGGGTCTCCCCGGCGGAGGTCTGCCCGGTGGCGGGATCCCCGGCGGAGGCCTGCCCGGCGGGGGTTACCCGGGCGGTGGCGGGTACGGCGGCTATCCCGGAGGCTCCGGGTCCTATCCCGGCGGTGGGGGCGGCTACTCCAGCCCCGACCTGCCGGGCTATCCCGGTGGCGGCTCC
Organism: Streptosporangium sp. NPDC050855; assembly: GCF_044456585.1. NCBI lineage: Bacteria > Bacillati > Actinomycetota > Actinomycetes > Streptosporangiales > Streptosporangiaceae > Streptosporangium > Streptosporangium sp. NPDC050855. Next base: position 494,903 of record NZ_JBITFY010000002.1, read on the forward strand.
GGCGGGGGCGGCCTGCCCGGCGGCTATCCGGGTGGCGGCTCCGGCGGGGGCGGTCTTCCCGGTGGCGGCAACCTTCCGGGCGGGGGGAACCTGCCCGGCGGGGGAGGCTACCCGGGGGTCACCGACCCCGGCGCGGGCCTGCCGGGTGGCGGGAACAACCCGGGGTACCCGGGCGTCGGCGGTCCCGGCTCGGGACAGCCGGGGACCGGCACCCTGCCGGCGGGGTACTCCCCCGACCAGCAGGGCGGCCTGAACCCGAACGACCCGCGCGCCACCCACCTGGCCGGCTTCGAGCCCACGACACCGGCGGTGCCGACGGGTCCCGGGACCGGCCCGGGTGTCGGCCTGCCTCCCTACAACGGCACCGGCCCGGGTATCGGCACGGGCCCGACCACCACCTCGCTCGGCCCCAACAGCCTGAACGGTCTGAACGGACCGAACAGCCTGAACGGGCCGAACGGCCTGAACAACCCCACCGGCGCCGGGCCGGGCACCTGGGTCGGCAACGGCGCCACCACCGGCGGGGCCGGGGGCGGCCTCAACGCCGTCAACGGTGTCGGCGGCACGCGGGGCGCCGGCATGGGCACCGGTATGGGCATGGGCGGCATGCCGTTCATGCCGATGGGCGGCTCGCCGGGCGAGGGGAACCAGGACCGCGAGCGGTCCACCTGGCTCGTCGAGGACGAGGACGTCTGGGGCGGTGACGGCGGCACGGCTCCGGCCGTGATCACCTGACTCACCTGACCGGGTCCCGCCCGGGGGCACCCCACCCCCGGGCGGGACCCGTGACGTACCGTGCCCGGGGCGTACCGCGTCCCGGGCCGGCCCCGTCTTGCGTCCGGGACCGGGAAGGCCCCCTTCCGGCCGCGACGCGGGACGCACCGTGGCCGGGCGCGCCCCGGCCACGACCGGGCCGCGCTCCCCGGGAACCGGCCCCCTAGCCTGGGAAGATGAGACTCACGAAGTTCAGGCACGCCTGCGTACGCCTGGAGAAGGACGGCTCCGCCCTGGTGATCGATCCGGGGTCCTTCAGCGAGGAGTCCGCGCTCGACGGGGCCCGCGCCGTGCTCATCACCCACGAGCACTTCGACCACGTGGACGCCGACCGGCTGCGCCGGGCGGCCGAGGCCGATCCCGCCCTGGAGATCTGGACCGGCGAGGCGGTGGCCGCCACGCTGACCGGCCTCCCCGCGAAGGTCCACACGGTACGGGACGGCGACACCTTCGACGCGGCCGGTTTCGGGGTGCGGGTCGTCGGCGAGTGGCACGCCCCCGTCCACCCGGACATGCCGATCATCGGCAACGTCGGCTTCATGGTGGACGAGGAGGTCTTCTACCCGGGGGACGCGTTCACGGTGCCGGAGATGGAGGTGCCCACCCTCCTGGTGCCGGCCAACGCCCCGTGGATGAAGGTCCGGGAGATGATCGACTACCTGCGCGAGGTCCGCCCGGCCCGCGCCTTCTCCACCCATGACGGCCTGCTCAACGACGACGGGCTCCGCATGGTCGACAGGTGGCTGGCGATGGAGTCGGACCACCAGCACGCGGACATGCGGCGCCTTCCGCCGGGTGAGTCGGTCACCCTGCCGTGATCCCGTCCGGCGCCCCGGGGACCCGGGACCCGCGGGGCGGGAACCCCGGGGGCGGGAGACCGTACCCGCGCGACGAACCTCCGCCCGCCGGCCCGGTGACCGGGCCGCGGGCTCAGGAGGCCGAGGCGATGGTCGCGGAGCCGATCACGGTGTCGCCGAGGTAGAGCACCGCGGCCTGGCCCGCGGCGACCCCGGTGGCCGGGGCGTCCAGCGTGATGTGCACCTGATCGCCGGAGAGCTGGGCCCGGCAGCCGTACACCTCGCCGTGCGCGCGGAGCTGGACCGTGCAGGCCAGCGGCTCGCGGGGCGCGTCCACCGGCCCGTTCCAGACCGGGCGCCCGGCCACGATCGAGGTGACCTCCAGCGACGAGCGCGGGCCGACCGTGACCGTGTTGGAGACCGGCTCGATGGACAGCACGTAGCGCGGGCGGCCGTCGGGGGCCGGGCGGTCGATGCGCAGCCCCTTGCGCTGGCCGACCGTGAAGCCGTACGCGCCCTCGTGGTCGCCCACCACCTCGCCGGACTCGTCGACGATCGGGCCCCGCGCCGCGCCGAGGCGGTCGGCGAGGAAGCCCCGGGTGTCGCCGTCGGCGATGAAGCAGACGTCGTGGCTGTCGGGCTTCTCGGCCACCGTGAGCCCGCGCCGCGCCGCCTCCTCGCGCACCTGCGCCTTGGTGGAGTCGCCCAGCGGGAAGATCGCGTGAGCGAGCTGCTGCCGGGTCAGGACGCCCAGCACGTACGACTGGTCCTTGCCGTGGTCGGGGCTGCGGCTCAGCACGCCGTCGGCGATGCGGGCGTGGTGGCCGGTGGCCACCGCGTCGAACCCCAGGGCCAGGGCCCGGTCCAGCACCGCCTCGAACTTGATCTTCTCGTTGCAGCGCAGGCACGGGTTGGGGGTGCGGCCGGCGGCGTACTCGCTGACGAAGTCCTCGATCACGTCGCGCTGGAAGCGCTCGGCCATGTCCCACACGTAGAAGGGGATGCCGATCACGTCGGCGGCCCTGCGGGCGTCGCGCGAGTCCTCGATCGTGCAGCACCCCCGGGCGCCGGTGCGGTGGGAGCGGGGGTTGGCGGAGAGGGCGAGGTGGACGCCGGTGACGTCGTGGCCCGCATCGGCGATGCGGGCGGCGGCCACGGCGGAGTCGACGCCGCCGGACATGGCGGCAAGCACACGGAGACTCATAACCCCTTGAGCGTACCCGCGTTGGCAGGTGCCCCGGCGGGCTGGGAGAATCCGGGGTCATGCGACTGTTCGGGCGGAGGAACGAGCCCGCCCCCGACCCCGCGGGCGGCATCGCCGAGTTCTGGGCGTGGTGGGCACAGGCCAGGCCCGAGCTGGACGCGATGGCCGCCGCGGGCGAGACCGGGCGGCTGGCCGAGTGGATCGGCCCGGCGGTACGGGTCGTGCACCCCTCGCTGGTCTGGGAGATCGTCCCCGGCCCGGTAGCCGAACGGGCCCTGGTGGTCACCTCGGCCGGTGACCCGGAGCTGCGTCCCACCGCGCACCGCTGGGCCGCGGCGGCCCAGCCCGCCGACGGGTCGTGGGAGTTCCACCCGTCCCGGCGGGCCGTCCCGGACGCGACGGGCCTCGTCCTCGACGTCGGCGGCTACGAGTTCGCGCTCGACGGGCTGGTGCTCGGGCTGCGCGTCCCGCACGGCAGCCCCCGGATCGACGTGGTCGCCCATCACCCGGTCTTCACCCTGCTGGACGAGGAGACCCGTACCGAGGCGGCGCTGCTCGCCCTGGACCGGCTGCTCGGTGAGGACGAGGTGGCCCGCTGGGTGGGCGACGTCTCCGCCGCGGCCTACGAGCCGATCGACGCGGTGCCCGCCGTGCACCTGCCGGGCGTGGTCGCCGACCTGGCCTCCGGGTACCGGGACGAGCAGTGGGCGCTGCTGGAGGGGCGGACCGCCTCCGGTGCCCGCCTGGTCGCCACCGCCCGCCACCCTCTCCGCCCGGTCGACCACCCCCTGCTCGACCAGCACATCGAGATCACGCTGCCGTACGCGCACCGGGACGCCGAAGGGCTGCCCGCGGGCTCGTCGCTGGAGACGCTGCGCGACGTCGAGGAACGCCTCGCCGGGTGGATCGGCCGGCTGAGCGGCCGCGCCGTCCTGGCCGCGCACCTGAGCGCCGAGGGACAGCGGGTGCTGCACGTCTACGCCGACCCGCTGAGCGAGGCGGCCGTCCGCGCCAGGGAGCTGGTCGAGGGCTGGGAGGAGGGCCGTCCCCGGGTCGACGTGACCGCCGACCCCGGCTGGATCGCCGTCTCCCCCTTCCTCACCTGACCGGCTCGGCGTCGTAGCGGCTCAGGCCCGGGTCAGCTCAGGCCCGCGCGGCGGGCCCGCTCGACCGCGAGGCCGATGACCTCCACCAGCCGGTCCACGTCCTCCTCGGTCGAGGTGTGTCCCAGGGAGAAGCGCAGCGAGCCGCGCGCCCGGAAGCCGTCGGCGCCCATCGCGAGCAGGACGTGGGAGGGCTGCGCCACCCCGGCCGAGCAGGCCGAGCCGGTCGAGCACTCCACGCCCTTGGCGTCCAGCAGCATGAGCAGGGCGTCGCCCTCGCAGCCGGGGAAGGAGAAGTGTGCGTTGCCGGGCAGGCGGTTCACCGGATCGCCGTTGAGGATCACGTCCGGCACCGCCAGGCGGACCCGGTGGATCAGGTCGTCGCGGAGCCCGGACAGGCGGGCCGCGGTCTCGGCCTGGCGGGCCACCGCTATCTGCACGGCCGTGGCCAGACCGGCGGCGGCGGGCGCGTCGAGCGTGCCGGAGCGCACGTCGCGCTCCTGGCCGCCCCCGTGCAGCACCGGCACCGGATCGACGCCCCGGGCCAGCAGCAGGGCGCCGACGCCCATCGGCCCGCCGACCTTGTGCCCGGAGAGCGTCAGCGCGTCGGCCCCGCAGTCGGCGAAGGACACCGGGAGCTGGCCGACCGCCTGGACCGCGTCGGTGTGGAAGGGGATGCCGTACTCCCGGGCCGTCCCGGCCAGCGCCTCGACCGGCTGGACGGTGCCGACCTCGTTGTTGGCCCACATGACGCTGATCAGGGCGACGCTCGCGGGGTCGCGCTCGACGGCCTGCCTGAGCGTGTCCGGGCTCACCCGGCCGAACTCGTCGACCTCCAGCGGCTCGACGGTCGCGCCCTGGTGGTCGGCCAGCCAGTGCGCCGGGTCCAGGGTGGCGTGGTGCTCGACCGCGCTGATCAGGATCCTGTGGGCACCCGTGGCGCGCCGGGCCCAGTACAGCCCCTTGACCGCCAGGTTGTCGGCCTCGGTGCCGCCGGAGGTGAAGACGACCTCGCTGGGACGGGCGCCGAGGGCGGCCGCGATGGTCTCCCGCGACTCCTCCACGACCTGGCGGGTACGGCGGCCCGCGGCGTGCAGCGAGGAGGCGTTCCCCACCTGGCCGAGCTGGGCCGTCATGGCCTCGATCGCCTCGGGAAGCATCGGCGTGGTCGCCGCGTGATCGAGATAGGCGGACTTCACGACCGCATTCCCCTCCCCAAGTCGGCTGTCAACCTCCCCAGGGTATCCGCGCCCGTCGGGGAGCTCACCCCCGGAGTTGACCACTGAACCGTCCAGACGGTACAGTCGCTTTCATGAGACGGGAAGAGCTGTTGGACGCGGCGGAGGATCTCCTCGGCGACCAGGGCTCCCAGGCTCTCACCCTGGCGACCGTGGCCGAGCGCGCCGGATGCAGCAAGGGCGGCCTGCTCTACCACTTCGGCACCAAGGAAGCCCTGATCAAGGGCATGGTGGAGCGCCTGATCGAGGAGTTCGACGAGCTCGTCGCCGCGCAGGGCCACGACACCTACACGAAGAACTACCTGGCGGCCACGTTCGCCGCCGTGCAGAGCGGCAGGTTACGGCGCTGGGCCGTGGTGACCGGCGCCTCGGGCAACCCCTACCTGCTCGCGCCGCTGCGGACGGCGATGGCCCGCTGGCACCGCGAGGGGCTCGGCGACGAGCCGGATCCGGAGGCGGCGCAGATCGTGCGCCTGGCCTGCGAGGGCCTGTGGGACGTGGCCAGTCACGACCCCGATCTCTACGACGCCGGGCACTACGCGCGTCTGGAGAGGCGTCTGCTGGCGCTGCTGGCCCCCTGACCGGAGCCCTGCCGCACTGATCGTCCGAAGCCCGCCGGGCTTCCTGCCGGATCCGGCGTCCCACCGGGCCGGTCACGACCCTGTCTTCCGGGTCGACCGGGCCCGCTGCCGGATGCCTCGCCGGACCGACCACGGCCTCGCCGATCGATCACCCACCCCGCCGGGGTGCGGCCCTCCGACGGATTGGCGGTCGCTTCCGCCTGCGCGGAAGCGACCGATTCTGTTGTGCCCGCTCCGCACTTTGTCAAAACGTGTATTGAAAGGACTTCGTCATGACCCGCGACCTGAGGACGGCTCGAACCGGGGCGGTTCTCACATTCGTGCTCGCCGGACTGCTCTGTGGATCGATGACCGTCCGCATCCCGGCGCTCTCCGACAAACTCGGCCTGTCCGAGGCGTCGGTGGGTGCCATCCTGCTCGTCTGGGGCCTGGGGGCGCTCGTCACCATGCAGTCCATGCGCGTGGTGATGGCGCGCGTCGGCAGCCGGAGCGTCCTGCGGGTCGCGGCCCCCCTCACCGCGGTCACCCTGGTCCTGCTCGCCCTGGCGCCGTCGTTCCCGCTGGCCCTGGCCGCGAGCGCCCTGTTCGGCATGGCGTTCGGCGCGGTGGACGTCGCGATGAACGCGCAGGGATCGGTGGTCGAGCGCGCCTACGGGCGCCCGCTGATGAACGGCATGCACGCGGGCTGGTGCGCCGGGGCGATCTCCGCGGGCCTGCTGGGCGCCGCGGCCATCGCGGCGGGACTCCCGGTCACGGTCCACCTGGCCCTGGTCGCCCTGCTCGCGCTCCCGGCGACGGCCTTCGCCGGCCGTACCTGCCTGCCCGACCCGGCCCTCTCCCCCGGCCGCGGCGCCGCACGGGCCTCCGGCAGGCGGATGCCGCCGGTGGTCTACCTGCTCGGCGTGATTGCCTTCTGCGCGTTCATGGTGGAGGGAACGGTCGCCGATTGGAACGGTCTATACCTGCGCGACGTGCTCGGCGCCACCGAGGCGGCCGCCGCGCTGGGCTACCCGATCTTCGAGGCGGGCATGCTGGCCGGGCGGCTGGCCGGTGACCGCGTCCGGGCCCGGTTCGGCGCCCGCGGCATGATGGTCGCCTCCGGCCTGGCCACCGCCGCCACCTTCGGTGTGGTCCTCACCGCCCCGACGGCGCTCGTCGCGCTCTCGGCCATGCTCTTCGTGGGCGTGGCGGTGGCGACGGTCTCGCCGATGGCGATGTCGCTGGCGGGCGGCGCGACCACCGATCCCGGGCCGGCCATCGCCCAGACCGGTGCCATGGGGTACGCGGGGCTGCTGCTGGGGCCGGTGCTCATCGGCCTTCTGGCCGACGTGGCCACGCTCAGGGCGGGCCTCGGCATCGCCGTGGTGCTCGGGGTCCTGATCGCCGCGCTCGCCTGGTTCCTGCCCCGCTTCCGCGCGACGGCCCTGCCCGCTCCGGCGCGGACCGCCCCGCGCGAGCTGTCCATGGCGGCCTGAGAGAACACCCCGGCGGCCCGGAAGGCACCGGCCCGAGGCGCACCCTCCGGAGGCGCACCCTCCGGAAGGGGCCGCCTACCGGAGGGACCTGCCGGAGGGGCCGCACATGCCGGCCGTACATGCCGGCCGCACACGCCGGAGGGCCGGACGGTCCGCACCGTCCGGCCCTCCGGGTGAGGCCGATCACTTGCGCTTGCCGACCTCCTGGGTCAGCTGCGGGACGATCTGGTGCAGGTCGCCCACGACCCCGAAGTCGGCGAGCTCGAAGATCGGCGCCTCCGGGTCCTTGTTGATCGCGAGGATCGTCTTGGCGGTCTGCATGCCGGCCCGGTGCTGGATGGCCCCGGAGATGCCCGCCGCGATGTAGAGCTGCGGCGAGACGGTCTTGCCGGTCTGCCCGACCTGGAACTGGTGCGGGTACCAGCCGGCGTCGGTCGCGGCGCGGGAGGCGCCGACGGCCGCGCCGAGCGAGTCGGCGAGCTCCTCGATGATCGAGAAGTTCTCCGCCGAGCCCACGCCCCGGCCGCCGGAGACCACGATCGCGGCCTCGGTGAGCTCCGGACGCGCGCCCTTGTCCTCCTTGACCCGCTCCACGATCCTGGCGCTCTTGGCGGCGTCGGAGACGGTGAAGGAGACCTGCTCCTCGGTCCCCGCGCCGGTGGAGGCCTCGACCGGCGTCGCGTTGGGACGCACCGCGATGATCGGGATGCCCTTGGTCACCCGGGAGCGGACGTTGACGCCGCCGCCGAAGATGGACTGGTCGGCGACCAGGCCCTCCTCGATGCCCACCACGTCGGTGAGCACGCCGGAGTCGGTCTTGATGGCGAGGCGCCCGGCGATCTCCTTGGCCTCGGCCGTGGCGGCGACGAGCACCGCGACCGGGGACTTCTCGGTCACCAGGTGGGCCAGCAGCTCCGCCTTGGGGGCGACGACGTAGTCGGCGACCTCCGCGGAGTCGGCCAGGTAGATCTTCTCCGCGCCGTACTCGGCCAGCCTGGCCTGGGCCTGCGGGGAGTAGCCCGCCCCGGTCCAGACCGCCGACGGGGTGCCCAGCCTGCGGGCGAGCGTCAGCAGCTCCAGGGTGACCTTCTTCACCTGGCCTTCGACATGCTCGACCAGAACGAGAACCTCAGACATTTCCAGCTACCCCCGCTCTCAGACGAACTTCTTCGACGCGAGGAAGTCGGCGGCCTTCACGCCACCGTCACCCTCGTCCTTGACCACGGTGCCGGCCGCGCGCGCCGGGGCGGCCTCGAAGTCGGCGACCTCGCTCCAGGAGTTGACCAGGCCCACCTGGGAGGCGTCGATCTCGGCGTCGGCGACGCCGAGCTTCTCGACCGGCTTCTTCTTGGCGGCCATGATGCCCTTGAAGGACGGGTAGCGCGGCTCGTTGATCTTCTCCACGACGGAGATCACGGCGGGCAGCGAGGCCTCGACCCGGTCGTAGCCGTAGTCGGTGACGCGGTGGATGGAGATGGCGCTCCCGTCGACCTCCACCTGGTTGGCGAAGGTGAGCTGCGGCACGCCCAGGCGCTCGGCCAGCATGGCGGCGAGGACGCCGGTGCGGGCGTCGGTCGACTCCGAGCCGAGCACGACCAGATCGAAACCGATCTTCTTGAGGGTCTGTGCCAGGGCGTGGGAGGTGCCCAGCGTGTCCGAGCCGTGCAGCGCGTCGTCCACCAGGTGGACGGCCTTGTCGGCGCCCATGGCCAGGGCCTTGCGGATGGTGTCGCTCGCCTTGTCGGGACCCATGGTGAGGACGGTCACCTCACCACCGTGGGCCTCCTTCAGGCGCAGCGCCTCCTCGACCGCGTACTCGCACAGCTCGTTGATGACGCCGTCGGCGGCGTCGCGGTCGAGCGTCTTGTCATCGGACTTCAGCTTGCGCTCGGTCGCCGTGTCGGGGACCTGCTTCACGCAGACGACGATGTTCATGGCCGGTGGCCGACCTCCCGTGTTCGCGTACGCCACCGCGTCGCTGCGGTTGACGCCGGCTCGGTACGTGCACGCGGGGCACGTGCACGCGGTGCCAAGACTGCCACGTGCCCGGAGGCGGTGTGGCAGCGGGTGACCCGGTCGGGACATGCCCCGTCCCGGCCTCCCGAGATTATGTTACCCATCGGTAGCTTAGGCGCAAACCGCCAGGTTGCACGGCTCGCCCCGGACCGCCGGAACCTTCCCCGGCGGCCACCTCCCTACCATACCGAACTATGTTCCGGTGGTGGCGCGTGCCCCCGGGTGTCGCCGGCGGGCTCAACCGGCGATCAGGATCGCGACCAGCACGAAGACCACGGTCCCCAGCGCGAGCGCCAGCGTGAGGGTGCTGAAGAACGTGCCGAGGACCGCCCAGAGCGCGACGGTCCCGGCCGCCGCGGCCAGGTCCACGGCCAGGCGCCCGCGGTCCCGCCGGGCGAACAGGGCGATCCCGGCGTCGGCGAGCAGCACCGAGCCGTACCCGGTCAGCAACAGCAGCGACACCTCGGGCAGCGGGTCGGAGGCGGTGGCCGCCGCCAGCGAGACGAGCAGGCCGGTGCCCACCACCCAGCGGCGGTGCAGGACGGCCCTGCGGCGCTCGGCGGCCTGTTCGGGCGAGGGCCTCCCCGCGGGCGGACGGCGGCCCGGCCGCCACTCGCGGGTGACCAGGCCGTGCACCGCGGCCTCGCCCGCGCCCCGGGACCACCGCCCGCGCGGCTCCGCGACCACCGGCCGCGGGGGCGGGGCGACGCCGAGCCGGGCCAGGAGCGCGTCCGCGGGCGGCCTGGCGGCCGGATCGCGCAGCAGGCACTCCCGCAACAGCGGCTCCAGCCACCCGGGGACGCCCTCCAGGTCCGGCGGACGGTGGACGACCCGGTAGCCGATCGCCGACGCCGGGCCCGTCCCGTAGGGGTGCCGCCCGGTGGACGCGTACGCCAGCGTCGCGCCGAAGGCGAAGACGTCGGCCTCGGCGCCGGACCCGGTGCCCTCCAGCACCTCGGGCGCCAGGTAGCCGGGCGTGCCGAGCACGGCCCCCGAGGCGGTGACCGAGGGCGAGTCGAGCGCGCAGGCGATCCCGAAGTCGATGACCACCGGCTCGCCGTCGGCCAGGATCACGTTGGCGGGTTTGAGGTCGCGGTGCACCACCCCGGCCGCGTGCACCGCGGCCAGCGCCTCGGCCAGGCCACGGGCCAGCCTCGTCAGGTCGTCACCGCCGACCGGCCCGTCCGCGGCGATCACCGCGCTGAGCGGCCGGCCCTGCACGTAACGGGTGACCAGGTACGGTCGGGCCCCGGTCAGCGAGGCGTCCAGGACCTCGGCGACGTACGGGCCCTGGACCAGCCGCATCGTCTCCACCTCGCGGGCGAGCCTGGTCAGGGCCGTCTCGTCGGCCGCCACGTGCGGATGCAGGATCTTGACCGCCACCGTGCGCCCGCCGGGGTCCAGCGCGAGGTGGACCTCGCCGAACCCTCCGGCGCCGAGCTTCGACAACAGGCGGTACGGACCGAGCTTCTCACCGTCCGGCGCGACCATGCGACTCCTTCGGCTCGTCCCCTCCATCGTGCCGCAGGAAGGCCGATCCCGCACCGGGTGCGGGCCGCGAACGTCCGCGCCGGACGTGGATCGGGCACCGGGCGGACGCGCGGGCCGGGACCGCCCGGACCCCGGAACGGGCACGCCGGGCGGACGTGCCCTGCGGGGACGACCGCGGGTACCGGAGCCGTCACTTCCAGAACGTCAGGAACCCCAGGCCGAGGCTCTTCATCAGGTCGTCCACCAGCCCGGTGACGAGGTCGAACGCGCCCATCGCGCCCTCGTTCGCCGACCGCCGCCACTGGTCGGTGAGGTCCTTGACGGCGTCGGTCGGGTTCTGCCACGGCTCGAAGGACGGGACCACGCTCAGCGCGGCCATCACCGCGAAGAACGCCAGCGTGCCCAGGACGATCGTGGTCACCATGCCCGCGCCGGGGCTGCGGATGACCGCGCTCAGCGTGCGGGCGACGGCCTTCCTGGGCTTGCCGCCGCCGGGCAGCAGGAACAGCCCGGCCACGAAGGCACCGGCCGCGTAGGCGGCGGCGAAGTTCCTGTTCATGTCGCCGGCGTAGACCAGGAACCCCCACACGCACATGCCGAGCATGATCGACACTCCGGCGGTGATCGCCGTCGCGAACGCCGACCTGATCAGCGCCCACGGCGTGCCGACCAGCGCGAGCAGGGGGTCTCCGGCGCTGTTGCCCCGGATGGAGCGGCGCTGGGCCAGGTCGGCGAAGAGGTACTCGCCCACCCGCAGGCAGAGCGCCGCGGCCACGGCGAACACGCCCACCACCACCGGCAGCACGCAGGCCAGCGCCACGAGGATCGTCAGCAGCAGCATCCCGGCCAGCGGGTGGGCCGCACGGTAGCGCTCCCGGGGCGGGGTGCGGGGCGCGGGCTGCGCGCGGCCCGAGGGCTGCGTCGGGACGTGCGGCCGCGACCGCTCCGGCGGCGGGTACGGCCTCGCCTGGCCGCTCGGCGGCGGGGCCGGGTACCCGGCCACCCGCTGGTCGGGGTAGGGCGGCGGGGCCGCCGCCCTGGCCTGCGCCGAGGGCGGGGCCGGGACGTACGGCGGAGGCCGCGAGGGATCGGCGGCCGGCGTGTACGGCGAGGGCGCCACCGAGCCGGACGCCTGCCCGCGCTCCTGCCGGGGCCGGCGCTCACGCCGCTCCGGCTCGGCGTACCTCACCGGCGGGAGCAGGTCGGAGTAGCCCGAGGCGTCCTGCGGCAGCGCCCGGGTGCCGTTGACGGGCGGGGGCGGGGCCTGGCCGTCCAGGACCTTGGTGCCGTCGGCGTCGAGGACCCTGGTCCCGCCGCCGTCCAGGACCGAGGTGGGCGGGGTCTCCTGGAACGCCGTCACCGCCGGGTCCAGGTCGCGGGCCAGCCGCAGCAGCTCGACGGCGGCCGGCCGGGCCGCCGGGTCGACGGCCAGCGCCCGCCTGAGCCAGCCCCGCAGCCACGCCGGGGCCAGGTCGATGTTGGCCCGGCCCTCCATGATGTTGAAGCAGACGACCTCGAAGCTGCCGGTGCCGAACGGCGGCTTGCCGGTCGCGCCGAAGAAGACCGTCGAGGCCAGCGCGTGCACGTCGGCGGCCTGGGTGATCTCCGAGTCCCGGATGATCTCCGGGGCGAGGTAGCCGGGCGTGCCGACGAACATGCCGGTCTGGGTCAGCCGGGTGGCGTTCACCAGGTGCGCGATGCCGAAGTCGATGACCAGCGGGTCACCGTTGACGATCATCACGTTGGACGGCTTGAAGTCGCGGTGGATGACGTCGGCGGCGTGGATGGCCACCAGGGCCGCGCACATGCCCCGCGCCAGCCGGATGACCTGGTCGTCGGGGAGCGGGCCGTCCTGCAGGACGGTCTCCTCCAAAGTGCGGCCCGGGGCGAACCGGGTCACGATGTAGGGCTGCCTGGCCGTCAGCTCGGCGTCGAGCACCTCGGCGACGTGCGGGCTGCGCACCCGCCGCATGGTCTCCACCTCGCGGGTGAGCCGGTCGCGGGCCTTGAGGTCGGCGGCCACGTGGGGGTGCAGGACCTTGACGGCCACCTCGCGCCCGTCCTCGTCGAGACCGAGGTGGACGACGCCCATGCCGCCCTCGCCGATCTTCCTCAGCAGCCGGTACGGCCCCAGTCTCTCGGGCGCCCGCGTGTCCCCCGTCATCACGCCGCCTTCTCTCGTAGGTCGTCCAGTTCGTGTACCACCCATGTGACGTCGACCGGCGCCCACACCGCCTTCCGTGCTCCACCGCCCACCGTGCCGCTCGCCACGAAGAGCACCGCCACCGTCACCGCGGCCAGCACCGCGGCGGCGACCATGGCCGCGCCGCGCGACGGCAGCAGTGATGCCAGCGTACGTCGCATCTGGCGGCCGGGGCCTTCCACGCCGGGTCCGGCGCAGACGGTCCAGAGCGCCACGGCGGCGCCCCAGCTCAGCGCGTTGGTGGTGGGCATCCGCCCGACCAGCACGGTGAGCAGGAGCGTCACCGGCAGTCCGAGGATCAGCGCGTACGGCACGAGGGCGACGGTGATGCCGATCGACTTCGCCAGCTCGGCCGGCCGGCCGAGCACCCGCAGGACGTCGGTCGCCGCCGCCGCCGCGGCCCTGCGCCCGTTGAACACCGGCTGGGCGATGTCGGCGGCGCGCAGCAGGATCACCGCCGGGATCACCACCGCCGCGACGAGCACCGGGGCGAGGACCGCCGCGACCGTCATGACGGCCAGCATCAGCAGGCTCGCCACCCCGTACGCCTTGGAACGCTGCAACGCGTTCCCCGGTCGCTGTCCGGGATGCAGCGGCGTGGGCGCCGGGGACTGCGTGACGGGCTGGTGCTGGTAGGGATGCTGGGGGTGCTGGGGGTACTGCTGCGGCTGGGGGTGCGGGTAGGGGTAGGGCGGCGGCACGGCGGGACGCGGCCGGTGCGGGGTCTGCTGCTCGAACGGCTGGGGGTGCAGGTAGGGCGGCGGACCGGCCTCGGGCGCCGCCCCGCCGGCCTGCGTGCCCGCCTGTGTGCCGGAACGGTCCCTCGGCCGGTCCCGCGGGCCCGGCGCCCCCTGCGGGTCGCCGTGGCGGCGGATGTAGTCCTGCAGGTCCTGCGGCCGGACGCGCTGGGTGGGGATGTCCCCGTCGGGGACGGGCGTCGTGGCCGCCGGGCCGCCTGCCGGCGTTCCGGGCGCCGCGCCCGGGGTGCGGGTGGGGACGTCCTCGGGGGCGAGCATGCCGGTGGGCAGGTCGTGGGAGGAGCGCTGTGCCTCGGCGGCCTGGCGCAGCTCCTCCGGCGTCACCCGGCGGGTGGGCCACGGGTCGGCCTGGTCCTGCCCGAGCAGCGAGACGTACTCGTGGGGCTGGGCCGCCGGGGTCGGCGGGGGCACGACGGGGTGCGGGACGGACAGCCGGGAGGCCACCGGGGTCGGCACGTCGCCCGGGTCGCCGTCCGTCTCGCCCCGGCCACCGGTCCCCGGGGTCCCCGCGCCGGGCCACGCGCCCGACGTGCCGGGAACGCCGGACGGCAGACCGGGCACACCGGGGACACCCTGACCGCCGGGCTGGCCGGGGACGCCGGTCGCGCCGAACACGCCGGAGCCGCGGACCTGGTCGTCGAACGCCGCGACCGTGCTGATCTCGTCGGGCACGGGGTGCCTGCCGGTGGACGGCAGCAGGCGCGCCACCTGCGCGGCCAGCTCGGCGGCCGGGGGCCGCCTGGACGGGTCGCGCTGGAGCGCGGCGCGCAGCACCGGCTGGAGCGGCTGCGGGACGGCGTCGACGTTCGCCTTGCCCGCGGTGATGTTGTAGAAGATCATCTCCAGCGTGCCCTTGCCGAAGGGCGGCTGGCCGGTGGCGGCGAAGACCAGGGTGCCCGCCCACGCGTGCACGTCGACCTCGGGGCCGGCCTCGTGCCCCTCGATGATCTCGGGGGCGAGGTAGCCGGGGGTGCCGATGAACATGCCGGTCTGGGTGAGGCGGGTGGCGTCGACCGCCTGCGCGATGCCGAAGTCGATGAGGACCGGATCGCCGTCCAGGATCAGCACGTTGCCGGGCTTGAGATCGCGGTGGATCACCCCGACCGAGTGGACCGCGGCCAGCGCCGAGGCCACGCCGTGCGCGACCCGCAGCAGCGCGGGCAGCTCCATCGGCCCGTCCTGCTTGATCACCTCGTCCAGCGGGCGGCCGGGGACGTAGCGCGTCACGATGTAGGGACGGTGACCGGTCACGTCGGCGTCGAGGACCTCGGCGATGTACTCGCTGCGCACGCGGCGCATGGTCTCGACCTCGCGCGAGAGGCGGCGGCGGGCGACGTCGTCACCGGCCACCTCGGCGCGCAGAACCTTGACGGCCACCTGACGGCCCTGCGGATCCACCGCGAGGTGCACCACGCCCATACCGCCCTCGCCGAGCCGCCTCAGCAGTCGGTAAGGACCCAATCGGTCGTCCTGATTCATGGCATGAAGCACCATATCGGCTTAGACCCCGCCCACGAGATGAACCATCGGGCCACATTCTCCGACTGAACAACGTCCATGGAACCCCGACGGTTTCCCGATTCCTTCTCTCACTTAATCTCATTTTCGCTTCGGTTCGCCAGGCCGAGAACCCGTGCGGTTCCCAGTCCGGCCAGCAGCGAACCGGGCACGGCCAGCTTGGAGCGGCGGACACCGCTGCCGATCACCACCGCCGGGTGGGCCGCCACCGCCTCGTCGACCAGCACCGGCCAGCCGGCGGGCAGCCCGAGCGGGGTGATCCCGCCGTACTCCATCCCGGTCAGCGTGACCGCGTCGTCCATCGGCGCGAACGAGATCTTCCGCGCGTCCAGGTGGCGCCGGACCACGCCGTTGACGTCCGCCCTCGTGGTCGCCAGGACCAGGCACGCCGCGTAGCGGGTCTCCCCGGCCCGCCTGGCGGCCACGATGACGCAGTTGGCCGACTCGCCCGGGTCCACGCCGTAGCGCTCGCAGAAGGCCGCGGTGTCGGCCAGTTCCGGGTCGATCTCGGCGACGGTGACGTCCCCTGCACCGTCTCGTCCCGCCAGCTCCGCGACCGCCCGCGCCACCGGCTCGGCCAGCAGGTCCGGCCGCTTCCCGGCACTCGTCCAGTCCAACGTCCCGATCGCCATCGCCGTCGGCCCCCTCACTCCTCCGTACCGGGAGCCCCTCCCATACCGACGGGCTCCGCACCGAAGACCTTACGGCGGCGGAGCGCGTGACGCGGGCCGCGGACGGCGCGGGCGGCGCTGACGGCGCGGAGGACCTCCGGGTCGCGGGTACGGCGACCGGTCAGGAGGTCGCCCGCAGCACCCTGTGGTGCAGCTCGGTGACCGTCCTGCGCGCGGACTCCATCGCGCCCGCCTGCCAGGCGATCAGGTGGGTGAGCCAGTCACCGGCGAAGTGGACCCGGCCGGCCGGTTGCTGCAGCAGGGTGAAGGCGCCCGTGTAGGAGGGCCACCGCACCCAGCCGCCCTCCACGTGCGGCCTGCGCCGCCAGGCGATCGAGACGCTGGAGCGCAGCTCGGCGCGGTACTTCTCGCCGTGGATCTTCTTGCCCTGGGTGAGCGCGCGGGCGCGGCGGGCCTCGTGCGTGAGCCCGGCGTACCGGTCGGCGTTCTCCTCGGTGTTGTAGTAGCCGACGACCAGGCCGCCGCGCGAGTGGTAGCCGTGCGAGGGATACCAGATGTGGGTGATGTCCAGGTCGGTCTCGGTGACGCCGCCGTAGATGCGGTCGTCCGTCTCCCACCAGCGCCTGCCGTACTCCAGGCCGATCTTGCCCGCGGAGACCGGGACGGGGGTGCGGAGCGCGGCCGTGACCGGGGCGCCGAGGTTGTGCGGCAGCCGGGCCAGCAGGTGGGGCGGCAGGGTCGCGATGCAGTAGTCGGCGCGGACGACGCCGCCGGGGTGGGTGACCTCGACGCCGTCGGGCAGGTTCCTGATGCCGGTGACCGGCGTGCCCGTCCTGATCCGGTCGCGCCCGACCGCGTCGGCGAGCGCGGTGACGATGCCGTCCATGCCGCCCACCGGCTGGAACATCGGCGTGGCCTGGTCGTAGCCGAAGTCCATGGTGACGGCCCTGCCGGTGCCCGCGGCGAGCACCTGGCGCAGCGAGGGCGCCGCCCCCAGTGGCACGCCCTCGCCCACCCCGGGCCAGGTCTCGAAGCCCCGGCGGGTGGAGCCCCGGTAGGACAGGTCGGGGCCGAGGTCGCCGAAGCGCCGCAGGAACTCCGCGAGCCGCTCGCGGTCGTCCGCGGTGAGGCGGCGGTTCAGCGCGCCCGCGTCGCTCGCCTTGGCCAGCAGCTCGGCGACGTGGCCGTACAGGTCCGCGCGGGCCGCGCGGGCCCGCACCGGGGCGGTCATGCCCCGCGTGTAGACGTACGCCGACGCGTTGTTGTTGACGAACGTCTCGATGGGGACGCCCAGCTCGCGGCAGTAGTCCATGGTGACCATCCACGGCGCGATCCGCCCGGCCCCGGCGTTGAAGTAGACACCCTCGCCGAACCCGGCCGTCTGCGTCGCGCCGCCCAGCTCGTCCAGCCGGTCGCCCGCGCGCAGCGTGAGGTTCCTGCCGCCCACCCGGTCGGACGCCTCCAGGACCGTGCAGTCGTACCCGGCCTTGCCCAGCTCGTACGCGCAGGTCAGCCCGGCGACACCGGCGCCGAGGACGACCACGCTGGCCGCCGCCCTGCCGCCGAGGGCGAAGTCGGAGGGCTGCGGGGGCGTGTAGTTCCGGTCCTGGGAGTCCGGGGCCAGGCCCAGGGCGCCCATGGCCGCGAACATGGCCCCGGCGCCCCCGGCCGCGCCCACGCCGACCAGCAGCGCCCTGCGCGTCAGGCCACCGGCGGACCCGCCCGGGGCGCGTTCCGGCGCGGAACCGGAGGGAGCGGGCGCGGAGGGAGCGGGGGGAGCGGGGGGGACGGGAGGGGAGTCGCCGGTCTCGTCACTCATCGGCGGTCGTCAGGGGCATCGGGCACCGTCGTGGTCGTGGTCGGGTACGGGGATCCGTCCGGTGGAGGACGTTCGGGGTGGAGGTTCGGGGTGACGTCCGGGGGTGGAGGGCTGGAGACGTCCGGGAAGAGGGGGATCACGAGAAAGGCCGCAAAGGGGGTGGTCGAAGCGTAGAGGCCGGGGGCACCGGGGAGGGCATCGCGGGATCAGCCGTACACGCCGCTGCGGCAGGCGACCTGGCCGCCGATCATGGCGAAGATGCCCATCAGGGACATGATCTGCGAGAAGTCGTCGGTGGTGAACTCGGTGTGCCGGGGGCCCGCGGCCGTCACGCCGGGCACCAGCGCGCACCCCGCGGCGATCGCGGTGGAGTTCCACTCGATGCCGAGGGTGAACGGCGGCTCGGGCGCGTACGGGCGGAAGTCGGCCAGCCGTCCCAGCGCGCGGGCGGTGGCCTCGCGGATGCGCGCCTGGGCGACGGCGGGCGGCAGCAGCTCGGCGGCGAACCGGTCGACGCCCCGCTTGACCGCGACGGTCTCCACGTCGCCGAGCAGCTCCCTGGCCTCCTCGCAGGCCGCCTCGTCCCCGGTCACCAGGGCCACCGGCACGCCGAGCGACCCCGCGAAGGAGGCGACCAGGCGGATCTCGCCGCACACCTCGCCGTTGAGGTGGACGTTGTGGATCTCCCTGCCCATCCAGGTGTGGTTGAGGACGCCGTGCCGGACGCCGGCCCGCGCGTGGTAGCCGGCGAAGCAGGCCGCCCGGTGGCTCGCGTCGAGCCCCTCGCCCATCCGCAGCGGCTTGCCCGGCCCCCGCAGCAGGGTCGCCCGCTCGTCGAGCAGGTCGATCCTGAGGTTCTTGGTCGACCCGTGGGCGTCGTTGACCCGCACGGCGGTGGCGCCCCCGTCGAACGCCCCGGCCACGACCGCGTTGGCGTCCGCGGTCATCAGCTCGCAGCCGCGCTCGTAGCCGCGCCCTCCGGCGTGCATCTCCTCGGGGTCGGTCAGCCCGCTGACGCCCTCCATGTCGACCGAGACGTAGACCTTCACGCCACCCCCCACGTCTCGACGCGCCGCGCCTCGTCCTCGCTCATGAGACCGATCTCCCCCGTCATGAAGTCGCGAACCCGGCCGCGCCACGGCTCGGGGATCTCCTCGATCGCGGGCGGGTAGCAGCGCTCCAGCCAGGCGGTGGAGGACTCGGTCGCGCCCAGGTACCGCGCCGCCGCGCCGAAGACCGTGTCCTCGACCCCGGGCACCCGGGCGCAGCCGTACTCGATCATCTCCTGGCCCCCGTACGGCGGCGGCTCCTGCCACCTGCGGGCGACCGGGCGGCCCGCGGTGATCGTGGTGCGCAGCGGGCGGCGCTCGACGGCGGCCTGGATGAGCTCCTTGTACAGGCACTTGCCGCAGGTCCCGCAGGGGCCGCCGACGCCGCGCAGGCACCAGCGGACCTGGCCGCGCAGCTCGGAGTTCAGGGCCAGGCGCATCGTGACGGCCTCGCTCACCCCGCCCACCGGGAGCACCAGGTGCACCCCGGCCGCGGCGAACGCCCGTCCCCAGGCTCCGTGCGGGGCCCACATGGGGTTGTCGGGGGTGTAGCGCAGCAGGTAGCGGTCGCCTCCCAGCCAGCGCGACCCCAGCTCGTAGCCGAACGCCAGGCCGCCCAGGTCGAGCTCGTCGGCCATCAGCAGCGCGCCCGCGGCGACCGCGTGGTGCTCGGGGTAGCCGGGCCGCGGCTCGGCGAGCGTGAACTCCAGGTCGGAGCGGACCACGGTGAGCTCGCGACCGGTCGCGGCGGCCAGCTCGGCGAGCACGTCGGAGCGGTAGTGGGTCCAGCGGTTGGGCACCCGCGGGTGGGAGACCCGCTGGAAGTGCACGAACGGCGCGTCCGGCAGCATCGCGGCCACCGCGACCGAGTCCGCGCCGCCGCTGTAGGAGATCGCCAGCCTGCCGCCGGACCGCGCGCCCGTACCCGTCGGACCGGCCTCGACCCCCCAGCCGTCGCCGATCGCCCCGGCGAGGCCGTCGGAGATAGGCCGGTCGAAGACGATCCTGCGCCGGGTCCACGGGGCCGCCACGGTCCACGCGGCGAGGGCGAGCAGGTCGGGGTGGATCTCGCGCGGGGCCCGCGGGAGCTCGATCCGGAAGGAGTTCGTGGCCAGCCTCAGCGGCTGGCCGTCGGCGCACCGGCCGGTGACGTCGTCCTCGGCGTCCAGCCGGAAGGCCATCCGCCAGGTGTCGCCGTCGGCCGTCCAGGTCACCCTCATCCGGTGCTCCCGGCACTCCCGGTGGCCCGGGTGCCTCCGCCGCTTCCGGCGCTTCCGGCGGCCCGCCGGTCCCGTTCCGGCTCCGGGACGGGTCCCGTTTCCGGGGTCCGTGCCGGTTCCGGGGTCCGCTCGGGTCCCGCGGCCCGGTCCGGCTCGGCGGTGACGCGGTCCACGGCCTGCCAGAGCAGCACCTCGTTCCTGAGGACCTCCTCCAGCGCGACCGCGGTCTCCTGGGCCAGCCGGTGGGCGTCGTCCCAGCGCCCGGCCCGCGCCGGGTCCGGCCGGACCCGGGCCACCTGCGCGCGCAGGTCGGCGACCTCCGCGCGCAGCGAGGTGACCTCCCTGGCCAGCGTCCGGACCTCCCAGAGCGCGTCCTTGACGTCCTGCCGGTGATCGGCCCTGGAGATGTACCGGGCGTCGAACCATCCGAGGACCGCCCGTCGCAGCCGGGCGGGCACCAGCGCGCGCTTCACCAACCGCACCATGCTGGCACGATACCGGCAATGCCGGATCTATCCGGCCAATCTCGCGAGGCTCACGGCCCTCGGCGACCCGGCGACGCTCTCGATGCCCGGCGGCCTCCACCGATGCCCGGCGGTGCCCGCCCTGCGCCCGCCCGGGGCCCGTGGGCGCCGCCGGTGCTCCCACCCGGCGCCCACCACACCCCTGGCCGTCCTCCCGGCGCCCTTCGGCGCCCTACGGCGTTCTCGGCGCCTCTCGGCTCTGTCAGCGGCCGGTGAACTCCGCCTTCGTCTTCTCGGAGAAGGCCCGCATCCCGGCCTTGGCGTCCTCGGTGGCGAACAGGCCGGAGAACTGCAGGCGCTCGATCTCCAGGCCGGTGTCGAGGTCGGTCTCCAGGCCGTGGTCGACCGCCTGCTTGGCGGCGCGCAGCGCCAGGGCCGGGCCGCCGGCGAACCGGCCCGCGTAGGCGAGCGCCTCGGCGTACACCTCCTCGTCGGGGACGACCCGGTCCACCAGGCCGAGGGCCAGGGCCTCGGCGGCGGGCACGTGGCGGCCGGTGAAGATGAGGTCCTTGGCCCGGGAGGGGCCGATCAGCCGGGGCAGCCGCTGGGTGCCGCCCGCGCCGGGGATGATGCCGAGCAGGATCTCAGGCTGGCCCAGTCTGGCCGACTCGCCGGCGATCCTGACGTCCGCGCACAGCGCCAGCTCGCAGCCGCCGCCCAGGGCGTAGCCGTTCACCGCGGCGACCACGGGCTTGCCGATCCGCGCCACCGCGGTGAAGCAGTCCTGCAGGGCCCGCGAGTGGGCCGCCATGTCGGCGTACGACATGCCGGCCATCTCCTTGACGTCCACCCCGGCCGCGAAGACCGGCCCTCCGTAGAGGACCACGGCCTGCACGCCCGCGTCGGTGTCCACCTGCCGGGCGCACTCGGCCAGCTCCCGCTGGACCTGCAGGTTGAGCGCGTTCATCTTCGGCCGGTCGAGCCTGATCGTCGCGACCCCGCCGTCCGTCTCCACCCGCACGAACTCACCCATGAACGTCCCTTCGCCGAACCCGCCTCACGCGGCCGGCCCGCGGCCGGCCGCGGGTGTCCCACCGTGTCGTGGTCCACCGTGCCGTGATCCAACATAGGGCGCGGGCTAGTTGACGGGCAGGGCCAGGTCCCTGCTCTCCCCGGCCCTTCTGGGCAGCCCGGCGATCGTCCTGCGGTAGATCGCCTCGTAGCCGCGGGTCATCGTCTCCACGCTGAAGAAGCGTTCCACCCGCGAGCGGCAGGCGCGCGGGTCGAGCGTGCCCGCCGCCTCGATCGCGGCGGGAAGCCCGGCGGGGTCGCTCCGGACGAAGCCGGTGACCCCGTCCACGATCACCTCGGGCACGGCCCCCCTGCCCAGGGCGACCACGGGCGTGCCGCAGGCCATGGCCTCGATCATGACCATGCCGAACGGCTCCTCCCACAGGACGGGGAAGATCAGGCACCTGGCCGCCGCCATCAGCTCGCGCTTGCGGGCGGTGCCGGCCTCCCCGAGGTACTCGGCGTCGGGACCGAGCCTGGGGCCGACCTCGGCGTCGAAGTAGGCGTGCTCGCTCCTCTCGACGAGCTTGCCGGCGAGCAGGATGCGCCGCCCGGCCGCGCGGGCCGCGTCGATGGCCAGGTGCGCGCCCTTGTCCCGGCTGAGCCTGCCCAGCCAGAGCACCCAGTCCTCCTTGCGCTCCCGGTAGGGGAAGGCCCCGGCCTCGACGGCGTTGTGCACGACCCCCACCCAGTTCAGGTCGGGGGCGATGCGCCGCTGCGCCTCGGAGATGGCGACCATCGAGGCCGTGGCGCCGAGCACCCGGTAGTAGTCGCCGAACTCGCCCTCGACCTCCCCGTGGCAGGTGACCACGGTCGGGACGGACCTGGCGGGCGCGTACAGCGGCCCGGCCAGGGAGTGGTCGTGGACGACGTCCACCGCCAGCCCCGCGCTCATCGCGTGGGCCCTGGCCGCGTGCAGCACCTCGGGCAGCGACTCGCCGATCCGCTCGGAGGGCGCCCGCCCGTAGGTGGCCAGGAAACGCGCGGGCGTGCCCGCGCGGCCCGCCCCGATCAGCGTGACGTCGTGCCCGCGCCGGGTCAGCCCGGTGGCGAGACCGGCCACCATCGTCTCGATGCCCCCGTAGCCGCGGGGCGGCACGTCGTACCAGGGCGGCGCGACCAGCAGGACGCGCATGCAGCCGGACCGGTCCGGGATGTCTGTGGAAGAGAGCATGGCCACCTCACCTGCAAGGGCACGGAAGGGCACGGAAGGACACGGAAGGACGGACAGGACACGGGAACAGCGGGGACGCGCGGGGACGCGCGCGTCAGTGGGCCGGCCACATCGCCCTGGCCGGCGGGCCGCGCGGCTCCTCGATCAGGGTGATCCCCTCGGGCAGGCCGCGGACGGACGCGCCGGTGGCGCCCACCTCGATCGTGACGTCGGAGCCCGCGAGCGAGAGCCCCTCGATCCGCAGGCCCTCCAGGTCGGCCGGGCAGAGCCGCAGGTGCCCGCCGGATATCGAGGGGTCGAACCGCAGCATGCTGCGCAGGAGCTGGATCGGGGCCGCGGCGGCCCAGGCCTGCGGTGAGCACGAGGACGGGTAGGGCACGGGCCAGGTGAACTCGGCCCGGTCGAACCCGCAGAACAGCTCGGGCAGCCGCCAGCCGAACGCCTCGGCCGCGTCCAGCAGGCCGTAGGTGATGCGGCCGGCCTCCCGCTCGAAGCCGTAGCGCATCAGGCCCGCCGCGATCAGGGCGTTGTCGTGCGGCCAGACCGAGCCGTTGTGGTAGCTCATCGGGTTGTAGGCCCCCATGTCGCCGGCCAGGGTGCGCACCCCGTACCCGGTGAACATCCGGGGTGAGAGCAGCTGCTCGGCCACCCGGCCGGCGTGGTCCTCGTCCACGATGCCGGTCCACAGGCAGTGGCCCATGTTCGAGGCGAGGCTGTCGACGGCGCGCCCGGCGCCGTCCAGCGCGACCGCGTAGTGCCCCCGGTCCGGCAGCCAGAAGCGCTCGTTGAAGGCGTCCCTGATCCGGCCCGCGCGGGAGGTCCACTGCGCCTCCAGGGCGGCCTGCCCGGCCTTGGCGGCGAAGTGGGCGCGCGCGAGGTAGGCGGCGTAGACGTAGCCCTGGACCTCGGCCAGCGCGATGGGGGCGCGGGCCAGGGTGCCGTCGGCGAAGCTGACGCCGTCGAAGGAGTCCTTCCATCCCTGGTTGGCCAGCCCGTGGTCGGTCTTACGGCGGTAGGACAGGAAGGGGTCGGCCGACCTGCGGATCCAGTCGAGGGCGTCGTCGGCGTAGGGCAGGAGCTCCTGCACGGCCTCGTCGTGCACGCCCCAGCGGCCCAGCTCGCCCAGGACCATCACGAACAGCGGGGTGGAGTCCACCGAGCCGTAGTAGGCGCGGCCCGCGTACGGCGAGGCGCCGCCCTGCCTGCCGAAGCGGAGCTCGTGCAGGATCTTGCCCGGCTCCTCCTCGGTCAGCGGGTCGCTGACGGTGCCCTGCAGCCTGGCCAGGCGGCGCAGCGTGCCCAGCGCGAGCGACTGGTCCATCAGGAGCGCCATCCACGAGGTGAGCAGCGAGTCGCGGCCGAACAGGGTCATGAACCACGGCGCGCCCGCGGCGATCGTGGGGGGATCGTCGGGCCGGTCCGGCTCGAAGAGCCGCAGCGCCCCCAGATCCTTCCTGGAACGTTCCAGGACGGCGGACAGGAACCGGTCCGGGGTGGTGATCACCGGGCTGCGGCGCTCCCAGTCGACGCGGCGCCTGACCGGTTCGGCGTGCTCCAGCGGGTGGTGGGCGGGGAAGCGGCCGGGCGACTCCTCGCCCTCCAGGATCGGGTTGACCTGCAGTCCGGCCGTCCACTCGCCGCGCGCGGGCACCAGGACGCGGAAGACGAGCAGGC
The DNA here is from genome assembly GCF_044456585.1 of Streptosporangium sp. NPDC050855. Taxonomy (NCBI): domain Bacteria; kingdom Bacillati; phylum Actinomycetota; class Actinomycetes; order Streptosporangiales; family Streptosporangiaceae; genus Streptosporangium; species Streptosporangium sp. NPDC050855. Next base: position 519,164 of record NZ_JBITFY010000002.1, read on the forward strand.
CGGGCCCGGCGAACGGCGCGGGGTCGGCCACCACCCTGGTGCCCCGCCCGCGGCAGGCCGAGACGATCAGCAGCCCGGACCGGTCGGCGGTCGTCTCCACGTCGCTCACGTGCCGGACCCGTCCGGCCTTCACCTCGAACAGGTCGGCCACGTCGGAGCCGACGTGCAGGGCGACCACGCACCCGGCCGGCTCGTCGGAGAGGTTGCGCAGGGTCAGGTCCTCGCGCAGGCCGCCGCCGACGTAGCGGTCCCTGATCACCAGCAGGGTGCTCTCGGCCCGCCCCGGGCGCGGTCCGGCCCGGCCGACGAACGTCGCGTGGTACGGCTCGCCCGAGACCACCCGCAGGCCCTCCACGGGCAGCTCGTCCACCCGCAGCTCCCAGCGCGACAGCAGCCGGGTGTCGGCGTGGTAGACGCCCTGGGACCCGCCCTGCAGGATGTCGCCGTTACGGGCGCACACGCAGAAGGAACCCCCCTCGACCAGGGTGACCGTGGTGTCGCCCAGCGCGGCCGGCTGTCCCTCGGACGTCCATGCGCTCACTAGCCCGCCCCCAACAAGAGGGATATGTCCGTCATATTGGGATTCCCTAGTAAAGAGCTAAAGAACAATGCAAAAGACATTATTAGCGCCTTTTGCCCTTTAAAAGACGTTTTTCGTTTCGGGCCCGGCCCCTCCCCGTACTCCCCCTCCCGACAAAGGCCGCGAAAAACCGAGCCTTCCCGTATCGGTTGGAGTCACAGCCCGGCGGACCCTGGCATACCCGTACGTGACCGGATAGTAGTCGTCTCATTACTCTTCGTGACGATCAAAGGAGGGCACGTGCCAGGTATCGACCGTCGGGGGTTCGCCAGGCTGGCCGGGCTGGGCGCGGTGGGGGCCGTGGGCTCGGCCGTGGGCTCGGGAACGGCGGCACGGGCGGGGGTCCCGCTCGCGGACCCGGTCCGCGCGCCCGGCCCGGGACCGCGCCGGGCCAGGAGCTGGGACACCTGCGTGTCCGTGGCGCGCGACCTGCTGCTGGTCGGCGAGGACGGCTCCGACCTCAAGCTGAGGTATCTCAAGGTGCTGATCGACGACGGCCTGCCCAGGACCCGCTCGCCCAAGCGGGTCCTGGTCGTCGGCGCCGGGATCTCCGGGCTGGTGGCCGCCACCCTGCTCAAGCGGGCCGGGCACCGGGTCACCGTCATCGAGGCCAACGGCGACCGGATCGGCGGCCGGATCAAGACCTTCAGGTCCGGGTTCGCCGACCGCTCGCAGTACGCCGAGGCCGGGGCCATGCGCATCCCCGACTTCCACCCGCTCACGCTCGCGCTGATCGACAGGCTCGGCATCCCCCGCCGGCTGTTTTTCAACGTGGACGTGCGGCCCGGCGACGCGCCCACCGGCCCGGTCCCGCCCGTCGTCTACACCCCGCGCCAGGGCCCCGTCTGGCGTTCGGGCCCCTCGCGCGGGGAGTTCACCGCCCCCGCGCGGGCCGACCGCACCTGGATCCGGGTCAACGGCATCTCCCAGCGCCGTGACGAGTACGCCAGGGACCCGCGCAGGATCAACGCCTCGTTCGGGCTGGACGACCGCAGGACGGCCGGCAGGATCCTGGACGACGCGCTCGACCCGGTCCGCGACCACTTCTCCGTCGTCCGCGGCTCCGGGCGGGTCGACAAGCCGCTGCCCGAGCTGATCGAGGGCTGGGCCCGGGTGCTGCAGGAGTTCGACGACCACTCGATGAACCGCTTCCTGCGCGAGCGGGCCGGGCTGAGCGACGCGGCGATCGACTGCATCGGCACCCTGGAGAACCTCACCTCCCGGCTCCCGCTGTCGTTCATGCACACCTTCCTCACCCGCAGCCTGGTCAACCCCTCGGCGACCTACTGGGAGATGGCCGGGGGGAGCTGGCAGCTGCCCTACCGCCTGCGCCCCGGGCTGGGCCGCGACATCCGGATGGACCGCCGGGCCACCCGGATCGAGCAGACCGCGCGCGGCGTGCGCGTCGAGACCGTCACCGAGACCGGCAGCACCGAGTCGGTCTCCCGGCCGCAGGGCAGGGCGGAGACGTTCGAGGGGGACGTCGCGATCATCACGGTCCCGTTCTCGGCGCTGCGCCACGTGGAGATCGCCCCGGCCCTCCCCTACCCCAAGCGGCGCGCGATCATCGAGCTGCACTACGACTCCGCGACCAAGGTGCTGCTGGAGTTCCGCAGGCGCTGGTGGGAGTTCGACGAACGCGACTGGCGGCGCGAGCTCGGCTCCCGCTACCGCCCGGGGACCGCGAGCCGCACCATGGGCGGCGGCTCGGTCACCGACAACGCCAACCGGTTCGTCTACTTCCCCTCCCACCCGGTGCCCGGCAGCGAGGGCGGGGTCGTGCTGGCGAGCTACGCCTGGGCCGACGACGCCTCCCGCTGGGACTCCATGCACGACACCGAGCGCTACGGCCACGCGCTGCGCGGCCTTCAGGAGGTGTACGGGGAGCGCATCGCGGAGTTCTACACCGGCCACGGCCGCACCCAGAGCTGGCTGCGCAACCGCTACGCCTTCGGCGAGGCCGCCGTCTTCACCCCCGGGCAGATGACCGAGATCCACCCGGCCATCGCCACCCCGGCGGGACGGCTGCACTTCGCCGGCGAGCACACCTCGCTGAAGCACTCCTGGATCGAGGGCGCCCTGGAGTCGGCCGTCCGCACCGCGCTGGAGGTGCACGCCTGACCTCCGCGGAGGGCGAGGCCCCCGCGGAAGGCGGGCGAATTCGAGGCCCGCCCTCCCTGCGGCGTGACCGCGGGGAGGGCGGGGCCCTTCCGGCACCTCGTCAGGGCCTCGCCGGGACCTCCGGTGAGGGTCCTCACCGGGGCCCGTCGGGGCGCCCTCCTCAGCGCAGGGTGCCGTTGGTCATGCCGACCGGCTCCTCCGGGACGGTGACCAGGCCGAGCTCGGCCGTGGACGCCACCAGCGGGTGGTCGGGGACGACCCTGACCGTGTAGCCGAAGGGACCGGTCCGCTCCAGCGGGACGGTCCCGGCGAAGACGGCCCGGCCGTCGTCGCCCTCGGACTCGACGGTCAGGTCGGCGTAGGCGGGGTCGGAGAGGTCGTCGTGGTCCCCCACCCGGCCGTAGGCCGCCTGCACCCGGATGTCACCGGGCTCCAGCTCGCCCAGCGCGATGGTGGCCCGCAGCTCCAGCGAGGAGCCCAGCTCCGGGGTGTCCCCCAGGCCCGAGGTCTCCACGTGCTCGACCCGCACGCCCGGCCAGGCGCGGCCGACCTTGAGCTTCCAGGCCGCGAAACCTCTGGCCCGCTCGTGGCCGTCGCCGGACAGGGCCCGCGCGGACGCCGCGGCCGGGGCGTACAGCCCGACCACGTAGTCGCGGAGCATCCGCCCGGCGAGCACCTTGGGGCCGAGCGAGGCCAGCGTGTGCCTGACCATCTCCAGCCAGCGCCGGGGCAGGCCGTCGGCGCGGTCGTAGAAGCGGTCGGCCACCTCGTGCTCGATCAGGTCGTACAGGGCGGTGGCCTCCAGCTCGTCACGCCGGTCGGGGTCGGCGACGCCGTCGGCGGTGGGGATGGCCCAGCCGTTGGTGCCGTCGTACCACTCGTCCCACCAGCCGTCGCGGATCGACAGGTTGAGCCCGCCGTTGAGCGCGGCCTTCATGCCGGAGGTGCCGCACGCCTCCAGCGGGCGGAGCGGGTTGTTCATCCACACGTCGCAGCCCTGCACGAGCAGCTGGCCCAGGGCCATGTCGTAGTCGGGCAGGAAGACGATGCGATGCCGGACGTCCTCGGAGTCGGCGAACTTCACGATCTGCTGGATGAGCTTCTTGCCGCCCTCGTCGGCCGGGTGCGCCTTGCCCGCGATCACGATCTGGATCGGCTTGACCGGGTCCAGCAGCAGCGCGCGCAGGCGGTCGGGGTCCGACAGCATCAGGGTGAGCCGCTTGTACGAGGGCACCCGGCGGGCGAAGCCGATGGTCAGCACCTCGGGGTCGAGGGCCTCGTCCACCCAGCCCAGCTCGGCCCGGGAGGCGCCCCGGTTCAGCCACGACTGGCGCAGCCGCTCGCGGGCCGCCCGGACCAGCCTCTCGCGCATCCTGCCGCGGATGCCCCACACGTCGCCGTCGCTGACCTTGGCGATGCTCTCCCAGCCCTGGGCGCGCTCGACCAGCGTGGGCAGTTCCTGACCGGCCAGCTCCATGATCTCGCGGCCGACCCAGGTGGGGGCGTGCACACCGTTGGTGATGAAGCCGATCGGCACCTCGGCGGTGTCGAAGCCCGGCCACAGGCCCTGGAACATCCCCCGGCTGACCTCGCCGTGCAGCTCGGAGACGCCGTTGACCCGCTGGGCCAGCCGCATGCCCATCGCGGCCATGTTGAACTTGCCGGCCTCCTCCTCGGCGCCGAGCGCGAGGATGCGGTCGACCGGGACCGTGGGCCAGGCGTTGTCGCCGCCGAACTGGCGGGCGATCATCTCCGCGGGGAAGCGGTCGATGCCGGCGGGCACCGGGGTGTGGGTGGTGAAGACGGTGCCGGCCCGGACCGCCTCCAGGGCCTCGTCGAAGGAGAGCCTGGCCTCGGTGAGCTCGCGGATGCGCTCCAGGCCCAGGAAGCCGGCGTGGCCCTCGTTGGTGTGGAACACCTCGGGCTCGGCGTGCCCGGTGACCCGGCAGTAGGCGCGGATGGCGCGGACGCCGCCGACGCCGAGCAGCAGCTCCTGCAGCAGCCGGTGGTCGGTGCCGCCGCCGTAGAGGCGGTCGGTGACGTCACGGGCGGCGGTGTCGTTCTCGGCCACGTCGGAGTCGAGGAGCAGCAGCGGCACCCTGCCGACCTGGAGCACCCAGACCTGGGAGTGCAGCGTGCGGCCCTCGGGAAGGCTGATCTTGATGCGTACGGGGGCGCCGTCCTGCTCGCGGAGCAGGGTCAGCGGCAGGCCGCCCGGGTCCAGCGAGGGGTAGTGCTCCAGCTGCCAGCCCTCCGGGGAGAGGGACTGGGTGAAGTAGCCGTGCCGGTAGAGCAGGCCCACGGCCAGGATCGGCACCCCGAGGTCGCTGGCCGCCTTGAGGTGGTCGCCGGCCAGGATGCCCAGGCCGCCGGAGTACTGCGGCAGGGCGGCGGCGATGCCGTACTCCGGGGAGAAGTAGGCGACGGCACGGGGAGCGTCCGGGATGGTCTGGTACCACCGGGGCGCGGTCATGTACTCGCGAAGATCGTCGGCGGCGTCGGCCAGGCGCCGCAGGAAGCGGCGGTCGGCGGCGAGCTCGCGGAGCCGGTCGGCCTCCACCGCGCCCAGCAGGGCGACGGGGTCGTGGCCGACACGCGCCCAGATGGCCGGATCGACCTCGCCGAAGAGGTCCAGCGTCTCCGGGTGCCATGACCAGCGCAGATTCAGGACGAGCTCGCCGAGGGAGGCCAGCTCCGGGGGCAGGACGGTGCGGACGGTAAACCTACGGATTGCTCTCACGGTGCCAGACCCTAGTTACTCAGCGCCACGAGGGCGACCTCAACACTCAACGCGTCTCCCCCTCACCGGTATCAAACCGTCCCAAACACATCACAGACAGGTCATCAACTGTGAGGACGGCTCGCCGGAGAGTAAGAGGTCTCGCACTCTATCCAGAGCCACGCATGAAGATGGACTATTGGGGCACCGGACATACGAGCCAGCCCTACCGCCCTCGGGAACCGGCCGTCCCAGCTGGGCAGGGTTCCGCCCTGCCCGATGACGGCCGCCGGGAACGCTTGAAAAACGAAGATCTTCCTTGCTGACTTCCCCGGCGGTACCGGGCGTGCCGCCGCTACCTTGAGACGCGATGATCGGACGAATTCCCATTCAGGACATCCACCCCACGGTCGACTGCGGGCGCCGCCCCGCGAAGGCCGCCGCGGGTGAGACCTTCGAGATCTCCGCGACCGTGTTCCGCGAGGGACACGACGCGGTCGCCGCGGGCGTGGTGCTGACCGGCCCCGGCAAGGTGCGCGGCCCGCTGCTGCCCATGGCCGAGCTCAATCCGGGCACCGACCGCTGGGGCGTGGAGGTGACGCTGCCCACCGAGGGTGAGTGGCGTTTCCGCGTGGAGGCCTGGGGCGACCCCGTGGCCACCTGGCTGCACGACGCGGGCATCAAGATCCCTCGTGATCTGGACGCCGACCTGATGTGCGAGGAGGGGGCCCGGCTCTTCGAGCGCGCGGCCAAGGCCGTCCGGCCCGCCGACTGCCGCCCGGTGACCGCCGCGGTGGCGGCCACCGTGGCGACGACCGGTCCCGCCGGGCGCAAGGGCGGGCGCAAGCGGCCCGAGGCCGCCCCGGAGCAGCACGTCTGCGGGCACCGCGCCGCGCTCCAGGCGGTGGCCGCCCGGCTGCGCGACCCGGAGATCGACCCGCGCGCCCGGTTCAGCATCGCGCAGGCGCCGGAGACCGCGGCGCTGCTGCGCGCGCACCCGCTGCGGGACCTGGTGACCCGCTCGGCGCCGCGCACGATCCTGGTCCATCGCCGCAGGGCGCTGTTCGGGTCGTGGTACGAGTTCTTCCCGCGTTCCGAGGGTGCGATCATCGAGCACGGCGTCGCCCCCAAGTCCGGCACCTTCGCCACCGCGGCCGAGCGCCTGCCCGCCGTGGCGAGGATGGGCTTCGACGTGGTCTACCTGCCGCCGATCCACCCGATCGGGCACAGCTTCCGCAAGGGGCGGAACAACACCCTCACCCCCGAGCCGTACGACCCGGGCTCGCCCTGGGCGATCGGCTCGGCCGAGGGCGGCCACGACGCCATCCACCCCGAGCTGGGCACGTTCGACGACTTCGACGCCTTCGTGGCCAAGACCCGCGAGCTGGGCATGGAGGTCGCCATCGACCTCGCCCTGCAGTGCGCGCCCGACCACCCCTGGGTCAAGGAGCACCCGGAGTGGTTCAACATCCGCGCCGACGGCTCGATCGCGTACGCGGAGAACCCGCCCAAGAAGTACCAGGACATCTACCCGCTGAACTTCGACAAGGACCCCAAGGGGATCTACGAGGAGATCAGGCGGGTGGTGCGGCTCTGGATGGACCACGGGGTGCGGATCTTCCGGGTGGACAACCCGCACACCAAGCCGGTCTCCTTCTGGGAGAAGCTGCTGGCCGACGTCCACACCACCGACCCGGACGTGTTGTTCCTGGCCGAGGCGTTCACCCGGCCGGCCATGATGCGGATGCTGGCCAAGGTCGGCTTCCACCAGTCGTACACGTACTACACGTGGAAGAACTCCCGCGCGGACGTGGAAGAATACCTGGGCGAGCTCTCGCACGAGACGTCGCACTACATGCGGCCGAACGTGTTCGTGAACACCCCTGATATTCTCCACGAGTACCTGCAACACGGGGGAGTCCCGGCATTTCGGATCAGAGCCATACTCGCGGCCACGTCCATGCCGACCTGGGGCGTGTACGCCGGATACGAACTTGCGGAGAATGTCCCGGTAAGGCCAGGTAGTGAAGAATACCTAGATAGCGAGAAATACCAGTACAGACCCCGGGATTGGGAAGCGGCCGAACGAGAGGGCCGTAGCCTGGCCCCGCTCATCACGCAACTCAACTTGTTCCGAAGAGCCCACCCGGCGCTCCAGGAACTGCGTAATCTACGTTTCCACAGCGTTAACAATCCGGACGTGGTCTGCTTCTCCAAGCGGCTGCCCGGCGCCTATGACACGGCCACACGACGGCACGGCCTGGGCGACGTGGTCCTCGTTGTCGTGAACCTGGACCCGCACCACACCCATGAGGCGACGGTGTCGCTGGACATGCCGGCCCTCGGTCTCGACTGGCAAGCCGAGTTCGTCGTGGACGACGAACTGTCGGGCGAGTCGTACCGCTGGCGGCAGGACAACTACGTGCGCCTCGATCCCCACATCCACCCAGCGCACGTCTTCACTCTGCGTGCCGCGGCGGCGAACCAGCGGTGAGCCGGCCGGGTACGCGTATACCGGCGAAACAGCGGGGAGTCCACTGGTGAGTCAGCTACACGAGCCCATCCCGAACACCTTCGACGAGGAAAAGCCGCGTGATCCGTACTGGTTCAAGCGCGCCGTCTTCTACGAGGTTCTCATCCGGGGCTTCGCCGATTCCAACGGCGACGGCACCGGAGACATCCGCGGTCTGATCCAGAAACTGGACTATCTCCAGTGGCTGGGCGTGGACTGCCTCTGGCTGCTGCCGCTGTACGAGTCGCCGCTGCGTGACGGCGGGTACGACATCGCCGACTTCATGAAGATCCTGCCTGACTTCGGCGACCTCGGGGATTTCGTGAAGCTGGTCGACGAGGCGCACAAGCGCGGCATGCGGGTCATCGCCGACCTGGTGATGAACCACACCAGTGACCAGCACCCGTGGTTCCAGGCCTCCCGGCACGACCCGGAGGGCCCGTTCGGCGACTTCTACGTCTGGAACGACAACGACGAGCTGTACAAGGACGCCCGGATCATCTTCGTCGACACCGAGACGTCGAACTGGACCCACGACCCGGTCCGCGGGCAGTACTACTGGCACCGCTTCTTCAGCCACCAGCCCGACCTGAACTACGAGAACCCCGACGTGCAGGACGCGATGCTGGAGGTCCTGCGCTTCTGGCTGGACCTGGGCATCGACGGCTTCCGGATGGACGCCATCCCGTACCTGTTCGAGTCCGACGGCACCAACTGCGAGAACCTGCCCCGCACCCACGAGTACCTCAAGCGGGTCAGGGCCGAGGTCGACCGGCTCTACCCCGACCGGGTGCTGCTGGCCGAGGCCAACCAGTGGCCCGCCGACGTGGTCGAGTACTTCGGCGACCCGGCCACCGGGGGCGACGAGTGCCACATGGCGTTCCACTTCCCGCTGATGCCGCGCATCTTCATGGCGGTCAGGCGGGAGTCGCGCTACCCGATCTCCGAGATCATGGCCCAGACGCCGAAGATTCCGGAGAACTGCCAGTGGGGCATCTTCCTGCGCAACCACGACGAGCTCACCCTCGAGATGGTGACCGACGACGAGCGCGACTACATGTACTCGGAGTACGCCAAGGACCCGCGGATGCGGGCCAACGTCGGCATCCGGCGGCGGCTGGCGCCGCTGCTGGAGAACGACCGCAACCAGATCGAGCTGTTCACGGCGCTGCTGCTCTCCCTTCCGGGATCTCCCGTGCTGTACTACGGCGATGAGATCGGGATGGGCGACAACATCTGGCTGGGCGACCGCGACGGCGTCCGTACCCCGATGCAGTGGAGCCCGGACCGCAACGCCGGGTTCTCCGAGTGCGACCCGGGCCGGCTCTACCTGCCGGTCATCATGGACCCGATCTACGGTTTCCAGGCGCTCAACGTCGAGGCCCAGCAGCGCAGCGCGGGCTCGCTGCTGCACTGGACCAAGCGCATGATCGACATCCGCAAGCGGCACCCGGTCTTCGGGCTGGGCGAGTTCACCGAGCTGAACTCCTCCAACCCGAGCGTGCTGGCCTTCGTCCGAGAGCTGGGCGACGACCGTATGCTCTGCGTCAACAACCTGTCACGGTTCCCCCAGCCGGTGGAGCTCGACCTCCGCCGTTTCGAAGGATCCGTTCCGGTGGAGACGATGGGCGGGGTTCCCTTCCCTTCAATTGGCGAACTTCCGTATCTTTTGACGCTCCCTGGGCATGGGTTCTACTGGTTCACCTTGCCGCCCGCGTCCCAGGAGGCGTAACGCCGTGTTGACGGAGCTCCTTACCGGTTGGATCACCCATCAGCGTTGGTTCGCCGGTAAGGGGCGCCCGATCGACGATCTCGTCGTCGATTCGGACGTCGAGTTGTCACCCCGCCTACGCCATTTGATCATCTCGGTCCACCAGTCCGGTGCCCGCGACCGCTACCAGCTCCTGCTGGGCAGCGAGGCACCGGAGTGGGCCCGTTTCAAGGCCGCCCACATCGGCGAGGGCTACTACGACGCCGCCTACGACGCCGACCTCACCGTGGCCCTGCTGGAGGGCATGGCCGAGGGCCGCGACACGGGGCCGCTGCGCTTCCGCCACGTCGAGGGCGTGGAGATCGACACCTCCCTGCGCAGCCTGGTCCTGGGCGCCGAGCAGTCCAACACCTCGCTGGTCTACGGCGAGACCTACATCTGCAAGCTCTTCCGCCGCCTGAACCCCGGGATCAACCCCGAGCTGGAGATCGTCACCGCCCTGGCCCGCCACGGCGGCCGGAACATCGCCCGCCCGTACGGCTGGATCGAGGCCGACCTGGACGGCGAGCCCACCACGCTGGCGATGACCCAGGAGTTCCTGCCGAACGCCAACGACGGCTGGGCGCTGGCGCTGGCCAGCGTCCGCGACCTGTACGGGTCGCTGGAGGGGTCGGCCTCCGACGCGGGCGGCGACTTCAGCTCCGAGGCCTACCGCCTGGGGATCACCACCGCCCAGATCCACCACGAGCTCGCAGGCGCCTTCCCGACGGACACGATCGAGCCGCAGGAGGTCAAGCGGATGGTCGAGGAGTTCCGCCGCCGCCTGGGCACCGCGGTGGAGGAGGTGCCCGAGCTGGGCGAGTACGCCCACGTGGCCGAGGAGGCCTACCAGCGCGTCACCGACGTGGCCTCCGAGACGCGGGTCCAGCGGGTGCACGGCGACTACCACCTGGGCCAGGTGATGCGCACCACCACCGACTGGATCGTCCTGGACTTCGAGGGCGAGCCGGGCCAGCCCATGGCCGAGCGCCGGGCCCTGGCCTCCCCGCTGCGGGACGTGGCCGGCATGCTGCGCTCCTTCGACTACGCCGCCCGCCACCTGCTGGCCGACCACTCCAACGCCGACGAGCTGCGCCCCCGCGCGGTGGAGTGGGCCGAGCTCAACCGCTCGTCGTTCCTGGCCGGCTACTCCGCCGGCGGCGGCCACCTGCGCGCCGAGGACGCCGTCCTGCTCCGCGCCCTGGAGCTGGACAAGGCCGCCTACGAAGTCCTCTACGAGGCCCGCAACCGGCCCACCTGGATGCACATCCCGATGTCGGCCTTCCAGATGGGCCGCTAGGTCCCGGTTCCGCGGCGCGCCGGGCCTCTACTCGAACGGGGACGGGTCCCCGCTGCCCCGGCGGAGGATCACGGGCTCGTCCTGCGAGAGGTCGACGACCGTCGTCGGGGTGGCGCCGCACTCACCGGAGTCGATGACGGCGTCCACCACGTGGTCGAGCCTCTCCTTGATGTCCCAGCCCTGGGTCTGCGGCTCGGTCTCGCCGGGCAGCAGCAGGGTGCTCGACACCAGCGGTTCGCCGAGCTCGGCCAGCAACGCCTGCGTGACGACGTGGTCGGGGATGCGGACGCCGACCGTCTTCTTGCGGGGGTGCAGCAGCCGCCGCGGCACCTCCCTGGTCGCGGGGAGGATGAACGTGTACCCGCCGGGGGTCGCCGACTTGACCGAGCGGAACAGCGCGTTGCTCACCTGAACGAAGGTGCCGAACTGCGCGAAGTCCCGGCAGATCAGGGTGAAGTGGTGGTCGCTGTCGAGGTCGCGGATCTCCCTGATCCGGTCGATGCCCTCCTTGCTGCCCATCTGGCATCCCAGCGCGTAGCCCGAGTCCGTGGGGTACGCGATCAACCCGTCCGCGCGCAGGAGATCGACCACCTGGCCGATCAGCCGTGGTTGGGGACTGTCCGGATGCACATCGAAGTATTTCGCCACACCCCAGAGCTTAGGTTCTGTTCCGTGGATCACTCGCGCCGGAGCCGGAGCCGGGTCCCCGCCGGAGCGGGGGTCCCCGCCGGAGCGGTCCGGAGGCGGTCCGGAGGCGGTCCTGGCGCGGACGAGGGCTTGATCGACACGGGCGGGGACGAACATCATGTGGTGTTCGCCCCGTCCCCGGGAGCCCCACGACCTGAGAGGTCCCGTGTCCCACACGCCGATCGGCTACAACCCCTTCGACCACGCGCTCCACGAGGATCCCTACCCCGTCTACGGGCGTCTGCGCGAGGAGGCGCCGCTGTACCTCAGCACCATCCCCGAGCTGCCGTTCTGGGCACTGTCGCGGCACGCGGACGTCTGGGCGGCGTTCCGGGACACCGGGCTGTACTCCAGCGCCTACGGCGTCTCCCTGGAGCTGTGGTCCCCCCAGGCCAGGGAACGGTCCTCGTTCATCAGCATGGACCCGCCCGAGCACACGAACTTCCGTGCCCTGGTCTCCCGGGGCTTCTCCCCCAGGCGCGTCATGGACCTGGAGCCGCGGATCCGCGAGCTCACCCGCGCCCGCCTCGCGGTCGTCCTGGAGGCCGGGGAGTTCGACTTCGTCGGCGACCTGGCCCAGCGGGTCCCGGTGGACGTGATCTCCGAGCTCGTCGGCGTCCCCGAGGCCGACCGGGAGGAGGTGCTGCGCCTGTCGAACCTGATGATCGCCCGTGACGAGTCGTTCACCATGCCGGCCGCGGGCCGGGAGGCCACGGGCGTCCTGATGCGCTACTACGAGGAACTGATCGCCGAGCGCCGCGCCCGCCCCGGCGGCGACATGGTCTCGGCGCTGCTCGCCGCCGAGATCGACGGCCGGCGCCTGTCGGTCACCGACGTCCGCGCGGTCCTGATGCTGCTGGGCGTGGCCGGGAACGAGAGCACGGCCAAGCTGCTGGGCAACGCCTGGTACCAGGCCGCGCGCAACCCCGATCAGCGGGCCGTGGCGTTCGCCCCGGGCGGCGTCGGCCCCTGGATCGAGGAGACCCTGCGCTACGACAGCTCCGGGCAGATGGTCGCCCGCCGCGTCACCCGCGACGTCGAGCTGTACGGGCAGGTCGTCCCCGAGGGGTCACGGATGCTGCTGCTCGGCGCCGCGGCCAACCACGACCCGCGGGTGTTCCCCGACCCCGAGCGGTTCCTGCTGGGCCGGGACACCTCGCGCCTGCTGTCCTTCGGGACGGGCGCCCACTTCTGCCTCGGCGCCTCGCTGGCCCGCCTGGAGGCCCGCGTGGTCCTGGAGGAGCTCGTGGCCGCCGTCCGGGAGGACTACGAGGTCGGCGAGGCCGAGCGCGTCCACTCGGCGAACATGCGCGGCTTCGGTTCCCTGCGCACCGTCGTCAAGGCCCGCTAGTCCCTGCGCACCGTCGTCAGGGCCCCTGGCCCCCGCGCACGTCGTAAGGCCCGCCGGTCCCTGCGCACCGTCGTCAGGGCCGGCTAGGCGGCCGGGGACCGGACCCGGCCGACGCCGCCGTAGATCCCCACCTGGTCCGGTCCCAGCCCCTCGGCGATGCCGTCCGGGTGCCAGGTGGTGATGGGGACGACGCCGGGTTCGACCACCTCCAGGCCGTCGAGGAAGGGGACGATCCGCTCCAGGGGCCGCAGGGACGGGGACGCCGAGGCCCGCGAGTACGCCTTCTCCAGCGACTCCACGTACTCCTCGAAGCCCACGGCCGTGCCGTGGGAGATGCCCACGTGGCTCCCGGCGGGCAGGGCGTCGCGGAACTCCCGCACCGCCCCGTACGGGTCGTCGGCGTCGGCCACGAAGTGCAGCAGGCCGATCATCAGCAGGCCGATCGGCTCGTCCCAGTCCAGGAACTCCCTGACGGTGGGGTCGGAGAGGATGCCCCCGGGGGTACGGGCGTCGCCCTCGACCACCCGCACGTTCCCGCCGTCGGACATCAGCGTCTGCGCGTGGATCAGCACGACCGGGTCGTTGTCGACGTACACGACGCGCGCGTCGGGGGCGAGCTCGTGGACGTTGCCCGCCGTGGGCAGGCCCGCGCCGATGTCGAGGAACTGGCGGATCCCCTCACCGCGCATGAAACGCACGACCCGGCGCAGGAAATGCCGGTTCTCCCTGCACGCCTTCTGCACGTACGGGCTGGCCCGCATGGCGGCCTCGGCCGCGGCGATGTCGGCCGGGTAGTGGGTGTTGCCGCCGATGTAGTAGTCGTACATCCGGGCCGGATTGGCCTTGGACGGGTCGATACCGGGGGCGCGTTCCCGATCCTCCATGCGGTTTCCTTCCGTCGGCGCTGAGGGGAGAAAGGTGGCACGACAGGCCATTGATCGTAGAGCGGAAATCATCCGGTACACCAATGAAGACGGGGATTTTCATCACGGAAAAAACAATGGCCGTTCAAAAATGATTTCCGCCGGGCGCCGTGCCTACCGGGTGCCGTCCAGGATCCTCCGCCGGAACTCCGCCAGGACCTTGGGCGTGCGGGCCGCGGGCTCGGCCGACAGGCTCAGCCGGGTGTGGGCCATCCGGTACTCGGCGACCTGCAGCGGATCGGTGATCATGTTGTCGGTGACGAGCTGCGGCACGTACACGGAGTCCGTCCCCTGGCCGGCCCCCTGGCCGACGCCGAACAGGCTGAACGCCCCGCCCCGCGGCCGGTAGCGGCCGTCCCGGGTCAGGTTCACCTGCAGGGCGACGTGCGGCCGCTCGGCCGCCTCGGCCAGGTGGGCGAGCTGCTCCAGCAGCACGTCCGGGCCGCCGATCGGGTCCAGCAGGGCGTGCTCCTGCACCACCGCCCAGATCCTCAGCGTCCCGTCGCGCACCCGCTCCTGGCGCCTGCGCAGGATCCGCCAGGCCAGGTCGATCTGTTCCGGCGCGGGATCGGGGTGGTGGACCGCCAGGCGGGAGGCGCGTGCGTAGCGCTCGGTCTGCAGCAGCGCAGGCACGGTGTCGTTGTTGTACGAGCGCAGCAGTTCCGCGCCGTCCTCCACCGCGAGGTTGACCAGCAGCCACAGCGGCAGCCTGCTCACGTCGTCGTACCACCAGGCGTCGTCGTGCTCGCCGCGCGCCACCGCCGCCAGCAGCTCCCGCTGGTAGGGGTCGTTCACCCCGTACAGCAGCAGCAGTTCCTCCAGGTCGGTGGGCTGGAGCTCGGCGGTACCGTCCTCGATGCCGGTGACCACGCTCTCGTCGACACCGATCGCGTCCGCGGCCTCGGCCGCCGTCAGGCCGTGCTCGTCGCGCATGCTCCGCAGCCGGGCACCGAGCCGGTTCGGCCCGACCTGCTCGGCGGGCCGGTGCGCCAGGAAGACCGAGGAGGCCGGGTAAGGATGGGTGGGCTCGCTCGTCAGGCGGGTGTCCGGCGCGGCCGTCCGGCCGGGGTGGCGGGCCGTCGCCAGCTCCTGGACGTCGATGCCGAAGAACCACGCGATGCCCAGCGCCTTGTCAAGCGAGAGCCCGCTGCGCTGGCCGGAGGTCAGCTGCGACAGGTAGCCCACGACGATCGGCGTCGGCGGGAAGTCCGTGCCGTCCGCGGCCTTCCCCGCGGTGATCATCCGGGCGGCTTCGCGCAGCTTGTAGGGCCGGCCGGTCTCCGGGTTCGGGGTCGCCGCGAACAGCCGGTTGAGCCGCTCGGCCAACGGCGGCGACGTCACGACCCCACCCCGATCCTCGCGGTCGCTCAAGGTTGACAGAAGGCGAAAGCAGAGGGAACGATAACACCGATCAAGTGTTCACTACAGTGGACACCTCGTTCCGGGACACGAGGGGCGTCACATGGATCATCCTCATGCCGGTGCCGGGCCTTCGCCCCGCCGGTCCCTCCCGGAGCCTTCCCCGGGAACGCGGCCTTCGGCCGGAACGGGTCCGTGCCGTGACGTCCGGGGCGGCGGATGAGGACGGGCCGCGCGGCCGCCCACTGGCGGGAGGATCCGCTCATCGACCACCGCGCGCACGGCCCGGTGATCGGGGAGCAGGACATCATCGCCTCCGCCGAGGCCGGGGAGGACGTCTTCCCCGTGGGATGCCTGTGCGGCCGGATGCCCGTCACGCTCATCCTCGACCCCTTCAAGGTGTACGACGTCTACGCCGAGCACATGCGTGCCGAGCAGGCCGCCTCCTGGACGGGGCAGGAACGCCGTTCTTAGCATGTACATGTTAAGAAAGACGAATGGAGACGCCCGTCCCCGCCGAACCCGTGCGTGAGCACGAGACCGCGCGTGAGCCCGTGCACGCGCCGGAGACCGGGTGCTGGGGCGAGCCCGCGGGTGGGCACGGGCCCGCGGGAGGTCCCGGGACCGGGCACGGGCCCGCGGGAGGGCCGGACGTCCCGCACGAGCCGGAGCGTGAGCACGGCAGCCACATCATCACCGTGCTGGAGGGCGCGTGGGCCACGGTCCGCGCCCGCCACCCCGACGTCCCCCGGGTGGTGATGATCACCGGTCAGGGGCGCGAGGGCCGGTGGATGAACTGGGGCCACTTCGGGCCCGACACCTGGACCGCGCAGTCCGGCAGCTCCCCGGAACTGTTCGCCTCCGGGGAGCTGATCGGCCTCGGCGGGCGCCACGTGATGCAGGCCCTGCTGCACGAGGCCGCCCACGCCCTGGCCCACGTGCGCGGCATCAAGGAGACCAGCAACGGGTACCGCTACCACAACAAGCGGTTCGTGCGCCTGGCCGCCGAGCTGGGCCTGGCCGGGCCTGACCGGCCGGCCCCGATCACCGGCTACTCCGACTGCACGATCACCGACGCCACCGCCGAGTCCTACCGGGCACAGATCGACGCCCTGGACGCCGAGCGCCTGCCCTACCTCGACAGCCCGCAGCGGGCCCGGCTGCGCCCGTCCGAGAGCGACCAGGGCACGGCCGTGACCGCCCCGCTCCCGGTGCCCGGCGACGCGCCGCAGGAGGCCCCGGGGCGGGAGCCGCGCGGCCGCGACGGCACCCGGTTCGCCGTCACGTGCTGCTGCATCCCGGCCCGCCGCCTGCAGGTCACCCCCGCGGTGTGGGAACGCGGCTCCATCGTCTGCGGGACGTGCGGGGAGGAGTTCGCACCCCCGGAGTGACGAAACGCCCCGCCCGCGGACGCCCCTCGCCGGAACCGGGACCGGGGCCGCGACCAGGGCCGCGACCGGGAAGGCGGGCACCCCGAAGGCGGGCACCGGAAGGCGGGCACCGGGAAGGCTCACGCCTCCCCCATCACCAGGCCCTCGATCGTGTGCTTCTGCACGATCGGCCGCAGCTCGTCCACCGCGGGGCAGGGCAGGTGGTCGCGCACCTGGGCCGGCAGGCTCTCCCGGTATCCGTGGGTGACCGCCATGTCGTGGTGCGCGGCGTTGCCCGCGCCGGGGGCGTCGACGCCCAGGACGAGCACCGGCCGGGACTTCTGCGAGCGGTTGACCGTGCCCCGGTGGATCGTCAGGGCCGAGCGGGCCGAGATGTCGCCGCGCCTCGGGTACTTGCGCACCGCGCGCTCGACGTAGCGCGACCAGGTGTCCCGGGGCGGGAACATGCCGTGGTCGAACGACGGCTCGTCGTCCCACTGGGTGCCCGGGGCGATCTCGAAGGGGCCCATGTCGGGCTCGGTGTCCACGGCCGTGAGGTTGAACGCCAGCGAGGTGAGCCTGCGGTTCGCCCGGGTCTCCTCGGGCATCGGGAAGTCGCGGTGCCAGGGCTGGTCGACCGCCCCGGCCAGCGGCACGTCGAAGCCCAGCTCGACGATCTCGTACCGGGGACCGAGCACGGCCGTGCAGACCGCGACGACCCACGGGTGCGTGACCAGGTCGACGAAACCGCGCATCTGCTCGGGGTGGATCTCGACGTAGAAGCGGTTCGGGCCGCGGCCCACCGCGCCGCCCTCGCGGGTGAGCGCGTCCTTGAAGGCGATGTCGATGTCCTCGGCCACCTGGTCCACCCATGCGGCCTCGAAGGCGCCCTGACGGGCCGTGATCCCGTCGCGGTACAGGTCCTCGACGGCCTGGGCCGTGCCCGCCTCGTCCATGTGCGCGTTCTTCCAGCCCGCCCGTACGGGACCCGCGGGGGCTTCTCCGGCGGCCTCCGGGGCCGTCGCGCGATGTGTCGTGTCGGTCATGGCACTCTCCTCATCTGCCGGATCCTTCTATATTGCATCGTGGCATGCAACGTTGCAAGTGTCGGTGGCAGAATAGGATCGATGATCGGTGCCCGGGTGCCGCGACGCGCGGCCCGCCGCCGGGCCGGTCCCGGGCGGACGAGGCGGATGTGAGGAGGGCCGGTGGCCGGTCTCAAGGACGTGGCGGCACGGGCCGGGGTCTCCGTGCGGACGGTGTCCAACGTCGTCAACGACTTCCCGCTGGTCGCCCCCGAGACGCGGCGGCGCGTGCAGAAGGCCCTGGAGGAGCTGAGCTACCGCCCGAACGCGGCTGCGCGGCGGCTGCGCGGCGGCCGGTCCGGGCTCATCGGGCTGGTCATACCGGAGATCGACTCGCCCTACTTCGGGGAGCTGGCGTCCCTGCTGGTGCAGGAGGCGCAGGAGCACTCCTGGACGCTGCTGGTCGACCAGACCGACGGCGACCCCGACCGCGAGCGCCGGCTGCTCGAGGGCATGCCGGGGCAGATGATCGACGGCCTGATCATGAGCCCCTGGGGCCTGTCCCCGGCCGACCTGCGGCGGCGTGCCGACGCCGTGCCGCTGGTCCTGCTCGGCGAGCAGGACGCCGCGGGGCTGATCGACCACGTGAGCGTGGACTCGGTGGCCGCCTCCGCCGAGGCGACCCGGCACCTGATCGATCTGGGCCGCCGCCGGATCGCGGCGATCGGCGTGCAGCCGCACCTGGCCAACGGCACGGCGCGGCAGCGGGTGACGGGGTACCGCCAGGCGTTGCGCGACGCCGGCGCGCCTCACGACCCCGCGCTGGAGGTGGCGGTGGACGCCCTGCACCGGGCCGACGGGGCACGGGCCATGCGGTGGCTGCTGGACGAGGGGCACGCCCCGGACGCGATCGTCTGCTTCAGCGACCAGCTCGCCCTGGGGGCGATGCGGGTGGCGCTGGAACGCGGCCTGACCGTGCCGGGGGACCTGGCGGTGTGCGGGTTCGACGACATCGAGGACGGGCGGTACGCCACCCCGTCGCTGACCACCGTGGCCCCGGACAAGGCGGAGATCGCAAAAAGGGCCGTCGCCTGCCTGGCCGACCGGCTGCTGAAGCCGCCGGTCCCCGGCACGAACCGCCTCGACCGGACGGCCGCCTCCCCCGCCGTACCGGAGCCCGCGGATCCCGGCACCGGGGAGCCGGCCACGCCGGATCCCGCCGGCACCGCGGAGCCCGCGGAGCCAGCGGACCCGGCCGTGGCGCCCACCCGTCCGCCGGCGCGCAGGATCGTGACCGCGCACCGGCTGGTGATCCGCGAGAGCACCGCCGGGCGCTCCGCCGGGAGCGTGCTCAGCGGATGAGCCACACCCCGGTGTCGGGCGGCAGCCGCCCGCCCTCCAGCGGGCCGCTCGCCAGCACGACGCTCCCGTACGGCGGCAGCGGCACCGCGTCGCCGGAGAGGTTGATCATGCAGGTGAAGCCCGCGTCCCTGGAGAAGGCCAGCACGTCCGGCGCGACCTCGCCCACGTCACCGGTGTCCAGCCAGGTCAGGTCGCCGGTGACGGCGCGCCGGGCGCGCAGGGCGGCGCGGTAGAGGGCGAGCGTCGAGTCCGGGTCGCCGGTCTGCGCCTCGACGGTGTGCGCGGCCCATCCGGCCGGTTGCGGCAGCCAGGGCTCACCCGTGCCGAACCCGAACGGCGGCTCCGGGCCCGACCACGGCAGCGGCACCCGGGAGCCGTCGCGGCCCTTGACCGTGTGACCGGAGCGGACCCAGGTCGGGTCCCGCAGCACCTCCGCGGGCAGGTCCTCGACGCCGGGCAGGCCGAGCTCCTCGCCCTGGTAGACGTACACGCCGCCGGGCAGGGCGGTGCTCAGCAGCGCGGCGGCCCTGGCGCGCCGGGTGCCGAGTTCGAGGTCGGCGGGCGAGCCGTGCACGTCGGAGAAGTAGTGCGGGCCGAAGGTGGTGTCCGCCCGCCCGTAGCGGGTGACGAGCCGGGGGACGTCGTGGTTGGACAGCACCCAGGTCGGCGGGGCGCCCACCTTGGCGTGCTCGGCCAGCGTCGTGTCGATCACCTCGCGCAGGTCTCCCGCGTCCCAGGCGCAGGTGAGCATGGCGAAGTTGAAGGCCGTGTGCAGCTCGTCCGGGCGCAGGTAGCGCGCGATGCGCGCCTGGTCGGGCAGCCAGATCTCCCCCACGAAGATCCGCTCGCCGGGGTAGGAGTCGGCCACGGCCCGCCAGGTGCGGTAGATCTCGTGCACCGCCTCCTGGTCCTTCCAGGGCACGTGCCCCGGGTAGCCGGCCAGGTCCGGCAGCCCTTCCGCCTTGACCAGGGCGGGGGCGACGTCGATGCGGAAGCCGTCCACCCCGCGGTCGAGCCAGAAGCGCAGGGTGCGCTCGAAGTCCGCGTGCACGTCCGGGTGGTTCCAGTTGAGGTCGGGCTGCTCGGGCGCGTACAGGTGCAGGTACCACTCGCCGTCCGGCACCCGGGTCCACGCGCGCCCGCCGAACGCCGCGGGCCAGTCGTTCGGCGGCTCGTCACCGGCGTGGAACCAGAAGCGCTCGCGCGCGGGCGACCCCGGCCCGGCCGCGAGCGCCTCCTGGAACCAGGGGTGCCGGTCGGAGCAGTGGTTGGGCACGATGTCGATGACGATCCGGACGCCCAGCGCGTGGGCCTCCTCGATCAGGCTCCCGGCCTCGGCGAGCGTGCCGAAGACCGGGTCGATGTCGCGGTGGTCGGCCACGTCGTAGCCGCCGTCGACCATCGGCGACGGGTACCACGGGGTGATCCACAGGGCGTCCACGCCGAGCTCCGCCAGGTAGGGCAGGCGGTCGCGCAGCCCCGCCAGGTCCCCCACGCCGTCGCCGTCGCCGTCGGCGAAGCTGCGCAGGTAGATCTGGTAGATGGCGGCGGTACGCCACCACGGGTCCCGCCCGGCCGGCGGCCGGTCAGCCACCGAGCTCACGGACCACGGTGTCCAGCCGGTGCGCCAGCTCGTCGAGCCGCTCGTCGCTCAGCCCGCCGCCCGCCGCGTCCTCGCCGAGCTGCTCCTGCAGTTCGCGGCGGCTGACGACGCTCAGTCCCTCGACCCGGTCCGCCGGGACGACCCGGCAGGCGCCTTCGACGTAGACCAGCGTCGCGTCGGGGTCCGGCGACCCCAGCAGTTCGCGGACGTCGTCCCGATCGACCAGTGCCATGGCTGTCATCCCTCTTCCGTCCGTGTGCCCACTCCGCCCGCCCGGTCCGCGGTCACCGCGGTCACCGCACGGTGCCCCGCCGGGAGCGTGTGCCCAGACGGGGGCGGACGCGCGGTCCGGGGTGGCACCGGACCGGTGGACCCGGTCCGGTGCTACCCGGCAGGCCGTGCGGTACACCGGAACCGGCTCAGTCGGCCGGGGGCGCCGCCACCGGCACCGGGTCCTTCTCGGCGGTCAGCACGTGCACCACCGAGCCCGCGATCAGCAGCCCGAGGGGGTAGAGCAGCATCCAGCCGAAGCCGATCAGCAGCACCACCACCGGGGCGCACGCCAGCACCACCAGCAGCCAGTTCCTGGGCCCCCGGAACAGGGTGCCGTAGGCCAGGGCCGACATGGCGTAGCCGATGATGAAGTTCACCGCCGACAGCCGGAAGACCTGGTCCAGCGTGAGCACCTCGACGCCGTGCAGCACCACGACCGTGCCGAACATCAGCACGGCGACCACGATGGCCGCGACGGGGGCGCCGTTGACCCTGTTGCACACGGTCAGCCGCGCGGGCAGCAGGCGCTCCCGGGCGGTGGCGAAGATGATCCGCGAGGTGGCCCAGGTGCCGCCCATCAGCGTCGCGAAGACGATCAGGGCGCCGAGCACCGCGGCCGCGGTCCCGGCCGCGGCACCGAAGACCTGCTTCAGGACCGCCGCCACCGGCGCCTGCCGGACCATCGGGTCGTTCGGGTCCAGCGACACCTGCACGGCGGTGGCGATGCCGACGTACAGGACCACGATGACGACGAAGGAGGCGGCCAGCACCAGCGGCAGGTCGCGCCGGGGGTCGTGGTACTCCTCCGTGGTCGAGGCGACCAGTTCCCAGCCGGTGAAGGCGAAGAAGACCAGCCCGACCGCGGGGAGCAGGTCGAGCCAGTTCACCGGCAGCGACACCGAGCCCTGCATCTCGAAACCGGGGGTGACGAACGGCACGGCCGCGACGACCGCGATGAGCAGCACCAGCAGCGCGGTGACGACCGTCTGGACCCCGCCCGCCAGCCGCGACCCCAGGGCGTTCAGCACGGCCACCACCGCCAGGTAGGCCAGCGTCGCCGGGAAGACGGCGTCGGGCATGCCGAGCAGCACGGCCGTGTAGTTGCCCCCGGTGATCGCCATCGCCGCCCCGCCGCAGGCCGTGGCGCCGAGCAGCACGTAGGCGACGGGCGAGGCGACGCGCCTTCCGAAGGCGGCCTGCATGAAGCCGATCACCCCGCCCGCGCTGGGGTAGCGCGAGCCGAGCTTCGAGAAGACCAGCAGCAGGGGGATCACCATGATCGCCGCCGCGACCCAGGCGAAGACCGCCGCGGATCCGACGGAGGCGTAGGCGAGTCCCGGGAGCACCAGCAGCCCACTGCCGACGATCATGCTGACCGCCAGGCCGACGCCCCGGCTGATCGTCAGGGTCTTGTGCAGTTCCTTGGATGAATCAGCCGTGGTACTCATCTTCTCCTCAATATGGGCGGAAGTACGGGGACGACGGTGGACGCCCGCCCATCCTCGGGGGTTGTCGGCTACCTGTGTCCGGAAACGGACTCGCCGCCCGGGGCGGCACCGAGGGGTCCGGGCCGCACCAGCACCCGGTCGTCGTCGTGGGACGCGAGCAGCCGCAGCGGCTCGCCGGCGCGGCAGGGCAGGGGCCGCTCGAAGGTCTGCACCGCCTGCCGCCAGTGCGTCCCGTGGTCCTCGGGACCGTTGGACAGGGTGATGCCCTCGGCCAGGTCGAGCTCGAACCACATGACGATCGCGTGGCAGGTGCCGTCGGCCGTCACCGGCGCCGGCACGACACGCTCCCGCTCGCACTCCCCGGTACGGAAGTCGAAGTCGAACAGCGGGAACGGGTCGCCGAGCAGCCGGTGCCGGTAACCGGTCAGGTACGTCGAGAAGTACTCCATCGACCTGAACTGCTGGAAGAGCGTCATGTCGAAGTCGTAGACGTTGCCCACGTGGTTGCGGGCGAACAGCTCCTCGCTCTCGACGAGCCGGCCCCACAGCCGGGCGCCCTGCGGCGCGACGACGGCGTCCGGGCGCAGCAGCTCCCGGCGGGCGTGCTCCAGGCTCGGCAGCGCGCCCTCGCCGAGCAGCGCGCAGTCGAAGATCTCGGTGAGCAGCACGTCCGCCCTGCGGGGGAGGTCGACGCCCACCCGCAGGTCGGTCGACTTCGCCTCCACGACCTTCACCCGGGAGTCCACGCCGTTCACGACCATGGTCCGCCGGGCGATCGCGGCGATGACCGGCTCCATCTCGCAGGTGACCACCATCCCGGCACCGGCCTCGACGGCCAGCAGCGACAGCAGCCCGGCCCCGGTCCCGATGTCCAGCACCAGGTCACCGGGGCGCACCACGGCGGAGATGGCCTTGCGGTAGGCCTCGTTGCGGGCCTGGTCGTTGAGCATCGCGAAGTGCCAGCGCGGCACGAGCTGGCGCACCGCGCGGTTGAACAGGAGGTTCGCCGGGCCGTACCCGGGCTGTGCCCCTCCCGCCCCCGCGAACAGGTTGGCGGCGGTGGTGTAGTCGCGCCGGTTCATCGCGTCCATGCCGTGCTTCAGCAGGGCCTCGGCACCGGCGACCTCGGACCAGAAGAGCGACTCGGCCGCGGGCTCCGGGCCCTTCGGTGAGCCCTCGACGTTCTTGATGATGGGTGTCATGAATCGCCCCTAGCTCGCGAAGACCATCTGGTGTACCGGGACCGCCTCGCCGAGACCGGCCGGCAGGTAGGCGACGACGCTGGAACCGCGCTGGATCGTGGGGACGGCGCGGTCGCAGAGGCGGTCGACGCGAAAGGTGCTGCCGTGCCAGGGGCACCGCAGCCGTTCGTCCTCGATCTCACCGAGGTGGAGCGGGCCGCCGCGGTGCGGGCAGCGGCTGTGGATCAGGTGGACGGAACCGGAACGCTCCAGGAAGAAGTACGTCTCGTCACCGGCGCGCACGGCGTTGTGCCTGGGCCACTCCAGTTCCACCCGGACGCGAGCGCTCACGAGCCGGCCCGCGTGGCCGACCGGGTGAAGGCGAGCGTGGCGCCCCCCTCGGACCGCAGGCCGTACAGCCGCCCCCTGGGGACGCGCACCGCCTGGCCCGCGGTGACCTCCAGCGGCCCCCCGGTGGCGCTCCAGTGCAGCTCGGCGGTACCGGCCAGCACCGAGACGGTCATGTCGTGGTCGCTGACCATCGTCTCGAACGGCGTGCCGGAGTCGATCTCGCGCGGGTCGTCCCGGTCCTCGCGGGAGCCCGTGTCCGCGGTGACGGCCTCCGGCCGCCAGGTGAGCTGCCCGACCAGGTCCGCGTCGTTGAGCCTGCCCAGGGCGCGGACGTCCTCGATGCCGCGCAGCAGCTCGCGGATGGCGTGGTCGCCGTGCTTGCGGGCGAGCGGCAGCAGGAGGTCGTTCACCGCCATCCGGCCGTGGTGCTGGTCGATGTGGGCGTGCTCGTCGAAGTAGCGGGTGTCGATCCCGTCGCCGTAGACCGCGCGGAACGTCTTCGTCATGGCGGCGAAGGACGGCGCGAACGTCGCCTCCAGGAAGGCCATGCCGCCGATGTAGCGGAAGAACTCCGACCGGTTCTTGGTGACCTTGTAGAAGTAGTTGTTCCCGGCCATCCAGCTGGGCAGGTAGGAGAACCAGTAGTGGTGCGGTTCGGCGCTCATTCCCACGCTGCGGCACAGCTCGACGAACAGGGTGCTGTGCTTCGCGTCGAAGACGCCGTACCCGAATTCGTCGATGAATATCTTGAAGACCTCGCTCTGCTCCGGCCCGTACGCGCCGCCCAGATTCTGAGACATCGCGGTCGCCTCGGTGAGGCCGTCGAGCGCCATTTGCGCGATCATCATCTCGGCCGCCCGCCGCGGGTCCGCCGCCTGCTCGATCGCGCGCAGCGCCGGGCGGTCGTCGTTCACCGCCTCGTCGATGGCGGCCAGGACGTGCGCCTCCAGGGCGTCGCAGTCCCAGCGTCCGTTTATTCGGACGTCCGACCCGAGGGAGTCGAACACATAGGACTCGGCGACCGGCCGCACGATGTCGGAATGGAGCCGCGCCTTCCGCCCGTAGAATTCCTCGAACTGTTTCTCTTTTCCGGCGAGTCCCGAGGACGGCAGGAAGAGCGCGTCGCTCTCGTAAATGTTCATCAGCAGCCGGTTGACGACCAGGCTTTCATCGGAAAGCAGACCCTCTTCCGACAACGGCTGATCCCACTTGATCCTGGAGAGCCGTTCCGCGTCCATTGGACGGTGATAGGGGGTGTCGTTCACATAGGGATTCCCGGTCGGCCGGTAACTCGATGCGGCGGTCAGTTCCGACACCGATTCCCCGACGGAAACAGGCTCCTGGAGTGGTCCTACGAACGTCATGTCAAGAGCGCCTTCCACGAGAGAAGAACAGTTTCTGGAGCATGGTCGACCGCAGGTCGGAGGTCACCTGTGAAAAGGGTACGTCCAGCCTGCGTCGAGATCGGACTGCGTTGTATCGGACTGAGACGACCCCGTGTTCTGCTTCCCTGTACCCTCTATCTCTTCACTTCCCCGCGCTTTGCATCGCAGATGCTAATACAGCGCTCCAATCGGGGCAAGCCGGTCATACGGAGATTCTTCTGCCATCGCTCGCCCCTGTGGAGATGGTGGTTCCGGAGCGGGAGGGGACGCACAAATTTCCACGTGGCGCAGGCCGCCGGTCACGAGAAATACACCCTCTTCCCGTCTCCGGAAAGCGCGGCATCCGGATGGGCGTCAACTCACCCCTCCGACCTGCGGTTGATGCGCGGAGTTTCACCGTCCGGCGCCCTTCCATCACGGCGCGACAACGTAATCGCGGGGACGAATGCGATTAGCGGGCATCCGAAGATTGAGGAAAAAGACGACCGAATCATGTTCGGTCTCTGTTTTCGGTCCTGCCGCCGACCTTCGCCAAGCGCGGGTTCAGCCGGCGCCAAGGCCGGCGCGACAGGCTGCCCGCATGTCGTTCCTACCGAGAACCCACGAGATCCCCCCGGGCGTCCGGCACCGGCGGTTCCACATCCGGCCCATCACGGTGCACGACGCCGTACGCGACTTCGACGCCGTGATGAGCAGCGCCGCCCGGCTGCGGGAGCGCTTCCCCCTGGGAGGCGGCTGGCCGCTCGACGGCATGACGCTGGAGGAGAACCTGATCGACCTGGCCTGGCACCAGAAGGAGGCCCTGCTGCGCAGGTCGTTCAACTACGCGGTGACGAGCCCCGACGGGTCGCGCCTGCTCGGGTGCGTCTACGTCGAGCCGCCGGAGAAGCGCGGGGCCGACGCCGACGTGTCGTTCTGGGTGCGGGCCGACGAGGAGGGCACCGGCCTGGAGGAGGAACTGGAGGTCGCGGTCCGCGCCTGGCTCGCCGGCTCCTGGCCGTACACCGCGGTCCGCTGGCCGGGCCGGGACGTCTCCTGGGAGGAGTGGGACCTGCTCCCCGGCATGCCGTAGAACCGCCCGACCCGCCGGAAGCTTCCTGACATGTCGTGAAGGTCTCGCGGTATGCCGCGCAAGCGTCCGGGGTACCACGGAAGCGGATCGAGTGCGCAAACGCCGACGACAGCGACCAATGGCGCAATACCCCTTTCAAGCCGTCCCGACTTTCCTCGATCGCTACCCTTCGCAAGGGAATGTCAACGGTGAGTAAAGGGGCGCTGATGGGACGAAGGCTGATCGTCATGGCCGCCGGGGCGGGGGTGGTCGCCGCCGCCGGGGCGATACTGCTCGCCTCGGGCGAACAGGGGTCGCGGGCCGCCGGTTCCTCCGCGCGCCTGCCGGCGCTGGAGGACCCGCTGACCGGGCAGGAGGTGGCGCGGGCCGGCGCGATCGCGTCGGCGGGCTCCCGGTCGCACCTGGCCGCGGGCCGGACCAAGCTGCTCTACGTGGAGCGCGACGACGACAAGGACTCCGCGGGCCACCGCCGCGCCGACGCCTACCTGTACGACTACGGCGGCGACCGGCTCATCGTGCGGACCGTGGACCTCGGCCGGGGCACGGTCGTGCGGGAGACCGTGGCGCGGGGGGTGCAGCCGCCGCCGTCCAAGGAGGAGGAGAACACCGCGGCCGGGCTCCTGCTGGGAGACCGGGAGTACGCCAGGGGGCTGCGCGAGGCGTACGCCAAGGCCGGGGGCGGTCCGCTGCGGTCCGCGACGGCCCTGGGGCTGCGCGGGCTGATCTTCACCCCGTCCGGCGAGAGCGGGTCCGCGCGCGAGTGCGAGACCCACCGGTGCCTGCGGCTGTTCGTCCGGCTGCCCGACGGCACCTGGCTGGACACCAGCCGGATCGTCGTCGACCTGTCCGCCAAGAAGATCCACACCCTGGAGTGGTGACCGGTGTCCCTGCGCTTCCTGCTGTCCTGCGCCCTGCTCGCCGGGGTCCTCACCGCACCGGCCGCGCCGTCGGAGGCGACCGCCGCGACCACCGCGGCCACCGCGGCCACCGCGGCCACCGCGGCCACCGGACCACCGGGATCGGCCACCGCGGCGGCCACGACCGCCGGGCCGCCGGGATCGGCCGTCGCGTCCGGCCCGCCTCCGATGGCCGCCCCCGCGGGGGCGGTGCCCACCCCGCCTCCCGCGGCGCCGTGCAACGCGCCGTACCGGATCGACAAGACCCTGCCCAACGGGGCGCGCTGGCAGCTGTGCTGGGAGATGCGCAACGTCGAGGGGATGACCCTGAGCAGGATCGTCTACACCCCCCGGGGCCAGCGGGCGCTCACCGTGCTGCGCAGCACCTCGCTGGCCCAGATCCACGTCCCGTACGACCGGGGCCGCCCGCGCTACCACGACATCGGGTCGCTGGGGCACACCGCCGTCCCGCTGCGGGCCGCCGACTGCCCGCTCGGCGAGCGCCGCGAGCAGTTCGTCTGCGTGACGACCCGGGCCCGCGGCCACGCGCACCTCAAGGCGGTCCCCGACCGGCTGAACGTGACGGCCCAGGGCCGTGAGCTGGTGGTGTTCGCCGCCTTCCAGGTCGGCTGGTACACCTACCTCGCCGAGTGGGCCTTCGCCGACGACGGCGCGATCACCCCCCGGGTGGGGGCCACCGGGTCCCTCGCCGGGTTCACCACCACGCCGGAGTACGGCTGGCCGATCGGGGTGGGCGAGACGAAGTTCGAGGCCAGTCACACGCACAACGTCTTCTGGCGGCTGGACTTCGACGTGGCGGGACGGGCCGACGACGTGGTGGAGCAGTACGACTTCACCGGTTCCGGCACCGCGAACCGGCGGCTCTCCCGGACGGCGTTCACCACCGAGACCGCGACGGTGAGCAAGCCGATGCGCTGGTGGCGGGTGGTGGACCGCAAGGTGCGCAACGCCGACCGGCACCCCGTCTCCTGGGAGATCAACAACTCCGACAGCGCGCAGTACCGCGGCCCGGCGGACGAGGCCTTCACCCGGGCCGACCTCTACGTCACCGACTACCACGCCTGCGAGCGGCTGGCGACGGTCAACCCGTCCCCGCGGTGCGCCCGGTCCGTCGACCGCTACGTCAACGGGGAGCGGGTCGCCGACCCCGTCCTGTGGGTCAACGTCGGCTTCCACCACGTCCCGCGCGACGAGGACGCCGACCCGATGCCGAGCCACTGGCAGGGGTTCCGCATCACCCCGCGCGACGTCACCGCCAAGAACCCGTACTGAGTCCCCGCTGCCCCGGTCCCGAGGCCCGGGACCGGGCTCCACCCGGCGCCGCCGCCGAAACCCGTCCCCAGACCGCCCCGCCCGTCCGGAGCGTCCTCCCCGGAGTCGATCCATGATCGGATACGGTCGGCGGAAAGTGCTGGGACAGGCCCCGCACGACCCGTCATCGTGACTTTCACCTCACTCCCCTCCGCACGTTTTCCCGACGCGCATGGTGATAGCGGACAGGGGCATGGGTGGAGCACCCGAGTAGGGCAAGGTAGGGGCCAACGATCTACGGGAGTAAGCATGAACGCGCACCTGGACCTGGACCGGCTCGCGGGCGGAGCGCACCATGATCCGCACTCGATCCTCGGGTCCCATCCGGGTCCCGAGGGCGTGACGGTCCGGACGCTGCGGCCGATGGCGCAGCAGGTCCAGGTGCTCGTGGACGGCGAGGCCCACGACATGGAGCACGTCGCCCACGGCGTGTTCGCGGTGACGATCCCCGGCCTGGACAAGATCCCCGACTACCGGTTCCGGGTCTCCTACCCCGGTGCCGAGCCGTACGAGGCCCTCGACCCCTACCGGCACTGGCCCACGCTGGGCGAGGTGGACCTGCACCTCATCGGCGAGGGACGGCACGAGCGGCTCTGGGAGGTCCTCGGCGCCCGGGTCATCCGGCACGAGGACGTCGAGGGCACCGCCTTCGCGGTGTGGGCGCCCAACGCCCGCGGCGTCCGGGTCATCGGCGACTTCAACCACTGGGACGGCGTGGCGTACCCGATGCGCTCGCTCGGCAGGTCGGGCGTGTGGGAGCTGTTCGTCCCCGGGCTGGGCCCCGGCGACCGGTACAAGTTCAGCATCCTGGGCGCCGACGGGGTCTGGCGCGCCAAGGCCGACCCCATGGCCCGGCGCACCGAGCTGCCGCCCGCGACCGCCTCGATCATCGAGAGGTCGGAGTACGACTGGCACGACGAGGAGTGGATGCGGCGCCGGGCCGCGGGCGGCGCGACGCACGAGCCGATGAGCGTCTACGAGGTGCACCTCGGCTCGTGGCGTCCGGGCCTGTCGTACCGGGAGCTGGCCGTCCAGCTCGTCGAGTACGTGACGGAGATGGGCTTCACCCACGTGGAGCTCATGCCGGTGGCCGAGCACCCGTTCGGCGGCTCCTGGGGCTACCAGGTGACGTCCTACTACGCGCCGACGTCCCGGTTCGGCTCCCCCGACGACTTCCGCCACCTGGTCGACAGCCTGCACGCCGCGGGCATCGGCGTGCTGGTCGACTGGGTGCCCGCGCACTTCCCGATGGACGACTGGGCGCTGGCCCGGTTCGACGGCACTCCGCTGTACGAGCACGCCGACCCGGCGCGCGGCGAGCACCCGGAGTGGGGCACCTACATCTTCGACTTCGGCCGCCGGGAGGTGCGCAACTTCCTGGTCGCCAACGCGGTGTACTGGCTGCGCGAGTTCCACGTCGACGGGCTGCGGGTGGACGCGGTCGCCTCGATGCTCTACCTGGACTACTCGCGGCGCGAGGGCGAGTGGACGCCCAACGAGTACGGCGGCCGGGAGAACCTCGACGCCGTGGCGTTCCTCAAGGAGATGAACGCGGTCGCCTACCGCGAGGCGCCGGGCATCGTGACCATCGCCGAGGAGTCGACCGCGTGGCCGGGGGTCTCCCGCCCGGTCCACCTGGGCGGGCTCGGCTTCGGGTTCAAGTGGAACATGGGCTGGATGCACGACACCCTGGCCTACCTCAAGCACGAGCCGGTCTTCCGGCAGTACCACCACCACCAGATGACGTTCTCGCTGATGTACGCGTACTCGGAGAACTTCGTGCTGCCGCTGTCGCACGACGAGGTGGTGCACGGCAAGGGGTCGCTGCTCGGCAAGATGTCCGGTGACGAGTGGCAGCGGTTCGCGAACCTGCGCGCGCTCTACGCCTTCATGTGGGCGCACCCGGGCAAGCAGCTGCTGTTCATGGGGTGCGAGTTCGGCCAGGGCTCGGAGTGGTCTGAGGAGCGCGGCCTGGACTGGTGGGTGCTGGACTTCGACGGGCACCGGGGGGTGCAGCGGCTGGTCCGCGACCTGAACCGGGTCTACCGGGAGTCCCCGGCGCTGTGGAGCCTGGACACCTCCCCGGAGGGTTTCCGCTGGATCGACGCCGACGACGCGCTGGGCAACACGTTCTCCTTCCTGCGGTACGCCGAGGACGGCTCCGCGGTGGCCTGCGTGGCCAACTTCTCCGGCGCGACGCACCGGGACTACCGCCTCGGGCTGCCCTTCCCCGGCCGGTGGGAGGAGGTGCTCAACACCGACGCCTACGACTACGCGGGCAGCGGCGTGGGCAACCTCGGCAGCGTCGAGGCCGTCGAGGAGCCGCGTCACGGCCTGCCGTACTCCGCCTCGCTGAGCGTCCCGCCGCTGGGCGCCCTGTGGCTGCGCCACCCCGGGATGCCCGAGCCCGCCGTCGTGGAGGACGCGGCCGAGACCGCCGGGGTCGTGGAGCAGGGGACGGTCCTGGAGCGGACGGAGCAGGAGATGGCCGTGGAGCGGCTGGAGGCGGCGGCCGAACCGGCCCCCGCGCCCGCGCCGGTCACCGGACCGCCGGCCGGACCCGCCTGACCCGAGGTTCTCCCCGTCCGCAAGGATTTCGCGGGAACGGCCCCGGGCCGGTCGCACCCCGGTGCGACCGGCCCGTCCGCGTCCCCCGCCCGCCCCTTCTCCGTACCGGGCGCACGTCCTGCGGGCCGGTGCCCGCCCCGGCCTGTTCACGGACCGTCATCCCCGGCGGCATCGGCCCTTCTGTGCACCGCCAAAAACCTTAAATCGGCCTTATATCCGCGAACAAGGCATTGACCGTCGGTGCACCGGACACTTACGCTCTGGAAACTAATAGGAAACTTTCCTATGAATACGGGGGCTAGGCACTCTCTGACCTGGAGCGACCCTTGCGACGAATCACCATCGGCTCCTTCATCGCGGCGGCTGCGCTGCTGGTTCCACTGGGAATCGGCACCGCGACGGCCGCCACACCCGCCACCGCGACCTACTCGACCTCCTCGAACTGGGGCTCCGGCTTCGAGGGCAAGGTCGTCGTGAAGGCGGGGACGAGCGCGCTGACGAGCTGGAAGGTGGAGTTCGACCTCCCCTCCGGCACGTCCATCGGCTCGGCCTGGGACGCGGACCTGACGAAGAGCGGTAACCACTACACCTTCGTCAACAAGGCGTGGAACGGCGCCCTGGCCGCGGGCGCCTCGACGAGCTTCGGCTTCAACGGCACCGGAGGCGGAATCTCCGGCGTGCTGAACTGCAAGCTCAACGGCGCCCCCTGCAGCGGCGGCGGGACCACCGACCCGACCCCCACCCCGACGCCGACGGTCACCCCCACGGTGACCCCGACGCCGACCCCGACCCCGACGGTCACCCCGACCGTCCAGCCGCCCGGCGGCAAGAAGATCGTCGGTTACTTCACCCAGTGGGGCGTCTACGGCCGTAACTTCCACGTGAAGAACCTGGTCACCAACGGCTCCGCGGAGAAGCTGACGCACATCCTGTACGCCTTCGGCAACACCACCGGCGGCAGGTGCACGATCGGCGACTCCTACGCCGACTACGACAAGGCCTACACCGCCGACCAGAGCGTCGACGGCGTGGCCGACACCTGGGACCAGCCGCTGCGCGGCAACTTCAACCAGCTGCGCAAGCTGAAGAAGGCCTACCCGAACATCAAGGTCATCTGGTCCTTCGGCGGCTGGACCTGGTCCGGTGGCTTCACCCAGGCCGCGCAGAACCCGGCCGCGTTCGCCGACTCCTGCTACAACCTGGTCGAGGACCCGCGCTGGGCCGACGTGTTCGACGGCATCGACATCGACTGGGAGTACCCCAACGCCTGTGGCCTGACCTGTGACAACAGCGGTCCGGCGGCGTTCAAGAACATCATCTCCGCGCTGCGCTCCAAGTTCGGTTCCAGCGCCCTGATCACCGCGGCCACCACGGCCGACGGCTCCAACGGCGGCAAGATCGACGCCGCCGACTACGCCGGGGCCATCAACGACCTGAACTGGCTCATGCCGATGACGTACGACTACTTCGGCGCGTTCAACGCTCAGGGTCCGACCGCTCCGCACTCCCCGCTCACCTCCTATCCCGGCATCCCCCAGGCCGGCTTCAACTCCGACGCGGCGATCCAGAAGTTCAAGGCCAAGGGCATCCCGGCCAGCAAGCTGCTGCTGGGCATCGGCTTCTACGGCCGCGGCTGGACCGGCGTGACCCAGGCGGCTCCGGGCGGCAGCGCCACCGGCGCGGCCCAGGGCACCTACGAGGCCGGGATCGACGACTACAAGGTCCTCAAGACCAAGTGCCCGCCCACCGGCACCGTCGGCGGCACGGCGTACGCCTTCTGCAACGGCAACTGGTGGAGCTATGACACCCCCGCCACCATCGCCGGGAAGATGACCTACGCCAAGAACCAGGGTCTGGGCGGTGCGTTCTTCTGGGAGACCAGCGGCGACACCACCAACGGCGAACTCATCACCGCGATCGCCAACGGGCTCAAGTAACATTCCGACCACTCGACCCTCCGTGCGCGTCACGCCGCGGAGGGTCGAGCTTTTCTCCGAAGATCCTCTCAATTCACGGCAAGGTATTCACGCGGGACATACGTCTGCTTAGACTCCGAATCGCCTGTTTCATCCCCCCGGAGGACGCGTGCGACTTCGAGCTCTCGTGGCCATGGCGATGATCCTCAGCGTCGCTCCGGCGGTGCCCGCCCTCGCCGACGGCACACCGGCCCCTCCGGCCGCGTCGGCGAGCGCGACCTCCCCGCCACCCGTGACACCCCCGGACGGCGGGACGACGGGCACCACCGCCCCGCCCGCCGAGACCCCCTCCGACGGCGGCCCCCCTGCCGCCCTGCCGAAGCTGGAGGCCGGGCTGGCCGGCGACGGGCCGGCCGGCGACGACGACGGGACCCGGGTCATCGTCGAGCTGGCCGCTCCCGCCGAGGCGGCCCCGGTGGCCGGCCAGGCACG
Organism: Streptosporangium sp. NPDC050855; assembly: GCF_044456585.1. Classification (NCBI taxonomy): domain Bacteria; kingdom Bacillati; phylum Actinomycetota; class Actinomycetes; order Streptosporangiales; family Streptosporangiaceae; genus Streptosporangium; species Streptosporangium sp. NPDC050855. The sequence continues at coordinate 552,740 of NZ_JBITFY010000002.1, forward strand.
GTCGCTGCCCGACTCCGAGGTCGTCCTGGAACCGGCGGACACCTCGTTCATCGTGGTCGAGGCCACCGGTGAGTCCCTGGAGCGGCTGGCCGAGGACCCGCGCGTCCGCTCCATCCGGCGCGACCGCACCTACTCCGCCGTCTCCGCCGTCTCCCCGGGCTCGCGCACCTCCCTCGCGTCGGCCTCCGCCGCGGCCACGCTGGCCTCCAGCCTCCAGCTGATCGGCGCGGACAGGGCGCACGCCGCCGGTACCCGGGGACAGGGCCAGACGATCGCGATCATCGACACCGGGATCGACGCCGACCACCCCGACTTCGGGGGCAAGGTCGTGGAGCAGGCCTGCTTCTCCGCCACCGACGACGGCGCCCGGTCCCTGTGCCCCAACGGGCAGACCAGCGATCTCGGATCCGCCGACGCCGAGACCCCCGCCTGCGTGGACGGCCAGGTCAACCTGTGCGACCACGGAACCCACGTGGCCGGTATCGCCCACGCCGTCGCGCCGGACGCCGACATCGTGGCGCTCCAGGTCTTCAGCAGGGTCGACGACTGCGACGGCACCGGCGCGGCCTGCCTGACCGCCTTCGAGTCCACGATCCTGCTCGCCCTGGAGCACGTCGCGAGGCTCAAGGAAGGCGGCAGGAACGTCGCCGCGGTGAACATGAGCCTCGGCGGCGGCCTGTACGAGGGGGCGTGCGACGCCGAGCCCGAGCTGAGCGCGATGAAAGGCCGCGTCGACGACCTGCGCGCCAAGGGCGTGGCCGTCGTGGCCGCGGCCGGGAACGAGGGCGTCGCCGGAGCCGGGGCGCCCGGCTGCTTCTCCGGAGCGGTGACCGTGGGCGCGACGGGCGACGACGACGGCGTTCCCCCGTGGTCCAACCACGGCTCCGTGCTCGACCTGTTCGCCCCCGGCCTGGAGATCGAGTCCGCGGTGCCGGGCGGCGGCCACCAGGTCTACAGCGGCACCTCGATGTCCACCCCGTTCGTCACCGGCGCACTGGCGCTGGCGGCCCAGAAGGCCCCGGGGACCCCGGACGCGCTGGCCGAGGTGCTCACCAGGTCGGGCAGGCCGATCGTCCACGGCACGGTGACCACCCCGCGCCTCGACCTGAACGCCGCGCTCGCCGGGGGCACCCCCGGCTCCCCCGTCACCCCGCCCCCGCCCGCCGCCGACGACCCGGGCGGCCCCGGCGACCCCCCGTCCGACCCTCCCGCCGACGACCCCGGCACCGACCCCAGCCCGGAGCCGAGCTCGGGTCCCTCCCCGACGACCACGCCGGACGACCCGGCGCCCAGCCCGATCCCGCTGCCGACGGTGACGATCACCGTGACCGTGACCGTCCCCCCGCCCGGGGCGTCGGCGGGAGCGCCGGCGGTGTGCACCCGCGGCAGGTCCACGGGGACCGCAGGGACCGCAGGGACCCCGGGGACGACGAGGACGCTGACGGCCGCGCAGTGGGCGGCCGAGATGGGCCGGGGCAAGGGAAGGATCCCGGACGCGACGCTCGGCTGTTACCTCGGCCTGGTGGGCAAGGCCAGCAAGGTCTTCCCCGAGATCACCCGCGCCTCCGGCCCGGCGGCCGCGTACCGGGTGCTCGTCCCGGCGAAGAGGACCGCGCGGGCCGTGATGGAGCGAGAGCTGCTCGCCTCCTGGCTGAACTGGGCGAACGGCGCGGTGAACCTCACCACCACGATCAAGGGGAAGGCCACCCTGAAGGCCGTGCTGACCTCGGTGGAGAGGCAGCGCCTGAAGGGCTCCGCCCCGGCCGCGTCCACCTCGCTGCTGAGGAAGCAGGTGAACGCCCGCAGGCCCGCCTGAGCCCACCGCCTCACAGGTCGCCGCCGCCTGGCCGCGTAAGCCCGGTATGTGTCGCTTAGGGTGAAGAGCATGGACGCGACCAAGGTGATCATCGATTCCGTCGAGCGGTTCCGGCAGCGACGTACCGCTCCGCTGGTGCTTGAGCTCGACCTCACCGAGGGCCTCACCGACGGTCCTCCCTCCGATCCGCTCAGCGCGATCATGGCGATGCGCAAGACCAGCCTGACCGACGTGCTCTCCGGCCTGAAGCGGGCCAGGAAGGACGACCGGGTCAAGGCGCTGATCGTGAAGATCGGCACCCAGTCGCCGGGGCTGGCCGTCGTCCAGGAACTCCGCCAGGCGGTGAAGTACTTCCGGGACGCCGGCAAGCTGACCGTCGCCTTCGCCGAGAGCTTCGGCGAGCTCGGCGCGGGCACCGTCCCCTACTACCTGGCCAGCGGCTTCGAGCGGGTCTACCTGCAGCCCTCGGGCGACGTCGGGCTCACCGGCGTGGCGATGGAGCAGCGCTTCCTGCGGGGAGCGCTGGGCAAGCTCGGCGTCGAGTACCAGGTGGGCCAGCGGCACGAGTACAAGACGGCCGCCAACACCTTCACCCAGGACCACATGACCGAGGCCCACCGCGAGTCGATGAGCCGCATCACCGAGTCGGTCACCGAGCAGGTCGTCGCGGGCATCGCCGAGGGACGCGGCATCGACGCGGTCAGGGTGCGCGAGCTCATCGACCAGGGCCCGTTCATCGGCGCCGAGGCCCTGGAGGCCGGGCTCGTCGACCGGATGGCCTACCGCGACGAGGTCTACGACGAGGTCAAGAGCGCCGTCGGCGAGGACGCGATCCTGCAGTACGTCGGCCGCTACGCCAAGGCGCTGACCGCCAGGAAGCTCCCCCACCCCGGCGAGCAGACCGTCGCGCTGGTCCACGGCAGCGGCGCGATCCGGCTCGGCCGCAGCGGCCGCAGCCCGCTCGGGGGCGGTGGCGCGATGGGGTCCGACACCATCTGCGCCGCCCTGCGCGCGGCCCGCCGCGACGACAACGTCAAGGCCGTCGTCTTCCGCGTCGACAGCCCCGGTGGCTCGTACACGGCCTCCGACGCCATCTGGCGCGAGGTCGTGCTCACCCGCAAGGCGGGCAAGCCCATCGTGATCTCCATGGGGGACCTGGCCGCCTCCGGTGGCTACATGGTCTCGATGGCGGCCGACGCGATCGTGGCCCAGCCGGGCACGCTCACCGGCTCCATCGGCGTCTTCGGCGGCAAGGCGGTCATCAGCGGGCTGCTGGAGAAGATCGGCGTCTCCTCCGAGACCGTCGGCGAGGGCACCAACTCCGGCATGCTCTCCTCCACCAAGGGCTTCTCCGAGGCGCAGTGGGCGCGGATCAACGCCTGGCTCGACCGGGTCTACGACGACTTCGTGAACAAGGTCGCCGAGGGCCGCGGCCTGTCCCGCGAACGCGCCCACGAGCTGGCCAAGGGCCGGGTCTGGACCGGGGCCGACGCCCTGGAGCGGGGCCTGGTCGACGAGCTCGGCGGCCTGGAGGACGCCCTGTCCCTGGCCCGCAAGAAGGCCGGGCTGCCCGTGGACGCGCCGGTGCGCGCCTACCCGAAGCTGAGCCCGCTGGAGCGGCTGCGTCCCGCGGAGTCCAGCGAGGACAAGGCCGCGGCCCTGGCCCAGGTCCGCCTGGAGGCGTGGGGCCCGATCGCCCACCTGGCCGGCGAGCTGGGCCTGCCGTCGTACGGCCCGCTGATGCTGCCGGGCTGGTGGACGATCCGCTGACCCCCGGTCGCGCACCGGCGACGGCCGGACGACGGCCGCGGTACGGCCACGGGTGACCCGTGGCCGTACCGCGGCCGCTCCGGGACACCGGGCCGTCAGCGGTAGCGGCCCCGGTAGCGGGAGAGCGGCGTGACCGACGCGTCGACGTAGTCGACCCCGAGCACCTTCGCGATGAAGAGCGTGTGGTCCCCGGCCGGGACGACCGTGACCGTCTCGGCCTCCAGCGCGGCGACGCCCCCGTCCACCACCAGGGCCTCGCTCAGCCTCCCCCGGTGGTGCGGGGTCCCCGCGAGCAGCAGCCGTGCCCCCGGCCGTCCCGCCGTGGAGAACCGGCTGGCGATCGCCTTCTGCCCCGCCGACAGCACGCTGGCGGCCCAGCGGTCCTGCCGCAGCAGCAGCTCGTTGGGGTACCCCTCGTTGTCCAGGCTCACCATCACCAGCGGTGGATCCAGCGAGACCGAGGTGAAGGTGGCGACCGTGACCCCCACGTCGTCGCGGTCGTCCTTCACCGTGACGACCGTCACACCGGTCACCACCTGGGCCATGGCCTCGACGAAGTGGTTCATGCCCCCATCATCCCGGAGCCGGTCGGCCGCTCGCCCCACCGTGTCCGGGCGGACCTCCGCCGGGAAACGTCCTCGTGGACGTCGCGGCGTCTCTGCTACCGTTTCCGGCATGAAGCGCGCCGCCATGACGACGACGCCGGAGAGTGTCCCGGCGCGCTGACCGATGTTCTGTCCGAAGCCCCGGGGCGAGTGCCCCGGGGCTTCGTCGTGGGATCACTCGCCCGATGTACGCGAGGAGACCGCCATGCACGACCACCGCAGGCTCGGCCGCGAGCTGGAGCTGTTCGACACCGACCCGCTGATCGGCGCGGGTCTGCCCTACTGGCTGCCCGACGGCGCGGCCGTACGGCACGCCCTGGAGGAGTACGTCCGCGCCGCCGAGCGCAGGGCCGGATACCGGCACGTGTACTCGCCCGTGCTGGGCAAACGGGAGCTGTACGAGATCTCCGGGCACTGGTCGCACTACTCCGACGACATGTTCCCGCCCATGGAGCTGGGAGCCGAGCAGGTCGTCCTGCGGCCGAGCCTGTGCCCGCACCACGCGCTGATCTACCGCTCCCGCTCGCACAGTTACCGTGAGCTGCCGCTGCGCATGGCCGAGCTGGGCGGCATGTACCGCTCGGAGCTCTCGGGCGTGCTCGGCGGGCTGACCAGGGTGCGGGCCATCCAGCTCAACGACGCGCACATCTTCTGCACCCCTGACCAGGTCGCCGACGAGGCGCGCGGGGCCCTGGAGATGATCCGCCGGGCGTACGAGGCGCTCGGGATCACCCGGGCCCGATACCGGCTCTCCCTGCCCGGCCCCGGAGGGAAGTACGTCGCCGGCCCGGAGATGTGGCGGCGCTCCACCGCCCTGCTGACCGAGGTCCTCGACCGCTCCGGCCTGCCCTACGAGACCGCCGAGGGAGAGGCCGCGTTCTACGGGCCCAAGATCGACGTCCAGGTCGCCGACGGCGCGGGCCGGGAGTCCACCCTGTCCACCGTCCAGGTCGACTTCCACCAGCCCGAACGGTTCGACCTGCACTACATCGGCGCGGACGGCGCGAAGCACCGGCCGGTCATGGTCCACCGCAGCGTCGTCGGCAGCGTGGAGCGGGCCGTCGCCCACCTCATCGAGCAGCACGGCGGCGCCTTCCCGGCCTGGCTCGCCCCCGTCCAGCTGGTGATCCTGCCGGTCTCCGAGGCCGAGCTGCCGGACGCCGAGGCGCTCGCCCGGCGATGCGCCGGCCTGGACCTGCGGGCGGAGATCGCCGGTCCGGAACGCGGCAGCCTGGGCGCCCGCGTACGGGAGGCCAGGCTCGTGCCGTACCAGGTCGTCATCGGCGCGCGCGAGGCCGCCGTCGGCGAGGTCACCCTGCGCCTGCGCGGCGGCCGCCGCCTCGACCCGCTGCCCGCCGCCGACGTCCTCGCCCGCGTCGGCGCTCTCGTCGGCGCCCACGGCACCCGCCTGTGGGACGACGCCGTCCCGGCGAAGGCGTAGACGGAGCCGAGCGACACCGACGACACCGACGACACCGACGATGCCGACGACGACGCCGACCCCCGCGAAGGGGAAGGAGAAGGCGGACAGGACGACGCCGTCTTCGTGAGGGCGGGACCGCCCGTGGAGACACCCGCTCCCCGGGACGGCGGTCCCCCGTGATTCCACGCCGGGAACGACGGAAGGCGGGTGGAGGTCCACCCGCCTTCCGTCGAGACCGTCACGCGGAGCGCGTCACCGCTACAGCAGGCCGTTCTGGGTGAGCCAGTCCTTGGCGACCGTGGCCGCGTCGTCCTTGTCCACCGCGACGCGCTTCATCAGCGCGACCAGGCCGGGGGTGTCGAGCTTGGCCGAGACCGCGTCGAGCGTGGTGCGCACCGTGTCGTTCACGCCCGCCTTGTTGACCAGCGGGGCGATGTTCTCGGCGGCGAAGGCGCTCTTGGTGTCCTGGAGGGAGACCAGGTCGTTGACGATGATCTTCGGGTCGGTGGTGAAGACGTTGCCGACCTGGACGGTGCCGTCCTTGATGGCGTCGGCGGTGGCGTCACCGGTCTTCTTCCACTCCTTGAACTCCAGGCCGTAGGTGTCCTTGAAGTTCTTCTCCTGGCGGCTCTGGAACTCCGGGGGACCGCCCACCGAGAAGGTCTTGGAGACCTTCACCAGGTCCTCGATCGTGGTCAGGCCGTTCTTGGTGGCGGTCTCCTTGGTGACCGTCAGCGAGTTGTTGTCCTCGGCCGCGGCCGGGGTCAGCACCTCCAGCTCGGCCGGCAGCTTCTCCTTCAGGCCGGCCACGACCTCGTCCTTGGACTTGGCCGTGGTGCTCTTGTCGACGAACGCCAGCAGCGAGCCGATGTACTCCGGCAGGACGGTCAGGCCGCCGCTCTTGACCTGGTCGTACAGGACCTCGCGGCTGCCGATGTTGAGCTTCTCCTCGACCTGGACGCCCTTGGCCTCCAGGGCCTGGGAGTAGATCTCGGCCAGCAGGACGTTCTCCGGGAAGTTCGCCGAACCGATGACGACCTTCCCCCCGGCTGCGGGCGCGGAGGCAGATCCGGATCCGGCGGGCGCCGGGGAGGCGCTGGTGAGCGGATCTCCGCCGCCGCATGCGGTAAGTGTGAGCGCCGCGGACAACAGGACCGCCGCGGTGCTGATCAGGCGCTTCATCGTGCTATTCCCTTCCAAAGCGGAGGGTATAGGAGACTATCGGATGGTCTGGCGCTCGCTCACCCCCGGGGAGACCGTCACGCGCTGAACCAGAGTGAACCCGAGCTGGACGAGAAGCGCCAGCAGCGCTACGAGGACCGCCCCGCCGATCGTGCTCGGGAAGTTCTTGGTGGCCAGGCCGTCGATGATGAACCGTCCCAGGCCGCCCAGGCCCACGTACGCGGCCACGGTCGCGGTCGCCACCACCTGGATCGCGGCCAGCCGCAGCCCCAGCAGGATGAGCGGCAGCGCGACCGGCACCAGTACCCGCCCGAGCACCTGCCCGCCCTTGAGCCCCATCCCGTACGCGGCGTCGCGCAGCTCGGGGTCGACCCCGCGGATGCCCTCGTAGGTGTTGACCAGGATGGGCGGGACGGCCAGCGCCACCAGCGGGATCAGCACCGGCAGGATCGTCCCGACTCCCATGAGCAGCACGATGAGGACCAGCAGGCCGAGCGTGGGCAGGGCGCGGGCCGCGTTGGCGGCGAAGACCACCAGCACGGCGCCCCTGCCGGTGTGGCCGATCAGCAGTCCCAGCGGGAGTGCGATCAGCGTGGCCAGCAGCAGCGAGAGCCCGGCGAACTCCAAGTGCTCCAGCAGCCGGGCCGGGATCCCGTCGGGCCCCGACCAGGTGGCCGGGTCGCCGAAGAATTCGAGCAGCCAGTTCACGCGGACCTCCTTGCCCGCGACCACGGGGTGAGCAGGCGCTGCGCCAGGATCAGCAGCAGGTCCGCGATCCCGGCGAGCACGACGACCAGCACGATGCCGACGACGATCGGGGTGTAGAACTGCCGCTGCCAGCCGTCGATGAACAGGTAGCCGAGCCCGCCCCTGCCGACCAGCGCGCCGACGCTGACCAGGCTGACGCCGGCGACCGTGGCCACCCGCAGCCCGGCCAGCACGACCGGCACCGCGATCGGCAGCTCCACCTGCAGCAGCCTGCGCAGCGGGGTGAAGCCCATGGCCACCGCGGACTGGCGCACGTGGTCGGGGACCGAGCCCAGGCCGTCCACGACCGCGGGGATCAGCACCGCCATGGCGTAGAAGGTGAGCGGGACCATGACGGTCAGCCGGGTCGCCAGGCCGGTCAGCGGGATGAGCACGATGAAGACCGCCAGCGAGGGCAGCGAGTAGATCACGTTCATCAGGCCGACGGTCGGCTGGTAGAGCCACCGCCAGCGGACCCCGGCCAGCCCGAGCGGGAGCGCGATGAGCAGCCCGACGAGGACCGGCACCAACGCCATCACGACGTGGTCGGCGAGGAGCTCCTGGATCGTGGGCCAGTTGCGCCCGATCCAGTCCCAGCGGACCAGCGGCTCCTCATCCATCGACGCCTCCCCGACCACCGGCGCCCTTCGCGGGCGAGCCCGCGCCCGCCGCGACCTCGGTCAGCGCCTCGTCCAGTGACCGGCGGGTGGCGACGCCCACCGCCCTGCCCGAGCCGTCCACCGCGACCGCGTTGCCCGAGGGGGACAGCAGCGTCGCGTCCAGCGCGCCGCGCAGCGAGTCCCGCCCGCTGACGTACGTCCCGTACGGCGCGAGTTCCAGGTCGGCGAGGGTGCCGGACGCGGGCAGGTCCCCGGTCGCGACCCAGCCCAGCGGCCGTTCCCTCTCGTCCACCACGGCCAGCCACTCCTCGCCGGAGGCGCGGGCCGAGGCGACGTCGGTGGAGGCCGGGACCAGCAGGTCGGTGCGCAGCCCCACCCCCTCGTCGGAGATGAAGGAGAGCCGCCGGATGCCCCGGTCCCGGCCGAGGAACTCGCGGACGAAGTCGTCGGCGGGCCTGGCCAGCAGGGTCGCGGGGTCGTCGAGCTGGGCCAGCCGCCCGCCGACGCGGAGCACGGCCACCCGGTCGCCGAGCTTCATGGCCTCGTCGATGTCGTGCGTGACGAACACGATGGTCTTGTTCAGCTCCGCCTGGAGCCGGAGCAGCTCGTCCTGAAGGCTGGTGCGCACGATCGGGTCGACCGCGCTGAACGGCTCGTCCATCAGCAGCACGGGCGGGTCGGCGGCGAGCGCGCGGGCCACGCCGACGCGCTGCTGCTGCCCGCCGGAGAGCTGGAAGGGGTAGCGTCCCGCCATCTTGGGGTCGAGCCCGACCCTCTCCAGCAGCTCCATCGCCCGGGCGCGGGCCTTCTTCCTGTCCCAGCCGAGCAGCAGGGGCACCGTCGCCACGTTGTCCACGATCTTGCGGTGCGGGAAGAGCCCGGCCTGCTGGATGACGTAGCCGATACCGCGCCGCAGCGTGGGCGGGTCGATCGTCGTGACGTCCACGCCGTCCAGCAGGATCCGCCCGCCGCTCGGGTCGATCATTCTGTTGATCATTCGGAGGGACGTGGTCTTGCCGCACCCCGAGGGTCCGACGAAGACGGTCATCTCTCCGGTGGGCACCTCAAGGTTCAGATCGTCCACGGCGACGGTCCCGTCGGCGTAGCGCTTGGTGACACCATTGAATGTGATCATGCGCAACCTCTTTTTCGACAGGATTGCGGTTCCCCTGTCACAACCGTCCCCATGATCCCGCCCGGGTCAGCCTATGCCCGACTTAACCGGCCTGTCTTCCCTGCTTTGCCGAGCTAGATCGTCATGTGTATTTCTCGGCAAAAGGGCATTCAGTAGTGCGGGAGGTGGCCAGGAGTTGACATGATGACCCACATCGCTGAAGTTGATCCCACCGGCACCGTACGTCGCAGGCTTCACAGACGTCCCCCGCTCTCCCCCCCGCTCGCCGAAACACCAGAGGATCCGGTCCCGTGACCCAACCGCTCCTCGGTCAACGCTCGCGCACCGAACTGATCGCCGAGCTGTACGACCGTCACGCAGCAGGGCTGTTCGCCTACGCCCACGACCAGCTGGGCGACGCGGGCTCGGCCTCCGACGTCCTGGTGGCCGTCCTCTCCAACGTCTCGGACACCGAGCCGCCGCGCGCGGCGCTGTACGCGCTCGCCCGCCGTGAGATCTACCAGCGTGACATCGTCTACTCGCCGCCGGTCACCGGCCTCGACCCGGTCGCGACCCTGGTCCAGCGCGTCCTCGCCGACCTGCGCACCCACCAGCGCGAGGTGCTGTACCTGTCGGGTGTGTGCGAGATGGACGCCGCCGAGCTCTCCTGGGTGCTGGACGTGGCGGCCGACACCGCCGACGAGCTGACCGTGAGCGCCTGCCGCCGCCTGTCGCAGTCGCTGAGCCTCGCCCTGGCCTCGGCCCGGATCCCCGGGCACCTGGCCGAGGTGTTCGGCGCCCTCGCCGTCGCGCCGGTCCGCGACGTGCTCAACCTCGCCCCCTGGGCCACCCCGCCGGCGCGGCTGCGCTCCGCCGTGCTGGGGCCCCGGGCCTCGATCGCCCCGGCGATCAGGCGGCCGATGGCCCCGCTGGTCAGGCAGCTGTGGCCGACGACGCCCCAGTGGCCCCTGCCGTCGGCGGAGAACGGCACCGCGCCCGAAGCGCCGTTCGGCCCGCTCTCCGGCGCGCCGGCCCTCCCCGCGCCCGAGGCGCCCGAGGACCGTTTCCCCGATCCCTTCGCACCGCCGGACCCGGACGTCCTCTCCGCGCACGAGGCCAGCACGGAGCCGATGCCCAAGCTGGGCGACTCGGTGCTCACCGCCCTGGACGCCGCGGCCCTGCGCCCCCGCCGCAGGCTCCAGCGTCCCCGGCCGCGCAGGGCGGCCCCGATGCCCGCCCCGATCCCCGGCGACGTGCTGGACGACGCCCCCGGGCGGCAGGACGGACAGGAGGACCTGTTCCGCCCGCCCACCCCACAGGCGCGGGCGGCCCGCGCCTACACCGACAGGCTGGTCGCCACCGCCCCCCGGGACGGGGAACGCCCTCCGGGGGAGCACGTCACCGAGTCCCCCTTCCCGGCCCTCGGAGACCGGACGGGTTCCGGGCAGGCAGGCACCCTCGGCGGCTCCGGGCGGGCACGCCCCCTTGTCCCCTTCGAACCGGCAGGCGCCTCCGGGGACGTGCTCGACGACCTACCGGCCGCGCACCCGCTCCCCGGCTGGCCGCTGCAGACCGACCAGCTCGACGCCCTCGCCGCCGACGAGCGCGAGCGCCACGCGCGGCCGTCGTCCCCGGCGGCCCCGTCAGCCCCGTCGGTCCCGGTGGCCTCGGTGACTCCGGTGCCGCCCGCGCCCACCGCCCCGATCCCCCCGGCCGTCCCGGCCGTCCTCGCCGCGCCGGTCCCCCCGGCTCCCCTGCCCTCCCCGGCCTCCCAGTTCGCACCCCCGGTCGCACCCCCTGTCGTTCCCTCGCCCGACGGCCCCCCTGCCTCCGGGACGTCCGATCCCGTACGGCCGCACGCCGTCGACTGGTTCGCGGACACCTCCTCCGGAGCCGTGACCGGCGAGATGCCGACCGCCCTCCCGCTCTGGACGCCCCGGCCGGACCACCTGAGCGCCCCGGCGAACCAGGCGCGGTTCCGCCTGCCCAGCTGGGTCGTGTGTGAGGACCATCTCCCCGAGGACCTGCCCTCCGGGGCCCCGCTCCGGCCCGTCCCGCAGAACCCCACGCCGACGCCGTACGAGACGCGGCACGACGGATGGACGACCGCCCCGGTGGACGTGCCCGCGGCGGCGCTCCCGGCGCTCCCGGCGCCCCCGGCGGCCCCTGCGCCCTCCGCACCCCCGGTGCCCCCGCCCGGTCCGGCCCTGCCCCCGGAGTTCCCGTGGAACGGCCGTACCGAGGCGCCGCGACCGGAGCCCGCGGAGCAGACGACGACACGAACGGGACAGCCGGCCCCCTCCCCCTCCGGACGAGCCGCGTCCCACAGGCGCGGGAGCCGGGCGTCGCACGCCCGCAGGACCAAGGTGAAGACCTCCCACCACGACTGGGCGTGGGAGGTGGCCGGCTTCGTCATCGCGGTGGCGATCGCAATGATCGTCTTCTTCGCCGTGCCGATGATGACCGCTCCCTGACGTCCTCGGACCCGCACGGAGCCCCGGACCTCCCGGCCTCCGCGCACGCGCGACGCCCGCCGCCCTCCGGACGGAGGACGGCGGGCGGCGGGCGTCGGACCGAGAACAGCGGACCGAGAACAGCGGACCGAGAACAGCGGAACGGGCCACGGTGGAGCCGCGACGGGTTCCGGCGGGACCGCCGCGGGGTCACGGACGGACGACGGCTCAGGCGGGCTGTTCCTCGGACACCGGCGCCTCGACGGCGGGGGTCCGGAGCGTGATCGCGGCGACCAGCGTCAGCACGGCGAAGACGGCCGCGCCGACCGCGCCGACGACGTTGAGCCCGCTGGTGAACGCGCTCCGCGCCGCGTCGAGCAGCCCGGGGACCTCACCGGCGACCGACACCGCCCCGGTGAGGCTCGACGTCGCCGTGCGCGCCACCTCGCCGGGGATCCCCGCGGGCAGGTCACCGGCGAGGACCGACCGGTACACCACGGTCCCGAGGCTGCCGAGCGTCGCGATGCCCATGGCGACGCCGAACTCCCCGCTGGTCTCGGAGACCGACGCGGCCGAACCGGCCTTCTCCGGCGGCGCGGCGGCGAGCATCAGGTTCATGGTGAGCGCCATCGGGAACGAGATCCCGGCGGAGGCCAGCACCAGCCCGGCGACGAGCATGCCGGAGTCGGCCACGGTGACCCGCGTGACCACCAGCAGGCCGGCGGCGGAGATCGCGAGCCCCAGCGCGACGACGGTGGACGCCGGAAGCCTGCGGGCCAGGGCCGGTGCGGCCATCGAGCCCGCGACCATGGCGACGTTCTGCGGGATCAGCCACATCCCGGTCGCCAGGGGCGACAGGCCCGTGACGTTCTGCAGGTACAGCGAGGACAGCAGGGACAGACCCGCCATGACGACCCCGCCGAAGAGCATGATCCCCAGGGCCGTGCTGAACGTGCGGTCGGCGAAGAGGCGCAGGTCGAGCAGGGGCTCGGCCAGTGCCCGCTGCCGGCGGACGAAGACGACGCCGATCGCGAGGCCGACGACGATCTCCGCGAGCGCGACGGGCTGCCAGCCGTCGCGGGCGAGGGTCTTGAGGCCGTGGATGACCGGCAGGATGGCGGCGAGCGACAGGACGACGCTGAGAAGGTCGAGCGGGTGTTCGGGCCGCTCGGCCTTGAACTCGGGCAGCAGGAACGGGCCGACGATCAGCAGCAGCACCATGACGGGCACGCCCAGCAGGAACGCCGACCCCCACCAGAAGTGCTGGAGCAGTACGCCGCCGACGAGCGGGCCGAGCGTCATCCCGCCCATGAAGCAGCTGAACCAGACCCCGATGGCCAGGCCCATCTGCTTGGGGTCGGGGAACATGTTGCGGATCAGCGCCATCGTCGAGGGCATCAGCGTCGCACCGGCGACGCCGAGCAGTGCCCGTGCCGCGATCAGCATGCCTGGGCTGGTGGCGTAGGCCGCCACCACCGAGGCCACCCCGAACGCGGCCGCACCGATCAGCAGCAGCCGGCGCCGGCCGATCCGGTCGCCGAGCGCCCCCATGGTGACCAGGAACCCGGCGATCATGAACGAGTAGATGTCGAGGATCCACAGCTGCTCGGTGGCGTCGGCGCGCAGGTCGCCGCCGAGCTGCGGCAGGGCCAGGTAGAGCACGCTGATGTCGAGCGAGAGCAGCAGGGTCGGCAGGGCGAGGACGGCGAGGCCGATCCACGGGCGGCTCATCGGGACGCTCCGATCCGGTGGGCCGGCTCGCACGTGGCGGCGCCGGTGCGGGGAATCGCAGGGTGGGCGGTGCTCATGGTGAGGTCCTCGTACTCGGAAGCGGTCTTCGTGTTCGGGTGGTTCAGGCCGGGACGGAGGCGAGCCAGGCGCCCCAGGTCCGCTCGGCCTCGGCCGGGTCGACGTCGGTGAAGACGTGGTGGCCGGTCATGATCAGGCCGCCGCCGTCGACGAACCGCAGCAGCGCGTCGTCGGTGCGCACGCCCAGGAAGGTGGGGGCGAGCACCGTGTCGACCACGCCGTCGACGGTCCGGCCCGCGACCGTGAAGTGCACCTTGTCGCCCTCCTCGACCTGCTCGGCCAGGCCCACGGTGCGGGTGAGGCCGGTCCAGACCGTGCCCGGGCCGGGCCGCTGCGGGCCGAACGCGGTGACCGGCACGGCGGTGCGGCCGGGGAAGTGCTCCAGGTACTGCGCGAGGGTCCGCAGGTAGAGCGGGTTGCCCTTGCGGAGCGCGTCGTACTCCGCCTCCCAGTCGCCGGTCAGCACGCCGCTGTGCACGAACCGCAGTGCGGTGGTGCCGCCGTCGCGGCCCTCGACGAGGTACTCGAACGCCATGAACGCGCCGTCCTCGCCGGGGTCGGAGCGGTAGGCGAACCGGTGCGGAGGCTCCCAGGCGGTGACCGTGGACTCGCCGGTGAAGCCGGGCATCGACATGGACGCCCTGCCGCCCTCGCGGGGTTCGATCTCGTTCCTGCCCATGAACCACGAGTCGACGCCGGGACCGGTCGCGATCGCCTGCCACACCTGTTCCGGGGTGGCCTTGAGCTCGACGTCATGGGTGAGGCGGAATTCGTGTGACATCTCAGGACTCCTTGGTGTCGTCGCCGCCCGCGTGATCGCGAGGCGGTGGTCGAGCACGGGCTCGGGTGACGGCGGTGACGGCCCGGCCAGCCGGCGGTGACGGCCCGGCCGTCCGGTGGTGACCGGGTGCCGGGGGTGTTCGCCGTGGTGGCGGCTCACCGGGGCGGGCGACCGGACCCGGACCGGCCGGGTTCCGTCCCGGCGGCACCGGCCTTGTCGATCACCCCGGCTCCGGCCATGCCACGACGATAGTGACCGACCATTTAAAAAGTCAATACAAGAAAAATTGTCGGTGAGGGACGAGCGCGTCGCCCGCTCGCCCCGTACGGCCGGACGCGGCACGCCGGGCCTGCCGGCGGAAGAGGACGCCCCGGCCGGTACGAGAAGACCGGACCGGCCGGGGCGTGAGCCCGCCGGGAGCGATGACACGAAAGGAGCGGTCGGGGCGTGAGCCCGTCGGGGCCGGCGACACAGAGGAAGCGGCCGTGAACCCGCCCGGCCGAACCGTGGCAGGCGTGGAACGTACCCGGGGACGGGGCCTGTGCCCGACGGTCCTCAGGGGGTTGTGACAACGATCTGTCAAGGCTAGGATCACGGCAACTCTTAGGAAACTTTCTTAAGAGAAAGTTAAGCGGGGACCTCCACGACCCGCTGCACCATCCACCCGATCCGACCTGGAGCTGCGCGAACCCCGGCGACGCGAACCGTCGTCGCGGGATGGTCCGACCGTCCGGACGCACCACGCCCACCGGTTTCCCCCATTGGGAGCGCTCATGCGACGCACCCCCGCACCGCCCGTCCTGACCGGGCCGGCAAGCCTTCCGTGCGGTCCGCTCGCGCCCCCGGCCATACACCGTCCCGACCCGGTGGGACGCCCACCCGGAGCGGGACGGCGCAGCGGTGGGACGAGCGTGGCGCGACGGCTCCCGTACGGACCGACCCCCCTCGCCGACCCTCCGCGGCCCCTGCCGCACGAAGGAGTGATCAAGTGTTGAGACAGCGCATCATGGCCACCCTCGCCGCCCTGGCGGTCACGGGCGGACTGTCGGTCGCCCTGCCGATGTCCTCGGCCGCCGGAAGCGCCGCCGGGAGCGCCGCCGGGAGCGCCGCGGAGAGCTCCGTCGGGAACTCCGCCCGGAGTGCCGCCGCGGCCTGCGTGGCCGCGTGGAACTCCTCGACGGTCTACACGAACGGCATGACCGCCTCCCACAACGGCCGCAACTGGTTCGCGCAGTGGTGGACCCAGAACGAGGCGCCGGGCACCAACTCCGTGTGGGCCGACAGGGGCGCCTGCGGCGGCGGCACCACCACTCCCCCGCCCACGGGCAACTGCAACCACCCCAACTGGGCGGCGGGCACCTGGTACACCGCCGGGAGCATCGTCAGGTACACCGACGGCAAGTACTACCGGGCCGAGCACGACAACCCGGGCTACGACCCGGTGATCAGCACCTGGTACTGGGAGCCGCACACCTGTGGCGGCACGACGCCCACCGACCCGCCCCCCACCTCGGGGTTCGTCGTGAGCGAGGCCCAGTTCAACCAGATGTTCCCGAACCGGAACCCCTTCTACACCTACAGCGGCCTGACCGCGGCGCTGAGCGCCTACCCGGGCTTCGCCAAGACCGGCAGTGAGACCGTCCGGCGTCAGGAGGCCGCGGCGTTCCTGGCCAACGCCAACCACGAGACCGGCGGCCTGGTCCACGTCGTCGAGCAGAACACCGCGAACTACCCGCACTACTGCGACACGAGCCAGCCGTACGGCTGCCCGGCCGGTCAGGCGGCCTACTACGGGCGCGGCCCGATCCAGCTGAGCTGGAACTTCAACTACAAGGCCGCGGGCGACGCGCTCGGCATCAACCTGCTCGCCAACCCGTACCTGGTGCAGAACGACGCGTCGGTGGCCTGGAAGACCGCCCTGTGGTACTGGAACACCCAGAACGGCCCCGGCACGATGACCCCGCACAACGCGATGGTCAACGGCCACGGCTTCGGCCAGACGATCCGCAGCATCAACGGCAGCCTGGAGTGCGACGGCCGCAACCCCGCGCAGGTGCAGAGCCGGATCAACTCCTACCAGCGCTTCACCCAGATCCTCGGCGTCGCCCCCGGTGGCAACCTGAGCTGCTGAACCACCGCCGTGGGCCCCGCCGCCCGGCGCCCCGCCCCCCCCCCCCGGGGGCCCGCGGGGGGGGGGCCCCCCCCCGGGCCCCCCGCCGGCCGGGGGGGGGGGGCGGGCGGGGGGGGGGGGGGGCGGGCGGCGGCACCCCCGCCCCCCCCCCCCCCCCCCCCCCCCCCCCCCCCCCCCCCCCCCCCCCCCCCCCCCCCCCCCCCCCCCCCCCCCCGGGGCGCCCGCGCGCCCCCCCCCCCCCCCCCCCCCCCCCCCCCCGTCCGGGTATCGGGGACGTCCGGGTATCGGGGACGTCCGCGGCGCTCACTCCGAGGACAGCACCAGCCCGCTGGTCGGCACGCCCGTCCCCGCGGTGACCAGCACGTTCCTCACGGAGGGGACCTGGTTGGCCGAGGTGCCGCGGATCTGCCGGACCGCCTCGGCGATCCCGTTCATGCCGTGGATGTACGCCTCGCCGAGCTGGCCGCCGTGCGGGTTGACCGGCAGGCGCCCGTCGATCTCGATGCCGCCGTCGGCGATGTAGTCGCGCGCCTCACCGCGCCCGCAGAAGCCCAGCTCCTCCAGCTGGGTGAGGACGAACGGGGTGAAGTGGTCGTACAGGATGGCCGTCTGCATGTCGGCCGGCCCGAGCCCGGACTGCTCCCAGAGCCGGCGGGCGACCACCCCCATCTCCGGCAGGCCGGTCATGTCGTCGCGGTAGTAGCTGGTCATCATCATCTGACCGGCGCCCGCGCCCTGGGCCGCCGCGGCGATCAGGGCCGGTGACCTGCGCAGGTCCCTGGCCCGCTCGGCGGAGGTGACCACCAGGGCCACCGCGCCGTCGCTCTCCTGGCAGCAGTCGAGCAGGTGCAGGGGCTCGGCGATCCACCTCGACGCCTGGTGCTCCTGGAGCGTGATCGGCCGCCCGTGGAACCACGCGGCCGGGTTGGTGGCGGCGTGCCTGCGCATGGCGACCGCCACCCGGCCGAAGTCCTCGGAGGTGGCGCCGTAGACGTGCATGTACCGCCGGGCGAACATCGCCACCCAGGCCGCCGGGGTCATCAGCCCGTACGGCACGTGCCAGCTCATCTCCAGGCCCTGGGAGGAGGGCTCGCCGCCGATCCGGGCGTCGGGCCTGCCGAACCGCTGGCCGGAGCGCTCGTTGAACGCCCGGTAGCAGACCACGGTCTCGGCGACCCCGGTGGCCACGGCCATCGCCGCGTGCAGCACGGTGCCGCAGGCCGCGCCGCCCCCGTAGTGCACGCGGGAGAAGAACGACAGGTCGCCGACGCCCACCTCGCGGGCCACGGCGATCTCCTGGTTGGCGTCCTGGGTGTAGGTGACCATGCCGTCCACGTCCGCGGGCGACAGGCCCGCGTCGTCGAGCGCCGCGAACACCGCCTCGGCGGCGAGCCGCAGCTCGGACCGGCCTGACTGCTTGGAGAACTCGGTCGCGCCGATCCCGGCGACGGCCGCGCGCCCCGACAAGGAGACCACGGTGATGGGGCCTTTCCGCGTGGATGAGAAGGGCTCGGTGGATCGGAAGAGCTCAGATCGGAAGAACTCAGAGAAGGCTCAGAGGAAGGGCTCGGCGGACGAGAGGCTCAGGGAACGGGAAGGGCTCGGCGGACGAGAGGGCTCGGGGAGCGGGAGCGGCTCAGTGGGTGGGGAGGGCGAACCTGACGGTGCCCGAGGCGTGGTCGCCGAGGCTGACCCTGCCGCGGACCTCGGCCGTGAACTCGCCCTCCTCGCGGGTGAGCACCGTGCCGGTGAAGACCAGCCGGTCGCCCGCGTACGCCGGGACGCCGAGCTTCACGTTGATGCCGCGGATCAGCGCCTCGGGCCCGGCCCAGTCGGTGACGTAGCGCTCGACCAGGCCCATGGTGGTCAGGATGTTGAGGAAGACGTCCTTCGACCCCTGCGCCCTGGCCCGGTGCACGTCGTGGTGGACGGGGGTGAAGTCCATGGTCGCCAGCGCGGTCGAGACGACCACGGTGGGACTCAGCTCGATCGCGAGTTCCGGAAGGAGGGTTCCGGTCCGCACCTCGTCGCGGGTGAGTGTCCGCATCACGCCTCCCGGGGGGTCCACATGGGCAGGATCAGCTCGTCGTCCATCCGGCGGTACGTCACCCGCACCGGCATACCGATACCCACCCGCGAAGGAGCGCAGTCCACCACGTTGCCCACGATCCGTACCCCTTCCGGCAGTTCCACCACGGCCACCACGAAAGGCGTCTCCCGTCCCGGAACGGGGGGGTGGTGGTGGACGACGTGGCTGTAGACCTCGCCCTCGCCGCTCGCCTCAACGTACGTGCGGGCGGTCGAGCGGCACGAGGGACAGACCGGGCCCGGCGGGTGGCGCAACGTCCCGCAGTCGGCGCACCGCTGGATCCGCAGCTCGCCCGCGGCGACGCCCTCCCAGAAGAACGCGGTGTCGTCGTTGACCGCGGGCCTGAGCGGGTACGGCTCGCGCGACGGCGCCCCGTCGGACGGCGGGTCCGCGGGGCTCGTCGCGGGCCGGAACTTGAGCACCCGGAACATCATCTCGGCCACGGCCTCGCCTCCGGCGTACCAGACGACGTTCCAGGTCACGAAATAGCCCTCGCCGAGCGCGGTCCGCTTCGGGCCGGTGATGCCGGTGAACCGGGTGGCCGGGACGGGGGACTCGCCGAGCCGCAGGTAGCGGTGGTAGGTCTGCTCGCAGTTGGTGGCGACCACGCCGGTGTGGCCCTCGTCGTCCAGCATCGCCAGTACGGGGTCCACCGGTGTGCCGGCCCGTCCGGCGTCGGGGTCCAGGCCGGGCATGGTCCAGACCTGGATCATCGCCGGGGGTGCCACGATCTCCCCGTGCACCCCGGCGGCCGCCGCCTCGGCGTCGGTGTAGAGCGGGTTGGCGTCGCCCAGCGCCGCGGCCCAGTGGCGGATCATCGGCAGGTTCACCGGGTCGGCCGGCGCGACGCCGGGCACCTCGCCCAGGGCGGCCTGGCGCGCGGCCAGGGCGGTGAGGCGCTCGTGCAGGGTGCCGGGATCGTTCGCGGGGCCGGTGGCGGGGACGGGGCCGGTCGGGCCGGTCGCACCGGTCGGGCCGGTCGTCGCGGTCATCGGGGCGGCCTCGGCAGGCTCAGGCCCAGCATGGCGATGAGTTCCCGCTGCACCTCGTTGACGCCGCCGCCGAAGGTGAGCACCAGCCCGCCCTTGGCGCCCCGGTCGACGCGCTCCATCAGGTCGGCGGTCGGCGGGTCGGAGGGGTCGCCGAAGCGGGCCAGGGTCTCGCCGACGATCCGGCCGACCTCCTGCAGCCGCTCGGAGCCGTAGACCTTGGTGGCCGAGGCGTCGGGGGCGCCCAGCCAGCCCAGGTCCATGTTGGCCGCGACCTGCCAGTTCAGCAGCTCGTTGGTCCGGAAGTAGGCGTGGACGCGGCCGAGGGCGCGGCGTACCGCGGGCTCGTCGATCGCGCCGGTACGGCGCGCCCAGTCCAGGAAGCGGTCGTAGGTGTGGGCGATGTTGCCCGCGGGGCCGAGCGTGACCCGCTCGTGGTTGAGCTGGTTGACGATCAGGTCCCAGCCCCTGTTCTCCTCCCCCACCACCATGTCCACGGGCACGCGGACGTCGGAGTAGTAGGTGGCGTTGGTGTGGTGGCGCCCGTCCATGGTCATGATGGGCGTCCAGGAGAAGCCGGGGTCGGAGCAGTCGGCGATCATCATGGTGATCCCGCGGTGCTTCTTCGCGTCGGGGTCGGTGCGCACGGCCAGCCAGATGTACTGGGCGTAGTGGGCGCCGGAGGTGAAGATCTTCTGGCCGTTGACGACGTAGTGGTCGCCGTCGCGGACCGCGGTGGTGCGCAGGGACGCCAGGTCGGTGCCGGCCCCGGGCTCGCTGTAGCCGATCGCGAAGTGGCACTCCCCGGCCAGGATGCGCGGCAGGAAGAACTCCTTCTGCGCGGGCGTGCCGTACTGCATGAGGGTCGGCCCGACGGTCTGCACGGTGATGATCGGGTACGGCACCTCGGCGCGGGCGATCTCGTTGGCGAAGATCTGCTGCTCCAGCGGGCCGAGCCCGCCGCCGCCGTACTCCTTCGGCCAGCCCAGCCCGAGCTTGCCGTCGCGGCCCAGCGCGCGGCAGTGCTCCATGTACGCGTGGCCGAACGGGTCGTCGGCGATCCGTCTCCTGTCCTCGTCGGTGAGGCAGGACCGGAAGTACTCGCGCAGCTCGGCGCGGAGCTCCTTCTGCTCGGGGGTGAGGTCGATCAGCATCAGACGAGCGCTCCGATCGTGTCGAGCCGGGCTTCGACCCCGCCCAGCAGGTGGGCGTGGTGCCTGCCCCAGGCGAAGTAGCGGTGCAGCGGGTAGGTCACGTCCACGCCGATCCCGCCGTGCAGGTGCTGGCAGGTGTACAGGGCGCCCAGCGCCTGCTCGGTCGCGGTCAGCGCGCCCACCGCGAGGTCGGCCTCGGCCCCCTCGTCGTCGCCCTGCTCCAGCCGCCACGCCCCGGACCACACGGCCACGTCCAGCGCCCGCGCGGCGATGTAGACGTCGGCGATCTGCACGGTGACCGCCTGGAACTCGGCCAGCGCCCGGTCGAACTGCCGCCGGGTCCTGATGTACTCGGTGGTCAGCGCCAGGGCTCCGGCCAGCACGCCGGAGAAGACGGCGATGTTCCCGGCCGTCACCGCCCGCCGCAGGCCGCCGGCGGCCAGGCCGTCCGCGGCGCCGACCATCTCGCCGGGTACGCCCCGCAGGGTGAGCGCGGCGGCCGGCTCGCCGGTGGAGACCGGCACGGGGCGTGGTTCCACGTCGCCGGGATCGACCAGGAACACCCCGGTCCCGGTGTCGGTCCGGGCCGTGAGCAGGATCTTCGAGGCTCCGGCCGCGTGGGGCGCGGTGCCCTTGGCACCGTCGAGCACCCATCCGGCGCCGTCCGGCCGCGCGGTGGTGACGGGCGGGGCTCCGAGGTCGCGGCCGGGCTCGGAGGGGGCGACGGCCAGCGTGATCTCGCCCTCGGCCAGCGGGGCCAGCGCCTCGCGCTGCTCGCGGGACCCGTACGAGGCGATCACCTGGGCGGCGACCAGGCTCGGCTCGGCGGGGACCGGGGCCACGCGGGCGCCGATCTCCCGCAGCAGGACCGCCGTCCCCACCGCTCCCAGCCCGGCCCCGCCGGCCTCCTCGGGCAGGCAGGCGCCGAGCAGCCCGGCGTCGGCCAGGGAACGCCACAGCGCGGCGTCGTAGGGGGCACCGCTCCTGGAGTGCGCCTCCAGCCGCGCGGCCGTCACCTCCTTGCCGAGCAGGTCGGCCGCGAGGTCGCGCAGGTCGGTCCGGGTCTCGTCAAGGGTGAAGTCCACGCGCGCTCCTGGGATGCCGTCCGCCGTTCCCGCCCTTCCGAAAAGTAGAACAGATTCTATTCCGTGTCCATAGCGGGCCGTCCGCAATAACACGGACATAACCGCCGCATCACATATGCCGTGTAAGCACGGGCATCTTTGTGACCGGCGAGTAACCCGCCGGAGTATCCGGAAATCAGATAACGTGTTCTCATGCGTACCCCGCAGGTGACGACCGAGGCACCGGCCGCCGCGCGCCCGGCCGGCAGGCACGCTCCGGGCAACGTCGATCCGGCCACGACCGAAGGGGCATCCGGCGTGCAGAGCGAACCGGCGTCCACCGGCGTCCGCACCAGGAGCCAGCACCAGCGGCGCAAGCGCATCGTCCAGGCCGCCGCGGCCCTCGCCTCGCGCGGCGGCGTCGAGGCGATGCAGATGCGGACCGTCGCCGAGCGCGCCGGGGTCGCGCTCGGGACGCTCTACCGCTACTTCCCCTCCAAGATGGATCTCGTCGTCGCCGTCGTGGGCGAGGAGATCGACCTCCTGGAGAGCAGCATCGAGCGCCGACCGCCCAGCGCCGTCGCGGCCTCGGGGCGCGCCGTCGACATCCTGATGCGCGCCACCCGCGGCCTGATGCGCGAGCCCGAGCTCGCCGACGCACTCATCCGCTCGCTGATCATGGCCGAGGTCGAGACGCCGTTCGGCGACCGCATGACGGGGCTGCTGCTCCGGGTCGCCGGGGACGACCTCACCGTGGAGACCGCCACCGAGGAGCAGTTCGCGCTCGCCGGCTCGCTCTCCAGCGTCTGGGTGCACGAGCTGCTGGAGATGCTCAGGGGACGGCGTACCTACGAGCAGATCCAGCGGCGCATCGAGATCGCCGCCGACCGGCTGCTCGCCGATTTCCGGCCCGCTCCTTCCGCCTGAAATTAGAACGCGTTACAGTCGCAGTCGAAGGCGACTAGAGCGACGTTCTGGAGCGACGCGCGAGCGGGCGGACCGGCGGGGACGGGCGCCCGGTGGCCGCGAGTTCCGAGCCGGAAGGCGAGGAGATCGTATGGGTGCAGTGATCGTCGAGGCCGTACGGACCCCGATCGGCAGGCGCGGCGGGTGGCTCGCCGGACTCAAACCGCAGGCGGTCCTCGCCGCGGCCCTGAGCGGCCTCGTCGGCCGCGCGGGCATCGACCCGGCCGCGGTGGAACAGGTCTTCGCCGGATGCGTCACGCAGGCCGGCGAGCAGGGCGGCCACATCGGCCGGTACGCCTGGCTGTACGCCGGGCTGCCCTACCGGGCGGGCGTCACCACCGTCGACGCGCAGTGCGGCTCCTCCCAGCAGGCCGTGCACCTGGTCGCCGCGCTCGTCCAGGCCGGGGTCATCGAGGTCGGCGTGGCCTGCGGCGTCGAGGTGATGAGCCGGGCACCGCTCGGCTCCAACGTGCTCCCCGCCCGGCCCCGTCCCGACGACTGGTCCATCGACATGCCGGACCAGTTCGCCGCCGCCGAGCGGATCGCGCGCCGGCGCGGGCTGACCCGCGAGCGGCTCGACCGGTTCGGCGCCCGCTCCCAGCAGCTGGCCGCGCGGGCGTGGGCCGAGGGCCGCTTCGACCGGGAGGTCGTCGCGGTGAGCGCGCCCGTCCTCGGCGAGGACGGCGAGCCGACCGGTGAGACGCGCCTCGTCGACCGCGACCAGGGGCTGCGCGAGACCACCGCCGAGGGGCTGGCCCGGCTCAGGCCCGTCGTCGAGGACGGCCTGCACACCGCGGGCACCTCCTCGCAGATCTCCGACGGCGCGGCCGCGGTGCTGGTGATGAGCGAGGAGGCCGCCGCCCGGCACGGCCTTCGGCCCAGGGCCCGCGTCCTCGCCCAGACGCTGGTCGGCGCCGAGCCGTACTACCACCTGGACGGGCCGGTGGACGCGACCGCGAAGGTCCTCGCCGGCACCGGGATGAGCATGGCCGACATCGACAGGTTCGAGGTCAACGAGGCCTTCGCCTCCGTGGTCCTATCCTGGGCATCGGTACACAAGCCGGACATGGAACGGGTCAACGTCAACGGAGGCGCCATCGCACTCGGCCATCCGGTCGGCGCGACCGGTGCACGGCTGATCACCACCGCGCTGCACGAGCTGGAGCGGTCCGACTCCTCGACCGCGCTGGTCTCCATGTGCGCGGGCGGGGCGCTCGCGACCGCGACCGTCCTGGAACGCCTGTGAACGGCGCGTGTGAGCGGCGCCCGTGAACGGCACCGGCAAGGAGCGCCCCCGAAGGGGCGCCGGCAAGGAGCGCCTTTTGAACGGCGCCGGTAAGGAGCACCACCGTTGAAGTCCCGCCGCAGGCCGTACAGCGAGCAGCGTCCGTTCGACACCGGTGGCGGGGTGTGGAGCGTGCCGGTGCCCATCCCGGGCAACCCGCTCGGCTACACCCTGGTCTACGCGATCGAGTCCCCGGCGGGCCCGGTGCTGGTGGACGCGGGCTGGAACGCCCCCGAGGCGTGGCTGGCGCTGCGCGACGGGCTCGCCGCGACCGGCATGGACGTCCGTGACGTGCGCGGGGTGGTCGTCACCCACTTCCACCCCGACCACGCCGGGCTGGCCGGTCAGGTCAGGGAGGAGTCGGGCGCCTGGATCGCCATGCACGAGGCCGACGCCGCGCTGGTCGCGATGATGCGCGAGTTCGGGGAGCGCGGGCACCGCGACTTCCAGGCCGACATGCTGCGCCGGGCCGGGGCGGGCGCCGTGGAGGTGGAGGAGGTCACCGGGAACCGGCCCGGGCCGCCCGCGACGCCCGACCGCGTGCTGACCGACGGCGACCTGATCGACGTGCCGGGACGCAGGCTGCGCACGATCTGGACCCCCGGGCACACCCCCGGCCACGTCTGCCTGCACCTGGAGGACGCCGACCGCCTGTTCACCGGTGACCACGTGCTGCCGGCGATCACCCCGCACATCGGCATCTACCCCTACGACCGCGCCGACGTGGACCCGCTCACCGACTTCCTGGAGTCGCTGGAGAAGGTCAAGGGGCTGGGCGACCTCGAAGCCCTCCCCGCCCATGAATGGATATTTCCGGATACGGCGGCGCGGGCGGCCGAGATCGGCGTCCACCACGAGGAGAAGCTCCGACGGCTGGCCGACCTGCTCGCCGAGGCGGAGGAGCCGCTGACCATCTGGGAGATCGCCGGGCGGATGACCTGGAACCGTCCCTGGGAGGACTTCCCGGTCCTGCTGCGCGGGATGGCCGCGGGAGAGGCCGCGGCGCACCTGCGCACCCTGGAGGTGCGCGGCCTCGTCCGGCGGGCGGCGGGGACGGATCCGGTCAGGTTCGCCATACACTCATAGACATCGGATGTCTGGCGAACCCTGAGGACGGTGCAGCGTGGCGGTCACCGATGCCGCTATCGACAGGATCAAACAGATGATCCTGTCCGGCGAGCTGGCCCCCGGCAGCAGGCTGCCCAAGGAGGCCGACCTGGCCGACCGCCTCGGCCTCTCGCGCAACTCGCTGCGCGAGGCCGTCCGCGCGCTGGCCCTGATCAACGTGCTGGACGTGCGCCAGGGCGACGGCACGTACGTGACCAGCCTGGAGCCCAGGCTGCTGCTGGACGCGATGTCGTTCGTGGTCGACTTCCACCAGGACGACACCGTGCTGCAGTTCTTCCAGGTGCGGCGCATCCTGGAACCCGCGGCGACCGCGATGGCGGCGACCTCCATGTCCGACTCCGAGGTCGCCGAGCTGCGCAGGCTCCTCGACGAGCTGCCCGCGGACCCGAGCGTCGAGCAACTGGTCGCCAACGACCTGGAGTTCCACCAGCGCATCGCGGAGGGGTCGGGCAACGCCGTGCTCTGCTCCCTCATCGAGAGCCTCTCGGGCCCCACCACCAGGGCCAGGATCTGGCGGGGCCTCACCCAGGAGAACGCCCTGGAGAAGACCCGCGAGCAGCACGGCGCGATCTGCGACGCCATCGCCGCCCGCCAGCCCGAGGTGGCGCGGGCCTGGGCCACGGTCCACATCGCCGGCGTCGAGGAGTGGCTCCGCAGCACCCTCGCCTGACCGTCCCCGAGGGACCAAAGGGCGCCGGGAGGGCGCGGGCCGTCACCCTCCGGGAGGGGGCGTCATCGAACGCGCGAGGCGGAGCACGCCCGCGCGTATCCGCTTCTCGCCCAGCTCCGGCAGGAGCGCGGACACGTGCTCGGCCGAGAGCGCGGCCAGCAGGGCGTGGGCGGCGTGCTCGGGGTCGGGCGTGCCGCCGAGCAGGATCGCCACGTGGCGGTGCCAGAACCGGTAGGCCCCGATCCGGTACCGGGCACCGGGGGCCGCGGTCTCCGACATCCGGACCAGGTCCAGGTGCTCCAGCAGGTAGTCCAGGTAGGCGCCGGCGAACGCGGCGAGCCGCTCACCGGCCGCCGCCCCGAGGCCGAGCGGCGGCGGCCCGTGCAGGATCGCCTCCTGCAGCACGCGTTCCCTGGCGTCCAGCAGGGCGGCGGCCAGGCCGGCCTTGTCGCCGAACCGGCGGAACAGGGTGCCCTTGCCGACGCCGGCGGCCGCGGCCACCTGGTCCATGGACACCGCCTCCACGCCCCGCTCGGCGAACAGCCGGGCCGCGGCCTCCAGTACCGCGGCGCGGTTGCGTGCCGCGTCCGCCCGTTCCCTCTGGGGTGGGGTGCGCAGCAGTTCCAGCGGTGTTGCAGAAGCGGACTGCGGTCCGCTATCGTCGTGAGCCACAACCGGACTATAGTCCACTTCTACGGAGGCAGCGACATGACCGCACTCATCACCCGGGACGAGCTGAAGGCCGCGATCGACGAGGGCCGCGTGACCGTCGTCGACGCGCTGGGCGGGCAGTACTACGCGCGGCAGCACCTGCCCGGGGCCGTCCCCCTGGTCCGGGCCGACGTCGACAGGCTGGCCCCCTCCCTGCTCCCCGACCTCGACGCCGCGATCGTCACCTACTGCTCCAACCCGGCGTGCCCCAACAGCGGGCAGGTCGCCGACAGGCTCACCGCCCTCGGCTACACCGACGTCCGCAAGTACCGCGAGGGCATCGAGGACTGGGCCGAGGCCGGCCTGCCCCTCGAATCCGCCTGAACCCGCCCGGGGCGGGGGCGGCACGGGAGATCCCCCGGTGGCATCCGCGCGGGCACGGGCCCGCCCGCGCGGCACGCCTGCCGCCCCTTCCCGCGTTCTCCGAATTCGAGCCACAGGCATGACGGACATTTGCCCGTACGGAGCCGCTCACCCCCTCTGAGCTGCTTAAACTCGCTCGGGAAATGGAGCGATCATGAGGGGAACGATATGCGCAGAGTGTATTTTTCCGTAGGTTTGAGCATTTTCGCCATGAGCCTGGGGGCCCTCATCGTCGATACCGGCTCGGGGCACGCTCCGCTGAACCCGGTCAGCGGCAACAACGGCTTCACCGTCGTCGTGGAGGGCGACGCCCGCCTGAACAGCAACGAGAACGAGGGCACCCTGGCGGTGGGCGGGGACCTCATCCTGACCGGCGACTACCGGGTCGCCACCCAGAATCCGGGCACCTTCGTCGTCGCCGGCGACGCCCGGCCCACGGCACTGGTGGTGGGCGGCCGGGTCGACTTCGCCGAGAGCAGCCCCACCGGACGGCTCTCGGTGCTCTCCAACGCCTACGTCAAGATCGGTGACCTCACCGACTCGTTCGTCCTGAACGTCGACAACAACGGCGCGCTGGTCAACACCCGGATCAACGCCACGGGCGACTACGAATCGCCGGCGCGGGTGGAGCTGACCGTACGCCAGCCCGTCGCCTCCGTCGGCCCCGCCTCGGTGATCGACTTCGCCGCGCTCTTCGCCACCTACCGCCAGCGCGCCGCGGACCTCGCCCTGTGCGTCAACAACGTGATCCTGCGGGACGGCAACGGGGTGCCCTTCCCCGGCAACGTCGTCCCGCCCGGTTCCAACGTCCGCATCAACCTGACCGACGGCATCACCAACGTCCTGCAGATCGACGCCGAGAACCTGAACAACATCGCCAACCTGATCTTCGACGACCGGCCCACGGCCACCGCCCCGCTCCTGGTCGTCGTGGACACGACCGCCGTGGGCGGTGACTTCACGTGGGTCCCCCCGAACTTCGCCGGCATCGGCGGGCCGGAGGGCCGGTTCATCCTGTTCGACTTCCCGGACGCCACCACCATCAGGCTTCCCTCGGGCAGGGGGGCCACCATCGAAGGGACGATCTTCGCTCCGAACGCCGCGCTGATCGACGAGAACGCCTCCAACATCGAGGGCAACGTCATCGTCCGCGAGCTGACCGCCGGCACGGCCACCGCCAACGGCGGGGAGATCCACGACTTCCCGTTCAGCACGGAACTGGACTGCGCGGCCCTGCCCCCGACCCCGACACCCACGCCGACCCCGACGCCGACCCCGACGCCCACACCCACGCCCACACCGACTCCGACCCCGACCCCGACGCCGGTACCGCCGCTCCCGGTCCCCACCCCGACGTTGACGCCGACGGGACCTCCGGGTTCACGGGTGCACACGTCCACGCGTCAGTCGCAGTCGTCGGTGCTGAAGCGCGCCTCCCGATGCGAGAGCGGAAAGGGCCGGTGCCGCTGCCGGGCCGGGCGAGGATGCTCCGGACCCGCCGGGCACGGGGAGAAGACGCTGGTACGCCGCCCGTGACGGGACGGGGCACGCCCCCGCCACCGCCCCCCGGCCGGTCTAGGGACGCTCACCGGTGCCGGACGCCGGGGGCGGCGGCTCGGCCCTGGCCGCGGTGAGCACCTGGCTCGCGGACGGGTTCACCATCGCCCTCCCGGCCACGGTCACGGTCGGCACGGTCTCGTTCCCGTCCGCGACCGAGCGGACGAACGCCGCCGCGTCGGGGTCCTTCCAGATGTCGACCTCGCTGTAGCGCAGGCCCGTGAGGCGCAGGCGGGTGCGCAGCCTCATGCAGTACGGGCAACCGGGCCGCCAGTAGAGGACCACGCCCTCCCGGTCCGCCTCCCGGTGCGACGTCGCCCGGTCGCGCCGGGGAAGGTTCGTGACGACGAGCACCAGGCCCGCGATGACGAGCAGGACGATCGAGACCGTGGATGACATGGGAGGAGTATCGCAAACCCCTCCTGCTTCGGCCCAGCGGACCTTCACTCCGGCCGGGTGAGCCCGCCGGGACGATCCGGCCGGACGCGTTCAGGAGATCAGGCCCTCGGCGGTGAGGTCGGCCCACAGGTCGCCGGGCACCGGGCGGGCGGTCAGGGCGGCGTTGCGGGCGACCTCGTCGGCGGAGCGGGCCCCGACCACGACGGAGGCGACCGCGGGGTGGCGCAGCGGGAAGGCCAGGGCGGCCTGCGGCAGGGTGACGCCGTGGCGTTCGCAGACCGAGGCGATGCGGCGGGCGCGCTCCAGCAGCGGGCCCGGGGCCGGGGCGTAGTCGTAGGTGCCCGACGGGTCGTGGGTGGCCAGCAGTCCGCTGTTGAACACCCCCGCGGCCAGCACCGACACGCCGCGCTCCCGGCAGAGCGGCAGCAGCTCCTCCTGCCCGGACTGGTCCAGCAGGGTGTGGCGCCCGGCGAGCATGACCAGGTCGACGCCGGTCTCGCGGACGAAGCGGGTGAGCATCGCCGTCTGGTTCATCCCGACCCCGACGGCCTTGACGACGCCCGCGTCGCGCAGCTCCGCCAGCGCGGGGTACGCCTCGGAGACGGCCTGCTCCCAGTGGTCGTCCGGGTCGTGGATCAGGACGAGGTCGGCCGCGTCGAGCCCGAGCCGCTCCAGGCTCTCCTCCAGCGACCGCCGCACCCCGTCGCGCGAGAAGTCCCAGACCCGGCGCGAGGAGGCCGGGACGTCGAAGCCCTGGTCGTCCCGGCCGAAGGGGCCGTCGCCCTCCACGGGGACGATCAGGCGGCCGACCTTGGTCGACAGGACGTAGGAGTCGCGGGGACGGCCGGCGAGGGCGGCGCCGAGCCGCCGTTCCGACAGGCCGAGCCCGTAGTGGGGCGCGGTGTCGAACAGGCGGATCCCCGCCTCGTAGGCCGCGTCCACCGCCGCCCGCGCCTCGTCCTCGCCGACGGGAGAGAACAGGTTCCCGATCGGGGCCGCGCCGAAGCCGTACCTGCTGACCTGCACCGGCCACTCCGTTCCTGACAGGACGATCCCTCCGGTACGAGGGCGGTCCCCGGTACCGTCTCATGCTCCCGCGACCGAGGGACACGCGCCCTCCCCGTACCCGGACGGGCCCCGGGGCCCGTACGGCCACCGGGGTCCTTCCGGCCGGGTGCGTCAGTCCTGGGCCTTGCCTCCGGCCAGGCGGCTGATCATCAGGGCGACCAGGATGATCGAGCCGTAGACGAGCTGCTTCCACTCGCCGGGGACGCCCTTGAGGGTGAGGATGTTCTCCACCAGGCCGATCACCAGCACGCCGGTGAGCGCGCCGAGGATCGTCCCCTTGCCGCCGTCCATGCTGACGCCGCCGATGACCGCCGCGGCGAAGGCCATGAAGATCCAGCCGACGCCCTGGTTGGCGCTGATGCCGCCCAGGCGGCCGGTCTCCAGCACCCCGGCGAGCGCGGCGACGACGCCGCCGATGACGAAGACGACCCACACGACCCGCTCGACCCTGATGCCGGCCGCGCGGGCCGCGTCGGCGTTGCCGCCGATGGCGTACAGCGAGCGGCCGGCCCGGAAGTAGCCGAGCGCGACGATGGCCACCGCGAACAGGACGCCGGTGATCCAGATCGCCGCGGGCAGGCCGAGCCAGACGGCGCTGCCCAGGTAGAGGAACGACGCGGGCAGCTCGAACAGGCTCCGGCCCTGGGTGAGACCCAGGTGCAGGCCGTGCACGACGATCATCATGGCCAGCGTGACGATGAAGGCCGACAGCTGGAAGCGCAGGATCAGAAAGCCGTTGAAGGCTCCGACCAGGCCGCCGACCAGCAGGCAGAGCGGGAGCGCCAGGATGGCGGGCAGGTCCAGGCCGAACCCGCCGGCCGCCACCGGGATGACCAGCATCACCCCGACCGCGGGCGCCATGCCGACCGTGGACTCCAGCGACAGGTCGAACTTCCCGCTGATCAGGATCAGCGCCTCGGCGAGCACCACCAGCGCCAGGGCCGACTGCTGCTGGAGCACGTTGGTCAGGTTGCCGGTGGTCAGGAAGATCGGGTCCACGAAGGAACCGGCGATCAGCAGGACGACGATCACCGGGACCAGGGTGAGGTCGCGGAACCGCCCGAGCCTGAGGCCGTGTCCGCGCGAGGCGGCCGGCGCCGCCGGTGCGGGCGGGGAGGTCTGTGTCGTGGTCATGGGTCGATACCTTCCATCGCCGCCACCAGCTCGTTGTCGGTCCAGCCGCGCGGCACGTCCCTGACGATCCTGCCGTGGAACATGACCAGGACGCGGTCGCAGATCCGCAGGTCGTCGAGTTCGTCGGAGACCAGCACGGCCCCTGCGCCCCGGCCGGCCGCGTCCTCCACGGCGCCGAGGAGGGAGTGCTTGGCCTTGACGTCCACCCCGGCCGTCGGGTCGATGACCACGAGCGCGCGGGGGTCGTCGGCGAGCGCCCTGGCCAGCACCACCTTCTGGGCGTTGCCGCCGGACAGGTCGGCCACCGGCTGGTCGGGGCCCGTCGTCTTGATGTCCAGCCGCTCGATCATCCGGGCGCCGCGCTCGCGGCGGCGGGCCGGGGAGACCGTGCCGTAGCGGCCGAGCCGGTGGGCGATCGGGATGGTCGCGTTCTCGGCGATCGACAGCAGCGGGACGAAGCCCTGCCGGTGCCGGTCCTGGGGGACGAACCCGAGGCCCGCGCGGAGCGCGGAGGGCACGTCGCCCGGCCGGACGTCGACGCCGTTGACGGTCACCGTCCCGGTGTCGGCCCGGTGCAGGCCGACCAGGGTCTCGGCGAGGCCGACCTTGCCGCTGCTGCCGGACCCGGCCAGGCCGACGATCTCGCCCGCGCGGACGGTGAGGTCCACGTTCTCGTAGCGGCCGGCCAGGCCGAGCCCGCGCGCGGACAGCACCACCGGGGCCGAGGGGTCGGCCGTGCGGGTGCGGTACGCGTAGGCCGCGGTCGCCTCACCGGTCATCGCGTCCACCAGCCGGTCGTGCGGCAGGTCGCCGACCGCGGAGGTGACGATGTGCCGGGCGTCGCGGAAGACCGAGACGCTCTGGCAGATCTCGTACACCTCCTCCAGGTGGTGGGAGATGAACATCATCGTGACGCCCTGCTCGCGCAGCGCGCGCATCCGGTCGAAGAGCCGCTGGATGGCGGGCCCGTCGAGCTGGGCGGTGGGCTCGTCCAGGATGACGAAACGGGCGCCGAACGACAGCGCCCTGGCGATCTCCAGGAGCTGGCGCTGCTCGACGCCGAGGTCCGCGGCCATGGTGCCGGCGTCGACGTCCACCCCGTACTGGTCCAGCAGTTCCCGGGCCCGGCCGCGCAGGCTCCGCCAGCTGATCGCGCCGCGGTCGGTCTGGCGGTTCAGGAAGAGGTTCTCCGCCACCGTCAGGGTGGGGATGATCGTCGACTTCTGGTAGACGCACGCGACGCGCCGCCGCCAGGCGTCCCGGTCCGCCATCGGCGGCGCGGGCTCGCCGGCGAAGCGGACCTCTCCCTCGTCGGGGCGCTGCAGGCCGGTCAGGATCGACACCAGGGTGGACTTGCCCGCGCCGTTCCTGCCGACGAGCGCGTGCGTCTCCCCCTCGGTGATCGCGATCCCGGCCCCGTCGAGCGCGACGGTCGGCCCGAAGCGCTTGGTGATCCCGAGCGCCTCGACCGCCTTGACGGATGGTGTCATCACTTGACCTGGTTGCCCCAGAGGGCCTTGTCGTCCACGTTCTCCTTGGTGACCAGCGGCGCGGGGAGCTGGTCCTCCAGGCCGTTCGGCAGCTGGATGATCGTGCTGCCGTGGTCGGTGGGGCCGGGTGCGAAGGTCTTGCCCTCGATCGCGGCCTTGGCGTAGAAGAGCGCGTACTTCGCGTACAGGTCGGCGGGCTGGGAGACCGTGGCGTCGATCTCGCCCTTGCGGATGGCGTCGAACTCCTGCGGGATGCCGTCGTTGGAGACCACGAAGACGTGCTCGGGGTCCTCCGGCGGCACGATGAGGTTCTTGGCCTTGAGCACCTGGAGGGTGGGGGCCAGGTGGACGCCTCCGGCGTGCATGTACACGCCCTTGATGTCCGGGTGCTGCTGGAGGCGGGTCTGCAGCATCGAGGCGGCCTTGGTGCCCTCCCACTCGGTGGGCTCGTCGAAGACCGTGATGCCGGGGAACTTCTCCTTCATGCAGCCGCGGAACGCCTCGGCCCGGTCGCGGCCGTTGATCGACCCGAGGGCGCCCATGAGCTGGACGACCTTGCCCTTGCCGCCGAGCTTCTCGCCGAGGAACTCGCACGCCTGGGTGCCGTACGCCTTGTTGTCGGCGCGCACCACCATGTAGACCTTGCCCTTGTCGGGGCGGGTGTCCACGGTGACGACCGGGATGTTCCTGGTCTCCAGAGTCTGCAGGGTGGAGGCGATGGCGCCGGTGTCCTGCGGTGCCATGACGATCGCCTTGGCGCCCTGCCCGGTGAGGGCCTGGGTGTTGGCGACCAGCTTGGCCACGTCGTTCTGCGAGTTGGTCGGCGGCATCAGGTCGACGCCCAGCTCGGCCGCCATCCGGGGGACGTACTTGTTGTACGAGTTCCAGAAGTCGGAGTCGGCACGGGGGAAGTCGATCCCGACCTTGCCGCCCTTGGCCGCGGCGTCACCGGTGGGCCGGGCGCCCGTGGTGGCGGTGCCGGCGGGCTCGGAGGAGCCGCAGGCCGAGAGCGTGAGGGCGAGGGCGAGCAGTGCCGCGCCCGTCGCCGCGGGTCGAATGTTCATGTCGTTGCCTCTGTTCGAGCCGTGCGAAGGGTGAGTGGGTCGGTGGGACCCGGGAGGGGTCATGTCCTGGGCCGGAGTCTGAGGCCCTGCATGCCGCCGTCGACGGCCAGGACGGTCCCGGTGGTGGACGCCGTGAGCGGGCTCGCCAGGTAGGCGATGGCCGCGGCGACCTCGGGGGCGCTCACCAGACGCCCCATCGGCTGACGGTTCTCCAGCGCCGCCCGTTCGGCGGCCGGGTCGTCGGCCGCCGCCAGCAGGCGCTGCACCCAGGGGGTGTCGGCGGTGCCGGGGTTGACGCAGTTGACGCGGATCCCCTCCCCAACGTGGTCGGCCGCCATCGCCAGGGTCAGCGATTGGATGGCCCCCTTGGACGCGCTGTAGAGCGCCCGCCGGGGAAGGCCGGCCGTCGCCGCGATCGAGCAGGTGTTGACGATCGCGGCGTGCTCGGAGCGGCGCAGGTGCGGCAGGGCCGCCCGGGTGACCCGGACGATGCCCAGGAGGTTGACGTCCAGGACCCGCAGCCACTCCTCGTAGGGGTTGTCCTCGATCGTGCCGGCGGCACCGATCCCGGCGTTGTTGACCAGGACGTCCAGCCCGCCGAGCCGTTCGGCGGCCTCGGCGACGGCGGCGCGGACCGCGCCCTCGTCGGTGACGTCCGCCCTGACCTCGGCGAACGGGCCGCCGGAGGCGTTGACGTCCAGCGAGGCCACGCCCGCGCCCCGCTCGGCCAGCAGGGTGGCGGTGGCCAGGCCGATGCCGGAGCCCCCGCCGGTGACCAGGGCGCGCAGGCCGTCGAACTCACCCATTGAGGGACCTCCATACCGGGCCGTCGGGATAGCCGTGGTCGGCGATCGACGAGGGGTGCATGGCCGCGCCGAAGCCGGGCACGCTCGGCGCGACGTAGGCGCCGTTCTCGATCACCACGGGGTCGGCGAAGTGCTCGTGCAGGTGGTCGACGTACTCGATCACCCGGTTCTCCATCGAGCCGCTCACCGCGACGTAGTCGAACATCGACAGGTGCTGCACCAGCTCGCACAGGCCGACCCCGCCCGCGTGCGGGCAGACCGGGACGCCGAACTTGGCGGCGAGCAGCAGGATCGCGACGTTCTCGTTGACGCCCGCGACGCGGGCCGCGTCGATCTGCAGGTACGAGATGGCCTCGGCCTGCAGGAGCTGCTTGAAGACCATGCGGTTCTGCACGTGCTCGCCGGTGGCGACCGGGATGGGCGCGATGCCCCGCGCGATGGCGGCGTGGCCGAGCACGTCGTCGGGACTGGTGGGCTCCTCCACCCAGTGCGGGCGGAACTCGGCCAGGGCGTTCACCCAGGTGATGGCCGTGCCGACGTCCCAGCGCTGGTTGGCGTCGATCGCGATGGGGAAGTCCTCGCCGCAGGTGTCACGGGCGATGCGCATCCGCCGCCGGTCGTCCTCCAGGTCGGCGCCGACCTTCAGCTTGATCTGGGTGAAGCCGTCCCTCATGGCCTCCTCGCACAGGCGGCGCAGCTTGTCGTCGTCGTAGCCGAGCCAGCCGGGCGAGGTGGTGTAGGCCGGGTAGCCGTGCTCGCGCAGGTGGGCGATCCGCTCGCGCCTCCCGGGTTCGGCGGCGCGCAGGATGTCCAGCGCCTCGTCCGGGGTGAGGGCGTCGGTGAGGTAGCGGAAGTCGACCAGGCCGACGAGCTCCTCGGGCGACATCTCGGCCAGCAGCAGCCAGAGCGGCTTTCCCGCCCGCTTGGCCTTGAGGTCCCAGAGCGCGTTGACCACCGCGGAGATCGCCATGTGCATGACGCCCTTCTCCGGACCGAGCCAGCGCAGCTGGGAGTCGTGGACCATGTCCTTCCAGAGCGTGCCCATGTCCTCGGTGTCCCTGTCGAGCACGTACGGCTCCAGGGCCCTGATCGCGGCGGTCTGCACCTCGTTGCCGCGTCCGATGGTGAACGCGAAGCCGTGGCCCTCGAAGCCGTCGTCGGTGCTCAGCACGAGGTAGGCGGCCGAGTAGTCGGGGTCGGGGTTCATCGCGTCGGAGCCGTCGAGCTCCAGCGAGGTGGGGAAGCGGATGTCGTGGGTGCGCATCGAGACGATGCGGTACGTGCCGCTCGCGCCGGGGACCGTACCGGAGGCGGTGACCTCGTGAGCGGTGGCGTCGGGGGCGTCGGTGGCGTCGGGGGCGTCGGGGGCGTCGGTGGCACGGGCGGGGGCGTCGGGAGCGGGGGCCGGGCCGGGGGCGGTCAGTTCGCTCATGCCTGTCCCACGGTCTGCCGCTGGCGGCCGAGACCGTCGATCTCCAGCTCCATGACCTGGCCCGCCCGCAGGTACGGGGTGCCGGGCAGGCCGAGCGCGACGCCCGCCGGGGTGCCGGTGTTGATCAGGTCGCCGGGTTCGAGGACCATGAACCGGCTCAGGTAGCGGACGATCTCCGCCACGGTGAAGATCATGTCGTGGGTGCCGCCGTCCTGGTGGCGGGTGCCGTCCACCCACAGGCGCAGGCCCAGGGCCTGCGGATCGGCGATCTCGTCGGCGGTGACCAGCCAGGGGCCGAGCGGGTTGAAGGTCTCGCACGACTTTCCCTTGTCCCACTGGCCGCCGCGCTCCAGCTGGAACTCCCGCTCGGAGACGTCGTTGGAGATCGCGTACCCGGCGACCTTGGACAGCGCCTCCTCGTGCGTCTCGACGTAGCGCGCCGTCCCGCCGATCACGACGGCCAGCTCGACCTCCCAGTCGGTCTTCACGCTTTCCCTGGGGACGAGCACCTCGTCGTACGGGCCGATCACCGTGCCGGGGGCCTTCATGAAGACGATCGGCTCGGCCGGGATGGCGGCGTTCGTCTCGGCCGCGTGGTCGCGGTAGTTGAGGCCGATGCACACGATCTTCCCCGG
Source organism: Streptosporangium sp. NPDC050855 (assembly GCF_044456585.1). Lineage (NCBI taxonomy): Bacteria > Bacillati > Actinomycetota > Actinomycetes > Streptosporangiales > Streptosporangiaceae > Streptosporangium > Streptosporangium sp. NPDC050855. The sequence goes on from NZ_JBITFY010000002.1 coordinate 589,195, forward strand.
CCTGGCGATCGGGGCGCCGATCCGCAGCCCCTCGGCCTCCAGCACGGGAAGCTCGTCCCGCTCCAGCGCCGCGCGGACACGGGCCACACCCCCGGAGGCGAGGAACGCCCCGTCGATCTCGGCCTCCGGGATTTCACGGAGGTTACCGGCCTCGTCCAGGACGGCCGGCCGCTCCTGGCCGACGGGTCCCACGCGCAGCAGCTTCACACCGCACCCTTCGCTCGATGTCATCAATACATCCGATGTCTTGTCCCGTGATGCTGAACGACGTTCGGGGCCGGTGTCAACCCTTCGCGGGCCTATACATCCGATCCGTTACCCGGAAGAATCCGCAGATGGGCAGGGGAGGATCCGATCATCGCCCGGTTTTGACGTGATAGATCGGAGTTCCCTCCGAAGGGAGAAAGGAAGATCGTCGATGTCGTTCGAGGCGGGGAACGGGATCCGGAATGATCGCCCCGTATCAAACATCGGAGGACGCTTCCCCGGTTACGTCGCGGTTTCGGCACCGTCCCCGGAAACGTGCCCGTCTCGCGGCCGAAAGGTCCGCGACCGGGTCCTCAACCGGTTCCTCGGCCGGGCCCGCGCCGGGCGGTCCCGAAGGCCCGCCGCCGGGGCCGCGCGAGGCGGTCCGGCGGGGAGCCCCCGGCACCGCGCCCCCTTCCATCCGGCCGTACGGCCCCGATCCCGCCACCACCGGAGCAGTGAACGATCATGACGACACCGCACCCCGACGACCCGGTCCTCCGGTACGACGCGCCCGCGACCGACTGGGAGACCCAGGCGCTGCCGATCGGCAACGGCGCGCTGGGCGCCATGGTGTTCGGCGGCGTCGGCCGCGAACGGATCCAGTTCAACGAGAAGTCCCTGTGGACCGGCGGACCCGGTTCCGAGGGCTACGACCACGGCGACTGGACCCGTCCGCGGCCCGGGGCGCTCGCCGAGGTCAGGGCGCGCATCGACGCCGAGGGCAGGATGTCCCCCGAGGCGGTGGCCGCCCTGCTCGGGCAGCCGAGACGGGGGTACGGCGCCTACCAGCCCTTCGGCGACCTCTGGATCGACCTGGCGGACGGGTCCGGGACGTCCGGAAGGTCCGGAGGGTCCGGAGGGGCCGAAGAGAGCGACAGGGACGGCGCGGGCGTGACCGGTTACCGGCGGGAGCTGGATCTGGGCGAGGCCGTCGCCAGGGTCGGCTACACCTCGGGCGGGGTGGAGCACCTGCGCGAGTACTTCGCCTCCCACCCCGGCGGCGTCGTCGTCGGGCGGATCTCCACCGGCACCCCGGGCCGGGTCTCCTTCACGCTGCGCCTGTCGTGCCCGCACCCCGGCGCGCGGGTCACGGTGTCCGGGGGACGCCTGATCCTGCGGGGCGCGCTCGCCGACAACGGCATGAGGTTCGAGGCGCAGGTCCAGGTCGTCGCGCGCGGCGGCACCCGCGTCGACGGCGACGGTCACGTCACCGTCGAGGGTGCCGACGAGGCGGTGTTCGTGCTGTCGGCGGGCACCGACTACGCCGACGTCCACCCCCGCTACCGGGGCGCCGACCCGCGCGCCCGGGTCACCGCGGCGGTGGACGAGGCGGCCGGCACGCCGTACGAGCGGCTCAGGGCCGTCCACCGGGCCGACCACCGGGCGCTGTTCGACCGGTGCCGGCTGGACCTCGCCCCCCTCCCCGCGGACGTCCCGACCGACAGGCTCCGCGCCGCCTACACCGGGGGCCCCTCGGACGGCGACCGGGCGCTGGAGGCGCTGTTCTTCGCCTACGGCCGCTACCTGCTCATCGCCTCCTCCCGGCCGGGGTCCCTCCCGGCCAACCTGCAGGGGGTGTGGAACGACTCGGTGAACCCTCCCTGGTCGGCCGACTACCACGTCAACATCAACCTGCAGATGAACTACTGGCCCGCCGAGCCGGCCAACCTGGCCGAGACGGCCGAGCCGTACGACCGCTACGTCACGTCACTGGTGGCGCCCGGCCGCGAGAGCGCGCGGCGGATGTTCGGCGCGCGCGGCTGGGTGGTGCACGACGAGACCACCCCGTTCGGCTTCACCGGCGTGCACGACTGGGCCACCGCGTTCTGGTTCCCGGAGGCGGCGGCCTGGCTGGCCCGGCAGATGTACGAGCGTCACCTGTTCGGCGCCGGCCCGTCCTACCTGCGCGGGACCGCGTACCCGGTGATGCGGGAGGCCGCGGTGTTCTGGCTGGACACCCTGCACGTCGACCCGCGCGACGGCACGCTGGTGGTCTCCCCGAGCTACTCCCCCGAGCACGGCGACTTCTCCGCGGGCGCCGCCATGTCCCAGCAGATCGTCCTCGACCTGCTCACCACCACCCTGGAGGCGGCCCGGGAACTCGGGGAGGACCCCGCCCTCCAGGCGGAGATCGCGGACGCGCTGGCCAGGCTCGACCCGGGCGTCCGGATCGGGTCCTGGGGGCAGCTGCAGGAGTGGAAGGGCGACTGGGACGACCCCGGCGACACCCACCGGCACCTGTCGCACCTGTACGCCCTGCATCCGGGCTCCCGGGTGAGGGCCAGCACTCCGGAGGCGGAGGCGGCCCGGGTCTCGCTCACCGCGCGGGGCGACGGCGGCACCGGCTGGAGCAAGGCGTGGAAGATCAATTTCTGGGCGCGGCTGCTGGACGGGGACCACGCCCACCGGATGCTCGCCGAGCAGCTCAGGGGCTCCACCCTGGACAACCTCTGGGACACCCACCCGCCGTTCCAGATCGACGGCAACTTCGGCGCCGTCTCCGGCATGGCCGAGATGCTGCTGCAGAGCGCGCACGGCACGGTCCACGTGCTGCCCGCGCTGCCGGCGGCCTGGCCGCGGGGCTCGGTCACCGGCCTGCGCGCCCGCGGGGACGTGACCGTGGACGTCTCCTGGACCGGTGGCACGGCCGCGAGGATCGTCCTCCGTGCGGGCAGGACCGGCCCGCTCAAGGTCCGCGCGGCCGTGATCGCCGGTCCCCACGACGTCCGGGACGCCGCGGGCGGGAGACCCCGCACGACCCGCGACGGGGACCTGCTGACCATCGACGCCCGCGCCGGGGAGTCCTACACCGTCACCGCCGACGCGGGGGCACCGGGTTGACGGACCCCCCGTCGCGTAATAGAACACGTTTCAGAAAGGTATCCTGCCAAGCGTACGCTCGAACGCTCGGCGGTTCGGTGTGCCCGGCGGTGGACAGGGACTCCGGCGACCGCCGCGTCCGCGACGGCCGTCCCGCGAGGAACGCGCCGCCCGGACGAAGGGCACGTCATCCGCGCCCGCGGGCCCCCCGGCCCGCGCGCCGTCCGAGAACGCCGACCCGGCTCCGCAGGAGGACCGATGGACATCGATCTGGTCGACCAGGATTTCTACTGGCGGAACGGCGCCCCGTACGACCAGATGGCCTGGCTGAGGGCCAACGCGCCGGTCTACGCGCATCCGGGGGACGCCGAGCGGGGCTGGCCCGGCTTCTGGGCGGTCACCAAGCACGCCGACGTGGTGCACGTCTCCCGCCACTCCGACCTGTTCTCCTCCAGCAGGAAGCTCGCGCTCTTCAACGAGGTCCCCGAGGACCAGCGGGCCCTGCAGCGGCTGATGATGCTCAACCAGGACCCGCCGGAGCACACCCGGCGCCGCTCCCTGGTCAACCGGGGCTTCACCCCGCGCATGATGGGCGCCCTGGAGGGGCACATCCGCGAGATCTGTCACCAGCTGGTGGACGAGGCCAAGGGACGCGGCTCGGTCGACTTCGTCCGGGACATCTCGGCCCCGCTGCCGCTGTACGTGATCTGCGAGCTGCTCGGCGCCCCGCCCGAGGACCGGGACAAGCTCTTCAACTGGTCCAACCAGATGATCGGGGCCGAGGACCCGGACTACGCGGCCGACCCCGGCGAGGGGGCGAACGCGGCCGGTGAGGTCTACGCCTACGCCAACGCGCTGGCCGCCGAACGTCGCCGGCAGCCCCGCGAGGACATCGTCACCAAGCTGATCATGCCCGACGCCGCGGGGGACACGCTCACCGAGGAGGAGTTCGACCTGTTCGTGCTGCTGCTCGTGGTGGCGGGCAACGAGACGACCCGCAACGCCGCCTCCGGGGGCATGCTGGCCTTCTTCGAGCACCCCGAGCAGTGGCGGCGCCTGGTCGCCGACCCCTCGCTCGCCGGCACCGCGGCCGACGAGATCGTCCGCTGGGTCTCCCCGGTGAACCTCTTCCGCCGTACGGCCACCACCGACACGGTGATCGGCGGGCAGGAGGTCAAGGAGAACGACAAGATCGTGGTCTTCTACAGCTCCGCCAACCGCGACGAGGACGTGTTCGCCGACCCGGACACCTTCGACATCGGCCGCGACCCCAACCCGCAGATCGGCTTCGGTGGTGGCGGGGCCCACTTCTGCCTCGGCAACCACCTGGCCAAGCTGGAGCTGCGGGTGCTCTTCGAGGTGCTGGCCGAGCGGCTGCCGAAGCTGGAGCAGGCGGGCCCGGCCCGCCGCCTGCGCTCCAACTTCATCAACGGCATCAAGGACCTGCCGGTCACCGTGGGCTGAGTCCGGGCCGGGACCCGGGACCCGAGTCCGGGCCGGGATCCGGGACGGCCGGGGTGCCGGACGGCCCGGGTTCGAAGAGGCCGGGTCCGGGAGGACCGGCCCCCGGGAGGGTCGGGGTCCGGGAGGGCCGGGGTCCGCGTCTAGCGGGACGGGACACCGGCCAGCATCTCCTCGATCAGGGCGACCGCCCGGGGGGTGCCGCCCTCCGCGCGGACCTCGGCCCGGATCCCGGCCAGCCGCTCGGCGACCCGCGGATCGGTGGTGAGGTCGAGCAGGGCCGTGCGCAGCGCCTCGGGGGTGGCGTCCCCGGTGTCGATCCGGCGGCCGACGCCGAGCTCCACCAGCCTGTCGGCGTTGCCGAACTGGTCGGCGGCCTGGGGAACGGCGATCATCGGGACGCCGCAGTACAGGCCCTCCTGGGTGCCGCCCATGCCCGCGTGGGTGACGAACGCGTCGGCCTGTTCCAGGATCGACAGCTGCGACACCCAGCGGTGCACCTCGACGTTGGACGGGATCTCCCCCAGGCCGTCGAGGTCGATGTGCCTGCCGATCTGCAGCACCACGTGCCAGCCGGGCAGGTCACCGAAGGCGGTCAGGCAGGCGCGGTAGAAGTCGGGCACGTCGGTGAAGGTCGACCCGAGCGAGACGAGCAGGACCTTCTCCGCTCCCTCGGGGCGCTTCCAGGGCTCCTGGTGGGGCCGCACCGAGAAGCACGGCCCGGTGAAGGTGATCCTGGCCGGGTCGACCCGGTCCGCGTTGGGCTGCATGACCTTCGGGATGAGCGCCAGCGCCCGGGGCGGGCGTCCGGAGAACTCGTGGGAGTCGAGGTGGCCGAGGCCGTTGTCCGCGAGCCACTCGTCGAAGCGCCGGTAGTGCTCGGCGCCGCCCGGGGCCTTCTCGAACTCCTCGATCATCGGCGCCATGTCCTCGCGGTAGCCCTCCCAGGCCACGTACGTCGGTGAGAGCTGCATCAGCGGGATCCCCCAGTTCTCCGCGAGCACCCGCACGGCGTACCCGCCGATGTCGTAGAGGAACAGGTCGGGACGGTCGTTCTCGTACGCGGCGCGCAGCGTCGGCAGCATCGCCATCGCGTCACGCAGGAAGAGGTCGATCTGGCCGACCGGATCCTCGGGCCACGTACCGGAGTCCACCTTGGGCAGGAGCGAGTCGTAGAGCACCGGCTCGGCCCCGGCCTCCGCGACGATCTCGGCGTAGGAGGGGTCGTTGGCGTAGGTCACCCGGTGCCCCCGGGCGGCCAGTTCCCTGATCACCTCGATGCTCGGGTTCACGTGACCCGGGGCCGGGATACTGACCATGGCGATGTGGGCGCGGCGGGTCATGGGGTCCTCCGAAGGCTGGGAAGCTTTCTCGCGAGACGTCTCGTCTCGCGATGAGCCCAAGCATGCACCCGAGGCCCCGATCATGTCAAGACGGTACGTCTCGTCTCCCTGAAGGACCGTCGGTGATCCGTTCGGAACGGGAAGCGGACCGAGCCTTCAACGAACCTTGGGCGACCCGGCGCCTCGCAGCGGGCATCGAGTCCTTGCGGGGAACGAGAGGTCGCGAGCCCGGCCGCTCCGTCCCGGGCGACGCGCTCCGGAACGACGTGATCCGAGGCGACGTGATCTGAGACGACGTCACCTGACGTGACGTGATCTGAAGCGACGTGATCTGAAGCGACGGGGGGCGCGTCCACGATGGTGAAACGGCCCACGGCCCCGGTGGCCCCCACGGCCCCGGTGACCCCGGTGGCCCCGGTGGCCCCGGTGGCCCCGGTGGCCCCGGCGGCCCTGTTCACCGCTCGACCGTCCCGCTCGCGGCTCCTCCGCCTGCTGGTCCCGCTCGGCGCGGTGCCGCTCTGCGCGCTCTCGCTCTCCTCCTGCACGCAGGGGACGCCCGCCCCGCCCACCGGGCCGTCCGCCGCGCCGCCGACGCCCCTCCTCAGCGCCGCCCCGCACGAGCCCGCCCAGCGTCAGGAGCGGATCGCCCCGCTACCGGTCCCGGCGGCGCGGCTGGCCCGGCTTCCGGCCGCCACGACGTACGCGACGCTGCGACGGGCTCCCCGCGACCCCGACCCGTTCCGGCCCGTCGACGGGCTCGTCGTCCATCCCCGGCGGGAGCAGGTGATCTACGCCCGTCCCGGCGGACCGCCGGTGGGGGTGCTGCCGCCCACCCAGCTCGCGGGCCCGACCTGGGTACCGGTGGTGGAGCGGCTCCCCGGCTGGGACCGGGTGCTGCTGCCGAGCCGGCCGAACCGGTCCACCGGCTGGCTGTACACCGGGGGCGGAGGGGTGCGCGTCGTCCGGAGCACGTACCGGGTGGAGGTCGGGCTGGCCGCGCGCAGGCTCACCGTGTTCGACGGCGACCGCGAGGTGGGCTCGTGGCCGGTGGCGGTGGGGGCGCCCGGCACGCCCACGCCCCGGGGGCGGACGTTCCTGCTCGCCTCGCTGGCACCGACCCCCGCGACCTACAGCCCGCTCTTCCTCGCGCTGGGCGCGCACTCGGGGACCCTGCGGACCTTCGAGGGAGGGCCGGGGACGATCGCCCTGCACGGCTGGCCGGACAGGACCGCGTTCGGCCGCGCGGTGAGCCACGGCTGCGTCCGGGTCCCTGCGGCCGCGTTGCGGCTGCTGTCCACGATCCCGCTGGGCAGCCCCGTCCTGATCACCGGCTGAGCGTGAAGCCGGGCACGCCGAAGGACACGAGCCGGGCCGGTCAAAGCGGAGCCGGTCAGGGCCAGGAGGAGTCCTGGTCGGGGTCGCCGCCGTCGGAGAGCAGCTTGACGTCCGCCTCGACCATCATCGCGACGAGCTCCTCGAAGGCGACCGTGGGCTCCCAGCCCAGCTGGACGCGGGCCTTCTTCGGGTCGGCGCAGAGCAGGTCGACCTCGGCCGGGCGGTGCAGGGTCTGGTCGGTGACGACGTACCGCTCCCAGTCCAGGCCGGCCGCCGTGAAGGCGGCCTGCACGAGGTCACGGACGGTGTGGGTGCGGCCGGTGCCGATCACGTAGTCCTCGGGGGCGTCCGCCTGGAGCATCAGGTGCATGGCGCGGACGTAGTCCCCGGCGAAGCCCCAGTCCCGGCGGGCCTCCATGTTGCCCAGGCGCAGCTCCGAGGCGAGACCGAGCTTGATCCTGGCCACGCCGAGCGTGACCTTGCGGGTGACGAACTCCGCACCCCTGCGCGGCGACTCGTGGTTGAACAGGATCCCCGACACCGCGTACATGCCGTACGACTCGCGGTAGTTCTGCGTCAGGAAGTGCCCGTACGCCTTGGCCACCCCGTACGGGGAACGGGGGTGGAAGGGGGTGATCTCGGTCTGCGGGGTCTCCCGGACCTGGCCGAACATCTCCGACGAGGACGCCTGGTAGAAGCGGATCTGGTCCGACCCGGCGACCGTGCGCGAGGAGGAGATCCCCGAGCAGACCCGGATGGCCTCCAGCATGCGCAGCACACCCATCCCGGTCACCTCGGCGGTGAGCTCGGCCTGCTCCCACGACATGGGGACGAAGGAGATGGCGCCCAGGTTGTAGACCTCGTCGGGCTGGACCTTCTCCACGGCCGAGATCAGCGACCCCTGGTCGAGGAGGTCGCCACGGACGAGCTGGACGTCCTGGAGCAGCTTGCGGAGCCGCGAGACGCGCGGGTTGGCCTGTCCCCGGGCGAGCCCGGCGACCTCGTACCCCTGGTCCAGCAGGCACTCGGCCAGGTAGGAACCGTCCTGCCCGGTGATGCCGGTGATCAGTGCGCGCCTGGCCAACGCGTCCTCCTCGCTTGCGGGGGCGGGACCTTGTGCGGTCTCATGCCGTTTGATTGGCGAATGTACCCTCAGACCCTCACGCGGGCATCATGCGCCTGCCCGTATCCCTAGAACACGTTACACAGAACTACGTTCGGTAAGCTCAACCTCCCAGCTCGCACGCCATGGGGCGGCCATTGGGAACAATTACACATCGGGTATAACAGAGCCACCGAATGGTAGGGTCCGAGGACTAAGGTCATCTTTCACGGTACCTGTCCCCTTTCGGACAGGATGATAAGGGGGTTGCCGTGCCGGGTGCTGAATCACTGCGGGTCGCACTGCTGTCGTATCGCAGTAAGCCGACCTGCGGTGGGCAGGGCGTCTACCTGCGCCATCTCAGCCGTGAGCTGGTCGCCCTCGGGCACAGCGTGGAGGTCTTCTCCGGCCAGCCCTACCCGGAACTGGACGAGGGCGTCGTCCTCACCAAGATCCCCAGCCTCGACCTGTACCGCGACGAGGACCCGTTCCGCACCCCCCGCCTGAGCGAGTACCGCGACTGGATCGACCTGCTGGAGGTCGGGACCATGTGGACCGCGGGCTTCCCCGAGCCGCTGACCTTCACCCTGCGGGCGTACCGGGAGCTGAAGAAGCGCGTCGGCGACTTCGACGTGGTGCAGGACAACCAGACCCTCGGCTACGGCCTGCTGGGCATCCAGAAGCTGTTCCCGGTGGTCGGGACCATCCACCACCCGATCAGCGTGGACCGGCGCATCGAGCTGAAGGCCGCCCCGCTGCGCAAGAAGATCCCGATGCGCCGCTGGTACGGCTTCGTGCGCATGCAGGCCAAGGTCGCGCCGCGCCTCGACCCGATCCTGACCGTCAGCGAGTCCTCCCTCGCCGACATCCACCGCGACTTCAACGTGCCGCAGAAGAACATGCGGCTCATCCCGCTGGGCGTCGACACCCGCTACTTCCACCCGCGCCCGGAGATGCCCAAGCGGCCCGGGTCCATCGTGGCCGTGGCCAGCGCCGACTCCCCGATGAAGGGCGTCGCCACGCTGCTGCGGGCGGTGGCCAAACTCGCCACCGAGCGCGACGTCAACCTGACCGTGGTCAGCAGGCCCACCCCGGGAGGCCCGACCGAGAAGCTCGTCGCCGAGCTGGCGCTGCAGGACCGGGTGACGTTCGTGCACGGCATCTCCGACACCGAGCTGGGCGAGCTGATCGCCACCTCGGAGATCTCCGTCGTCCCCTCCCTGTACGAGGGCTTCTCGCTGCCCGCCGTCGAGCACATGGCCTGCGGCACCCCGCTGGTCGCCAGCCGGACCGGGGCGCTGCCCGAGGTCGTCGGCGACGCCGCCGTGCAGGTGACCCCGGGAGACCCCGAGGAGCTGGCCGCGGTCCTGCGACGGCTGCACGACTCCCCCGAGGAGCGCGCCGCCGTGGGTCGCAAGGGGTACGACCGCGTCATGGAGCGCTTCACCTGGAACGTCGTGGCCCAGCGGACCGTGGAGGCCTACCACGAGGCCATCCGCGCCCGCCGGGCGAAGTGACGACCTCCCGTAACGAATCCCCCTTCACAAGGAGCGGCCAGTGCTGACCGTCGACTTCGACCGCTTGCCCGTGGGCCCCGGGAACCGGGTGCTGGACCTGGGGTGCGGCGCCGGGCGCCACGCCTTCGAGGTGCTGCGGCGCGGCGCCGACGTGGTGGCCTTCGACATGGACGCGGGGGAGCTGGAGGGCGTGGCGACCATGTTCTCCGCGATGGACAAGGCCGGGGAGGTGCCGCCCGAGGCGACCGGGGAGACCGTGACGGGCGACGCGCTGGACATGCCGTTCGAGGACGGCAGCTTCGACCGGGTGATCGCCGCGGAGGTGCTGGAGCACATCCCCGACGACATGGCCGCGATGCGGGAGATCTTCCGGGTGCTCAAGCCGGGCGGCCGGGCGGCGGTCACCGTGCCCAGCTTCCTGCCGGAGCGGATCTGCTGGGCCCTGGACGAGGCGTACCACACCGCCCCCGGGGGACATGTCCGCATCTACACGCTGGCCGAGCTGAGCGCGAAGCTCAAGTCGACGGGCTTCATCGTCGGGCCGCACCACCACGCCCACGGCCTGCACGCGCCGTACTGGTGGATCAAGTGCGCGGTCGGGGTGAACAACGACGAGCACCCGCTGGCCAAGGCGTACCACGAGCTGCTGGTCTGGGACATCATGAAGCGCCCCGCCGCCACCCGGATCGCCGAGGCGGTGCTCAACCCGCTCATCGGCAAGAGCGTGGTGCTCTACGTCCGGAAGCCGGCATGACCTTCCCGTACGGGAAGCGGCCCGGCGGGCGCTGCGGCCGGCCGGGGGACGAGGCGGTCCGCGCGGCGGAGGAGCGGTGAGCGACCCGATGGAGTGGGAGCAGGTCGTCCGGACCGCCCGGAGCATCGCGGCCGTGCAGGAGGCCGACGGCGGCGTCCCGTGGCCCGAAGGGCACGTGGACGCCTGGAACCACGTCGAGTGCCTGATGGCGATGAGCGTGGCGGGGCTGACCGGCCCGGTGCGCCGGGGGTACGACTGGCTGGCCCGCACCCAGCGGGACGACGGTTCCTGGCCGATGAAGCTGGTCGGGGGCGAGGCCGTCGAGCAGGGCGGGGAGTCCAACCACGCCGCGTACATCGCGGTCGGGGTCTGGCACGAGCTGCTGGTGACCGGGGACGAGGACTTCACCCGCGGGATGTGGCCGTCCGTCCGGGCCGCGCTGGACTTCGTGGTCGGCCTGCAGACCACCCGAGGTGAGATCGTCTGGGAACGCGCCGCGGACGGCCGCGCCGCCCGATACGCCCTGCTGACCGGGTGCGCCTCCATCCACCAGGGCCTGCGCTGCGGCGTGCTGCTGGGCGAGCACCTGGGCGACCCGCAGCCGGACTGGGAACTGGCCGCCGACCAGCTCGGCCACGTGCTCGCCGCGCACCCCGAGGCGTTCGCCGACAAGAGCCGGTTCTCGATGGACTGGTACTACCCGATCCTGGGCGGCGCGGTACGCGGCCCGGCCGCCGAGGCGCGACTGGCCGAGGAGTGGGACACGTTCGTCGAGCCGGGGCTCGGCATCCGCTGCGTCTCCGACCAGCCGTGGGTGACCGGCGCCGAGACGTGCGAGCTGGTGCTCGCGCTGGACGCGCTCGGCGACCGGGAACGGGCGGCCGGACTGTTCGCGGACATGCAGCACCTGCGGCACGAGGACGGTTCGTACTGGACCGGCTGGCAGTTCGTGAACGAGAAGTGGTTCCCGCACGAGCGCTCCGCCTACACCGCCGCCGCCGTCGTGCTCGCCGCCGACGCGCTGGCCGGGTACACCCCGGCCTCCGGGATCTTCCGCGACGCGGGCGCGTACGTGACCGACCGCCCCACCGCCGCCTGCGGGTGCAGTCACGCCCGCTCCCGGGGCTGACACAGCGCCTCCGGCACGGACGGGTGTTTTCTTTGCCCGCAACCGGAAACGCGGTGCTTGAAGGGCCGATCGCCGCTCACTACCTTCGGGTCCGTGAGTAATGCGGAGGGCACTCGTACGGTAACCCAGAGCGATGACGGCACGGACACCGGAGCGGAGACCCGGTCCGGGGCGGTCCCGGAGAGGGCCTCGGAAAGGGCTTCGGAGAAAGCCGGGACCGCGGGGAGAGACTCGGGGAGCGTTCCGGAGAAGGCCGCGGAGGCCGTCTCGGAGAAGGTTCCCGAGAAGACGTCGGAGCAGCTCCGGGAGCGGACCCCTCGCGGGGCACCGGGGACCGGGAGCACCTCCCCGCGGACCCCGGTCCCTTCGGCCCCCGCCCCTCGCGGCAGCTCGGACACGGCGATCCCGCGACCGGACACGACGAGCCCGCCGGCGACGGCGTCACCTGCCTCACCCGCGTCACCGGACCGCCCGGCACCCCCGGCCCCCCGGAACCCGACGGGCCGGTCGGTCTCCTCGCTCTCCCCGGGGGGCAGGGGCTCCGTGGGCTCTGCCGGTTCCACGGGTTCTGCGAGTTCTGCCGCTTCTACGGGCGCCTCGGACTCCACCGGTTCCCCGGCCTCTGCGACCTCCGCGGGTTCTGCGGGATCCACGAACCCTGCCGGCGCCATGGGCTCTGCGGGCTCTGCGGGCTCTGCCGGTGCCACGGATCTCAAGAGTTCCGCCGGTTCCACGGGTGCGTCGAACTCCACGGGCGCTTCCGGTTCCACGGGCTCCGCGCGATCCACGGGCGTCACGAACTTCACGGGCTCCGCGGGTTCTGCGGGCTCCACGAACCCTGTCGGCCCCGCGGGTTCCGCGAGTGCCTCGGACGTGCCGTCCGAGCACGACCTCCTGGATCTCGTGAACACCCTGTCGCCCGCGCCCGTGGTCCCGTCGCCGTCGTCCCCGTCGCCGTCGTCCCCGTCGCCGTCGTCCCCGTCGTCGTCCTCCGCGCCGTCCCGCCCCCTGCCCCGGACGCCTGCTCCCCGGGAACCCGTGCAGGGCCCGGTACCGTCGCCGGGATCGGGACCGGCGCCACGGCTGGGCGTTCCGGCGCCGGTACCGGCACGGTCCAGGGGCGTGTCCCGGCTGCTGTGGCAGGACCCCGGCCAGGTGAGGCTCGGGATGCGGAGGTTCCGGCTGGGACCGGCACGCGACCGGCTGGAGGAGGCGGGACGGTCGTTCACGACCGGCTTCAACGCGATGGTCGCCGGAGAGCCCGAACGGATCGACGACCTCCGCGACGACCTGCGCGGTTTCGCGTACGAGGGTGCCGGCATGGCCTGCGCGACCCTCGACGTGCTCACCCTCACCGGCGGGCGGCGGCTCAGGGAGCTGCTGAGCGGGCAGGGACTGCTCCATCCGCACCTGATCCACCTGGGCACCGGCTGGGCGTACGCCCGCATGCGGCTGCGGCCGATGTGGGGCATCCGCTCGGTCCACCCGCTCCTGCGCTGGATGGCCCACGACGGGTTCGGTTTCCACCAGGGCTTCTTCTGCGCCGACCGTACGGTGGGCCGCCAGCGCACGGCCGGGCTCATGGACCGTACCCGGCGGGCGATCTTCGACCAGGGGCTGGGGCGGATGCTCTGGTTCCACGAGTGCGCGAGGGCGGAAGACGTCGCGCTGCGCATCGCCGAGTTCCCCGCCGGTCGCCGCGCCGACCTGTGGAGCGGCGCGGGCCTGGCCGCGACCTACGTGGGGGGCGCGAGCACCAGGGACCTGGAGAGGCTGGCCTCGGCCGCGTCCGGGGACGGCTTCCGCGCCCACCTCGCCCAGGGTTCCGCCTTCGCGTGCGCCTTCCGGCTGATCTCGGGCGTCGTCCCCGACCACACCGTCGCCGCCGCCCCCGTGCTCTGCGGGGCCGAGGTGGACGAGGCCGCGGCGTGGACGGACACCGCCCTCGTCGCGCTGGGCCACAACGCCTGCAGCGGCGAGGACTACCAGGCCTGGCGGGCGGGGATCCGGAAGGCGTGGGCACGCCGCGACCGCGACACATGACGACGTGCCACGACGGCGGCCCGTGACAGCGGCCCGTGACGGTGAACGGCGACGGTGACTCGCGACGGCGTACCGCGATGACGGCTCGCGACGGCGTACCGCGGCGACGGCCCGTGACGGTGACCGGCGACGGTGACTCGGACGGTGAGACGGTGACTCGAAGGGGCGATGACCGCGATGTCGGGAGTTCGCAGGTACGCGGCCGGGGCTCTGGCCGTGCTGTCCGTCGTCACCGGCTGGCGGCTCGCCCTCCCGCCGGAGCCTCCCGGCGCGGGAACGACCGCCTTCTCCTTCCACGCCAGGCCGCTGAGCCCGCCCACCGCACCCGGTGACCGGGTCCTGCGGACGGTCGCGCCCGGGTACGCGAACGTCCGGGGCTGGGTGTCGGCGCCGGGGGCGGCGGTCGCGCTGTTCGACGTGGACGGCGAGGTCGTCGCCGACGACGTCTGCCTGGTCGACCCGCGTCGTGACACCGTGACCGTCAGGCCCGCGCCGGGCACCTCCCGGTCCTACCGGCCGTTCACGCTGGTCCCCCCGGACCGCAGGCCGTACGAGGCCCCGACGGGGTGCCTGCCCGCCGATCTCGACCAGGACGGCTGGGAGGACCTGGTCGTCTACTACTGGGGGCGCTCCCCCTCGCTGTTCCTGCGGGTGCCCTGGGCGGTGCCGTCAGGGACGGCCTTCCGGCACCGCCCGCTGACCACCGAACGGGAGATCTGGAACACCGGCGCCGCCACGGCCGGTGACTTCGACGGGGACGGCCGCCTGGACCTGGTGTTCGGCAACTACCTCCCCGACGGCGTCCTGGCGCTGGGCGGGGCCCGTACCGGCACCGATACCGGCACCGGCACCGACGCCGACGCGGCCGTGACGCCCGACTCGCTGTCGGCCGCCTCCAACGGCGGCACCGACCGGCTCTACCGCGCCACGGGCCCGGCGACCTTCGCCGAGGCCGAGGGGGTGTTCGACGAGCTCGGCGGCGGAGGCTGGACGCTCGCGCTGGGCACCCAGGACCTCGACGGCGACGGGCGCCCCGAGCTGTACGTGGCCAACGACTTCGGCCCGGACCGGTTGCTGGTCAACGAGTCGGCGCCCGGCAGGATCAGGTTCACCGAAGCCCGGGGCCCGGCGGACCCGGTGACCCCCCGTTCCCGGGTCCTGGGCCGGGACTCGTTCAAGGGCATGGGGGTCGGCTTCACCGACCTCAACACCGACGGCAGGCCGGACATCCTGGTGAGCAACGCAGCGGGGGAACGCGGGCCGCACGAGAGCAACCTCGCCTTCGTGTCCGGACCCGGCGGGCTGCACGCGGGGCTCGCGCCCTACCGCGACCGCGCCGAGGAGCTGGGACTGAGCCGGGGCGGCTGGTCCTGGGACGTCAAGGCCGCCGACTTCGACAACGACGGCACCGACGAGATCATGCACGCGACCGGGTTCCTCAGGGGCGAGGTGGACCGGTGGGCGCAGCTGCACGAGGCGGCCTCCACCGGTGACCCCTTCCTCTCCCGTCCGGCGTTCTGGCCCGTCCTGGACGCCGGGGACGACGTGTCCGGGCGCGAGGCCGACACCTTCTACACGGCGGGCCCGGACGGCCGGTACGCGGACGTGGCCGCCTCGGCCGGGGTCGGCGGCGACGCGGTGAGCCGGGCCTTCGCCGTGGGGGACGTGGACGACGACGGGCGGCTGGACTTCGCGGTCGCCAACCAGTGGGCGCGGTCGGTGCTCTACGGCAACCACGGCCCCACGGCGCCGTTCGTGGGCCTGCGGCTCCGCCTGCCCGCCGGTTCCTGCGGCACGCCCGCCCCGGCCGGTCCCGGGCCGACGCGGGCCGCCATCGGGGCCGTCGCCACGGTGCGCCTGCCCGGTGGCGGCACGCGGACCCGTCAGCTCTACCCCGCCGTCGGGCACAACGGCTTCTCCGCGCCCGAACTGCTCTTCGGTCTCGGCGCGGACCTGCCTGTCGCCCCCCTCGCCGTCGAGGTCTCCTGGAGGGACGCCTGCGGTACGGCCCGTACCGCGTCGATCTCCCTCGAACCGGGCTGGCACCGGGTCCTGCTGGCGGACGGACGCGCCGTCGAGGTCCGGCCGTGAGAACCGGCCGCGCCACCCCGGAGCCCGCCGGGACGTACCGGAACCGTCCCGGGGCCACCGGGACCGCCACGGCCACCACGCCCGCCGGGCGCGACGGGCGCGACGGGCGTGGCGGTCGGCGGCGGGGCCGGGCGTCGCGGTGGGCGGCGGCGTCCCTCACCCTGCTCACCGTGCTCGGGCACACCGTGCTCGGCTTCGAGCAGCCCTGGTCGGCACCGGTCGCCGGGGCGCTGACCGGGGTCGTCGCCGCGCTCGTGCTGGAGACCGTGGAGGCGTGGGCGTGGCGGCGCCCGGTGCGCTACCTCGGGGTCCCCGGGGCCCGCGTCCTCGACCTCCTCCTGCCCTCCTACGTCTGCGGCCTGCTCTGCGCCATGCTGCTGTACGGCGGCGGGAGCCCCATGCCGGTCGTGCTGGCCGTGCTGGTCGGCGTCGGCAGCGGGTACCTGCCGCGCCGGCCGTTCCTGAACCCGGTGGCCACCGGGGTCGCCGCCGCGCTCCTGCTGCTGCCCCAGGTCTCCCTGGCCCCGTCCCACCAGTTCACCGCCTGGGTGTCGGGGCCGTTCGACCTGATCGTGCCGTCGGCCGTGCTGGCCGCGGGCGTGGTGCACGCCTGGCTCGCCCGCAGGCTGCCGCTGCTCCTGGGATGGGTGGCCGGGTTCGCCGCCCAGGCGCTCGTCAGGGGGTGGCTCACCGACGTCTCGACGGTCGCCGCGCTGCTTCCGATGACCGGGACGGCCTTCGCGCTCTACGCCGGTTACGTGATCGCCGACCCGGTCACGTCCCCGGCACGGCCCCGCGAGCAGGCCGGGTTCGGCCTGGCCGCGGCGGCGGTCTACGGGCTGCTGGTGCAGTGGCACGTCGTCTTCGGGCCGTTCCTCGCCCTGGTGGCCGTCTGCGCGGGGCGGGAGCTGGGACCGCTCCTGCCGGCCCGTCTCCTCCCCTCCCCGCGCTTCGTCCCGTCCCTCTCCCGGCCGTCCGCCGGGACGCCGGACGCGGACGTCCCCGGCCGGGGGGTCAGCCGATCCCCGGGCCGACCCGCTCCAGCACCCGCAGCGAACCCTCCTGGCGGACCTCCCTGAACGCGCCCGAGTCGAGCACCCGCCGGTACACCCGGTACGGCGCCTGACCGCCCGTGGCCGGGTCGGGGTAGATGTCGTGGAAGACCAGGGCTCCCCCCTGCATGACGTGCGGGGCCCATCCCTCGTAGTCCTCGGTCACCGGCTCCTCGGAGTGGCCCCCGTCGATGAAGAGCATCGCCAGCGGGGTGTTCCAGAACCGGGCGACGAGCCCGGACCTGCCGACGATCGCGATCACCTCCTCCTCCAGGCCGGCTGCGGCGATGGTGGCGCGGAAGGTGGGCAGCGAGTCCATCTTGCCGAAGCGGGGGTCCATCAGCGTGGGGTCGTGGTGGGCCCAGCCGGGCTGGATCTCCTCGGAACCACGGTGGTGGTCCACGGTGAAGACCACGGAACCGGCCTGCCGCGCGCCCGCGCCGAGGTAGACGGCGGACTTCCCGCAGTAGCTGCCGATCTCGCAGACCGGGCCGCGCGATCCGTACTCGGCGGCGGTCTCGAACAGCGCGAGCCCCTCGGCGTGGGGCATGAAACCCTTGGCGCGCTGGGCGGCGTACAGCAGGTCGGCGGGCATGGTGGCGATGCTCATCACAGCAGACTATTGGACACCGAATAATATTCCATACGGCCCTTGCCCGACCCTATGGAACGTGTTCTACTTTGCACCGTGAACCAGCGCGCCCGCATCACGATGTCCGACGACGAGGTGGCCACCCTCCTCGACGAGTCACGAAAACTGCAGCTCGGAACCATCAACCCGGACGGCACACCGCATCTGGTGACCATGTTCTACGGGCTGACCGAGGGCAGGATCTCGTTCTGGACCTACGGCAAGGCCCAGAAGACGCGCAACATCGAACGCGACGCGCGGGTGAGCTGCCTGATCGAGGCCGGAGAGGAGTACTCCGACCTTCGCGGCGTCCTGGTCTACGGGGTGGCGCGCAGGATCGACGACAGCGAGGGGGTCCTCGGCGTCGGCATGACGGTGGCCGGACGGATGGCCGGGGTGCCCGACGCGGAGGAACTGCTCACCGAGTACGTGGCCTACACCGGCCGCAAAAGGGTCGCCTTCGTGGTAGAGCCCACTCGAGTGATCTCATGGGATCACCGTAAGCTCGCCGGCGCCGACTGAGGAGGCCCATATGAAGATCAAAGTCGACTATCTGGTGTGCGAGGCCAATGCGATCTGCACGGGACTCGCTCCGGAGGTCTTCGAACTCGACGACGACGATCAGCTGCACCTGCTGCTGCCCGAGCCACCGCCGGAGATGATGGACCGCGTCCGGCACGCCGTGCGGTCCTGTCCCAAAGCCGCCCTCTCCCTCGAGGAGAACTAGGAGGACCCCATGCGTGGTGCGCTTCTGCATGCCGTCGGCGACGACATGCTCGACATCCGCGACGACTTCACCCTCGCCCCGGTGGGCCCGACGGACGTTCGCGTCAGGATCAGGGCCACCGGGGTCTGTCACTCCGACCTGTCGGTGATCAACGGTGTGCTGCCGATGCCGCTACCGGTGATCCCCGGCCACGAGGGAGCGGGCGAGGTGGTCGAGGTCGGCGACTACGTGACCTCGGTACAGCCCGGCGACCACGTCATCATCAACTGGGTCCCGACGTGCGGAAGCTGCGCGAACTGCCTGGTCAACCAGCCGTTCCTGTGCACGACGTACGTCATGGACAGCTTCGTCAACGCCCGCTTCCGCTACGACGGCGACACCCCGGCGTTCGGCATGGCCGGATGCGGCACCTGGTCGGAGGAGGTCATCGTGCCCTGGCAGGGCGCGATCCGGGTCGACCCCGAGGTGCCCTTCGAGGTGGCGGCCCTGATCGGCTGCGGCGTGACCACCGGTGTCGGCGCGGCGCTCAACACGGCCAAGGTACGGCCCGGCTCGACCGTCGTCGTGGTCGGCGCCGGCGGCATCGGCCTGTCGGTGATCCAGGGGGCCCGCATCTCCGGCGCGAGCACGATCCTGGCGATCGACCCGCTGGAGTCCAAGCACGCCCTGGCCAAGAAGGTCGGCGCCACCCACGCCGTCACCCCCGGCGAGCTGAACGACGCGATCGGCACGCTCACCGGCGGCACCGGGTTCGACTACGCCTTCGAGGCCGTCGGCAAGTCCGCCACCATCATGACGGCCTGGCAGGCGGCCCGGCGCGGCGGCGAGGTGATCGTGGTGGGCGCGGGCGCGATGGACGACATGGTCTCGCTGAGCGCCTTCAACCTGCTCTTCGAGGGCAAGACGCTGCGCAGCTCGATGTACGGCGGCTCGGACGTCCGGCGTGACTTCCCGTTCTTCGCCGGCCTCTACAAGGCGGGCAAGCTCGACCTGGAGAGCATGATCAGCTCCCGGATCGCGCTGGCCGACCTCAACGACGCGGTGGCGGCGCTGCGCGGCGGCGAGGTGCTGCGCCAGGTCGTCGTCCTGGACTGAGGCGCCCGCCGGCCCCGGGAGACGCCCGGGGCCGGTCCGTCCCGTGACGGGACGGACCGGCCCCGGACCTGTGAGAGATCACCCGGCGGAGATCACCCCGTACGGCTCACTCGGTGGAGAAGGCCGCGTCGAAGGCGGCGGTGGGCGGGGTGATCGCGTTGAGGCGGCGGATGGTGGCCAGCGCGTCGGGCGCGCCGTCCAGGCGGTCCATGCCCGCGTCCTCCCACTCGATCGAGATCGGCCCGCTGTAGCCGATCGCGTTCAGCGCGCGGAAGCAGTCCTCCCAGGGCACGTCCCCGCGGCCGGTGGAGACGAAGTCCCAGCCCCGGCGCAGGTCGGCCCAGGCCAGGTGGGAGGAGAGCCGGCCGCGCCGGCCGTCGCCGGTGCGGACCTTGGCGTCCTTGCAGTCGACGTGGTAGATCCGGTCGGCGAAGTCCAGGATGAAACCGACCGGGTCGATCTCCTGCCAGACCATGTGCGAGGGGTCCCAGTTCAGCCCGAACGCGGGCCGGTGGCCGATGGCCTCCAGGGTCCGCACGGTGGTGTGGTAGTCGTAGGCGATCTCGCTCGGGTGCACCTCGTGGGCGAAGCGCACCCCGACCTCGTCGAAGACGTCCAGGATCGGGTTCCACCGGTCGGCGAAGTCGGCGTAGCCCGCCTCGATCATCGACGCCGGGACCGGCGGGAACATCGCCACGGTGTGCCAGATGGACGAGCCGGTGAAGCCGACCACGGTGTCGACGCCCAGCTTCGCCGCGGCGCGGGCGGTGTCCTTCATCTCCTCGGCGGCACGCCGCCGTACGCCTTCGGGCTCGCCGTCGCCCCAGATGCGGGCGGGCAGGATGCCCCTGTGCCGCTCGTCGATGGGGCTGTCGCAGACGGCCTGGCCGAGCAGGTGGTTGGAGATGGTCCAGACCTTGAGGTTGTGCTCGGCCAGGATCTCCAGCCTGCGCTCGACGTAGCCGTCCTCGGAGACCGCCTTGTCGACCTCGAAGTGGTCGCCCCAGCAGGCGATCTCCAGGCCGTCGTAGCCCCACCCGGAGGCCAGCCGGCAGACCTCCTCGAACGGCAGGTCGGCCCACTGGCCGGTGAACAACGTGATCGGCCTGCTCATGTCTCCTCCACGGGTGTGAGCCGGGACTGCTCCGCGGCGCTGCGTTCGACCGCGGCCAGCACGCGCTGGACGCGCAGCCCGTCGTCGAACGACGGGGCGGGGGCGGTACCGGCGCCGAGGGCCTCGACGAAGTCCTTCACCTCGTGGGTGAAGGTGTGCTCGTACCCGAGACCGTGTCCCGGTGGCCACCACGCCCCCGCGTAGGGGTGGCCGGCCTCGGTGACGAGGATCCGGCGGAACCCCCCCTCCTCGGCGGGCAGGGCGTGGTCGTGGAACCACAGCTCGTTCATCGCCTCGAAGTCGAAGGCCAGGCTGCCGGCCGAGCCGTTGATCTCGATGCGCAGCGCGTTCTTGCGCCCGGTGGCGAAGCGGGTGGCCTCGAAGGAGGCCAGGCCGCCACCGCTGAGCCGGCCGATGAACAGTGCCGCGTCGTCCACGTCCACCGTACCCGTCGGCCCGGCCCCACCTTCACCGCCCTCGCCGCCTCCGGCTCCGTCACCGTCCCGGCCGGCCTCGGCCGACAGCCCGGCCGAGCTCTCGGCCAGGGGGCGCTCCTTGACGAACGTCTCGGTCAGCGCGGAGACCTCGGTGAGGTGCTGGCCGGTGATGAACTGGGCGGTGTCGATGATGTGCGCGCCGATGTCGCCCAGCGCCCCGGAGCCGGCCAGCTCCTTGCGCAGCCGCCACACCAGCGGGAACTCCGGGTCGACGATCCAGTCCTGCAGGTACTGGGCCCGCACGTGGCGGATGTCCCCCAGCCGGCCCTCGGCGACCCAGCGGGCCGCCTGCGCGATCGCCGGCACCCGCCGGTAGTTGAAGGCCACCATGGCGTACACCCCGCGCGACGCCGCCTCCCTCGCGGCCTCGGCCATGGCCTCGGCCTCGGCGACCGTGTTGGCCAGCGGCTTCTCGCAGAGCACGTGCTTGCCGGCCCGCAGGGCGGCGATCGCGATCTCCGCGTGGGAGTCGCCGGGGGTGCAGATGTCGACCACGTCGACGTCGTCGCGGGCGATCAGCGCCCGCCAGTCGGTCTCCACGGCCGCCCAGCCCATCTGCTCGGCCGCCCGTGCGGCGCCCTCGGGCGAGCGGCCGCACAGCGCGGCCATCACCGGCCGGACCGGCAGGTCGAAGAAGGCCGAGACGCTGCGCCAGGCCTGGGAGTGCACCCGGCCCATGAACGCGTACCCGACCATGCCGATCCCCAGCGTCGGCCTCTCCTCGTCCGGACGGCTCATCAGGACTCGAATCCCAGCGGCAGGTAGGCGTCCACGTTCTCCTTGGTGATCGTCTCCGAGGCCAGGGTGATCGACTGCGGCACCTGCTTCTCCATCAGGTCGCTCATGCCCTTGCCCTGCGCGACCAGGCGGGCCAGCTTGATCGCCGAGGAGGCCATCGTCGGGCTGTAGGTGACCGTGGCCTTCAGCACGCCGTTGTCGGCCTTGATGTCGCGCATCGCGTTGGCCGAGCCGGCGCCGCCGACCATGAAGAACTCGCTCCGGCCGGCCTCCTTGATGGCCGCCAGCACGCCGATGCCCTGGTCGTCGTCGTGGTTCCAGATCGCGTCGATCTTCTTGTGCGCCTGCATCAGGTTGGCCGCGACCTTGGTGCCCGACTCCACGGTGAACTGCGCGTCCTGCTTGGCGGTCACGCTGAACCCGTAGGTCTTGAGCGCGTCCTCGAAGCCCTTGCTGCGGTCCTGGGTCAGGGGCAGCGTGGCGATGCCCTGGATCTCCAGGATCACCGGGTTGGCCACGCCCTTGTCCTTGAGCGTCTTGCCGATGTAGTGCCCGGCCGCGACGCCCATGCCGTAGTTGTCGCCGCCGATCCAGGTGCGGTACGACAGCTTGTCGGGGAAGACCCGGTCCAGGTTGATCACCGGGATGCCCGCGTCCGAGGCCTGGCGGGCGATCTGGTTGAGCTGCTGGCCGTCGTTGGGCAGGATCACCAGCGCGCCGACCTTGGCCTGGATCAGCGACTCCACCGCCGAGATCTGCGCGTTGATGTCGTTGGTCGGCTCGACCGGCTTGAACTCCACGTCCGAGTACTCCTTGGCCGCGGCCTCGGCGTTCTTGGCGATCGCGGCGATCCATCCGTGGTCGGCCGCGGGGGCCGAGAAGCCGATGACGACCTTCTCGCCGGGTGCCTCGTTGCCGCCGGTCGGAGCCGGTGCCGGGGCTGCCGCCGAGCTCGCCGCGGCCGGTGCCGCGGGCTCGTTGCTCGTGCACCCGGTGACCAGCGCGCCAGCGCCGATGACCGCCCCGCCGAGCAGGAAACCCCTGCGCGCGACGTTCTCTGCCATGACCGTGCTCCTTTTTCGGAATTGAGTCCCGGGAACGGACCCGGGGGAAAGATCGTGAAAGGTCGGGGGACGTGACCTGGCGGGAGAGGCTAGGTCGCGGTTCGGAGGCTGCGCCGCTGGAGCAGCACGGCCACCACGATGATCAGGCCCTTGGCCACCAGCTGGTCGCTGGTGTTGAGGCCGTTGAGGATGAACAGGTTCGTGATCACGGTGAAGATCAGCAGGCCCAGGATCGACCCGATGATCGACCCCCGGCCGCCGGTGAGCAGCGTGCCGCCGATGATGACCGCGGCGATCGCGTCCAGCTCGTACAGGTCGCCGTGGGTGGAGGAGCCGGTGGTGGTCCTGGCCATGATCAGCACGGCCGCGATGCCGCAGCACAGGCCCGACAGCGCGTACAGCGCCACGGTGTGCCGGCGCACGTCGATGCCTGCCAGCCGGGCCGCCTCGGGGTTGCCGCCGACGGCGTAGGTACGGCGCCCGAACGTGGTGCGGTTGAGCAGCACCCAGCCCAGCACCACGACGACGGCGAAGATGTAGACCAGCAGCGGGATGCCCAGCACCCGGGTGGTCGACAGTCCCACGATCGCCTCGTTGCCCTGCTGCACGAGCTGGGTGCGGCGGTTCGACATCCGCTGGGCCAGTCCTCGGGCGGCGACCAGCATCGCCAGCGTCGCGATGAACGGCACCATCCGCCCGTAGGCGATCAGCAGGCCGTTGACCAGGCCCGCGCCCGTGCCGACCAGCACCGCGCACACGATCATCACGAACGGCCCGTACGCCTGGGTGGCCAGCGTGGTGGCCCAGACCGACGCCAGCGCCATCAGCGCGCCCACCGACAGGTCGATGCCGCCGCCGATGATGACGAAGGTCATGCCGACCGTGATCACCCCGATGGTGCCCGCCAGCGACAGGATGCTCACCATGTTGGAGGTGGTGGCGAAGGTGTCGGGCACCGTCATCAGGCCCACGATCGCCAGCAGCACCAGCGCGACCACCAGCCCCAGGTGGGGGACGTCTCCCAGGCGGGTGAGCAGGCTCGGCGGGGCCGCGGGCGGGCGGCCCTGCCCCGTCGCCCGTACCTTCTCGTCCACCGACGGCGGCCGGGACTCGCTCATACCGGACTTCCTTCCATGATCATGTCGAGGACGGCGTGCTCGTCCAGCTCTCCGGCGGCGGCCTCGCGGACGATCCGGCCTTCCCTGATCACCAGCACCCGGTCGGCCAGGCCCAGCACCTCGGGAACCTCGCTGGAGACCAGCAGGACGCCGATCCCGTCGTCGGCCAGCCGCCGTACCAGCGCGTACAACTCCGCCCGTGCTCCCACGTCCACCCCGCGCGTGGGCTCGTCCAGCAGCAGCAACCGGCGCTCGTTGAGCAGCCAGCGCGCCAGCACCGCCTTCTGCTGGTTGCCGCCCGAGAGCGTCTTGACCGGCCGTTCGGGGTCGGACGGCCGGATGTCCAGCGCCTCCACCATGGCCCGCGCGTCGGCCGCCTCGCGGCGCCGGTCCATCCAGCCCAGCCGCGAGTAGCGGCCCAGGCTCGCCAGGCTGATGTTGCGCGAGACGCTCTGGTCCAGCAGCAGTGCCTGGGCCTTGCGCTCCTCCGGCGCCAGCCCCATGCCCATCCGGACCGCGTTCCCGGTGCCGCCGCGGCCCACCGGGCGGCCCTCCAGCGTCACCCGGCCGGAGAACTTCCGGGCCCCGTAGACGGCCTCGATGATCTCCGAACGGCCCGAGCCGACCAGCCCGGCCAGTCCCACGATCTCCCCGGCCCGTACCGAGAACGACACGTCCTCGACCCTGCCGGGGACGCTCAGGTTCTCCACGCGCAGCACCTCGGCGCGGTCCTGCCGCGCGCCGGCCTCGGGCCGGTCGGGGAAGAGGTACTCCACGGTGCGGCCGGTCATCAGCGAGATGACCTGGGAGGTCGGGGTGTCCTTGGCCGGCAGGCCCACCGCGACCGTGCGGCCGTCCTTGAGGACGGTGACCCGGTCGCCGATCTCGCGGATCTCCTCCAGCCGGTGCGAGATGTAGACCACCGCCACGCCCTGCGCGGTCAGCTCCCGGATGATCCGGAACAGGTTGCCCACCTCGTCGTGGGCCAGGGCCGCCGACGGCTCGTCCATGACGATCAGGCGGGTGTCGTGCGAGAGCGCCCGCGCCATGCTCACCACCTGCTTGGCGGCCGGTGAGAGCCGCCCGACCTCGGTCGAGGGGCGGATCTCGCCGTGCCCGAGCCGGGCCAGCACCTCCCGGGTCGCCCGGGCCGCGGCCCCGCGGCCCACGAAGCCCAGCCGAGCCGGCTCGTGGCCGAGGAAGACGTTCTCGGCCACGCTCAGCCCGTCGACCAGGTCGAGTTCCTGGTAGATCGTGGAGATTCCCAGCCGGATCGCCGCGATCGGGCTGGACAGCCGCACCTCCTCGCCACCGAAGGTGATCGTGCCCTCGTCGGGCTGGTGCGCCCCGGCCAGTGTCTTGATCAGCGTGGACTTGCCCGCGCCGTTCTGGCCGAGCAGGCAGTGCACCTCGCCGGGCAGCACCTCCAGGTCGACGCCGTCCAGGGCGCGCACACCGGGGAACTGCTTGACGATCCCTCGCATGACGAGCAGGGGGGTGGCTTCGGACATGGAGCCTCGCTGGTTCCTCGTGGGGCCGGAGAAGACGTGGTCGCCGGGGGAGCCGGGCCCGTGCGGGCCACACCGCCGACACCGACGCCGACGCCCTCCCCTCCACCATGGGATGTGCAGAAGCTAACCCTCTACGTCCTGGTTTGTGAAGGGCTTTCATCTAACAGTTCGTAGACTTTTGCAGAAATCAGCAAAAGTCTGGCGCGCGGCATCCGATCCCGGACGTCAGGGGGTCACCCTCGCGCCGAGGGGGCACCGGACGCGCGATGACATGGGCCGTCCGGGGCGTGGAGCCCGTCGCCACCGCGCAGGCCGCCCTGCCGCATGTCGCAGTCGGCCCGGCGGGGCCGTTCGGCAGGGCCGCAGGGGCTCACCCGTCGGCGGGCCGGGCGCGCAGGGCCGTCCCGGCCGCGGTGCACGGCGCCGGCGGGGCCCGGACGGGTTCTACGTGAAGCTCGTGGGCTCCGGGGACACGCTCACCGTCACGCGGCCCGATCCCGGCACGTCCATCACCGGACCGGCCGGGACGTCCGGTGCGGCGGCGAGGACCGGACCGTCCCCTTCGACCCTGCGGCCGGACCGGTGGACGACGCGGCGGCGCTCCACCGGGAGACGGCCCGGGGCGCTCGCCGAGGGGCGCCCCGCGGACCCCGGTCTCCACGCCGCCACGCGCCTTCACCGGGTGCTCGCGACGATCGGACGCGCCGCGGGGGCGGCGGCGCCGGACGGGACCCGTGACGGGCCCCGTGATGGGCCCGGACGACGCGGGGCCCGTCCGGAATCCGTTCAGGACGGACTCGGAGCACGCTCGGAGCACGCTCGGAGCACGCTCAGAGCACGCTCAGAGCACGCTCAGAGCATCGCCTTCATGGAGGCGGTCGCCTGCTCGCCGAGGGTGGTCGGGGTGAGGTACGGCTGCTCGGCGAGGATCGCGTCCCAGTTGTCCCGGATGTCCTCGACCGTGTGGTCCTCCTTGCGCCAGCCCGGCCCCTCGGCCACGAACACCCGGGCGATCCGGCCGCCGCCGACGCTGAAGACCTCACCGCTGGTCTCGCAGGCCTCGTGGGCCAGGAAGGTCACCAGGGCGCTGACCCGCTCCGCGGTGAACGTCGCCTCGAACTCGGCCGGCAGGATCTCCTGGGTCATCCGCGTCCAGGCGATCGGCGCGATCGCGTTGGCCTTGATCCCGGCCCTGGCGCCCTCGATGCCGAGCGTCTTGGTGAGGCCGACCAGACCCATCTTGGCGGTGGAGTAGTTGGCCTGGCCGAAGTTGCCGAACAGGCCCGCGGGCGAGGAGGTGTTGACGATCCGGCCGTACCCCTGTTCCTTGAGGTGGGGGAACGCCGCCCGGCTCACCAGGAACGAGCCGCGGACGTGGACGGCGATGACCTGGTCGAACTCCTCGACGCTCATCTTCCCGAAGGACCTGTCCCGCAGGATGCCGGCGTTGTTGACGACGATGTCCAGCCGCCCGAAGGCGTCGATCGCGGTCCGGACGATCGCCGCGGCGCCCTCGGGGGTCGCCACGTCGTCGGTGCTGACGGCGGCCTCCCCGCCGTTCTTCCTGATCAGCTCGACCACGTCGGCGGCCGGCCCCGCGGAGGCCCCGGTACCGTCCAGCGCCCCGCCCAGGTCGTTGACGACCACCTTGGCGCCGCGCCCGGCGAGCGACAGCGCGTGCGAGCGGCCGAGACCGTGACCGGCCCCGGTGATGATCGCGACCTTGCCGTCGAATCGCAGCTCTGACATCCGCGTCCCTCCCACGAGAACATAATTCTAGTCCCCCGAACAATAACTCCCCGGCCCCCGCGATGCCATCGGACGCGACACCTGCCCGCCACCATCGGGAACGATCACGTCCGCGCCCCCGGGACACCGCGGCCGGGGCGCCGCCCGGACGGCCCCGGGCGTCCGCGCGACTGTGCGGGCACCCAAATCGGACGGTCGCACTCCGGCCGTACCGGTAACCGAAAACGAATGGGATAATTGCTCTTAGTGAGCAAGCGTGTTAATTTCTGCTAAAGTTTTTGCCCCACACGGGCGAGGGTCAACGACGACACCCCTCAACTCCTTCCAGTAGGGCCCCGCCCACTCATTCGGGCTGGAGGCCCCATATGTCCTTATCGCCGCCCCTGCGCGTGGTCCAGTGGGCCACGGGCGCCGTCGGCAGATACTCCCTGCGCAGCCTGATCACCCGGCCCGAGTTCGAGCTGGCCGGGGTGCTGGTCTACGACCCGGACAAGGTGGGACAGGACGCGGGGACCCTGGTCGGGCTTCCCGAGGCCGGTGTCATCTGCACCGACGACGTCGAGGAGATCCTGGCGACGGAGGCCGACTGCGTGCTGCACATGCCGCTGCCGGCCTTCTACTTCGGAGGGGATCATCCCAGCGACGTCGAGACCATCTGCGCGCTGCTCGCCGCCGGCAAGAACGTCATCACCACCACCGGCTTCGTCTACCCCAAGTGCTACGGCCCCGGGGTGGTGGAACGCCTGGAGGCCGCCTGCCGGGCGGGAGGGTCGTCGCTGCACGGCACCGGGGTCAACCCCGGTTTCATGAGCGACGTGCTGCCGCTCACGCTGACCGGCCTGTCCAGCCGGGTCGACCACATCTACGTCCGGGAGTCCTCGGACTTCCGGGGGCACCCCTCGCGGCAGATCGTGGTGGACCTGTTCGGTTTCACCCGCTCGGCCAAGGACTACGCCGCCGCCGTGCGACCGTTCCGCGCCTTCCAGCGCTCGCTGTTCGCCGAGAGCGTCCAGTTCGTGGCCGACAACCTCGGGGTGGAGCTCGACGAGGTCGAGGAGAGCGACGAGTTCGAGCTCGCCACCGAGGAGTTCGAGATCGACGCGGGCCTGGTCCGGCGGGGCACGGTGTGCGCGTCCCGCTGGATGTTCAGCGGGCTGGTCCGCGGCCGTCCCTTCATGACCGTCGAGTGCGTCTACAAGGCCGACGCCACCCGGGTGGACCGCTGGGCCGGTCCCGGCTTCAGCGTCCACATCGAGGGCGTGCCCCAGCTGATGCTGAGCGTCGACGAGATCTCCCACGGCCTGGCCGGGGCCGCCGCCCACGCGGTGAACTCCGTGGCGGCCCTGTGCGCGGCCCCGCCGGGCATCCGCACCGCGCTGGACCTTCCCCTGGCCACCGGCCGGGGCACCGTACGCCTCGCCTGAGGACCCTCTCGGCCCCCTCCGAGGCGTCCTTCGGCGCAGGTCTCCCCCGAACGTCCCGCGCGGCCCGGCGCGGGCCGGACGCGGATCGCAGAAGACCTCCGGGCATCCGGCCGCCTCCCGGTGGCGGCGGGGTCAGGGGTGCGGGATGAAGCGCCCGAAACGGCCCTGGTGATACAGCAGCGGACGCCCGCCGGGCTCGACCCCCGTCTCGGTGACCAGGCCGACGACCAGCACGTGGTCACCGATGTCCACCGTGGAGTGCGGGGAGCAGACCAGGTGCGCCGAGACCCCGCCGAGCAGCGGGACGCCGTGCGAGCCGGGGGTCCAGGAGATGGGGGCCGCGAAACGGTCCACCCCCCTCCTGGCGAAGCGCGAGGCCACCTCGGCCTGGTCGCTGGCCAGCACGTTCACCGCGAAGTGGCCGGCCTGCCGCAGCCGGGGCCACGTCGTGGACGACTGGTCCACGTAGAAGGAGACCAGCGGGGGGGCGAGGCTGACCGACGAGAACGAGGTGGCGGTCAGGCCGATCGGCACGCCGTCGACCTGCGCGGTCACCACGACGACTCCGGCGGCGTGGAGGGCGAGCGTCTGCCGGAAGCGCTCGGCGTCGACCGCCTGGCCGGACAGGGTTTCCGTCATGACGCCTCGCTCGGGGACTCGCCGGTCATCACCTGGATGCTCCACTTGGTCACTTTTCCCCCTCCGAGGAACAAAGGACACCTGTAGCAACCCATTAATGCAGTCATCTCTTCCGCGCGACACCCATGCCCTGCCTCCGTTCCTCTCCGTCCGCCACGTCCCCGTCCGCGCGGGGCCGCCACGCCCCGTCCGCGCCCCGTTCGCGTCCCGTACCGTCGGAGCATGAAGCTGGAGAAGGAGACCTCCGAGAGCGGCCGCTTCGTCAGGCAGCCGAACAGGTTCACGACGCGGATCGAGGAGGGCGGCGAGCACCCGCCGGAGCCCGGCCGTTACCAGATCTACGCCTCCTACGCCTGCCCGTGGGCGCACCGCTCGCTGATCGTCCGCGAGCTGCTGGGCCTTCAGGAGGTGATCGGGGTCACGATCGTCGATCCGATCAGGGACGAGAAGGGCTGGCGGATGCCCGGCGGGGACCCGGTGACCGGGGTGGAGTACCTCTCCGAGCTCTACCTGGCCACCGACCCCGGCTACGAGGGCAGGTACACGGTGCCGTGCGTCTGGGACACCGTCGCCGGGCGGCTGGTCACCAACGACTACCCGCAGCTCACCCTGACCCTGGAGACCGCCTTCGCGCCCTGGCACGCCGAGGGCGCCCCCGACCTGTACCCGGGGGCGCTGCGCGAGGAGATCGACGCGCTGAACGAGGTGATCTTCCGCGGCCTCAACAACGGCGTCTACCGGGCCGGGTTCGCCCGCTCGCAGGCCGCCTACGACGAGGCGGTCACCGAGGTGTTCGCCACCCTGGCCCTGCTGGAGGAGCGACTGTCGGCCCGGCGTTTCCTGCACGGGGACGCGCTCACCGAGAGCGACGTGCGGCTCTACCCGACGCTCGCCAGGTTCGACGCCGTCTACAACACGCATTTCAAGTGCTCGCTGCGGCGGCTGACGGACCATCCGGCCCTGTGGGCCTACGCCCGGAGGCTGTACGCCCTGCCGGCCTTCGGCGGCACGACCGACCTCGACCAGATCAAGCGGCACTACTTCGTGACCCAGACGAACATCAACCCCAGCGGGATCGTCCCGCGCGGCCCGGAGATCGACTGGACCGCTCCCTGACGGCCGTCACGGGCGCCGCCTCCCGACGGTGAAAGTTTCATCGGATATATCGGGCATTCGCCCGGTCAGCGGCCGGGCCGGGAGGGGTGTCCATTGACGGTGGGCGAAACGCGCTGGAAACATCGGCACGTCTCGGTAGTGGGAGCGCTCCCACTTCGGCTCCGGACCTCGGTCCGGGGCCGCGGCCCCCATCCGGCGCTCCCACGACCGGGCTCCCACGCCGGGAGAAACCCCCGTCCGAAGGACCGCCCGTGACCCGAACGCCCTCGCCCCGGACCGCCTCGCCGCGACACCGCGCCACCAGGCCGTCCGTCTGGCTCGCCCTCGCCACGGCCGCCGCCATGGTGACCCTGACCCCCCTGCCCGCCATCGCCGACGACGGTCCCGAACAGATCGTCAACGGCACCTTCGAGAGCGGCACCGCCCCCTGGTGGGGCACCCCCAACACCACGCTGGAGGTCGAGGACGGACGGCTCTGCGCCGACGTCCCCGGCGGTACCGCCAACCCGTGGGACGTCATCATCGGCCAGGACGACATCCCCCTGGTCAAGGACGAGACCTACGCGTTCTCCTTCTCGGGCGCCGCGCCGCAGGGCGGGCCCAGGACGGTCAAGGCGCTGGTCCAGCTCCCGGTCGACCCCTACACCCAGTACCTGTCGGCCACCCCCGAGCTGGGTGCGACCGCCGCCGACCACCGCTTCACCTTCACCTCGCCCGTGGACCTGCCAGGCGCGCAGGTGGCGTTCCAGCTCGGGGGCAGCGCCACCCCGTGGAGGTTCTGCGTGGACGACGTCTCCCTCAAGGGAGGGGCCGAACCCGAGGTCTACGAGCCCGACACCGGGCCTCGCGTCCGGGTGAACATGGTCGGCTACCTGCCGGCCGGGCCCAAGCGGGCCACCCTGGTCACCGAGAAGACCGAGCCGGTGAGCTGGACGCTGAAGCGCGACGGCGAGGTCGTCGCCGAGGGCGAGACCGTCCCGCGCGGCGTCGACGCCAGCTCCGGCCAGAACGTCCACTCGATCGACTTCAGCCAGGTGAAGGCGTCCCTCACCGGGTACACGCTCTCGGCCGACGGCGAGACCAGCCGCCCGTTCGACATCGGCGCGGACGTCTACTCCGAGCTCGGCACCGACGCGCTGAAGTTCTACTACACCCAGCGCAGCGGCATCGAGATCCTCGACGCGCTGCGCCCCGGCTACGGCAGGCCCGCCGGGCACGTCGGCGTCGCCCCCAACCGCGGTGACGTCGAGGTGCCCTGCAAGCCGGGCGTCTGCGACTACACGCTGAACGTCAAGGGCGGCTGGTACGACGCGGGCGACCACGGCAAGTACGTCGTCAACGGCGGCATCTCGGTCCACCAGCTGATGTCCACCTTCGAGCGCACCAAGGCCGACCGCCTGCACGGCGACGGCGACCTGAACATCCCCGAGAGCGGCAACGGGGTGCCCGACATCCTCGACGAGGCCCGCTGGGAGCAGGAGTTCCTGCTGAGCATGCAGGTCCCCGACGGCCGCCCGCACGCCGGCATGGCCCACCACAAGATCCACGACGCCAACTGGACCGGCCTGCCGCTCCTGCCCCACCTGGACCCGCAGCCACGCGAGCTGCACGCGGTCTCCACCGCGGCCACCCTCAACCTGGCCGCCACCGCCGCCCAGGCCGCCCGGGTCTTCGCCCCGTACGACGCCGCGTTCGCCGCGCGCAACCTCGCCGCGGCCAAGAAGGCGTGGGCCGCGGCCAAGGCCGACCCGGCCCGCTACGCCGACCCGGCCGACGCGACGGGCGGCGGCGCCTACGACGACACCGACGTGACCGACGAGTTCTACTGGGCCGCGGCCGAGCTCTACCTGGCCACCGCGGGCAAGGAGTTCGCCGACCACGTGCTCGCCTCGCCGCACCACACCGGTGACATCTGGCGCGAGCGCGGCTTCGACTGGGGCCACACCGCCCAGCTCGGCCGCCTGCAGCTGGCGACCGTGCCCAACGCGCTGCCGGACCGGGCCCGGGTGCGCCAGTCGGTGCTGGAGGGCGCCGACCGCTACCTCGCCGTCCAGAAGGCCCACCCGTACGGCGTCCCGTACAACCCCGGCGACTACGACTGGGGCTCCAGCCATCTGGTGCTGAACAACATGGTGGTCATGGCCGTCGCCCACGACATCAGCGGTGAGGCCAAGTACCACGAGGGCGTGCTGGAGGGCCTGGACTACATCTTCGGCCGCAACGCCCTCAACCAGTCGTACGTGACCGGCTACGGCGAGGTCGCCTCCAAGAACCAGCACAGCCGCTGGTACGCCCACCAGCTCGACCCGTCCCTGCCCAACCCGCCGCGCGGCACCCTGGCCGGCGGCCCCAACTCCGCCATCCAGG
Source organism: Streptosporangium sp. NPDC050855 (assembly GCF_044456585.1). NCBI lineage: Bacteria > Bacillati > Actinomycetota > Actinomycetes > Streptosporangiales > Streptosporangiaceae > Streptosporangium > Streptosporangium sp. NPDC050855. The sequence continues at coordinate 621,881 of NZ_JBITFY010000002.1, forward strand.
ACCCGGTCGCCCAGGCCAAGCTCAAGGGCTGCAAGCCCCAGTTCTGCTACATCGACGACATCGAGTCCTGGGCCACCAACGAGCTGACGATCAACTGGAACGCCCCGCTCGCCTGGATCGGCTCCTACCTGGCCACCCCGTCCCTGGCCGTCCCGCCGGGGACGTGCAAGGTCACCTACACCGGGCACGGCCAGTGGCCCGAGGGGTTCAACACCCAGGTCACCGTCACCAACACCGGCCCCAAGGCCATCGACGGCTGGAGTCTGAGCTGGTCCTTCCTGGGCGGCCAGACCGTACGGCGGCACTGGAACGCCGACCTCGTCCAGGAGGGCGCCACCGTGACCGCCCGCAACCTCGGCTGGAACAAGGTGATCAAGCCGGGAGGGTCGGTCTCCTTCGGCTTCATCGGCGCCGAGGCGCCCGGCCCCAACCCCAAGCCCGAACGCCTCCTGCTCAACGGCGTCCCGTGCAAGTGATCCCCGCCGCCCGACGCGGGTGATCGATCCGGCCCGGCTCGGTACGTCCACGAGCCGGGCCGGGTCGTCTCCGGACGCCCGGCCGGGCGTCCTACACTGGGGCCCGTGATCGAGGACATCGTGGTGGACCCCGCCGTCGGCGCGCTCAGGCCGGACTTCGCGGTGCTGACGTTCGAGGTGCGGGGCCTGCGCAACGGGCCCAGCGACGACGCCTCCCGGGCCTGGCTGGCCGAGGCCGCCGAGAAGGCCACGGAGAGCGGTGACCCCAGGATCGAGGCCTGGCGGGAGGCCTACCGGGCGTTCGGCGCGAAGCCCCAGCGGACCAGGCCCTCGGTGGACGCCCTGATCAGGCGGATGCCCCTGCCGGAGATCAACCGGGCGGTCGACGCCTACAACGCCATCAGCGTCCGCCACGGCCTGCCGGTCGGCGGGGAGGACCTGGCCCGTTACGAGGGCCCGGCCCGCCTGGTGCGCGCGAGCGGCGACGAGCCGTTCGAGGTGATCGAGAAGGGCGAGCCCGGGATCGACCACCCGGAGCCCGGCGAGGTCGTCTGGCGCGACGACCGGGGCGTCACCTGCCGCCGGTGGAACTGGCGCCAGTGCGTGCGCACCCGGATCACCGAGGAGACCGTCGACGCTCTGTTCCTGCTGGAGAGGCTGGAGCCGATGTCCCTGCGGGAGCTGCGGGACGCCGGGGACGAGCTGGTCGCGCTGCTCGAAGATGTTACCCCGGGGATACGGGTGACCTCCCGCCTGGTCGGCCCCGCCTGATCAGGCCCGCAGGACCGTCCTGACCAGGGGACGAGCCCGATGACGGGCCCGCGGCGGGCGGTCGTTCCGGGCTCCGGCGGCAGGATCTGCGAGGAAGCGCGGACCGGACTGGCGCAGGTCCGGGCCGAGGCGAGTAACCTTGGACAGGTTCTCCATCATCAACGCCGATCTGCGGAAGAGGGCGATTTCCGCCGTGTCGTCTGAGTCGTCGCGGACAAACCCGCTGGCAGCCTTTGGCCAGAACGAATGGCTGGTCGACGAGCTGTACCAGAAGTATCTCCAGGATCCCGAGTCCGTCGATCGTGCCTGGTGGAACTTCTTCGCTGACTACAACCCTGATTCGGGGGCCGGCAGAGCCGCGCCCCAGGGGGCGGCGACCGCCGCGTCCACTCCTCCGACACCCGCCGCGCCCTCCGCCTCCCCGGACGGCTCCTCGGCCGAGCCCTCGAACGGGCCGTCGGGCGAGACGGCCGCCGCGGCCCCGGCCCCCCAGGCGGCCCCCGCGACCACGGCGGCCACCACGGACACCCCGGCTCCGGCTCCCGAGGCCGCCGCGGTGAAGACCCCAGCGCCGGCGGCCCAGGCCGCCCCGGCGGACCGATCCAAGCAGGAGACGCAGTTGCCCGCCGGTGCCGAGGAAGTCCGACTACGTGGCGCGGCCGCCAGAACGGCCGCCAACATGGAGGCCAGCCTCGTCGTCCCGACGGCGACCAGCGTGCGGGCGGTCCCGGCGAAGCTGCTCATCGACAACCGGATCGTGATCAACAACCACCTGTCGCGCGGTCGCGGCGGCAAGGTGTCGTTCACGCACATCATCGGCTTCGCGGTGGTCAAGGCCCTGGCGGTCCTGCCGGAGATGAACCACTCCTACGCCGAGGTCGACGGCAAGCCGGTGCTGGTCAAGCCCGAGCACGTCAACCTGGGCCTGGCCATCGACGTGGCCAAGAGCGACGGCACCCGCCAGCTGCTGGTCCCGTCGATCAAGAACACCGAGACGATGGACTTCCGTCAGTTCTGGGTCGCCTACGAGGACGTGGTCCGCAAGGCCAGGGCCGGCAAGCTCGGCGTCGACGACTTCGCCGGCACCACGATCTCGCTGACCAACCCGGGCACCATCGGCACCGTGCACTCGGTGCCGCGCCTGATGCCGGGGCAGGGCACGATCATCGGCGTCGGCGCGATGGAGTACCCGGCCGAGTACCAGGGCGCCTCCCCCGACACGCTCTCCCGCCTCGCGGTGAGCAAGGTCATGACGCTCACCAGCACCTACGACCACCGGATCATCCAGGGCGCCCAGTCGGGCGACTTCCTGCGGCAGATCCACCGGCTGCTGCTGGGCGAGGACGGTTTCTACGACGAGATCTTCGAGTCCCTCCGGATCCCGTACGAGCCGATCCGCTGGGTCCAGGACATCTCGACCACCCACGACGACGACGTGGCGAAGTCGGCCCGCGTCATCGAGCTGATCCACGCCTTCCGGGTCCGCGGCCACCTGATGGCCGACACCGACCCGCTGGAGTACAAGCAGCGCAAGCACCCCGACCTCGACATCAAGTCGCACGGCCTGACGCTGTGGGACCTGGAGCGCGAGTTCGCCACCGGCGGCTTCGGCGGCCGGCCCCTGATGAAGCTGCGCGAGATCCTCGGCGTGCTGCGTGACTCCTACTGCCGCACCATCGGCGTGGAGTACATGCACATGCAGAATCCCGAGGAGCGGGCCTGGATCCAGGCCCGCATCGAGCGGCCGCACGCCAAGCCCGACCGCACCGAGCAGCTGCGCGTGCTGGAGCGGCTGAACACCGCCGAGGCGTTCGAGACGTTCCTGCAGACGAAGTTCGTCGGGCAGAAGCGCTTCTCGCTGGAGGGCGGCGAGTCGCTGATCCCGCTGCTGGACTCGGTGCTCAGCTCGGCGGCCGAGGAGCGGCTCGACGAGGCCGTGATCGGCATGGCCCACCGCGGCCGCCTCAACGTCCTGGCCAACATCGTCGGCAAGTCGTACGGGCAGATCTTCGGCGAGTTCGAGGGCAACATCGACCCGCGCAGCGCCCACGGCTCCGGCGACGTGAAGTACCACCTGGGCGCCAGCGGCGACTTCGTCTCACCGGACGGCTCCAAGCTCAAGACCTCGGTGGTGGCCAACCCCTCCCACCTGGAGACGGTCGACCCGGTCCTGGAGGGCGTGGTCCGCGCCAAGCAGGACCTGCTGGAGCGCGGCGAGGAGGGCTTCACCGTCCTGCCGGTGCTCGTCCACGGCGACGCGGCCTTCGCCGGCCAGGGCGTGGTGGCCGAGACGCTCAACCTGTCGCAGCTGCGCGGCTACCGCACCGGCGGCACCGTGCACATCGTGGTCAACAACCAGGTCGGCTTCACCACCAGCCCGGCCAGCTCGCGCTCCAGCGTCTACGCCACCGACGTGGCCCGGATGATCCAGGCGCCGATCTTCCACGTCAACGGCGACGACCCCGAGGCCGTGGTCCGGGTGGGCCGGCTGGCCTTCGAGTACCGCCAGGCGTTCCGCAAGGACGTCGTGATCGACCTCATCTGCTACCGGCGCCGCGGCCACAACGAGGCCGACAACCCCGGCTTCACCCAGCCGCTGATGTACGACCTGATCGACGCCAAGCGCTCGACCCGCAAGCTCTACACCGAGGCGCTGATCGGCCGTGGCGACATCACGGTCGAGGAGGCCGAGAGCGCGCTGCGCGACTACCAGGCCAAGCTGGAGAACGCCTTCGCCGAGACCCGCGCGGCCAAGGACCAGACCGGCGAGTTCTCCCGGCCGGTCGACCTGGAGACGGTCCCCTGGTCGCACGAGGACGTCACGACGGCCATCTCCGAGGAGACCGTCAAGCGGATCGTGGAGACCCAGCTCAACATGCCCGAGGGCTTCACCGTCCACCCGCGTCTGCTGCCGGTGCTGCAGCGCCGCGGGCAGATGGTGGCCGAGGACCACATCGACTGGGGCATGGGCGAGACGCTGGCCTTCGGGTCGCTGCTGATCGACGGCCACCCGGTCCGCCTCGTCGGCCAGGACTCCCGGCGCGGCACGTTCACCCAGCGCCACGCCGTGCTGGTCGACCGGATCACCGGCGAGGAGCACACCCCGCTCAAGGCGTTCAACCAGGGCACCACGAAGTTCTACGTCTACGACTCGCTGCTCAGCGAGTACGCCGCGCTCGGCTTCGAGTACGGCTACAGCGTGGAGCGGCCCGAGGCGCTGGTCGCCTGGGAGGCGCAGTTCGGCGACTTCGTCAACGGCGCCCAGTCGATCATCGACGAGTACCTCACCGCGGGCGAGCAGAAGTGGGGCCAGCGCTCCGGCGTGACCCTGCTGCTGCCGCACGGGTACGAGGGCCAGGGTCCCGACCACTCCTCGGCCCGCATCGAGCGCTTCCTGCAGATGTGCGCCCAGGACAACATGACGGTGGCGCAGCCCACGCTGCCCGCCAACTACTTCCACCTGCTGCGCTGGCAGACGCTGTCGAACCGGCACCGCCCGCTGGTGGTGTTCACGCCCAAGTCGCTGCTGCGGCACAAGGCGGCGGTCTCGGCGGTCGGCGACTTCACCTCGGGGTCGTTCCAGGCGGTGCTGGGCGACCACGCGGTCGACCAGGGCGCCGTCCGCAAGGTCGTGCTGGTCTCCGGCAAGCTCTACTACGACCTGGCCGCGACCCGGGACAAGCTGGGCCGGGGCGACGTGGCGGTCGTCCGTCTGGAGCGGCTCTACCCCTTCCCGGGCGACTCGCTGGAGTCGGAGCTGAGCCGCTACTCCCCCGACATCGAGCTGATCTGGGCCCAGGACGAACCGGTCAACATGGGCCCGTGGCCGTTCGTGGCGCTCAAGCTGGCCGAGAACCCGCGCGTCTTCGGCGGGCGCTCGATCAGGCGCGTCTCCCGCAAGGCCAACTCCTCCCCGGCGACCGGCTCGCACGCGGCCCACGAGGCGGAGCTGCAGCAGATGCTGAGCGAGATCTTCGGCTAGGAGGACGGGCCCGTACGGCGGGCACGACCTCACCCGGAAGTCCCCCGCAGGAACCTCTGCGGGGGACTTCCCCGTTATGGCAGGTGCCGTCACCACGAGGAGAACGATGTATTTCACCGATCGGGGCATCGAGGAGCTCGTCGAGCGCCGCGGCGAGGAGGAGGTCACGGTCGCGTGGCTGGCCGAGCGGCTGCGCGAGTTCGTCGACCTCAACCCCGACTTCGAGACGCCGGTGGAGCGGCTGGCCACCTGGCTGGCCCGGCTGGACGACGAGGACGACTGAGGACTACCAGGGACGGCCGGGGACGTCCGCGAAGGGTCGAGGACGTCCGCGAAGGACCATGACGCGACATATCTTGACCTTCTCGAAAACGCGACATATCGTGTCGTGGACAAGGAGGTCGTACCATGCGGCAATGGAGCGTCGAAAAACCGGAGCGGCTCACCTTCGACGCGGTGAGCAGGCTCAACGTGCGCGTCGTGGCGGGCAGGCTGGCCGTGCTGGCCGGTGAGGGCCCCGCCACGCTGGAGGTGACCGAGGTCGGTGACGCGCCGCTGCTCATCACGCACGACGACGACGGCGTCCTGACCGTCACCTACCGGGACCTGACCCGCGACGGCCTCCTGGACGGCCTGATGAGCCGGGTACGGGACGGGCTGGCGGGCGACCCGCAGGCACTGCGCGCGAGCGACCGGCGGGTGACGCTGACACTGACCGTGCCCGCCGACCGGCCCGTCAACGTGGGCACGGTCTCCGCCTCCGCGGTGATCTCCGGGTTCCGGGACCGCACCTCGGTCAAGAGCGTCTCGGGCGACATCGTGCTCGACGGGGTGAGCGGCGAGATCAGCGCCGACACCGTCTCCGGCGACACGGAGAGCCGCGGCCTGGTCGGGGACCTCTCCTTCAAGAGCCTCTCCGGGGACCTGACCGTGGCGCAGGGAAAGCCCCGGCGGCTGAGCGCCACCACCGTCTCCGGCCGGATCACCGCCGACCTGGAGCTCCCGCCGACCGGTCACGTGACGATGAACAGCGTCTCCGGCGACATCGTGGTCCGCCTCCCGAACGCCGTCGAGACCGACGTCAAGATCCGCTCCACCACGGGCAGGATCGAGACCACCTTCACCGGGCTCGACCACTCCGCCCAGGCCGGCATGAGCGCGCTGACCGGCCGGATCGGCGGCGGCATGGCCTCCCTGAGCGCGCACACCGTCTCCGCCGACGTCACCCTGCTGAAAGGAGGCCGGGCATGAGCCCCGTCTTCGGCCACGGAAGGCTCCGGCTCTACCTCCTGAAGCTGCTGGAGGAGAGCCCGCGCCACGGCTACGAGGTCATCCGCCTGCTCCAGGACCGTTTCCTGGGCGTCTACTCCCCCTCTCCCGGCACGATCTACCCGCGCCTGGCCCGGCTGGAGGAGGAGGGCCTGGTCACCCACGAGGTGGTGGACGGCAAGAAGGTCTTCACCATCAGCGACCGGGGCCGCGCCGAGCTGAACGCCCGCCTCGACGAGCTGGCCGAGCTGGAGGAGGAGATCTCCGACTCGGTCCGCGACATCGCCCGCGAGGTCAAGGAGGACGTGCGCGAGACGGTCAAGTCCCTGCGCGAGGAGCTCACCCAGATGGCGCGCGACGTCCGCCAGGGCGCCAGGCAGGAGGAGCGGCAGGCCAGGAACGACCACCGCGAGGCCTGGCGCGAGCAGAAGGACGAGTGGAAGCGCCAGAAGAGCGAGTGGAAGCGCCAGTCCGGCGAGTGGAAGGACGACTGGAAGCGCATCTGGGCCTCCGGGTTCACCGGTGAGGGCTCGTCCGCCGGGGACGACCGGCTCGGGCAGATGCTGGCCGAGTTCGTCGAGGAGGTCCGCAGGGACGCCGCGGGCTCACGGGTCGGCGAGGAGACCCTGGCCACCGCGCAGGACGCCCTGTACGACGCCGCCCGCCGGATCCGCGACACGCTCCGCTGAGCCGGACCGGTCCGGGGCGGCGGGCCGTGTCAGGCGACGCGCACGGCCCGGGTGAGCCGGTCCCGGGCCCGTGCCGCCCGCCTCGCCCGGTAGGCGATGGGCAGGTACCTGGCCCGTTCGGGCAGGTGCGGCATCGTCGCGGCGACCGCCCTGCCCAGCCGTCGCAGCCGCGCCTCGTCCCGGGCCGTCCACGACAGTCCCAGCTTCGCGCGGACGGCGTCCGGCAGCGTACCGACCGTGACGAAGTGGTTGACCCGGCCCGAGGTAAGGCCGAGCGGGCGCCACAGCGCCCGCAGCGGCCCCGGCAGCACGGGCGGCGGGCCCACGGTGAGCGTGGTCTCCAGCACGTCGCGCGCGGTGGGGTGGTCCTCCAGCGTGCCGGCGACCATGTCGTGGAAGTAGTCCCAGTAGTCCTCGACCGTGGCGGGGAACATCCGCTCCGGCACCCTCAGGATCCGGCCCAGGCGGAGGATCTCCTCGTACAGGCGCCGTTCCTCCGACGGGGTGTAGGGCCGCTCGCCGAAGTACCTCAGCGTGGTGACGGCCCGCTCGAAGGCGGTCAGGTGCACCCAGGCGTACGGCTCCGCGCTGAGCGCGTGGTAGCTCCTGCCCCGGTCGTCGACCCCCCGGATGCCGCGGTGCAGCTCGCGCAGGCGCCTGCCCTCCTCGACGGCCCGCGGCCCGCCGTACACCCAGGTCTGCAGCGAGGCGAGCGAGCGGGTGAGCCGGCCCCACGGGTCGGTCCGGTAGACCGAGTGCTCGCCGATCGCGGCGCCGATCGCCGGGTGCATGACCTGCATGACGAGGCCCCCGCCGAGCAGGAACACCAGCCGCCGGTCGCCCATGCCCTCCCAGAGCAGGTCCCCGGGACCGAACGGTTCGGGGTCTCCGGGCGTATCGGAGGGATGCCGTTCCCGGTGTGCGTGCCGCGAGGCGTCGGGGTGGTGAGGCGCTTCGGCGCAGCGGGGTGTTCCGGGATCGCGGGGCGCTTCGGAAGCGCGGCGCTCGGTCGAGTCGGTCATTCCGGACCTCCCGGGTGAGACATCGCTCACCTGCTTTTCTATCACCCGGTACGTCAGGAAGTAATTCATTACTTACCTCACCGGGCCGGACGGGGCGCATCCTCGTGATCCCCGGACCGGGCCCGAGACCGGCGCCCGCGGCCGTCCTCCTCGTTCATCGTGCCCGTACCGGAGGGACCGGCACGGGCACATCGCCCCGGCTCAGCCCGGCAGGGTGAAGACGACCTTCCCGAACAGGTCGCCCTCGTGCATGGCCGCGAAGCCCTCGCGGGCCTCGGCCAGCGGCAGGACCCGGTCGATCACCGGCCGGGTCCCGGTCTGCTCCATGAAGCGGGCGAGCCTTCCGAGCTGGTCGCGGGTGCCCATGGTGGAACCGATCACCGACAGCTGCAGGAAGAACACCCGGTTCAGGTCGGCCGGTGGCACCGCGCCGCTGGTCGCGCCGGAGACCACGATGCGTCCGCCGGGGCGCAACGCCTTGAGCGAGTGCGCCCAGGTGGCCTGGCCGACGGTCTCCATCACCGCGTCGACCCGCTCGGGCAGCCGGGCGCCGTCCTCGAAGACCTGGTCGGCACCGAGCTCCAGCGCCCGCGCCCGCTTGCTCTCCGAGCGGCTGGTCGCCCAGACCCGGTACCCTCCGGCTCGGGCCAGCATGATCAGCGCGGTGGCCACGCCGCCGCCCGCGCCCTGGACCAGCACGGTCGAGCCCGGCTCCAGACCGGCCTTGTCGAAGAGCATCCGGTAGGCGGTCAGCCAGGCCGTCGGCAGGCAGGCGGCCTCCTCGAACCCCAGGCCCGCGGGCTTGGGCACGAGGTTGCGCCGGGGCACGGCCACCCGCTCGGCGAGGGTGCCGTCGTGCTTCTCCGAGAGCAGGGAGCGCTTGGGATCGAGCGTCTCGTCGGCACCGGTGCCGATCACCGCGTGCACGATGACCTCGTTGCCGTCCTCGTCGATCCCGGCGGCGTCCGTGCCGAGCACCATGGGGAGCTGCTCTGCGCGGATGCCCACCCCCTTGAGGGTGAACAGGTCGTGGTGGTTGAGCGAGGCCGCCCTCACCGTGACGGTGGTCCACCCGTCGGGCACCTCGGGTTCGGGGCGATCGCCGAGCGTGAGACCGGCGAGCGGATTGTCGGGATCGAGCCGCGTGGCGGTTACAGCGAACATGGCCGCACCCTATGCCGTCCGCTTCACGGTCAGTCCGGCGATGGTCCGTTCGACGTGTCCCCGCTCTCCCGAGGCCGCCACGTACATCCCGTCCCGGCAGGCCTCCGCCGAGAAGCGGTGACGCTGCTCGACGACGGACAGCTCGATCGCCGCGACGTCACAGCGCGGCACCGGCACCAGGACCAGCAGCGTCTCCCGGGCCCCGCCGAACCACAGCTGCGGCCCCGCCTGCTCGCCGCCGACGATCTGCCCGGGGACGGCCAGCCGCAGGGGCGGCCTGGCGGTGAGCACCAGGTGGCCGTCCCGGGTCACCTTGCCACGCAGGTTGCGCGCCCAGAGCATGCGCTGCTCGAAGGTCATGCCGCTCTTGAGGTCGTGCAGCGCCACGAACCAGGGGTCGAACGCGAACAGCAGCGTCTCCCCCACGGCGGGACTCATGGGCTGCCAGAGCGTGACCTTCCCGGTCAGCTTCCTGATCATCGGCCGCCCCCGGGACACCCCGGCCGGGCCGCCCTGCGGGGCCGTCAGCCGCCGGTAGGAGTCGGGAACGCCGTCCAGCCACCCCGTCGTCACGGGCCGGACCCCCAGCCGGGCCAGGCCGAGCTCCGCCGGGTAGCCGATCTCCGCCGACGAGCCGTCGGGGAAGACCACGTCGAGGACCTCCCGGCCGTTCCGGAGGCGGGGCCGCGGATGGAGCAGGTTGGGGACCTCCCGCTCGGCGGCCACCGACCGGGCGGGCTCGGGCGCCTGGACGTGGGGGACCGCGCCGGGCTCCCGCCCGGCCAGCAGGACCCCGACCGGGACCACCACGAGCGCCGCCAGCGCCGCGAGGCCGATCCAGCGCCGCGGTCCCCGCGGCGCCTTCGCCTCGATGATGTCGTACGGATCGCCGCCCACGTCCCAGGCCGCCTCTCACGAAAAGGTACGTCGCCGTCCCGCGTCCCCCGGCGAAGCGACCCGGGAGCGCCCGTGGACGGGACCCTGAGCCATCCTGGGGTCGCCGGGGTCTCGGTCCCCGGCCCGGTAGCGTCACGAATCGGAATCGTTGTCCACCCGATCCCGCCGCGAGCCCGGTCTCACCAGGTCGCGACGTTCACCTGACCGTCGGGGGTCAGGCGCACGGCGACGCCGACCAGTTCCCGCGCCTCGGCCTCGGCGATCAGGTCGGGGTGACGGACGTGGGCGTAGGCCCGCCCGCCGCCGGGCAGGTCGGCGATGAGGACGCCGCGCTCGGCCGCGCCGTCCCTGCCGTGCGCGACCGTGTACCCGGCGACCGTGGCGGGCCCCTCGTAGGAGGCCGCGATCGGCACCGGTTCCGCGGTGTGCACCGGCGCGGCATCGCCCCCCACGCCGCCCGGCTCGGTGGACCAGACCGCGTAGGTGTGCTTGGTCAGGTGCATGCCCACCCCGGTGACCAGCCCGTGGCCCGGCGCGGCGCGCAGGCGGGCCGCCATCGCCGCGGTCGAATGCAGGACGTAGTCGCTGGCCGGACCGCCCGCGTACGGCAGGCCGCCGGTGACGGTCAGCCCGCGTGCGTCGAGCGGGTCGAGGCCGGTCGCGGCGCAGGCGGCACGGAGCGCGACGGCGAAGCAGCTGTAGACGTCCAGGGCGGACATGTCGTCGAGGCCGGTCCCGGCCCGTTCGAAGGCGGCCCGCGCCGCCGCGGCCATGGCGGGCGAGGAGCCGGGCCCGGGACGGGCGGCCACCTCCCAGGTGTCCTCGGCGTAGGCCCATCCCCGCAGGTAGAGGCGCCTGTCCCGGGGGATGCCGAGGCGGTCGGCGAAGCCGTCGCCGACCAGGATCACGGCGGCGGCCTGGTCGACCTCCATGACCGCGACGGTGTTCCTGGTGTAGGGCCAGCCGACGAACCGGTTGGACGGCGACGGGGTGACCAGTTCCCCGGGTGTGCGGGCCCGCCGGTGCCAGGCGTACGGGTTGGCCGCGGCGACCTCGGTCATCGAGGCCATCATCAGTCCCCGGTCGGTCCGCTCCCGCTCGTCGGACTCCCCGGCCGCCGCCCGCCGGGCCGTCTCCATGATCGCGTAGGTGTGCACCGGCAGGAAGAGCTCGTGGGCCAGCTCGACCGGGTGCGGGGGTCGCTCCCAGCCGTACGGCGGCTTGGGGTCGGCCGGGTGGCTCCACGCGACGCGCTCACCCGCCCTGCGCAGGGCCCGACGGGTGGCCAGCGCCTCCGCGCCGGCGACCAGAGCGGCGTCCAGCTCGCCCCTGGCGATCATCGAGGCCGCCGCGCCGAGGAGCGTCTGCGGGGCCGTGCCGCTCACCTTCGAGTACACCCGGTGGCGGGGGCTCGCCCCGATCCGCTCGGCGAGCCTGGCCGCGGGGTCGTCGTACTGCCAGGACTCGGTGTAGACGACCTGGACCGAGCCGAGGGCGGCCAGCAGCCCCGAGGCCCCGCCGCCGGCGCCGGCGGGGAGCCCCGAGACGGCGTCGGCGGCGGCCTCGCGGGCGACGAGCTCCCACAGGTCCAGCGGCTCGGGGCCCGGCTGCTCGCGGACCGTGTGCTGGGCGACGCCGACGAGACATGGGGTACGAGGGTCTCCGCTCATGCCGACATCCAACCAGAACATCATTCGGTTTAATAGTCGGGCGAGACCGGAGGTGACCGAGAAACCTTCGGTAATCGCCGTTACCGGTGATGTTCGAGGTGTCCGTGGTGTCACTCGAAACCCACGTTGAGCTGCGGAAATACTTATTCGTTAAATGATAACAAATTGCTATTTCAATAACGGGATCGCATCGGATGGAACCGACTCAGACTTTTTCCCGTCAATTCCTATCCGGCGCCTCGCCGCGTCAGTAACGTTCCGATCGTTTTCCCGGCCAGGAGAAGTCCCGTCTCCGGGCCGAGAGCGAAAGGAGTCCCATGTACCCCCGAGCACGGCGCCTCGCGATCCCCCTCACCGGCGTTCTCACGATCGCCGGAGTGATCGGCGCCACCACCACCGGCGCCGACGCCGGTACGGCCCCCAAGGACGTGGTCAGTTCCCAGGCCTCGGAGACGGCCGCGCAGGCCACCTCCTTCTGGTCGCCCGAACGGATGCGCAAGGCCACCGACGCCACCGACGACCTCGACCTGAGCATCAAGGGCGGCAAGGCCTCCGGCGCGGTGGCCCCCGACGGCCCCCGCGGGTCGGTCCCGCCGATCGGCGCCGAGGGCACGAAGTCCGCCAAGAGCAAGCAGGTCAACCTGCCCAACACCGTCGGACGCGTCTTCTTCACCCTGCCCGGTTCCAACCCGTCGGACCCGAAGAGCTGGAAGTACTGCTCCGGCAGCTCCGTGCAGGGCAAGTACCGCAACATGGTGGCCACCTCGGCCCACTGTGTCTACGACGTGAAGACCAACCAGTTCTACGACAACTGGGTCTTCATCCCGTCCTACTGGGACGGCAACCAGGCGTGGGACGGCAAGAACCCGTACGGCATCTACGCGGCCAAGTGGTTCAACGCGCACGACGACTTCGTCGTGAAGGAGGACTACGACTACGACTACGCCTTCGTCAACGTCCACTCCGGGTTCAAGGTGAACTGGGAGAAGGACTCGAGCGGCACGTGGAAGCCGGTCACCAAGAACGTCGGACGGCTCGGCGACAACGTCGGCGGGCAGGGCTTCGCCTGGAACCAGAAGGTGAAGAAGCCGGTCTTCTCCTTCGGCTACCCGGCCGGTCTGCACCCCGACGGCGACAAGCCCTACTCCGGCCGCACGATGAAGTGGTGCTACGGCACGACCACCGCCATGCCGGCCGCGCCCAAGTACAACGTCCAGGAGCACGTCGGCTTCAAGTGCGCCTTCACCGCGGGTGCGAGCGGCGGCCCGATGATCTACAAGTACAAGAGCTCCAGCCGCACCGGCTACCTGGTCGGCGTCAACAGCATCGCCTGGGACACCGACAAGAACGACCGGTACGACAAGATCTCGTCGCCGTACTTCAACGGCGACACCTACAAGGTCTACAAGGCCGCGTCGAACCGCTGGACCAAGTGACCGGCACGACCCGTACGACCCGCATGACCCCGCACGATCCGCGTGACCGCCATGACCGGCCGACCGCAGGCCATTCGGCCGGCCGGGAGTGACGACGCAGGGCCCGGTCCCTCCCGGGACCGGGCCCTGCGTCCGGGACCGGGAGCCCGCCGTCGTCCGGTGGACACTCCGGCCACCGGAACGTTCCGTCCGGCCGACGGTCGCGCGGAACGTCTCGGCCGCCGGTCGCGCGGAACGTCCTCGCTCCCGGGGAGAACGTTCCGCGCGACCGGCGGATGTCGGTGACCGCCCCGCTGGTACCTGTATGTCAGTGACCGCCCCGTCGGTTCCTGGACGTCAGTGACCGCCCCGTCGGTTCCTGGACGTCAGTGACCGCCCCGCTGGTTCCTGAGCGAGAAGACCGTGCCGGTGGCGGCCCGCAGCGAGCAGGAACTGCCGAAGGTCTGCTCGAACCGGACGAAGCGGCCGTTCCAGATCCCCATGGCGGACACCGTGACCGGGTCGTACTGCATCGTGCAGGCCACCCCGGACAGCGGCTTGAGCCTGGAGGGGTCGCCCCGCACCTCGGACAGCGCCTCACACGCACCAACCGCGTCGGGGTGGGTGCTGCCGGGACGGTCGCACAGGAGCAGCGCGTGTCCCGCCGTGGGCAGGGGCTTCTCCCCTTGGGCGACGCTCAGCACGAGCGCCTTGGCACTCCGCGAGGGCCGGTCACCGGGCGAGGACCGCAGCGGTCCGGGCCCGGCCTGGACGGGCTCGCCGGGATGCACCGGCAGCGGGACCACCCGCGGGCCGCGACGGTCCGGTACGGGCGGCAGCGGGCTCGTCGCACGCGGGCCGTGGTCGCTCGACCCGTGCGAGAGCGCATCCACCGCGCGCGGACCACGACCACCGGGCCTGGGCGACAGCGGGCTCGTCGTCGACGGACCGGCGGAGCCCGGGTGCCGCGCGAGCACGCTCGCCGTCTCCGGCCCGGGGTTCGAGGACGGTGGGGCGGCGGCCGACGCCGCACCCGGAAGTTGGAAGAGCCCGGCCACGGCCAGGCAGAGAAGACGCCGCATGAGATCCCCCGATGACGTGTGACGCGGATGCGGCCTCAGCCTCTCCCGCCCCTCCGGCCGGGGCAATCACCGGTCCCGACGTTTTTGCAGCTCATGCGGTTACGTGACCGGCCGCAGGCTTTTCGATCACGTGGAGGCAGATCAGACGGCCCCCGGCGACTTCCGGTTCCCTCGCATTGGTAACGAAATGGTATCGGTCCCAACTGATGTCTGCTTTATAGCTTTTTAACCCATCTTTGCCGAGTACGGTCACGTCTTGTCTCTTTACGCATGCGTGGGTTGCGTCCCGAGTGACCCATGACAAAGAAGGAGCTCCATTGAACTCCCGAGCCAAGCGCCTCGTCCTCCCCCTCGGCGGCGCCCTCGCGGCCGCCTCCCTGATCGGCACCTCCCTCACCACCACCGCCCAGGCGAGCGTCGACCCCGACGTCAAGTCGACGGCGCTCACCCCCTCCGGTAACGCGAAGGCCATCGCGGGCTACTGGACGGCCTCGAAGCTGAAGTCGGCGAAGACGTACCTGTCCGACTCCACCGTCTCGGCGAAGCTGAACAAGACCGGCGCGGCCAGGGCCGCCGCCGACGGCAAGCCCGGCGTCGTCGCCCCCACCGGTGAGGGCGGCAAGACCGCCGGCCGGTCCCGGAACGTGAACCTGCCGATCACCGTGGGCAAGGTCTTCTTCGTCGACCACAAGGGCCAGGAGCGCTGGTGCTCGGGCACCTCGGTCCAGTCGAAGTTCCGCAACCTGGTCGCCACCGCGGGCCACTGCGTCTACGACACCGACACGAACAAGCCCTTCGGCAACTTCGTGTTCATCCCCGGCTACTACCAGGGCAAGGCCCCCTGGGGCGTGTACGTCGGCGCCAAGGTCAACACCCACGACGACTTCACGGTCTACGAGGACTACGACTACGACTACGCCTTCGTCAACGTCTACAACGGCATCAGGCAGCAGCCCGAGCGCGAGGTCGACTACAAGACCTTCAAGGCTCACATGGACAAGGGCGGGGTGGGCCGCGAGTCCGCGACCAACGTCGACTTCGAGACCTACGACAAGTGGACCCAGAAGGGCGGCCTCGGCAAGGTCGAGAACGTCTCCACCGAGGACGAGGTCGGCCCCCAGTACAAGGGCGCCCTCGCCGTCGCGGCCGAGACCGACAGGGGAACCTGGGAGAAGGTCGCCGGTGAGGTCTACGGCCTGAAGAACGACAAGGTCACGCTCAAGGACAAGGAACTTCCGCAGGCCGATTGGCCCAAGGCCGGTTCCAAGCTCGGCACCCGCGTCGAGCACGTCACGAAGAGCGAGTACGACGCCTACAAGGGCCCGGGCTACCGTCGCATCGACGACAAGGGCAACTACACCATCACGTACTACTTCGTGGTGAAGTACATCAAGAAGACCGCGTCGGTGAAGTACGTGATCTACCGGCACTACATCTCGACGGTGGCCGACGCCGGGCGCCTAGGCGACAACGTCGGCGGCCAGGGCTTCAGCTGGAACCAGAAGCTGGGCAAGAAGGTCTTCACCTTCGGCTACCCGACCTCCGCGCACCTGGACGGCGACAAGCCCTACTCCGGTCACACCCAGAAGTGGTGCTACGGCAAGACCGCCGCCGCACCCGTGGTGCCGGGATACAAGGCCGAGGAGCACCAGGCGATCAAGTGCGCCTTCACCCCCGGTGCCAGCGGCGGCCCCTTCCTGCTGCAGTACAAGAACAGCAAGAGGACCGGCTACCTCAACGGCGTCGTCAGCCTGACGATCGACAGCGACAAGAACGGCCGCTACGACCGCGTCACCACCCCGTACTTCAACGGTGACACGTACGGCATCTACCGGCACGCCGCCAACCTCTGGACCGGGAAGCTCCCCTCCTAGGGAGACGACCGCGCGCAAGGAAGGGCCCGGCACATGCCGGGCCCTTTGAGCACCTTGACGGGGGTCTTATACACCCTCGGACAGACTCGATCGATACGCAGTACGACAGGATCGCTCCAACCGCCTGCCCATAATCGAGTTGATCTGGAAAAATCAATCTCTGCACCTCCCGCCGGCACCTCGCGCCGCCCCTGAAAGGAATCCCCTCATGCCCTCCCGCGTACGGCGGCTCACGGCCACACTGGGCGCGCTGGTCGCCGCCTGTGTGACCATGACGTCGGCCTTCGCCGGGAGCGCCGCGGCCGGTCCGGTCTACGGGGTGCCCAACGGCATCACCTCCATCACCCTGACCAAGACCGCCGCCGACATGAAGCGGATCGCGGAGTACTGGAGCCCGGCCAGGCTCAAGCAGGCCGCGGACAACGCTCCGGCGGGACCCGACGCGGCGAAGTCCGGTGCCACCTCCTCGGCGTCCCCCACCTCCGGCGGCACCCCGGCAAGCGGTACGGCCGTCCCCGCCTCGGTCGTCTCCCCCTCGGCCACCGGAGAGACCTCGACGACGGCCACGAGCCGGCAGAGCACCCTCGGGAGAGCCACCGTTTCGGGTTCCTCCGTGCCGATCGTCAAGCCCGTCCTGCCGAAGAAGCGGTCCCCGGCCTCCAACGGCTCCCCGCTGACCGTCGGCAAGGTGTTCTTCCAGATCGGCGGCAGGGACTACTGGTGCTCGGCCTCCTCGGTGGCGGCGGCCAACCGCAACCTGGTCGCGACCGCCGGACACTGCGCCTACGACGCCAAGACGGGCAGCCAGGCCGAGTACTGGATCTTCATCCCCGGATACGACAAGGGGGAGACCCCGTACGGGATCTACGTCGGCCATTCGCTCAACCTGCACGAGGACTTCGTCGGCAAGGGCGACTTCGACTACGACTACGCGTTCATCACCGTGCACGACGGCTTCCGCTGGAAGGCCGGCAAGACGGCCGGCAGCTACGCGATGGAGGACGTCGGAAGCCTGCAGGACAACGTCGGCGGGCAGGGGCTGACGACCAACCGGGGCGTGGGCCTGCTCACGCTGGCCTTCGGCTATCCCGCGGCCCCGCACGCCGACGGGAGCAGGCCCTACAACGGCCAGGTGCTCAAGTCGTGCGACGGCCGGACGATCAAGGTGCGGGCCCCCGGTCGGCTGGTCGAACACGGCACGGCCCTGACGTGCGGTTTCACCAACGGTGCGAGCGGTGGCCCGTGGCTGATCGCCTTCGACCCCAAGCACGGCGTCGGGTATCTCAACGGCGTCAACAGCTTCGCCTGGGACACCAACGGTGACCGCCGGTACGACAGGATCTCCTCCCCGTACTTCATCGCCTCGACCTATGTCGTCTACAAGTGGGCGACCACTCAACAAGCGCCCCGAGCATAAAGGAACCTTAAGAGAGGCTTAAGAGGGACTTATCGGGGGTTTGCCCGGACGCTCCGTGCATAGGTTCGTTGCTTGTCGTCCCGCAGTTCCCGGACTCTCCCGGGAGCGTTGCAGCGCAAGGAGCCAGTCTTTTGAAGCACTCTCTTCTCCCCCTCGGTGGTGCCGCAGCCGTCACCACCCTGCTGGCCACCACCCTGGCCGGCACCGCACAGGCCGCCCCGGACTGGGCGACCGACCCGATGGCCAAGAACAACTCCTCGGCCGTGTCGGTCATCGACTTCTGGGCCGCCTCGAACTTCGCCGCCCTCAAGAAGGCCACGGTGTACAACCCCGACCCGGGCGGCCCGAAGATGAAGGTGGGCGGGGGTTTCTCCCCTGACGGCCGTCCCGGCACCGTCGGCCCGACCGGCTCGGAGAAGCCCAGGCCCTCGCTCGCCAAGAACGTCAACCTGCCCAGGACCCTGGGCAAGGTGTTCTTCGTGGTCGACGGCCAGTACCGCTGGTGCTCGGCCACCTCGATCCAGGGCAAGTACCGCAACCTGGTCGCCACGGCCGGGCACTGCGTCTACGACCCGGGCAGCAACGGCGACACCATGGACAAGTGGGTCTTCGTCCCCGGCTACTACCAGGGCAAGACCCCGTACGGCATCTACGTCGGCAAGAGCGCGTGGACGCACTTCGACTTCGCCAACTACGAGGACTACGACAAGGACTACGCCTTCGTCACGGTCTACAACGGTGTCGCCTTCAACGGTGTCAAGCAGGTCACCAAGAAGGAGTACGACGGCTTCACCGGACCGAAGTGGTCGCGCGGCTCGCACTACTACATCCTGCTCTCCAAGGACGTCGGCCGCCTGGGCGACAACGTCGGCGGTCAGGGCTTCACCTGGAACCAGAAGACCGGCAAGACCGTCTACGTCTTCGGTTACCCCCAGGCCCCGCACCCCGACGGCGACAAGCCCTACAGCGGCGTGACGCCCAAGTACGTGTACGGCAAGACCTCGGGCAAGGAGTACGTCTCGGCGGCGGAGAAGGTCGAGGAGCACGTCGGCCTCAAGGGCGCCCTCACCCCCGGCGCTGACGGTGGCCCCTGGCTGACCCAGTACAGCAGCGCCAAGCGTCTGGGCTACGTCAACGGTGTCACCAGCCTCTTCGGTGACCAGGACCAGAACGGCCGCTACGACCTGATCACCTCGCCGTACTTCGACGGCGAGACCGCCGACATCTACCGCAAGGCCTCCAACGTGTGGTCCGGCAAGATCGTCGGCCCGAACGGCGAGCTCTACAGGTAGCTCGCGCAGCTCCACCCAGGACCCTTCGGGCCTGTGAACCATCCGCGGGACCCGGCCTCTCAGGCCGGGTCCCGCACCCGTTTCACCGGTGTCCCAGGCCTTCTTCCAAGGCCTCGGAGAGCCGGGAGGCGAGCACGAGAGGCGCGGATCGTCGCCTTAGACGTGCGTTCGAGGAAAACGGTGCCATCGATCTGCTGTGATCTGCGTCACAACGAGACGGTTACGCAGAGCGATACATTACTCACGCCCCACCCGTCACTTTTATCTCATAGTTACATTCAGCTGGGCAAACACGATCGATACGCATCAGTCACCACATCGATACCGCACTTGCTTAAACATCACGGATGGGTCACGGGGGTGGAGGGCGGATCTTTACCCCTCGAAGTGGCTTCCGATGCCCAAGATCCACACTGTATGTTTCAGGCATTCCCTTTACTGACGCATGGGACGCAAGAAGCGTTCCACATCAGACCAAGGAGCTCCCCTTGAAGCGCATCCTCCTCCCCGCCGGTGGCGCCATCCTGGCCACCGGTCTGCTGGCCGCTGGTCTGGCCGGTACCGCCAACGCCGTTCCGGACTGGGCCTACGACACCATGGCCAAGGACGCCCCGGCCGCGGTCGACGTCGCCAAGTTCTGGCTGGCCGCCAACGACCACACCAACAACCTCGCCAAGGCGACTCCCTACACCTGGGAGACCAAGGCCACGCCGAAGCTGAGCGTCGGTGGCGGTTACGTCGCCGATGGCAAGCCCGGCGCCGTCAAGCCGACCGGCGAAGAGACCAAGCCCTCCGCGAAGGTCAAGAACATCAACCTGCCGCGCACCATCGGCAAGGTGTTCTTCGTCGACGACAAGGGCGACCTCAAGTGGTGCTCGGCCACCTCGATCCAGGGGCAGTACCGCAACCTGGTCGCCACCGCCGGTCACTGCGTCTACGACGACAAGGCCAACGCCAGCGTCATGGACAACTGGGTCTTCGTGCCCGGCTACTACCAGGGCAAGACCCCTTACGGCATCTACGTCGGTAAGACGGCCTACACCCACTACGACTTCGCCAACTACGAGGACTACGACCGCGACTACGCGTTCGTGACCGTCTACAACGGTGTCCAGATCGGTGGCGGCACCGCCAAGGAAGTCAGCGAGGGCGACTACAAGGCGTTCAACGGCGCGAAGTTCGCCAAGGACGTCTCGATCTCCGAGGCCGAGTACCAGAAGACCGTTGACCTGCACGGTGGCGAGACCTCCGCTGCGTGGGCCAAGGCCGAGACCATCAAGGACCCGGTCGGCCCGAGCTACCCCGGCGCGGTGAAGGTCTTCCAGGAGGTCTCCAAGGAGGTCTTCGACAAGGCCCCCGTCGGCAACGTCAACGGCGCCAAGGCCGTCAACAAGACCACGGTGGAGCACGTCACCAAGGCGCAGTACGACGCCTACACCGGTGCCGGCTACCGCAAGATCGACGCCAAGGGCAACTACACCATCACCCACTACTTCGTGAAGTACTGGGTGAAGGAGAGCAACGTCAAGTCGTACTACAAGACGGTGTTCTACGTCGTCGACGGCTTCATCAAGGACACCGGCAAGCTCGGTGACAACGTCGGCGGCCAGGGCTTCACCTGGAACCAGAAGCCCCAGCAGACGGTGTTCGTGTTCGGCTACCCGGCCGACGCCCACCCCGACGGCAACAAGGCCTACACCGGTGTCACGCCGAAGTGGACCTACGGCAAGACCAACGCCCAGAAGTACGTGCAGGCCGCGACCAAGACCGAAGAGCACATCGGTCTGAAGAGCTCCTTCACCCCCGGCGCTGACGGTGGCCCCTGGCTCGCCAAGTACAGCAACGCCAAGCGTCTGGGCTACGTCAACGGTGTCACCAGCCTCTTCGGTGACCAGGACAAGAACGGCCGCTACGACCTCATCACCTCCCCGTACTTCGACGGTGAGACCGCCGCGATCTACAACAAGGCCGCCGCGGTGTGGTCCGGCTCGATCGTCAAGTAGTAGTAGCTCCCTGACGATCACCCGAGCCTGAGCGTCCAAACCTCAGACTCGAACAGATCCACAGCACCACCAGCTCCACCTGAAGGGGTCCGGCACCAGCCGGACCCCTTCAGTCGTCTCCGCCCATGGCAGGAACGACACGCGTACGGAACGATGACGGCGAATCGATGAGGGCCCGGTGCGATGCACCGGGCCCTCATCGATTCGAGTCTGTCGGGACAGAGGACACAACCTCCGGCCACGGCTCATGCGGGGCGCTCGAGTGGCCGTATCGAGCTCGTTCACCCGCGAGCGCTGGCCGACCTCAGAGCTTCTCCGTTCCCCGCCCGGACGGGGAGATCAGAAGGGAGCGGACAACTGGTGAGCGAGGCTCTCAGACTCCAGCAGCGGCCTTCTGAGAGCCGAATGTGTCGTGCACTCAGGCGAAGCTCCCAGAGTGACGGGGTTTTAGACGCGGCTCCGAGCAAAACGGTGCCATCGAATCGATGTGATCTGTGTCACAGAGGGTGCGTAACGGATCGTAGCGGGCTACTCGCGACTCATCTGTCACTTTTACCTCACGCTTACGCTCATCTGCGGAAACACCACGAACATCAACCAATCCCGACGACACCACCGCACTTGCTTAAACATCACGGATGGGTCACGGGGGTGGAGGGCGGATCTTTACCCCTCGAAGTGGCTTCCGATGCCCAAGATCCACACTGTATGTTTCAGGCATTCCCTTTACTGACGCATGGGACGCAAGAAGCGTTCCACATCAGACCAAGGAGCTCCCCTTGAAGCGCATCCTCCTCCCCGCCGGTGGCGCCATCCTGGCCACCGGTCTGCTGGCCGCTGGTCTGGCCGGTACCGCCAACGCCGTTCCGGACTGGGCCTACGACACCATGGCCAAGGACGCCCCGGCCGCGGTCGACGTCGCCAAGTTCTGGCTGGCCGCCAACGACCACACCAACAACCTCGCCAAGGCGACTCCCTACACCTGGGAGACCAAGGCCACGCCGAAGCTGAGCGTCGGTGGCGGTTACGTCGCCGATGGCAAGCCCGGCGCCGTCAAGCCGACCGGCGAAGAGACCAAGCCCTCCGCGAAGGTCAAGAACATCAACCTGCCGCGCACCATCGGCAAGGTGTTCTTCGTCGACGACAAGGGCGACCTCAAGTGGTGCTCGGCCACCTCGATCCAGGGGCAGTACCGCAACCTGGTCGCCACCGCCGGTCACTGCGTCTACGACGACAAGGCCAACGCCAGCGTCATGGACAACTGGGTCTTCGTGCCCGGCTACTACCAGGGCAAGACCCCTTACGGCATCTACGTCGGTAAGACGGCCTACACCCACTACGACTTCGCCAACTACGAGGACTACGACCGCGACTACGCGTTCGTGACCGTCTACAACGGTGTCCAGATCGGTGGCGGCACCGCCAAGGAAGTCAGCGAGGGCGACTACAAGGCGTTCAACGGCGCGAAGTTCGCCAAGGACGTCTCGATCTCCGAGGCCGAGTACCAGAAGACCGTTGACCTGCACGGTGGCGAGACCTCCGCTGCGTGGGCCAAGGCCGAGACCATCAAGGACCCGGTCGGCCCGAGCTACCCCGGCGCGGTGAAGGTCTTCCAGGAGGTCTCCAAGGAGGTCTTCGACAAGGCCCCCGTCGGCAACGTCAACGGCGCCAAGGCCGTCAACAAGACCACGGTGGAGCACGTCACCAAGGCGCAGTACGACGCCTACACCGGTGCCGGCTACCGCAAGATCGACGCCAAGGGCAACTACACCATCACCCACTACTTCGTGAAGTACTGGGTGAAGGAGAGCAACGTCAAGTCGTACTACAAGACGGTGTTCTACGTCGTCGACGGCTTCATCAAGGACACCGGCAAGCTCGGTGACAACGTCGGCGGCCAGGGCTTCACCTGGAACCAGAAGCCCCAGCAGACGGTGTTCGTGTTCGGCTACCCGGCCGACGCCCACCCCGACGGCAACAAGGCCTACACCGGTGTCACGCCGAAGTGGACCTACGGCAAGACCAACGCCCAGAAGTACGTGCAGGCCGCGACCAAGACCGAAGAGCACATCGGTCTGAAGAGCTCCTTCACCCCCGGCGCTGACGGTGGCCCCTGGCTCGCCAAGTACAGCAACGCCAAGCGTCTGGGCTACGTCAACGGTGTCACCAGCCTCTTCGGTGACCAGGACAAGAACGGCCGCTACGACCTCATCACCTCCCCGTACTTCGACGGTGAGACCGCCGCGATCTACAACAAGGCCGCCGCGGTGTGGTCCGGCTCGATCGTCAAGTAGTAGTAGCTCCCTGACGATCACCCGAGCCTGAGCGTCCAAACCTCAGACTCGAACAGATCCACAGCACCACCAGCTCCACCTGAAGGGGTCCGGCACCATCCGGACCCCTTCAGTCGTCTCCGCCCATGGCAGGAGACCTGATGGTCTTCAACATCGAAGCCCTGAAAAACAGGGAGCCGTTCAGACCGGACTGAGCTCCCCCACCCGCTCGTTCAGCTCGGCCACCGGAGGCTCCGCCGCGTGCGGATCCAGCCGGCGCCGCAGGTCCGCGACGTAGGACCGGGTCCTGGCCGACCGCAGGCCCTCGGCGAGCTCCAGCGCCGACGAGGCGACCGAGCACGCCTCCTCCAGCTCCCCCGAGGCCAGCAGCCCGGCCGCCAGCAGCGACAGGTTGAACATCCGCCCGCGCACGTAGCGCCCGTCCATCTGCAGCGAGCGCCGGGCGTGCCGTACGGTGCCCGGCCCGTCCCCCAGGTCGCGGAAGCAGTGGGCGAACTTCGCCGACAGGTAGGCCTCGTCGAAGTAGGCGATCCAGTCCGGCGCCTCCCCGGTGCCGCGGCGGTCGAAGGAGAGCTCGGCCTCGTGCAGGGACCTCGCGCACGCCGCGCGGTCGGTCAGCACGGCATGGGCGTGCGCCTCCAGCACGTGCGCCTCGGCCAGCAGGGCGAAGACGCCCGCGCGGCGGGCCGAGAGCTGGGCGGCCCTGGCCAGGTCGAGCGCGTGGGCCGGCTGCCCGATGTAGACGGCCTGGTGGCTCATCCCGGCGAGGATCTCGCCGCCGAGCCCGTGGTCACCCGCGCCGCGTGCCAGGCGCAGCGCCTGGATCAGGTACCGCTGGGCCAGGCCGTGCTGCTCCAGGTCGTAGGCCATCCAGCCGGCCAGCCTGGTCAGCTCGGCCGCGGCCGACGCCAGTGCCCTGCCCGTCCGCTCGGTGTACGAGCCGTCGGCGAGCAGCGGCGCGACGGCCGTGTCCAGGTACCTCACCACCGCCGAGCGGACCCTGCCCCCGCCGAACCTGTTGTCCAGCTCGCCGAAGGACCGGGTGACCTCCCGGATCGCCGCGATGTCGTCCATGCCGACGCGCCTGGTGCCCCCGCCCTCGGGGCGGCCCTCCGTCGGAAGGGTCAGCCAGCGCAGGGCCCCCGCGGAGCCCGCTCCGATCGCGAAGGTGGAGTCGAGCAGGAACCTGCGTCTTTCCACGTCCGCTCGCCACAGTGCTGTCACGGTCGAGATTCCCTCCTGCCACGTACGGGTGAACTCCTGCCCGAGGTCGAGAGGCGCCAGGACGGCCGGCAGGCCGAGATCCTCGGGGTCGACGGCCCTGCCGAGCCGGAGAGCGAAGATCTCGGCGAGCAGTCCCGGGACCGGGTCCCTGGGCCGCTGGCCCGCGAGCCAGCGGAGCACGGAACTGTGGTCGTACCGCAGGCCGGGCAGGCCGCGGGCCGTACCGAGATCGTTGAGCCTGCGGGCCAGTCCCTTGTGGGTGAAGCCCGCCTCGGCGATGAACCGCCGGAGCAGTCGATTGGGCTCGCGTTCCATAGTCCTCCTGGTCGTGAGAACCCCCGGTGCGCCGACGGCACGCATGACCGTCCATGCGCGCATACGCTGCCCGATGCACGTCTTACGCACATAGGTAACAGAGAGCTCTTTTTATAGCACGATCCGTGACGAGGCTCGGCTTTTCCGGAAAGCGCGAACGCCCCCCGCCGGTGGGGCGGAGGGCGTTCGGCGTCGGATGCCTGATGGGCGGGTCGTGCCGTGGACGCGCGGGACCCTTCGGGGAACGCGACCGGCCGGTCAGAGGCGGGCGACCCCGTCGGCGCGGGCCTGCGCGGAGACCGCGGCGATGACCGCGGGGGCGACGCGCTCGTCGAACGGGCTGGGGATCACGCAGTCGGCCGAGAGGTCGTCGCCGACCACCGCGGCCAGCGCCTCGGCCGCGGCCACCTTCATGTTCTCGGTGATCGTGGTGGCGCGGACGTCCATGGCGCCCCGGAAGACACCCGGGAAGGCCAGCACGTTGTTGATCTGGTTGGGGAAGTCGGAGCGGCCGGTGGCGACCACCCTGGCGTACTTCCGCGCGATCTCCGGCCGCACCTCGGGGGTCGGGTTGGACAGCGCGAACACGATCGAGTCGGGTGCCATCGACGCGATGGCCTCCTCCGACACCGTCGAGCCCGACAGCCCGACGAACACGTCCGCCCCGGCCAGCGCCCGCTCGATGGACCCGCTCAGCCCGGCCCTGTTGCTGTCGCGCGCCAGGACCTGCTTCACCGGGTTGAGCCCGTCGCGGCCCTCGTGGATGAGCCCCTTGGAGTCGGCCACCGCGATGTCGCCGACACCGGCGTCGAGCAGGAACCTGCTGACCGCGATCCCGGAGGCCCCGGCACCCGCGACCACGACCCGCAGCTCGCCCAGCGACCGGCCGGTCAGCCGCGCCGCGTTCCTCAGCGCGGCCAGGGTGACGATCGCGGTGCCGTGCTGGTCGTCGTGGAAGACCGGGATGTCGAGGATCTCCCGCAGGCGTGCCTCGACCTCGAAGCAGCGGGGCGCGCTGATGTCCTCGAGGTTGATCCCCCCGAAGGAGGGGGCGAGCCGGACGACGGTCTCGACCAGCTCGTCCACGCCGGTGCAGTCGAGGCAGATGGGCACCGCGTCGACGCCCGCGAACTGCTTGAACAGCAGGGCCTTGCCCTCCATGACCGGCATGGCGGCGGCGGGCCCGATGTCCCCGAGGCCGAGCACCGCGGTGCCGTCGGAGACGACGGCGACCACGTTGGAGATCCAGGTGTAGTCCTTGGCCAGCTCGGGCGCGTCGGCGATCGCGCTGCAGACCCTGGCGACGCCCGGCGTGTAGGCCAGTGCCAGGTCGCCCGCGTCGCGGACCGGGACGGTGGACCGGATCTCCAGCTTGCCCCCGCGGTGCAGAGCGAAGGCCGGGTCCAGATCGAGGGATTGGAGGGCTTCGAGAGAAGCGGAGGATGGCGTGACGGCCACAGCGACCCCTGTAGTTCAGTCAGACAGACGGATGTTTCCTTCGGAGACGGCCGGAGGGAGCCTGGTCCCGGGCTTCGGTAGCCGCTCGGGACCTGCTCGCTGAGCACGGTCGTCTGGAGGGGTACGGGGGTCACCCGTTGCTCGATTGTGCCACATGTTGAGACCGCGGCCGTTGAGGAAATCCCGCACTTTCGCGGTCCCGGTGTTAACCTCGCCACACCGTGTAATACTCGAAGTCCACCACACCTCTTACATCGACGGATCCCCAGATGGACCTCACCTCCTATGCCGAGCTGGCCGTCCTACTGATCAACAGCCCCGAGCGGCTGAACGGTCTGGAAGGGCTGCGCCTGCTGCTGGAAGAGGGCGGACGCTACCGCCCCGGCTGCCGCATCACCAGGAGCGACCTGGAGGCCCTGCGCGACCTGCGCGAGGAGCTTCTGATCGTGTTCGAGACCGCCGAGCTGGGTGACGAGGAGGCGGTGGTCGACCGGCTCAACTCGCTGCTGATCCACCACCCGGTCCAGCCGCAGATCTCGGGCCACGACGGCGAGCGCTGGCACCTGCACCTGACCGAGGGCGGCCGGATGGCCGACCAGTACGCGGTGGGCGCGGTGATGGGACTCGCCACCATGATCACCGACCTCGGGGTCGACCGGCTCGGCCTCTGCCAGGCGTCCCCCTGTCGTCGGGCCTACCTGGACACCTCATCCAACCGGTCGCGCCGCTACTGCTCGGAGCGGTGCGCCAGCCGCGCCAACGTCGCCGCCTACCGGGCCCGCCAGAAGGTCGGCCAGTAGCGCAGCACCACCCGGCCGACGATCGCGGACGGCGCCAGGGCCCCGAAGTCCCAGCTGTCGCGCCGGCCGGAAGCCCGCTGGTTCTCGCTCTCCAGCCACCAGCCGTCGTCGTCCCGCCAGGCGGCCCGTTTGACGATGAGCACCGAGGCGTCGGACGGCAGGCGGGCGACGACCAGGTCACCGGGGCGTACGGGCGCGCCGCGGCGCACCCAGAGCCAGTCCCCCGGCCGCAGTACCGGGAGCATCGACTCTCCCTCGACGCGCACTCTCATCGGACGCAACCCCCTCCCACGCGGGCATTCGGAGACGAGTAAGGTCGTTGAACGGACCATTCAGTACCTGGCATCAAGGAAGGATTCCGATGCTCGCACGACTTCTGCGTCCCAAGCACATCGCGTCGGCCCATTGCGACCTGCCCTGCGGCGTTTACGACCCGGCCCAGGCCCGTATCGAGGCCGAGTCGGTCAAGGCCATCATGGAGAAGTACGCCGCCAACGAGGACCCGGCGTTCCGTACCCGTGCGCTGATCATCAAGGAGCAGCGGGCCGATCTGGTCAAGCACCACCTGTGGGTGCTGTGGACCGACTACTTCAAGCCCCAGCACCTGGAGACCTACCCGCAGCTGCACCAGCTGTTCTGGGAGGCCACCAAGCTCGCCGGTGCGGGCGGCGGCAAGGGCACGACCGACGTCGCCAAGGCCGACGAGCTGCTCGCCAAGATCGACGAGATCTCCAAGATCTTCTGGGAGACCAAGGCCGCCTGACCCTCGGGAGGCGTCCTCATATTGATCACCCTGCCCGGATCAGGGAAGCCCTCCGGCGCTCCCTTGATCCGGGCAGGAGCCCTCCCGGGACCCCGTCAGGGCTCTCCTCCGGGACTCATGCCTCGGCGACCCTCACGGGGACTCCCGTGAGGCCGCGCCGGCGACTGGACCGAGGAGAGGGGGAATCGTGAGGAACGAACGATCCCCCTCGACGAGGGAAGGAGCCGGATCTGAGCGGCCGAACCGCGACGCGAAGCGTCGCAATGAACACAGAGCCGGGTAAGAGAGCGGCCTCACAGCGACGCGCAGCGTCGCCATGGGCACCTCTCACCGCGACGCGAAGCGTCGCCATGAAACAGCGTCGCGATAGACACCATCAACATCACCAATAAACGCCCTCAAATCGCCCTGATCGCGAGTCCAAGCGGGCCAACTGGCGTCTCAGGGCTGTAGGTTGCAGTCAGCGACTCTGCGAGGAGGAACGTGACCGAACACACCGAGGCGCCCGCGGTCGGCATGGGCGAGATCCGTGACGTGGTGAGCGTCCGGCTGCCGGCTGCGAGTGCCTATCTGTCCGTCCTGCGCACGGCCACGGCCGCGCTCGCGGTACGGCTGGACTTCACGCTGGACGAGATCGAGGATCTTCGGATCGCGGTCGACGAGGCGTGTGCGATGTTGCTCACCCAGGCCGTTCCCGGCACCGATCTGACCGCCGAGTTCGAGCTCACCGGCCAGCTGATGAAGGTACGCGTCGAGGTCGGCACGGTGGGGAACACCCCGCCGAAGCGTGACGACTTCGCGTGGATGGTGCTCACCGCCCTGGCCGACGATGTGGATGCCGTAACCGACTCCCCCGACCGTATGGCGATCGTCCTCCGCAAGCGCCGAGGCGCGGCGAGGCCGGCGTGACGGAAAGGACTCGTGCCATGGCCGCCAGCGACCACGCGGTGCCCGACCGGGTGCGTGCGCGCCTGCTCTTCGCCGAGCTGGTGGAGTTGACCTCTGATGATCCGCGGCGCCAGCGCATCCGTGACGAGCTCGTCGAGCTCCACCTTCCCCTCGTCGAATACCTCGCCCGCCGGTTCCGCAACCGGGGCGAGTGGCTGGACGATCTCACCCAGGTCGCGACCATCGGGCTGATCAAGTCGATCGACCGGTTCGATCTCGGGCGGGGCGTGGAGTTCTCCACGTACGCCACCCCGACGATCGTGGGTGAGATCAAGCGTCACTTCCGCGACAAGGGCTGGGCGGTCCGCGTGCCGCGCCGCCTGCAGGAGCTCAAGCTCTCGCTCACCAAGGCGATCAGCGAGCTCTCCCAGCGGGAGGGGCGGGCGCCCACCGTGGCCGAGCTGGCCGCGTTCCTCAAGATGAGCGAGGAGGAGGTGCTCGAAGGGCTGGAGTCGGCCAACGCCTACTCCACGGTCTCCCTGGACGCGCCGGACTCCGGCGACGACGACGCGCCCGCGGTCGCCGACTCCCTGGGGATCGTGGACGACTCGCTGGAGGGCGTGGAGTACCGCGAGTCGCTCAAGCCGTTGCTGGAGCGGCTTCCGCCGCGGGAGAAGCGCATCCTGCTGCTGAGGTTCTTCGGCAACATGACACAGTCCCAGATCGCCACCGAGCTCGGCATCTCACAGATGCACGTGTCCCGGTTGCTGGCCAGAACCCTCGCCCAGCTCCGCGAGGGCCTGACCGTGGACGACTGACCCGACGACCGGCCCGACGACCGAACGTGGCGGCCGGCCGTGAACGGCCGGCCGGGACACCGGCCTCCCGCGCCCCGGACGGGACCTGCCGTGCCGATCGAGGCCGGATCACGACCGTCCGCGGCCGATCACGCCGTGAACGCTCAGGAGGCGGACGAGGTGTCCTCGTCCCCGTAGAGCGCGCGCGTCGTCGGCGGGGAGAGCAGGGCGACCAGTCCGATCAGGGCGAGGGCGATCAGCGGGAAGCCGGTCGCCCCCTGGCCGGACTGGATCAGCGTGACCGCGACCGGGATGGCGAAGATCTGCGTCAGCACGCCGGGGCTCCGTGCCCACCGCTCGGCCTGCAGCATCCCCCGGGCGACCCAGAGCAGGGCCGCGCCCACGATCACGCCGAACACGGCGACGCCGACGGAGCTCATCACGTCGGCCGGCCGGCCGGCCACCGTCTCCACACCGGCGTAGCCGCCGAGGATCACGGCGGTCACGCCTTCCAGCCCGGTCACGGCTGCGGCGACGGTGAGGGGCATCGGACGGTTCGGCACGGGCCCAACCCTATCGCCGGGTACCGGCGCCCCCTTCTCCGCCGCCTCGCCCGACCACCGGCGGATACGCTGGGTGTTATGCGCGCGATGCTCCTGGTGAATCCGAAAGCGACGACGACCACTCAACGGACTCGGGACGTGCTGATCAACGCACTGAGCGCGACGATGAAACTGACGATCGAGGAGACCGGTTACCGGGGACATGCGACCCAGCTCTCCCGCGAGGCGCACGCCTCCGGTTACGACGTGGTCGCCGTGCTGGGCGGGGACGGCACGATCAACGAGGTGGTGAACGGGCTGCTCGACCCGGTGGACGGCAAGGGCGGCGACCAGGGCACCGCGGCCGACCGGCCGGCGTTGCTGGCGATCCCCGGTGGCAGCGCGAACGTCTTCGCCAGGGCCCTGGGGCTGCCGAACAGCTCGGTCGAGGCCGTGGGGGAGATCCTGGAGGCCATCCGCGACGGCAGGCGGCGTACCGTCGGCCTCGGTCAGGCGGTCTGGGGCGACCAGAGCAGGTATTTCACCTTCTGCAGCGGGCTGGGGTACGACGCCGAGGTGATCCGGGCGGTCGAGGGGATGCGCGGCACCGGGCGCAAGGCGACGCCCGCGCGCTATGTGAACACCGCCCTGCACCACTATCTGTCGACCGACAAGCGCCGTCCGGCCATGACCGTCGAGGGGCCCGACGTGCCCCGGACCGGCGGTATCTTCATGGCCGTCGTCTCCAACACCTCCCCGTGGACGTACGTCGGCCCGCGGCCGGTCTCCCCCACCCCGTGGGCGAGCTTCGAGACCGGGCTGGACCTGCTGGGCCTGCAGCGGCTGGGCCTGCCCGCCATGCTCCACCTGATGCCCCAGATCATCGGCGACCGCGAGACCCTTCCCACCGGCCGTCACCTGGTACAGCTCCACGACGAGAAGGAGTTCACCCTCAGCGCGGAACGACCGGTGGCGTTCCAGCTGGACGGTGATTATCTCGGTGAGGTCGAGCAGATCACCTTTCGCTCCATCCCGGCCGCGTTACAAGTCCTGGTCTAGCTGGTTACGTGCCGTCAGGGTGTGACGCATCCGACATGTATTTCCGGCAAAACGTTCTCCCAAAACTCTTGCGTGTACTGAGCGTGGCTGACAATCTCAACATTGACGTCGGAACGTAGGACCTTTGAGTGCCACCTCACTCTCGGGTCACCGGCGATCAAGTGGACAGACCCCGGATCGGACAACGACCGGGGCGTCGTTCGCGCAGGTTAGTGAAACTCTTCACAAAGTGAGCCGCCGGAGCCGACGCAAGGGCTCCTCTTACGAAGGAGTGGACGCATGGACTGGCGCCACCGAGCCGCCTGCCGTGACGTGGATCCTGAGCTGTTCTTCCCGATCGGCAACACCGGCCCCGCCCTGATGCAGATCGAAGAAGCCAAGCAGGTCTGCCGTACGTGCAGCATCAGCGAAGCATGCCTGAAGTGGGCCCTCGAGTCGGGCCAGGACGCCGGCGTCTGGGGCGGCCTGAGCGAGGACGAGCGACGCGCCCTGAAGCGCCGCAACGCCCGGGCACGCGCGCGCGTTTGATTGCGACGCTGTGTTCATGGCGACGCTTCGCGTCGCGGTTCGGCCGCTTAGACCCGGCTTCTTCCCTCGTCGGGAGGGATCGCTCGTTCCTCACGATCCCTCCCTCCTCAGTCCAGTCGCCGGCGCGGCCTCACGACGATCCCTTCCTCCTCGGTCCAGTCGTCGGCGCGGTCTCACGGGAGTCCCTGGGAGAGGTCGCCGGGGCAGGAGCGTTGTGAGAAGGCAGGACGCCAGGGCAAGGGCCGTCCGAGCGGCCACTCAGGCGATCATGATCTGACCTCCGCCGTCCGGTCGAGGAACGGTCCCGGCCGGAGAGCGGGCGGGGGTCACAGAGCCGGCAGGGGAATGCTCAGACTGACCTCGGTGCCGCCGCCCTGGCGGGGTTCTACGGCCAGCCGTCCGGACAGCTCGCTCACCACCAGGGTCCGTACGATCTGCAGGCCCAGGCTGGTGCTCCGGTCGAGGTCGAAGTCCTCGGGAAGCCCGCTGCCGTCGTCGGAGACGATCACGTCCAGCCGTTCGGCCCCGCGCGACACGATCACCTGGAGCCGGCCCTGCCGCTGTGCCAGCCCGTGCTGGACCGCGTTCTGCAGCAGCTCGGTGAGGACCATCGCCAGCGGCGTGGCGATCTCCGAGCGCAGCACCCCGAAGGTCCCGATGCGGTGCGGCACGACCTGGGTCTCCGGGGCCGCCACCTCCCCGGTCATCGCGATCACCCGGTCGGCGATGTCGTCGAAGTCGACCTGCTCCTCGGGCGTGTGCGAGAGCGTCTCGTGCACGATCGCGATCGACCCCACCCTGCGCACCGCCTCCTCCAGCGCCTCCCTGCCCTCGGGCTGCTGCAGCCGCCTGGCCTGGAGCCGCAGCAGCGCGGCCACGGTCTGCAGGTTGTTCTTCACCCGGTGGTGGATCTCCCGGATGGTGGCGTCCTTGGTCATCAGCTCCCGCTCGCGGCGCCGCAGCTCGGTCACGTCCCTGATGAGGATGAGCGCGCCGATCCTGCCGCCCCCGACGACCAGCGGGATCGCCCGCAGCTGCACCACCGTGCCGCCCGACTCCACCTCGGTCTCCCGGGGTTCCCTGCCGCTGGCGACGATCATCAGGTTCTCGTTGATGGGCTCGTCGGAGTAGCACAGGGTCGCGGTCGTACGGCCGAGTTCGGCGCCGACCAGGTCGGCGTTGAGGCCCAGCCTCCGGTAGGCCGACAGCGCGTTCGGCGAGGCGTACGTGACGCGGCCCGCACGGTCGAGCCGGAGCAGCCCGTCGCCCACCCTCGGTGAGCGGACCAGGATCGGTTCGGCCCCGGAGAACGGGAAACGGCCCTCGGCCACCATCTGGGCCAGGTCGGACGCGCTCTGCAGGTAGGTCAGCTCCAACCGGGACGGGGTACGCGCGGACGACAGGTTCGTCGACCGCTGGATGACGCCCAGGAAGTGGTCGGCCCGCCGCACCGGGATGGTCTCCTCGCGGACCGGCACCCCGCTCGACCAGTCGGGATCGCCCTCGCGGCAGATCCGCCGCTCGTTCCAGGCGGTCTCCAGCAGGGGGCGTTCCCCCTTCGCGGCCGTCATGCCCACGATGTCGTCGTGGTAGACGGTCGGTCCCGTGGTGGGCCGCATCTGCGCGATGGCGATCCAGCCTGAACCGTCCTTGAGCGGGATCCACAGGATGAGGTCGGCGAAGGACAGGTCCGCGAGGAGCTGCCAGTCGGAGACCAGCGAGTGCATCCACTCAAGGTCCGCATCGTCGAGCGCGGTGTGACGAACCGCCAGGTCGCTTAGAGTCGGCACCCGTGCATCATGCGTTCTTTGCAGGCCCGAACGCGAATCGGGTGAGCCCGGCTGCAAGGATGCCGCCTATGGAGCAGACTGCCGATCCCCTGGCCAGGCCCCGCGCGGCGGCGGCCACCAGGCGTGCGGCGGGCCTGCGGAGAACCCTGCGCGCCCGTACGCCGGACGACGACGGGCTGCCCGATCCGGCCTCCGACGACCACCTCGGTCCGGCCGGGGACGAGCGCCCGGCCGAGGCGGCCGTGGCCGCCGTCCGCACCTGGGGAACCGGTTCCACCGGCTCCCGTCCGGTCACGGGCTCCACGACCCTGTACGCGCGCCTGGAGAGGCGTCTGAGCGCCTTCACCGGCGCGGCCGGTGCCCTGGTGTGCTCCTCCGGCCGCCTGGCCGACCTGGCCGCCACGGCCCGCGGTCTCGGCCTGGGCCTCGGCCTGAAGACGACCGAGCCGGTCGTCCCGGTCGTCCCGGGTCGGCCCGAGGCCGCGCTCCGGGCCGCACGGGTCTGCGCGGAGCACGGGGTGCGCGCCGGATGCCTCCGCCCGCCCTCGGTTCCGGAAGACCGCTCTTGCCTGCGGTCGACCGCACGGGCCAATCTGAGTTCCGATGATCTAGCGGTGATCAGGGGTGCCCTCACCGCCGTGGCCGAGATGAAGGTGACCATGTGAGCGAGGACTCCCCAAGGATCCCGAAGTACTACGACGTCAAGCGCAGCCTGCTCACCCTCACCAAGAGCCTGCCCGCGGGCAGTGCCCTGCCGCCCGAGCGGGCGCTCGCGGTCCGCTTCGAGACCTCGCGCACCACCGTGCGCCAGGCCCTGTCCGAACTCGTGGTCGAGGGCCGCCTGGTACGCATCCAGGGCAAGGGGACCTTCGTCGCGCAGCCCAAGGTGGCCCAGGTCCTCCAGCTGACCTCCTACACCGGGGACCTGCGGACCGTCGGCCTGGAGCCGGACACCAAGATCCTGGACATCAGCTACGTCACCGCCGACGAACCGCTGGCCCGCCGCCTGGCCATCAACGCGGGCGGGCGGGTGCTGCGCATCCACCGGCTGCGCCTGGCCAACGGCGAGCCGATGTCGATCGACACCACCCACCTGTCGGCCCGGCGCTTCCCCCGCCTGCGGCGCGAGCTGGAGGTGCACTCCTCGCTGTACGAGACGCTCTACAACGCCTACAACGTGCGGCTGACCGACGCCGAGGAGATCATCGAGACCGTGCTGGCCACCCCGTACGACGCGCAGGTGCTCAGCGTGGACGCGGGCCTGCCGCTGCTGCTGCTCACCCGGCACGCCTTCGACGCGGACGGCAACCCGGTGGAGTGGGCCCAGTCGCTGTACCGGGGGGACCGCTACAAGTTCGTCACCCGCCTGCGCCGTCCCTGACCTGCCCCCGTCCGCGTCCCGGCCCGCCTAAGGTGTGGCGGGTGAGCATTCTCGTGGTCACCGGGACCGACACCGGCGTGGGGAAGACCGTCGTCACCGCGGCGGTGGCCGCGCTCGCCAGGGAGCGGGAGTCCTCCGTGGCGGTGGTGAAGCCCGCGCAGACCGGCGTGCCCGGCACCGGGCCGGGCGACGTGGACGACGTCATCCGGCTGTCGGGGGTGCGGACCACCTTCGAGCTGGCCCGCTACCCCGCCGCGCTGTCGCCCGCGGCCGCGGCGCGCCTGTCCGGCCTGCCGCCGCTCTCCATGGAGCGGGCGGCGGCCCGGATCCGGGAGCTGGCCGAATCGCACCGGCTGGTGATCGTCGAGGGGGCGGGCGGGCTGCTCGTCCGTTTCGACGAGGAGGGGGCGACCCTGGCCGACCTGGCGCGGGCGCTCTCGGCGCCGGTGCTGCTGGTCGCCCGGGCCGGCCTCGGCACGCTCAACCACACCGCGCTGACCCTGGAGGCGATGGCCCACCGCGGGTTGGAACCGGCCGGGGTGGTCATCGGCTCCTGGCCGGCAGAGCCGGGCCCGGCCGAGCGCAGCAACGTGGCGGACCTGGAGATGCTGGCCGCCCGCCCGCTGGCCGGGGCCCTCCCCGAGGGGGCGGGGTCGCTGGAGCGCGACGCCTTCGCCCGGGTGGCCAGGGCGGGGCTGGGCCCGGCGCTGGGCGGCGGCTTCGACCCGGGCGCCTTCCGCGCCACCCTCAGGCTCTCCCCCTGACCGCTCCCGCGATCGTCCCTGCAGGCAGCTGTCCGAGACCCCCTGAGCGTCCTTCGGGCGGTTCCCGGAACGCCCTCGCGCGATGTCCCGGAGCGGCGCGGCACGGCGCCTCCGGGGACGCCCTCGCGGACCTCCGCGCCCAGGTCCCGGCCGGATATTTCCGGATGGACGGGATAGATGCCGTCCGCATTAGGCGGGGGGTTCTGGGCAGGGGGAACAATCCCTGTCCGGCTAAGTGACTGACTGGTAGGTTGCGCGATATGGAGTCTCCCAAGCACGCAGGTGACATCGCGGTCGCCGTCTCCAAGGCATACGGCATCGAGACCATGTTCACCCTGTCCGGCGGGCACGTCTTCCCGCTCTACGACGGGGCGGTCCATGAGGGCATGCCGATCCTGGACGTCCGCCATGAGCAGAGCGCCGTCTTCGCGGCCGAGGCGACCGCGCGGCTGACCCGCAAACCCGGGCTGGCCGTGCTCACCGCGGGCCCGGGCATCACCAACGGTGTCAGCGGGGTGGCCACCGCGCACTTCAACGGCTCCCCCGTGGTGGTGCTCGGAGGCCGCGCCCCGCAGTCGCGGTGGGGTTCGGGCGCGCTGCAGGAGATCGACCATCCGCCGCTGTTCGCGCCGATCACCAAGCTGGCCTTCACCGGCTCGGGGGCCGACTCCATCGCCCAGGACGTGGAGATGGCCTTCCGCACGGCCCTGGCCCCGCACCGCGGCCCGGTCTTCCTCGATTTCCACATGGACCACCTGTTCTCGGCCGCGCCCCCGCTGGAGGAGGAGCCCGAGACGCTGACCCCGTCGCCGCTGGAGCCCGACCCCGACTCGCTGGCCGCGGTCGCCCGCCTGCTCGCCGAGGCCCAGCGCCCGGTGCTGGTGCTCGGCTCCGACGTGTGGATGGACCGCGCCGACGAGGTCGCCAGGGCCTTCGCCGAGGAGTACCGCCTGCCGGTCATCCCCAACGGCCAGGGGCGCGGCATCCTGCCCGCGGGTCACGAGCTGCTGGTCACCCGGGCCAGGGGGCTGGCCTTCTCCCAGGCCGACCTGGTGATCGTGGCGGGCGCCCCGATGGACTTCCGGCTCGGCTACGGCTGGTTCGGCGGCAAGGACGGGGCACCGCTGGCCAAGGTCGTCCACCTGGCCGACGCGCCGTCCCAGCTGACCACGCACATGGACCCGGCGGCCACCGCGGCCGGCGACCTGTCCCTGCTCTTCTGGAGCCTGGGCGCGGCCTGCGCCAACGCGGGCGTCTCCCCCAAGACCTACGCCCCCTGGGTGGCACAGCTGTCCGAGGCCGCCTCGGCCGCCATCGCCGCCGACGCCGGCCTGCTGGAGTCGGCCTCCGACCCGATCCACCCGATGCGCATCTACGGCGAGCTGAGCAGGATCCTCGCCGACGACGCCGTGGTGATCGGCGACGGCGGTGACTTCGTCTCGTACGCGGGCAAGTACGTCGAGCCGAAGCAGCCGGGCAACTGGCTCGACCCGGGCCCGTACGGCTGCCTGGGCACCGGCCTGGGGTACGCGATCGCCGCGCGGGTGGCCCGGCCCTCCTCGCAGGTCGTGCTGCTGCTCGGCGACGGCGCGGCGGGCTTCTCGCTGATGGACGTCGACACGCTCGTGCGCCACCGCCTGCCGGTCGTGATGATCTGCGGCAACAACGGCATGTGGGGCCTGGAGAAGCACCCCATGCAGATGCTCTACGGCTACGACGTGGCCGCCGAGCTGCAGCCGCAGTGCCGCTACGACCAGGTCGTGACCGCGCTGGGCGGCGGCGGCGAGCTGGTGACCGACCCGTCGCAGATCGGCCCGGCCCTGCGCCGCGCGTTCGACTCCGGCATCCCCTACATGGTCAACATCGCCACCGACCCGTCGGTGGCCTACCCCCGTCACACCACGGGCGTCTGAGGCGGTCCCGGGGTCCGCGCCCCTCCGGCGGGGCGGGGCCCGGGCCCTCGTCGAGAAACAGGGCCCCGGCCGGGACCGGATCCGCCCGCCGTCCGGACGGCACGGGTCGTGACCGGCCCGGCCACGACCCCGAGGACCGGATCAGTACTTGGCGTTGGACGTCGTCGGGGTGGGCGTCGGCGGGCACTCGAAGCCGGCCGCGGTGATCTCCACCTTCTTGGACGGGTCCCACATCGCGCCGGCTCCCGGACGGGACTCGACGATCTTCGGGCACTGCTCGGGCTTGATGTCGGCGCTCGTGAAGACCGCCGCCTTGAAGCCCGCCTGCGCGAGCACCGCGCTCGCCGCCTCCGGCGTCATGCCCAGCGTGTCGGGCACCCGCTTCTTCGGCTGTGGCTTCGGGGACGGGGACTTGCTGGCGGACGGGGAGGGGGTGCCGGGCTTCGGCGTCGGCTTCCGCGTCGTGGGGGTGGGGGTCGGTGACACCTCGGACGCTTCGGGCGTCGGCTCGGGCCGCGCCTCCCTGGTCGGTTCGCCGGTACGCGACGGCTTGGGCGACGGCCTCCTGGTGCGGGTCTTCGTCGGTGACGGCTCCACACTGACGGAGGTCACCGACTTCCTCTGGGGGTCGACCTCGGAGGCGCGGGAGGCGGCGATCCCGTTCACCGTGACCACCACCAGGCCCGCGCACATCGCTGCCGCGACCGCCGAGGCCACGACCAGCCCGGCGCGGCCCCGCGGTCTGCGGGCGGCGCGCCGGCCCTGGCCCTGCGTGTCCGCGCCGGCGGCCCCGCCCGCTCCCGGCGTGCCGGGCCACGGCCCGGCCGTCCGGTCGTCCGCCGTCCGTCCGCCGGTCTGGGCGTGGGTCGCCCGGGTCTCCTCCCAGGCGCCCGCCGGGGTGTCCCAGCCCGGCCGGGCGTCCTGCCGGCCCGTCTGCGGCCCGGTGAGCCCCTGTCCCTGCCAGTCGGTCTGGCCCGTCGCGAACCCCTGCGGGAGGTGGCCCTGCCGGCCGGTCTCCGGGGCGCCGTCGGCCCACTGCCCACTCTGGCCGCTCTGCCCGGGCTGCGCGGCCATGCCCCCGGTCTCCGCCTCGAAGGCGGCCTGTCCGGCCGCGGAGCTCATGGCCGCGGCGCTGGGGAAGCGCCGGGCCGGGTCCTTGGCCAGGGACCGCTCCACAAGCGCGCGTACCGCGGGCGGGACGAACGGCGGCAGCGGCGGCGGTGTCTCGCGGATGTGCTTGAGCGCGATCGTGACCGGCGTGTCGCCGTCGAACGGGCGCTGCCCGGCGAGGCACTCGTACGCCACCACGCCCAGCGCGTAGATGTCCACGGCCGGGGTGACGGGCGCGCCCTCGGCCTGCTCGGGCGCGCAGTAGGCGGCCGTGCCCAGCACCATGCCCGCGTCCGTCAGCCGGCTGGCCGTGTCGGACCTGGCGATGCCGAAGTCGGTCAGGACCAGCGTGCCGTCCGAGCGAACCAGCAGGTTGCCGGGCTTGATGTCGCGGTGGACGATGCCCTGGTCGTGCACGGCCTGCAGGGCCGAGGCCGCCTGGGCGATGAGGTCCATCGCGGCCCCCGGGGCGATGCGCCCGAGCCTGCCCAGCAGGCGGTCGAGCGGTTCGCCGTCGACGAACTTCATCACCAGGTACGCGGTCGCCCCCGCGCCGGGCACCTCGTGCACACCGTAGTCGTAGACGTCGACGACCCCGGGATGGTTGATCGTCGCCATCGCGCGGGCCTCGCCCTGGAAGCGCACCAGGAAGCCGGGGTCGTCCGTACGGCCCGGGAGCAGCACTTTGACGGCGACGGTGCGGGCCAGGACCATGTCCTCGCCCCGCCACACCTCGCCCATACCGCCGGCGCCGATGCGGGTGTTCAGGCGATACCGCCCCGCCAGCGTCGTGCCTTGGGCCACCATTACTCCCCCGTAACCCTGTCCACTCCTACCCCAGAGCTCTCCAACAAAGCGGATCCGTATCGCGGCACCGTCTCGGCGCTGTAACGAAACCCTGCTCGCCGTACGGCTCACATACATGACGCGTGCCGTAGCATCGCACAAAATCAAGAACGTATGGGGGCACTTGTACACCTTGCAGGCCATTGCGCCTGAAGTGAACCGGCGGTCACACCGGGAACAACCGACCCCGATGTCACGGAGACACCCTGCAACGCAGGAGTTGCCTCAATAAAACCCTATAAGAGTACGCAAAGAAGGCCTGAGCGCGAATTAAGGGATCTCTCCGCTACGGAAGGATCAACCCGCGGTGGTCGCAGTACGAGATCACGGCACCAGACCCTATGCTGGCGCGCATGACGCTCGCTCCGGGTCTGCAGGCACGGCTCCTCATCATGGTCGAGCGCGAGGACACCGCCGCCAGGGTCGGCAGCGGGGACGTGCCCGTGCTGGCCACCCCCCGCCTGCTGGCGCTCGCCGAGCAGGCCACCGTCCAGGCGATCGCCGGCGCCCTGGACGCGGGCCGGACCTCCGTGGGGACCCGGGTGCGGCTGGAGCACCTGGAGGCCAGCCCGGTCGGCGCGCACGTCGAGATCACCGCCGAACTGACCGAGGTCGACGGCCGCCGCCTGACCTTCGACTTCACCGCCCGCGGGCGGGAGAACGTCGTCGCGACCGGGACGATCGAGCGGGTGGTCGTCGACCGCGAGCGCTTCCTGGCCCGGCTCGCCCGCTGACCCTCCCCGCGGGGACGATCCTCGGGACCGCCCCCGCGGGCCGGGGTACGGCTAGTCGATGACGGCGATCAGGTCGCCCTCCTGGATGACGTCGCCCTCGGACACCTGCAGCGTGGTGATCACACCGGCGTCCTCGGTGAGGACCGGGATCTCCATCTTCATCGACTCCAGGATGACCAGGGCGTCACCGTCCTGCACGGTGTCCCCCTCTGCCACGAGAATCTTCCAGACGTTCGCCACCATCTCGGCACGGACCTCGGCCACCGGAAACTCCCATCGTTCAGCGTTCTCCCACTGTCCCAGACAGAGTGGATCACGCACGCATATCGGACAGGCCGATGTCGCGTTCCCCGGCGGCGGGCGGGCGCCTCCGGGCTCCTGGAGCCGGTGGGTCGGGGCTCTTGAAGCCGGTGGATCGGGGCTTCTAGAGCCGGTGGATCGGGGCCAGCCTGTCGATCACCTTGGCCATCGCCTCGACGACGGTCGGGTCGTACTCCCGGCCCACGCCGAGCCTGAGCCGCTCCAGCGCGGCACCGGCCCGGTCGCGGTCGGTGGAACCGCCGACCAGGTCGTCGTAGGCGTTGGCCGCCTTGATGATGCGGCTGGCCGTCGGCGGCGCCTCGGCGCAGCCGTCGCACTGGCGGCGGACGATCTCCGCCACCCGGTCCAGCACCCCGGTCTGCCTGATCACCTCCGCGCCCAGCTCGGCGATGCGCCGCGCCTGCGCGGGATCGGTCAGCACCGTGGCACCGCCGGGGATGGGGTCGCGCAGCGACAGCTGGCCGATGTCGTGCATCAGCGCGGCGTACTCCAGCTCCAGCAGCTCGGGTTCGGCCGTGCCGAGCTCGCGCCCGACCGCCACCGCCAGGCGGCTGACCCGCCGGGAGTGCCCGGGCTCGACGTACCCGGCGACCTCGGTGACCCGGGCCAGCGCGCGTACCGTCTGCAGGTAGGTGGCCCTGATCCCGGCGTACTTGCGGAAGGCGACCTGGGTGACCAGCAGCGGGGCGGCGAAGA
This sequence comes from Streptosporangium sp. NPDC050855, assembly GCF_044456585.1. Taxonomy (NCBI): domain Bacteria; kingdom Bacillati; phylum Actinomycetota; class Actinomycetes; order Streptosporangiales; family Streptosporangiaceae; genus Streptosporangium; species Streptosporangium sp. NPDC050855. The sequence goes on from NZ_JBITFY010000002.1 coordinate 663,127, forward strand.
CCAGCAGCGCGGCCATGTCCATGCTGTGCGAGGCGAGCGCGAGCAGGATGCCCGAGGCCGCGACCGCGGCCCACAGCGGCGCCGCCATCCGCAGCTCGTCGCGGACGGCCACCCGGAAGGCGGCGCGCACCTGCTCGGCCCTGAGCATGGCCGCCAGCAGCACGTCGGCCATCACCATGAGCAGGATGAGCAGCGCCATCACGCCGAGCGCGGGCCACCAGCCGCCCTGTCCGGTCACGGCCGTGTCGAAGAGCGGCCCGGCCAGCGGCCGGTACGCCAGCGCGAGCAGGGCCCCGGCGAGCAGCCTGCGCGCCATCGCGTCCAGCCGGGGCGGGCGGCCCACCGCCAGGTGCGGCAGGGCCCCGGCGACCATGCCGACCGAGAGCACCGCGACGACCTGGAGCGCCGGGTGCCGGGCCGGGACGCCGCCCATGTCCAGCAGGAGCGTGTACCCGAGCGCCGCGGCCGCGCCGATCGGCGCCACCTCCCGGTTGCCGGGCATGGTGAGCCTGGCCAGTTCCCCGATCGCGATCAGCACGCCGAAGGCGATGGCGATCTTGGGGTCGAGCAGCCCGGTCGCCGCGGTGTGCGCCACCCCGGCCACCGCCAGCAGCCCGGCCGCGCAGATCAGCAGGAGCTGGCCCGAGTCGAGGGCCTGGAAGGCGCGGGCGCCCCCGGTGCCGTTCATCGCTCGGACACCACCTGGATGGGAACGGTCGGGTCGTCGTGGTCCTTGGCGGTGGTCTCCGCGACGTCGGCCGGGGGCGCGACGACCGTGCGCGGCGGCTCCCAGCCGTCACGGTCGACGGCCTTGATGAACGCGACGACCATCACCGGGTCGAACTGGGTCCCGGCCCCCTTGCGCAGCTCGGCCATGGCCACCTCGCGCGGGCGGGCGTTGCGGTAGGAGCGGTCGGAGGTCATCGAGTCGAAGGCGTCGGCCACCGCGATGATCCTGGCGAACTCCGGGATCTCGTCCCCGGCCAGCCCCATCGGGTAGCCCTTGCCGTCCTGCCGCTCGTGGTGGTGCATGATCCCGGCGAACGCCTCGTCCAGGAAGTCGATGCCGCGGACGATCTCCAGGCCGCGCATCGGATGGAGCTGGATGGCCGCGTACTCCTCCTCGCTGAGCGGGCCGTCCTTCTGCAGCACCTTGGTCGGCACGCCCAGCTTGCCCACGTCGTGGAGCATCCCGGCGTAGCGGATCGCGCGCAGCCGCTCCGACCCCATCCCGATCTCCTCGGCGATCATGCCGGCCGCCTGGGAGACGCGGGTGCAGTGGCCGCGCGTGTAGTAGTCCTTGGTCTCCACCGCCTGGCAGAGCGCGGCGATCGTGGCGTCGTAGGAGCGCTGCTGGGCGAGGTACTGCCCGAAGGCCCAGCGCGCCACGAAGAGCGGGAGCAGCACGAGCACCGCGGAGATCGAGTTGACCGTGGCCCAGAGCCCGGCGATCAGCAGGCCGAAGGTGGCGTAGCCGAAGTAGGACACCATGAACTGGACGATGCCCCGCAGCGGCACCTGGTCGGCCTGGCCGGTGAGCACCAGCACGAGCGCGATCAGCATGAAGTTCAGCGGCACGAAGACGGCCGCCGCTCCCGCGAACGGCACGATGATGTCGTCGAACCCGGCGATGGTCGGCACCCCGGGCGTGCCGCCGAGCCCCACGTAGACCCGGCCCGCGACATAGCCGCAGATGGCGAACTGGGCGCTGTTGAACAGCCGTTTCACCAGCGGGAGGCCGGGACGCACGCTGAACATGGCCGTCACGCCGACCAGCGCCGCCCCCTCCGGGCCGAGCAGCACCACCGCGGCGAGCACGGCGGAGAAGCTGACCGAGACGGCCGCCTGCCGGACGTTCAGCAGCGTGGGCACCGACTCGCACACCAGGAACAGCAGTGTCAGCACCATGAGGTTGGACCAGTCGAGCCGGTCCAGACGGCCGTCCGACAGGACGCTGTATCCGAGCAGCACGAACGCCGCTCCGATGACAAGGACCAGGTAGACCTTGGCAAACCACGGCAGTCCCCGCACAGCGGCCACCCTACGATTCCAAAGGGCGCGTCGCTCAGGTCCAGGAAATCCCGAGAAAGCTCGGGCTGACCGTTTCCTTCACCATGCGCTCCTCCACGTCGATTTCGCACTCAGGCTACAGAAACGAGCCCGGGCACGAGGGCGAGACGACCAATCGCAAGCAAAGCGTAACCAAGCAATCACGCCACGCCACGCGCGCCGGGGACGTGGTCTCGGGGACGGCCCCGGGCGGCCGGGCAGGCCTCGGCAGGCCCCAGGAAAGCCCGTCAGGCGCCCGGGGAGCGGGTCCTGGCCCACTCGACGGTGGCCTTCAGACCGGCCGCCAGATCCGTCTGGGGACGCCAGCCCAGCCCCTCCAGCGCGGGGGCCGGGTCGACGGCCATGGCCGGCAGGTCGCCCAGCCGGACCGGGGCCGTGCCGGGCTCGTCGGCCGCGCCCGCCGCCTCGGCGATCAGGGAGTGCAGCCGCCGGTCGGTGGTCTGGACACCGGTGCCCAGGTTGAAACGGCCGCCGCCGCCCTCGATGCCGCAGGCGCGGGCGAAACCGTCCACCACGTCGTCGACGAAGATGTAGTCGCGGGTCTGGGAGCCGTCACCGTAGACCACGGTGGGGGAGCCGTTGAGCAGCGCGTCGGTGAAGATGGCGACCACCCCGGCCTCGCCCTCGGGCGACTGGCGCGGGCCGTAGACGTTGGAGAGCACCAGCGTGGTGTAGTCGATGCCGTGCAGGGCCTTGAACGTGGCCAGGTAGATCTCCGCGCTCAGCTTGGAGGCCGCGTACGGGGAGCGCGGGTCGGTCGCCGCTCCCGCGGGCACCGGGATGACCTTCGGCCTGCCGTACACCGCGACCGAGGAGGCGAAGACGACCTTGCGGGTGCCGCCCCGGTGGGCGGCGGCCAGCACGGACGCGGTCCCCTCGACGTTGAGCCGGGCGTCGTGGACCGGGTCGGCCACGCTCTTGCGGACGCTGATCTGCGCGGCGAGGTGGCAGACGACCTCCGGCCTCCAGTCACCGGCCAGGTCGGCCAGGGCGGGGTCGCGGACGTCCATCACGTGCAGGGTGAAGCCGGGGTCGCGCTCGGCACCGGCCAGGTTGGCGCGGTCACCGCCGGACAGGTCGTCCACCACCGCGATCTCGTGCCCGTCGGCCAGCAGCCGGTCGACGAGGGTGGATCCGATGAATCCCGCCCCGCCGGTCACGAGTACGCGCATGATGAACCCCCGTTGTCGTATGGCCACGGCCGTACGGAAGATCCTAGGAGGTCAGCGGGCGAGCTCGGAGCGCACCTTGTCGATCCGGTCGAGCACCTTGGCCCGCAGGTCCGCCGAGGCCTCGTCGCAGCCGCAGTGCTTGGCGACCAGCTGCTTGACGACCTGCTCCAGCCCGTACTCCTTCAGGCAGGGATGACACTCGTCCAGGTGCTGGCGGATGTCGGCGCAGTTGCCCTCGTCGAGCTCGCCGTCCAGGTAGCTGTAGACCTTGTCCAGAACCTCGGCACAGTCGGTGTCGTGGTGCTTGCCGCAGCTCATGCGATCACCTCGCCCGGACGCCCGGAGCCCGTGCGGGCGGCCTCGCCGGTCCTGTCTCGCTCGCTCACTTGGCACCCTCCGCTGGAACCAGGCCACGCTCGCGGGCGTAGTCCTCGAGCTGGGTCCGCAGCTGACGGCGGCCACGGTGCAGCCTTGACATCACGGTCCCGATGGGGGTGCCCATGATGTCGGCGATCTCCTTGTACGGGAATCCCTCGACGTCGGCGAGGTAGACCGCGATACGGAACTCCTCGGGGAGCGCGGCCAGCGCCCGCTTCACGTCGGTGTCGGGGAGGTGCTCCAGCGCCTCGATCTCCGCCGACTTCAGCCCGGCCGAGGTGTGCGACTCGGCCCTGGCGAGCTGCCAGTCCTCGATCTCCTCGGCACCCGACTGCTTGGGTTCCCGCTGCTTCTTGCGGTAACTGTTGATGAAGGTGTTGGTCAGGATCCGGTACAGCCAGGCCTTGAGGTTCGTGCCTTGCTGGAACTGGTGGAAGGACGCGAAGGCCTTGGCGAAGGTCTCCTGAAGAAGGTCCTCGGCGTCCGCGGGGTTTCGGGTCATCCGAAGCGCGGCAGAGTAGAGCTGGTCGAGATAGGGCATGACATCCCGCTCGAACCGTGTGCTCCGCTGCTCCAGAGTCTCCTCGTCTGTCGCAGGGACCGGACCCACCCCCTTAAGATCGCCGGAGTCCTGCTGACGCGGGACACCGTACTGAGCGGAGAATACCCGTTCAGCACGGACAGGCCGATCACCGGGGCGGGTGACTGGTTCGATGAGGGCGAGCATCTGCTTGCCAACCTCCGAAAGGATCGTGCGTTGTCCGCTTGCAACACGCTCGTCCGGTCATCTGTTCCCGCAAGATAGAAGGTGACGAACGGCCCGGTACGGGGAAAAAGAACATACGTACCGGTAGGAGTTAAGACCACCGGATCCTCCCGACGCCAGGAGCTGCTTGTGCTGCCCATCCCGGCCGAAGAGCTGAACGGCTCAGGTGCGCTCGGGCCGTACTGGACCTTTTACCACGCGGTCGTGGCCGAGCAACTCGGCCGATGGCTCCCACAGAGCCCCTCCACCGTCCTCGACATGTCCGGCGGCAACGGCCGCTGGGCCGCCCAGGCCGCCAAGGCCGGGCACCGCGTGGTCGAGGTGGTCGACTTCCGCCGCCCCGCGGACGTCCAGCCGCTGCACGACATCTCCAAGGTCAGCCAGGTACGCGCCGACGACCTGCGCTTCCTGCCCGATGGCAGCGTGGACGCCGTGATGGCCGAGGAACGCGCCCTGTCGGTGGACCTGATGGCCGAGTCCGCGATCGGCGACGTCGCCCGGGTCCTGCGCCCCGGCGGGCGGGCCCTGGTCTGCGTCGACTCCCTCGTGCTGGGCATGGCCATCCTCGCCGAGCAGAACTACTGGGCCCACCTGCGCCAGACCGGCGAGGTCATGCTCGTGCCCTGGCCCGACGGGAGCATCACCCGCTGCTTCAGCAGCGTCCAGCTCCGCGAGCTGCTCACCGACGCCGGCCTGGAGGTCGAGTGGATACGGCCCCGTACGGTGCTGTCCCCCTCGACCGTCGACCACGTGCTGGCCTCCGACTCGCGGGCGCTCACCTGGCTGGTCAACACCGAGCTGGACACCCACCCGGAGGACGACGACATGGTGGGGATCCACCTGGTGGCGAGCGCAAAGAAGCCTGCTTAGGGCGACGCTGTTTCATGGCGACGCTGGCGCGTCGCGGTGAGAGATGCCCATGGCGACGCTGGCACGTCGCGGTGAGCCCGCTCTGATCCGGCTCCTTCCCTCGTCGGGCGAAATCGCTCGTCCCTCACGATTCCGCCCTCCTCAGTCCAGTCGCCGGCGCGGGCTCACGGGAGCCCCGGGGAGGTCGTCGGGGCATTGGCGCACCTCGACAAGGCTCATGAGGCGAGCACCCGTGGAATGAGCGGGGCTCGTGGGGGCGATGAGGGAAACGTGACCCGAGGTCAGCGTCTGCGTTCACGCCTGGACTGGCACTGCATGCAGCGGGCCGCCTCGGGGCGGGCCTCCAGCCTGCTCTCCGGGACGGCCCCGCCGCAGTCGGCGCAGAGGCCGTAGCGTCCCTCGTCCATCCGGGTGAGCGCCTCCTGCACCGAGCGCCGGTGCCGGGTGGCCACCTCCAGCAGGGCCTGATTGCGGCCGGATTCGGTCAGGTGCAGGCCGCCGTCGGCCGGTGAGCGCTCCCGCAGGGCGGGAGAGTCCCCGCGGAGCACCTCGATGGACCGGTCGAGTTCGGCGAGCATGCTCTGCAAGCGCTCGCGCATGGTCATGACATCCACGACTCCGCACCTCCGGGCGACGGGGGCGGCCTGTGAAGGGATCCCCCGACTCTCCCGTCAGGCGCAAAGGGGGTGAGCTCTGCGGCGGTGACCTCTTCGTCGCGCCCGAGGCACCGCTTTCCTCACCGGATGCCCGCTCCCCGGAAGTTTTACACCGCGTGGCCGATGTTTTACGGGTTCGCGGGCCGGCCCACCGGAACCGGCGGGCCGGACGGCGTCAGGAGCGCTTCGTGCTCTCCCCCTCGCCGATCTTCATCGGCTCCAGCAGTTCGGGGCCGTTGTTGCGCACCGAGTTGACCGCGGTGGAGACCGGGTAGATCTCCAGGCCGGTGGAGCCCGCGGGGATCAGGAACTCCTTCGCGTCGGCCACGCCCGGGTCGAGCCAGTCCCTCCAGCGGTCGCGCTCGATCAGCATCGGCATCCGGTCGTGGACCACACCCGCCGCGTCCACGGCGTCGGTCGTGATGATCGTGCAGGTCACCAGCCAGGAGAGCGGGTCGTCCTCGGCGCGGCCCTTGTCCCGCCAGAACTCGTACAGCCCGGCCATGGCCATCACGCCGCCGTCGGCGGGATGGACGAAGTAGGGCTGCTTCTTCGGCTTGCCCTTGGCGTCCTTCTCGTCGAGCACGGCCCACTCGAAGTAGCCGTCGGCCGGGATCAGGCACCTGCGCTCGGCGAACGCCTTGCGGTAGGACGGCTTCTCCGCCACCGTCTCCACCCGCGCGTTGATCATCTTCGAGCCGATGGACGGGTCCTTCGCCCAGGCGGGGACGAGCCCCCAGCGGACCACGCGGAGCTGCCGCACCGCACGACCCTCCGGAGCGCTCTTGGGCACCCGGCTCATCACCGCGTACACCGGTTTCGTGGGCGCGACGTTGTAGTCCGGCCTGAGCTCGTCGTCGGCGGCTCCGTCGAGCTCGACCTCGAACTCCTCCAGCAACTCCTGCTTTTTCCGCGCAGAGGCGTATCTCCCGCACATACCTCCACCTTGCCACGTCCTACCCGACGAGGACCCCCGGCCTCGGCCTTCGATCTTGCCCCATCCGGTACGACGGGCGAGGGCACCCCGCCGCGGCGCCGTCCGGCGGGAGGTCACGACCGTCCCCCGCGCGCCGGACACCGCAGATCCGGGTCCCGCGCCACTCACACCTGTCCCCACCGGGTCCCGGTAGGCTTTTGACCATGTCCGCTCCGCTGTGGCCCGCCCCGACCGCGACCGAACCCGTCCGCGCGACCGTCGCCCTGCCCGGGTCGAAGTCCGTGACCAACCGCGCGTTGCTGCTCGCCGCGCTGGCCGAGGGCCCCGGCACGGTACGGCGCGCGCTGCGCAGCCGTGACGCCGACCTGATGGTGGACGCGCTGCGCGCGCTGGGGGCGACCATGGTCCCCTCCGACGAGAGCGCCTCCGCCGTCGACTGGGCGATCACGCCGGGTCCGGTCACCGGCGGTGCCCGTATCGACGTGGGCCTGGCCGGTACGGTCATGCGCTTCGTGCCGTCCATGGCGGCGCTGGCGGCGGACGAGGTGTTCTTCGACGGCGACCCGCACGCCCGCAGGCGCCCGATGGGGCCGATCCTGCACGCGCTGCGCGCCCTGGGCGCCGAGGTGAACGGCGACGCGCTGCCGTTCACGATCAGGGGCCCGCTGACCGGTGGCGAGGTCCGGCTGGACGCGTCGGGCTCCTCGCAGTTCCTCTCCGGCCTGCTGCTGACCGCCGCGCGCTTCGCCAAGGGCGTGACGGTACGCCACGACGGCCCGCCGATCCCCTCGCAGCCGCACATCCGGATGACGGTCCAGATGCTGCGCGAGTTCGGCGTCGTGGTGGACGACTCCGAGCCCGACGTCTGGCGCGTCGAGCCCGGTCCCATCGGTGCCAGGGACTTCACGGTGGAGCCGGACCTGTCCAACGCGGCACCGTTCCTGTGCGCCGCCATGGTGACGGGCGGCACGGTCACCGTCCCGGGCTGGCCCGCTCACACGACCCAGCCGGGCGATCAGCTGCGCACGCTGCTGGCGGACATGGGCGCCTCCGTGGAGCACACGCCCGACGGGCTGGCGGTCACCGGCACCGGGCGGATCGGCGGCATCGAGGCGGACCTGCGGGACGTCGCGGAGCTGACCCCGACGATCGCCGCGCTGGCCGCACTGGCCGACTCCCCCAGCAGGATCGGCGGCGTCGCCCACATCCGCGGGCACGAGACCGACCGGCTGGCCGCCCTGGTGGCCGAGATCAACGGCCTGGGAGGCGACGCGAACGAGACCGAGGACGGCCTGGAGATCCGGCCCCGCCCCCTGTCCGGCGGGGTGTTCCACTCCTACGCCGACCACCGGATGGCCACCGCCGGAGCGGTGATCGGCCTGGCCGTGCCCGGCGTCGAGGTGGAGGACATCGCCACCACGGGTAAGACCCTGCCCGAGTTCGCCTCCATGTGGGCGGACATGCTGCGCGGCGCGCGGTGAAGGGCGAGCGACGGCCGGCAGGCCCTGGAGGCGCCCGGTAGCACCGCCCCCGCGGGGGCGGCACCGGGCCGGACGAGGCGGAGAAGCTGAGAAAGCGCGAGTACGACGAGGACGACGTCAGGGTCAGGCCGGGCAAGGGATCCCGGCCCCGGACCCGGATCCGCCCTGCCCACGAGGACGCGGTCCCCGCCTTCGTGGTCGCCGTGGACCGCGGGCGCTACACGTGCCTGGTCGAGTCGGCGGGCGAGAAGGGACGCCGCCGCAAGAAGGACCACGCCGAGGGCGCCGCGATGAGCGGCCGGGTCGTGGTCGCCATGAAGGCACGCGAGCTGGGCCGCAAGGGGATCGTGGTCGGTGACCGGGTCGCCCTGGTGGGCGACGTCTCCGGCATGGAGAACACGCTGGCCCGCGTCGTACGCGTCGAGCCCCGCGTCTCCATGCTCCGCCGCTCCGCGGACGACACCGACAACACCGACGGCATCGAGCGTCCCGTGGTCGCCAACGCCGACCAGCTGGTCATCGTGACGGCCCTGGCCGACCCGCCGCCCCGGCCCCGGATGATCGACCGGATGCTGGTCGCGGCCTTCGACGCCGACATCGAGTCGCTGCTCTGCCTCACCAAGTCCGACCTCGCCTCACCCGAGGAGCTGGTCGCGCTCTACGCCCCCCTCGGGGTGCCGTACGTGGTGGTCCAGAAGGGCGGCGGCCTCGACGAGGTACGGACGCGCCTGAAGGGCCGCATCAGCGTGCTCGTCGGCCATTCGGGCGTGGGCAAGTCGACGCTGGTCAACGCCCTGGTCCCGGACGCCAACCGGGCCGTCTCCCACGTGAACGCGGTCACCGGCCGGGGCCGCCACACCTCCACCTCGGCGGTCGCCCTGGAGCTGCCGGAGGGCGGCTGGATCATCGACACCCCCGGCGTCCGCAGCTTCGGACTGGCCCACGTCTCGGTGGAGACGGTGCTGGCGGGCTTCCCCGACCTGATCGAGGGCACCGTCCAGTGCCCCAAGGGCTGCAACCACCTCTCCGACGAGTGCGCCCTGGACGCCTGGGTCGCGGCGGGCCACGCCGACCCGGCCCGGCTCGCCTCCCTGCGCCGCCTCCTCGCCAGCCGGGAAGGCGCCCCGGAAGAGGACCACCCCCAGGACCCCTGACCCCTGGACGCGCCCCGCCCTCTGCCCCTCGGCGACTCGCCCTCCCGAGAGCTCCCGAACCGCACCACGCCATGTCGCCGACACAGCCTCATGAGCATCCCTTCGGGACCCCAGTGAGTCCGCGCCGGCGACTGGACCGAGGAGGGCGTGATCGTGAGGAACGAGCGACCACGCCCGACGAGGGAAGGAGCCGGATCCGAGCGGACTCACCGCGACGCGTCAGCGTCGCCATGTGTCAGCGCCGGATCCGAGCGGACTCACCGCGACGCGCAGCGTCGCAATGAACACAACTCACCGCGACGCGTCAGCGTCGCAACGAACACAACTCACCGCGACGCGTCAGCGTCGCAATTTAAACGTCCACGTGACCGTCATCTCGGATACCACGGTGCCGTCGGCGGTCCTGATCTCGATCAGCACGTCGAACTCGGGGCGCTCTCCCGCGTCCAGTTTGGCCACGACCTCCTCCTTGGAGGCCTGGAGGCGGGCCTCGGCGACGATCTCGCCCTTGGCGAGCTTGAGGTAGCGGATCGTCGCGTTCGTCACCAGCGGGGTGACCCGCGACAGCTGGTCGCCGAAGACCGAGATCATGGTGGCGCCCGAGGCGACCTCGGCGACGCTGAAGAGGACCCCGGCGTGCGGGCCGCCCACGTGGTTGTGCAGGTCGGCCCGGTCGGGCATCCGGGCGACGGCACGACCCGGTTCCACCGTGTCGAACGAGACGTCCAGCGTCCTGGCGAACGGGACGCTCTGCAGCATGAGGTCACCCACATCGAAGGTCATGACGAGAATGCTACTCGCTGGTAACTTAACCGTCGACGGATGATTTACGCGCTATTCCAGTGCCTGGTGGGGCGCGACACGATTGTTCCCCTTGCTCCGCTCTCCTCCGTACGGCCGGTGACAGGGTAGCGTTTCCCCCCGTGACGGGTTACAACGACGATCTTCGCCTGGCGCACGTCATGGCCGACGCCGCCGACGATCTGACCATGCGCAGGTTCAAGGCCATGGACCTGCGGGTGGAGACGAAACCCGACCTCACCCCGGTGAGCGACGCCGACCAGGCGGCCGAGAAGGCGATCCGCAACACCCTCTCCCGGGCCCGTCCGCGCGACGCCGTCATCGGCGAGGAGTTCGGCGAGAGCGGCCGCGGCGAGCGCTCATGGATCATCGACCCGATCGACGGCACCAAGAACTACGTGCGCGGGGTGCCCGTCTGGGCCACCCTCATCGCCCTGCTCGACCAGGGACGCGTCGTCGTCGGCCTGGTCTCGGCCCCCGCCCTGGGCCGCCGCTGGTGGGCCGCCCGCGACAGCGGCGCCTGGACCGGCAGGAGCCTGACCAAGGCCACCCGCTGCCAGGTCTCCTCGGTCACCTCCCTGCAGGACGCCTCGTTCTCCTACTCCAGCCTGGGCGGCTGGGAGGAGGCCGGAAAGCTCGACGCGTTCCTCGACCTGAACCGTTCCGTCTGGCGCAGCCGCGCCTACGGGGACTTCTGGTCGCACATGCTCGTCGCCGAGGGCGCGGTCGACGTCTCGGCCGAGCCCGAGCTCTCCGCCTGGGACATCGCGGCCCTGACCGTGATCGTCGAGGAGGCGGGCGGCATCTGGACCGACCTGTCGGGCGTCCCCGACATCGACGGCGGCAGCCTGCTGTGCAGCAACGGCCCCCTGCACGGCAGTGTGCTCGAACGCCTCGGTTCCGGGCCGCTGACCCTTCCCGTCTGATGTCCTCCGGGGCGGTCCGTCACCGTCTCCGTCCGCCCCCTTCCGGACGGTCCGTCGCCGGCTCTCGCCCGCCCTCCTCCGCGGAGCCCGCCGCCCGTACGCGACGGCCCCGGGCCGGACCCCGTCCGCTCACCCGGATGTCCGGAAGGTGAACGGATCGGTGCACCGGACGTGACCGGCTGCCGAAGTCCCCGGTACCGGGGCCGGCCCGTCGGGCCGCTCCCCCGCTCGTTCCCGGGGCATCCGCGTCCCGTACCCGGGGCCTCGGCCCCGCACCACGGCCCTCATCCGTCCCGACCAGCCCGGATCCGCCCACCGGGCCACTCCCGGCCACCGCGCGCACCACGTCCGGGTAATGGAGCCGTCACGGCCCCTTGAGCGTCCACCGCGGTCCGGAAACCGGTGTCATGCCCTCGGCCAAGCCCCGATATTCACACCCGCGGGCTCACCTCTTCCGGCCCCGGTCATGGCTCGTTTCATCTCCGTTCACTTTGCCCCGGTTTCATCGGAGTCATCGAGAACAGATCTCACTACGGAGAAGGAACATACCGTGACCAGTGGACAGCGCCGTCTCAGCGCGGTGGCGACGGCCGCGCTCGTCGTCTCGCTCGCGGCCGCCTGCGGTGGCGACGCCAAGCCCAGCAGTGACGGCAGCACCACCGCCGCGAACCCTTCTGCCGCGGGCGGCGAGGGCAGCGCGCAGCTGAGCGGCGAGATCAAGATCGACGGCTCCAGCACCGTGGCCCCCCTCACCCAGGCGGCCTCCGAGCTCTTCAGCGAGGAGCAGCCCCAGGTCAAGGTGCCGGTCGGCACCTCGGGCACCGGCGGCGGCTTCGAGCGGTTCTGCGCCGGCGAGACCGACATCTCCAACGCCTCCCGTGCGATCAAGGACGAGGAGAAGGCGGCCTGTGACGCCAAGGGCATCAAGTTCACCGAGCTCACGGTGGCCGTCGACGCGCTGACCGTCGTGGTCTCCAAGGAGAACGACTGGGCCACCTGCCTCACCACCGACCAGCTCAAGAAGATGTGGGAGCCGGCGGCCGAGGGCAAGGTCAAGACCTGGAAGGACGTCGACGCCAAGTTCCCGGCCGAGGAGCTGAAGCTCTACGGTCCCGGCACCGACTCCGGCACCTTCGACTACTTCACCGACGAGATCAACGGTGAAGAGGGCGCCAGCCGCAAGGACTACAGCCCGAGCGAGAACGACAACGACATCGTCACCGGTGTCGCGGGCGCCAAGGGCGGCCTGGGCTACTTCGGCTTCACCTACTTCGAGGAGAACGCCGCCAAGCTCAAGGCCCTGGAGATCGACTCCGGCGAGGGCTGCGTGGCCCCGAGCGTGGAGAGCGCGCAGGGCGGCAAGTACACCCCGCTCGCCCGCTCGCTGTTCATCTACCCCTCCACCACGGCGGCGAAGCGGCCCGAGGTCGCGGCCTTCCTCGACTTCTACGCCGGCAACATCAACGCGATCGCCAAGGACGCGAAGTTCATCCCGCTCAACTCCGAGCAGGAGGCCAAGCTCAAGGCGGACATCACGTCGCTGAAGAGCGCCGGCTGATGTCGGCACAGCACCGCACGACCGTTCCAGGGACCCCGGGGTCCCTGGCGCGGTCGCGCCCGCGTTACGGCGAGTCCGTCATCAAGGCCGTCCTGCTGGCCGCGGCGATGGTGTCGGTGGCGACCACGGTCGGCATCGTCATCGCCCTCCTGGAACCGACCATCGAGTTCTTCGCCGCGGTGAGCCTGGGTGAGTTCTTCGGCTCGACCAGCTGGGGGCCGCTGTTCAACCCGCCGTCGTTCGGCGTGTGGCCGCTTCTGGTCGCGACGCTGGAGATCACCCTCATCGCCGTCGTGGTCGCCGTGCCGCTCGGCCTGGCCGCCGCGATCTACCTGTCGGAGTACGCCTCCGCCAGGACCCGTAAGATCTTCAAGCCGGTGCTGGAGGTCCTCGCGGGCATCCCCACGGTGGTCTTCGGCTTCTTCGCCCTGACCTTCGTCACCCCGCTGCTGAGGGACGTCTTCCCCTTCCTGAACCTGGACGGCAAGAACGCGCTCGCCGCGGGTCTCCTCGTCGGCGTGATGATCATCCCGATCGTCGCGTCCCTGTCGGAGGACGCGATGGCGGCGGTCCCGAACGGCCTGCGCGAGGGCTCGTACGCCCTCGGCGCCTCCAAGATGCTCACCTCGGTGCGCGTCGTGGTCCCCGCCGCGTTCTCCGGCATCGTCGCCGCCATCATCCTGGCGGTCTCCCGGGCCGCGGGCGAGACGATGATCGTGGCCATCGCGGGCGGTTTCAAGTCCGTCTTCACGCTCTACCCGGGCAACGAGATGGCCACCATGGCGGCCTTCATCGCCCAGGCCGGCTCCGGCGACGCCTCGGTCGGTTCGATCGCCTACAAGACCATCTTCGCGGTGGGCTCCCTGCTCTTCGTGATCACGTTCACGATGAACTACTTCAGCGCCCGCATGGTCCAGAAGTATCGCGAGGTCTACGACTGATGGCCATCCTCACCACCCCGCGCTCCGCCGTGCAGCTCGCGAGCAAGGGACGCCCGCTCAAGGAACACCTCTTCCGCATCGCGCTGATGGCCAGCCTGGCCATCGCCCTGCTGTTCCTGGCCATGCTCCTCGTCTACGTGGTCGAGGAGGGCTGGCCACGCCTGAACTCGGTCCTGTGGGAGAACCAGCCCTCGATCCGCCGCCCGGAGACCGCCGGCATCCAGTCGGGCATCCTCGGCACCCTGTGGATCATCGGCCTGACCGCGGTCATGGCCCTGCCCACCGGCATCCTCGCGGCGATCTACCTCGAGGAGTACGCCGACAAGACCAAGTGGTACAACCGGCTGATCGAGCTGAACATCTCCAACCTGGCGGCCGTTCCCTCGATCGTCTACGGCATCCTCGGCCTGGGCATCATCGCCCGCTGGCTGCAGTTCGGCTTCACCGTGATGACCGGCGCGGTCACCATCTCGCTGCTCGTGCTGCCCATCGTGATCATCTCCGCCCGCGAGGCGATCCGCGCGGTGCCGCCGTCGATCCGCGAGGGCTCGCTGGCGCTGGGCGCCACCCAGTGGCAGACCATCTACCGCCAGGTGCTGCCCGCGTCGATCCCCGGCATCGCGACGGGCTCGATCCTGGCGCTCTCCCGGGCGATCGGCGAGGCCGCCCCGTTCCTGATGCTGGGCGCCGCGACACTGGTCCGGTTCAACCCGGAGGGCGTGTGGAGCAGCTTCTCCGTCCTGCCGTTGCAGATCTACAGCTTCATCAGCCGTCCCCAGGAGGAGTTCGCCATCCTCGCCGCGGCGGCGATCGTGATCCTGCTGGCGATCCTGCTCCTGATGAACTCGGTCGCCATCTGGCTCCGTAACCGCTACCAGAAGCGCTGGTGAGGAAAGAAATGTCCGAGATTGGAATTTCCGTGCCGAATGTGAACGTGCGCGGACCCGAAGTCCCCCGTACCATCGAGGCCCTCGACCCGGTCTTCACCGTCTCCGGGCTCAGCGTCTTCTACGGCGACTACGAGGCGGTGCGCGGGGTCGACCTGACCATCGGCAACCGCGAGATCACCGCCATGATCGGCCCCTCCGGCTGCGGCAAGAGCACCGTGCTGCGCTGCTTCAACCGGATGAACGACCTCATCCCCGGAGCCCGCGCGGCCGGCAAGATCCTCTACCACGACGAGGACCTGTACGGCGACCACGTGGACCCGATCGAGGTCCGCCGCCGGATCGGCATGGTCTTCCAGAAGCCGAACCCCTTCCCCAAGTCGATCTACGACAACATCGCCTACGGCCCCCGGGTCAACGGGGTCAAGGGCAACATGGACGACATCGTCGAGGGCGCGCTGACCAAGGCCGCGCTCTGGGACGAGGTCAAGGACAAGATCAAGCAGAACGCGCTCTCCCTCTCCGGAGGCCAGCAGCAGCGTCTGTGCATCGCGCGGGCGATCGCGGTGAAGCCCGACGTGATCCTCATGGACGAGCCCTGCTCGGCCCTGGACCCGATCGCGACCACCAAGATCGAAGACCTGATGCAGGAGCTGACGCGCGACTACACGATCGTGATCGTCACGCACAACATGCAGCAGGCCGCCCGCGTCTCGGACCGCACGGCGTTCTTCACGGCCGAGGTGGACGAGGCCGGGGTACGGCACGGCCGGCTGGTGGAGTTCGACGAGACCAGCCGCATCTTCACCAACCCCACCGACAAGCGGACCGAGGACTACATCACCGGCCGCTTCGGCTAACCCATTGGAGGATCCGGGTGATCCAGCCGCAAACGGCACCCGAGGTGGACGAGGACACACGGACGGCGCCCATGCTGCTGGTGGCCGATCCGGAAGCGGCCATGGCCCATGACCTCGCAGAGACCCTGGAACGCGAAGGCGTGAAGGTCATGGCCGTCACCGACGGCGCCCAGGCGCTGTTGCAGGCCGGGGCGTTCCGGCCCGACGTCGTTCTCGTCAGCGCCTCTCTGCCGGTCATCGGCGCGGTCGAGTTCGTCCGCGCGGTACGGCTCACCAGAGCCGTACCCGTTCTGCTGGGCGTGGGCGAGGGCCACGCCCAGCAGGCCGTTCAGGCACTGGCGGCCGGGGCCACCGCGTGCGTCGCCCGCCCGTACCGGGTGCCCGAGCTGTTGCCGCTCATCCACGCCGCGTTCAGCGGTGACTCCGCCACCCGCGGCACCCTGGTGGTCGGCGGGGTGGAGCTGGACGTGAACGCCTACCAGGTGAGCGTCGACGGCCGGATCGTCCACCTGCCGCTGCGCGAGTTCGAGCTGCTGCACTACCTGATGCGCAACGCCCACCGTACGGTGACGCGGGAGCAGATCATGCGGCACGTCTGGCACTCCACCGACACCACGTCGACCAACACCATCGCGGTGCACGTCAAGCGCCTTCGCGCCCGCCTCGGCGACAACGACGACCGGCTGATCCAGACCGTCCGGGGAGTGGGGTACCGCCTGACGGCCAAGGCCTCCTGACCGGACACCGGCGGACGACGCGCCACGCCGCGCCACCGGGCTCCGGGGCCCACGGCTCGCGGGACGACGACATCGCACCCCCGAGCCGGACGACCCCGGCGTGGCCCCGGCGTGGCCCCGGAGCGGTTCCGGAGCGATGCGGGGGCACGTTCCGGAAGCGGGTCTTCCCGAAGGGCCCGGCATGGCCGCTCCGCGGGCCGCTCAGTCCTCGTCGGCCGCGCCGGCCCTGCGGACCTCACCGGCCTCACCGGCCCTGCCGGGTCCACCGGCTGCGCCCTCGCCGCCCTCGCCGCCCTCGCCAGCCTGGCCGTCCTCGCCGTCCTTGCCGTCCTTGCCGTCCTCGGCGCCCTCGCCACTTCGGCCGCTCTCGACCGCCCGGCAGCCGAGCCCGCCCCGGAAGGCGGCCATGACGCGCTCGACCGCACCCTCGATCTTGGCGATGCCGGTTCCCATGCTGAGGCTGTCCCCGGTGAGGACGGCCACCGCGTAGTCGTGCCCGTGCCCGCGGATCAGCCCGGCGCTGACCACCACCCAGCGCCCGTTCGTCACATGCCGCAGCCAGCCGTTCTTCAGCGCCACGCGGTCCCCCTCGCACGCGCCCGCGCTGATCCCCCACTTCTGGTCGGGGGCGACCCTCTCCATCAGCCCGAGCACCCGGCGGCGTGTCGCGGGTTCCAGCGGGCTCCTGTCCGTGGCCAGCGCCCTGACCAGCCGGGTCTGGTCCTCGGCGGTGGTCTGCGTGATGCCCCAGCAGTACAGGTTCACGCACCGGCCGCCGGGCGTGTGGGTCCGCCTGAGGCCGAGCCTGCGGTTCGCCACGTCCAGCCCGTTCTCCAGGCCGATCCGCTCGTACAGGCGGTCGGCCGCGCCGTTGTCGCTGAAGCGGATCATCTTGCGCGCGTCGGACCTGGCACGCCGGTCGAGGTCGCGCCACCGCGTCTCGAGCAGCAGCGCCGCCAGGATTCCGATCTTGGACGCACTGGCCGTCGGCAGCCGCAGGGCCCGGTGGTAGCGGTAGTGCCGGCCCGTGGTCAGGTCCCGTACCGAAAGGGTGGTCCGCCCCCCGTACGCCGCCAGGAACGCGTCCAGCCTGCGGCTCAGCCTCCCGGAGTGGAAGCGCGGAGGCTCGGCGGCCGGCGCCCTGCCGGAAGCGGACGGCGGTGCGGTCCCGGGGAAGGTGGGCGGGGGGTCCGCGGCCAGGAACGGCCCGGTCGGGGACGCCGTGGACATCGGGGGCGTCGGTGCCGCCTGAGGCGTGGAGGACGGGGTCACCGAGGACAGGCCCACCGGCGACGGGTCCCGGTGCACCCCGCATCCGCTGATCTGCGCGATGGTCACCAGGATCACGGCCCCGGCCACCCGGCTACCGGCTCTTGTCATCACATCCCACCGCTCTCCCATGACGTCGCGATCGGGATATGTCCAACCGAGAGTGACAGGAAGACGATGAAGTGGAACCTAGCCCCAATCAGGGCATGAGCCAGGAAATGTCGGACCGGATCGATGCCCGGCCTTAGGGAACGGCGGCGATTAACCGGGGGACGATCTCACCCCGGTCGCCCCCGGGCCGGCCACCGGCGACCGGCCGGGCGAGCATCGGCGGCGTCACCTCCCGTGAACGGCCGGGCGCCCGCGGTGGTGTCATCCTCCGGGATCGGCCGGGCGCCCGCGGTGGCGTCACCATTCGCGGTCGATCGGCCGGGCGGCCGGGGTGGCTTCACCTCCGGCCGCCCCCACCGGCAGGGCGACGAGCCCGTCGTTCAGCGGGCGTCGGCGGTCAGCCGCGCGATGCTCTCGTCGTCGCAGGTCTCCCAGAACCCTCCGACGACGTCCTCGAGGTGCTCCAGCGACTCCGCCCTGAACAGCACATCCTGATATTTCGTGATGTCGTAGTGGGTGGTGCCCATGGCGGCGATGTCCAGCGGACGGATGTCCATCCCCCGGAACTCCTCGATCTCCCCGTAGGAGGACAGGATGCCCGCGCCGTACGCCCGCAGCTCGCCCTGGTCCGTCATCACGCCGAACTCCAGCGTGAACCAGAAGATCTTCGAGATGAACTCCAGGGCCTCCTTGCCCTCCACCCGGCGGGCGGCCTGCCCGGCCAGGCGGTAGAGCCTGGAGTACCGGTCGGAGGCGAGCGCGTTGGCGTGCCCGATCACCTCGTGGATCACGTCCGGCTCGGGCGTGTACAGCGGCGTGGAGTGGTGCCGGATGTACTGCGTGGAATGGAAGAGGCCGTCGGCCAGCACCCCGTAGAAGTCCCTGAGCGGCACCAGACCGGCGGCCGGCAGGTACCGGAACCCGGTCAGCGGCTCCAGCAGGTCCCCGACCTCCTGCAGCTGCGGGATGCGCTCGGCCGGCAGCCTGAGCCGCTCCGCCGCGTTCACGTACTCGGTGGTGGCGTACTTGTGGTGTTTGAGGGCGAGTTCACGACTGACCAGGGCCCACACCTCGTGTTCCTGGTCGGTGTACTCGGCCGTCGGGATCGGCGTACCCGGTACGTAGCCCACCGCGAGCGCGGCGATCGCGTTGCGGCGAGCGCGGTAGACCGGGTCCGCGAAACCGGGATGACCCGCGCCGAGCTCGACCTCGATCGTGCCGTCGTCACGGGTCGCCACCGGTGCGAAATACTGCGCTTCCTCGAACATGTAGGAAATGACAGCAATTTCTCGAATCGTTGACAAGAGCGGCCAGTTCCACTGGGCGATCCGCTCAGGAACGCACGGCGACTCCCCCTGAGGACTGGTCGAATCGACCAATCCGGTGCGATCCTCGGAATCATGTCGATAGACGAGCTGGACGGCCGCCTCCTGATCACCATGCGAGCCCACCCGCGCATCGGCCTGACCGAGCTGGCCCGCCTGCTCGGCGTGGCCCGCGGCACCGTGCAGGCCCGCGTCGAGAAGCTCACGGCCCGCGGCGTCATCGCCGACTTCGGCCCCACGGTCACCCCCGAGGGCGCCGGGTACCCGATCCTGGCGTTCGTCTCGCTGCAGATCGCCCAGGGCCGGCTGAACGAGGCCGTACGCGCCCTGGAGTCCGTACCGGAGATCCTGGAGGTGTACGGCACCAGCGGCCAGGCCGACCTGCTCTGCCGGGTGGTCGCGCGCGGCACGCCCGAGCTTCAGGAGATCATCGCCCGCATCCTGGCCTCCCCCGCGGTCCAGCGGACCGACACCACGATCGCCCTCTCGATCCAGGTCCCCTACCGGATCGAGCCCCTGCTGCGCGCCGCGTCCGGCTGACCCCGCAACCCCCCGAACACGATGGCCAGCGTACGGCGCTGGAGGTCGGCGTCCCAGCCGGCGTGAAGCGCTCCGTGGCAGAGACCGGTGAGCAGGGCGAGCACCTCGTCGAGCCGGACGTCCTCCCGGACGGTCCCGGCCTTCTGACCGCGGACCAGGAGCGTCTCGATCCCGTCGCGCAGCAGCTGGAGCGAACCCGCGACCTGGAGATCGACGCCGGTCTCGGCCAGCAGGGTGACCACGGTCCTCTTGTGCGCCGCCTGCTCGACCACGCCCGCGATGAAGTCGAACAACTCCTCACCGGGACGGGAACCGGCGGCGAGAGCGGACAGCTCCTCGGTCAGCCGCTCCAGCAGGCCCTTCATGATGGCCTGCAGCAGGGCCTGCTTGGTCGGGAAGTGCTTGAAGACCGTGCCGATGGCGACCCCCGCGCGGGCGGCGACTTCCTCGGTCGACGCCGAGGGCCCCTTCTCCGCGAAGACGGCCTCGGCCACCGCGATGATGCGTTCCCGGTTGCGCCGGGCGTCCGCACGCAGCGGCCTGGCGCCGCCGGAATCGTCCGTACGGTCCGATGACGGCTTGGCCGGGGTCATGGGCTCCATCCTCTCCACGATGCTTCAGAACGCGACACCGGGGCGGCACCCGGGCGACACCGCACGGCCGATGACACGAGGCCGGCGCGACGCCGACGCGGGAAGACGTCGGCTGCGGGCGAGGCCGAGGCGATGTTGGCACCTGGTGCAACGACGCGACGTTGACAAAGTGAGTACTGACTCACGATCATAGAGTGAGTTTCTACTCATCTTAGTAGTCGTTCCCGAAAGGATCCACCATGCCCGAATCCATTCTCGTTCCCGGCCCCGTCGACCTCTTCGACCGCATGCGACGTCACTGGACGGAGAACACCGGTGGCATCGCGGACGAGCTGGCCGACGACGCCGTCATCGAGATTCCCTTCGCCACCGAAGGCACGCCCCGGCGGCTGCAGGGACAGGAGGCGGTCCGTCGCTTCACCGGTCCCCAACAGGCCGCGTTCGCCCGGCAGTACAGGCTGGAGGAGATCCGCGACGTGGTGATCCACGAGACCGCCGACCCCGAAGTGATCGTTGTCGAGTACGAGCTCACGGGTACCGTCGTCGCCACCGGGCACCGGGCCTCCTCATCGTTCATCGGCGTCCTCAGGGCGCGAGACGGCAAGATCGTCCTATGGAGGGAGTATCAGAACCCCCTGGTGATGGCCGAGGTCGCCGAACGACTGAGGAACGGCTGACGAACGGCCGCGGTGGACGATCCGGGATCGGCGTCGAATCAACAGGCCGGTAGGCCCGGGTGCCTGCGATCGACGCCAGGGCGGATCGCGGCCGGCCGGGTCCGGTGGCCCTGCCAATCGGCTGAGGCCCTGCGAATCGGCTGACGTGTGGGGGCCGGATCGTGGGGCGATTCCCGGCGGCCGATCCCTGCTTTCGATTCGGCCGGTGTCCTTGGTGCGTTCGCTGCCGTCGACGAGCGGAAGGCGTGACGGCTGAGAGCACGCCAGGGGCCCGCAGGAGAACAACCCCACCAAGGCCAGAAGAACCCCCCGGGAAAGAACCCTCGGGAAGCAAGAAAGCACCCCGGGAAACACGAAAGCCCCCACCAACGGTGGGGGCTTTCGAAAGATTGTCCGGCGGTGACCTACTCTCCCACACCGTCCCCGGTGCAGTACCATCGGCGCTGAAGAGCTTAACTTCCGGGTTCGGAATGTAACCGGGTGTTTCCCCTTCGCCATAACCGCCGTAACCCTATGAAACACACAAACCAGAACACTGGTTGTTGTCTCAGAATTGCGTAGTGGACGCGAGCATGATGCTTTGTGGTCAAGTCCTCGGCCTATTAGTACTGGTCAGCTCCACACATTACTGCGCTTCCACTTCCAGCCTATCAACCCGGTCGTCTCCCGGG